>CAYGQO010000004.1:0-246879 GCA_964352205.1 uncultured Roseivirgaceae bacterium
TTGCCAGATTTTTATCAAAGCCCTTTGCTGATACAGTAAAGGGCTTTTTTTATACGATAATATTACAAAACATCAGGCGCAAAGAAGTCTATAATGAGTTTAAACTTATCAACCTTTCAGTTCGAGTTTAGGATGCATAATTTGTGAAAGAGCACCCATTCGAAGAATTTTCGCATGTTCTTGAACATAAACTGAGTAAAATTACGTAGTTATGTTTTTAGAGTTAAAACTCAAAGTCTTTCAAGTCTAACATGCTCGCAGTAATTAGTTTTCTTAACCCAATTGTTCTTTGGGCACTCTTTGCGATATCTATCCCAATTATCATTCATCTGTTTAATCTCAGAAGAGTGAAGCGTATTGAGTTTTCAAATACCTCACTCTTAAAGCGTGTCAAAGAGGATAGTTCGGCCAAGAGGAAACCAGTTGAGTTACTCATTTTGGCGTGTCGAATTCTAGGAGTGACGCTCTTGGTATTAACCTTTGCACGGCCAGTCTATAAGGATCAAAAGAATAACCTCAGCTTACAAAATGAGGTGCTCATCTATTTAGATAATTCTTTGAGCCTATCTGTGAAGGATGAAGGTGAACAAACAGCCTTTGACCAAGCCTACAACGTAACACAAGAGCTGGTTAATTCTTACCCTGACGGTACTATTTTCAGGTTTATAGAGAATGCTTATGCAAACTCAATTGCTACAGAATTTACAAAAGCGTCTTTAACAGATAATTTAACTGAGATTAGACAATTAGGAGTTGATAGAAGCTTTGAGGAAATACTGAATAGGAAAAAGGGGCAAAATATCAAAGGAGACGTTTATCTCGTCTCTGATTTTCAGAATGTAGAAGGCCTTAATTTGTTGCAAGGAGATACACTCAATAACTATTTTCTAGTACCTGTAACGGGCTCAGAATATGAGAATGTATATATAGACACGGTGTTTCTTCAAAATACATTCCTGTCGGGTAGCGTCACCAATTTGTTAAGGGTCAGTTTAAAGAGAAATGATATAAGTATAGATCAGGTTAACCTGAAACTGTATATTGATGATCGCCTTTCAGGAACAAATCAGCTCACTTTTGGCGAAAGCATGACGGCTAACTATGATTTTGAGATTCCAATTGCCAATCAAGGTATTGATCAAATAAGGATTTCTATAGACGAGCCAGGTTTAAATTTCGATAATGAATATTATCTCTCGATTAATCAACTGGATAGAATTCGAGTGTTAGAGATATATCAGTCAAATACACCATCTTTTGTATCTTCTCTTTTTGAAGAAAATGAACTGTTTCAGTTCGAGCGTATGAGTGTTAATGCACTAGATAACCAAAAAATTGCTTCGGCAGATTTCGTTATAATTAATCAATTGTCTACTTACTCCAATCAATTGACTAACGCTATCTCAGAACTGACTGAGGGTGGTAAGGCCATATTGGTAATACCATCAAGCCAATCAACCATCAGTGAACTTAACCGACTTGGACTTAATGTACTCGGAGATACACAAGAACGCATAGAACTAGATGTTCCGAACTACGAGAATCCATTTTTCGAAGGAGTTTTTGTTGAGAATGCTCAAAACCTTGAAATGCCCAATGCTCGTGTTTTATTTCGTCTTATAAATGAAGAACTATCTTATTTAGAGTTTAAGAACGGAAGATCATTTCTTTCCAAAGTACTATCTAATGGTAGCCTTTTCTTCTTTGCAAGTAGCTTTGACGAGAACCTCACTACATTTCCTAATCACGCACTTTTTGTACCTGTGATGTACAAACTAGCATTGGGTAGCAAGGCTAATCTATCCAACTTGTATTATAGTACCGATGAAGAGACTATTGTCTATCCTATCACTGGCCAGAATCGCAATGACATTTATGAATTGAGAAGAGGAGATGTACAGTTAATCCCTGATCAAAGACAAGAAGAAAACCTTTTAATCATGGAAATCCCTAAAGACCAAATTTCGGCAGGACATTACGATTTATTACTTAAGGATAATGTAGTTGGCACGCTTGCCTTTAATGTGCCTAAAGAGGAATCCAATGTTCATCCTGTAGCATTCGATGACCTAGCAGAACTGGAAAGTGCACCGAATGTTATCCTTTTGAATGGCAGTAGGTCGCAATCAGTTGGTGAAGAAATTCGGTCAGGTATAGATGGCGTTCCCCTTTGGAAGTATGCTTTAATGGCAGCCTTATTTTTTCTTTTTGTGGAAATAATATTAATCCGATATTTGTAGCATGGAATTTTTGATTCGTGCTGCTGAAATTCTGCACCCTGATTCTCCTCTTCATAAAACGACTAAGGACTTATTAATCTCAAAAGGCAAGATCAAAAAGATCGATGACCATATTGATTTTGATGGTCAGGTGATTTCTGGAGAAGACTTAAAACTAAGTATTGGCTGGTTTGACATGCGTGCTCATTTTAATGACCCAGGGTTTGAGCACAAAGAAGATGTTGACAGTGGAACTTTAAGTGCCTTCGCTGGTGGTTTTACTGATGTGGCATTACTTCCCAATACAAACCCAGTCATTTCAACAAAGAATGGTGTGTCTTATTACCAAAAGCATAACAGCGTATCACCAATAACGCTGCATCCCATAGCTGCTGTGACTATTGACTGCGAAGGTAAGGAGCTCACTGAAATGATAGATCTACATCATGCCGGAGCCATTGCGTTTTCTGATGGACTTAGAACCATTTGGCATACAGATATTTTGCTAAAGGCATTGCAATACCTGCAAAAGTTTGGTGGGCTTTTGATCAATAGACCTGAAGATCATCACTTAACAGCTTTTGCCCATATGCATGAAGGGCAGATGAGTACAATGCTTGGGCTGAAGGGAATGCCCACCCTGTCAGAATCGATAATGATTCAAAGAGATTTAAAACTACTTGAATACGCAGGGGGAAAGATTCATTTTAGTCTGATATCGACAAAGGAAAGTGTAGCGTTAATTCGCGAAGCTAAGGCAAACGGACTTAATGTGACCTGTGATGTAGGTGTAAACTATTTAAAGTATACGGATCAGGATTTGGAAGATTACAATACAAACCTCAAGGTTAACCCACCTTACCGTTTAGAAGAAGACAGGTTGGCATTAATTCAAGGTGTTTTAGATGGCACGGTTGACGCACTCGTGAGTGATCATAACCCTCATGATGAAGAGAGTAAAAAACTAGAGTTTGACTTAGCTGATTTCGGTTCAGTCAATCAACAAACTTTTTATAGCATCGTCAACGCAACACTTGGCGATAAGCTTGGTGATATAATTGAACGGTTTACCGTAACGCCAAGAAAGATATTGGGCTTAGATATTCCTAAAATAGAAGAAGGTGCTGAAGCATGTTTAACGCTGTTTAGCCCTAGAAAAGATTGGACATTTAATTCCAAAACAAATAAATCTAAATCTGTGGCTTCTCCATTGTTCAATGAGAAGTTAAAAGGAAGCGTTATCGGTATAGTAAATAAAGGAGAGCTAAGGCTCAACAAGCATGAAAATTAATCCTGCAATCCCCAAGCTTTCATTCCGATATGGTTTGGCTGGAGGGCTAATGGCAATTGTTGCTTTTCTGGTCTTTTTCTATCTAGGTCAGCAGCCATGGCGAAATCTTATCTCTTTTATGATAGACATATTGATAGTAGGTCTGTTTTCATTTCTCGCAATTAAGGACTTCAGGTCGAATTACAACAGTGGTGAATTGAGATTTTATCATGGAATGAGCTTGGGTTTTATATGCTACACCACCATAGCTTTCGTTTTTGCTGTTTTCTATCTCATTTTTATTGAATGGGTTGAACCTGATTTTCTAACTGTTTTTATAGAAACGGCTAAATCAGACATGGAACTAAGAAAAGATATGATTCTTATGGGTGTGGATACAGATCCTGAGGCCTTTTTCAATCAACAACTTGCCGCGCTTGATGAAATCACTAAATCGAGTCTCATTTTCGACTCATTTTTGAAGAAATTGATTGTTGGGATTTTTCTAGCACCGATTTTCTCAATTGTCTTGAGAACTCGCCAAGCCCAAAATTAATCGTTAATCATTACTATTGTGCATTCAAGTAAAAAGGATGTACGTAAACAGATAAGTAGGTAAACTTGCAGAAAATAAGTATTTTTCAGATTGTCAACCTTTATTAGAATAACATGGAAGAACAAATAACTACAGGCCAAGTGGCCAAAAAATGGGGATTAATTTATGGTCTCTTAGCGACAATTGTAAACCTAGTTCCACTACTTCTTGAAATTCAAGTTGCATGGCTACCTGTTGTCAGCATTGTCCTTGCAGTAGCAATGTATGTCTTAGCTACCAAAGAGTTTAAGACAGAGAACGGTGGTTACATGACCTTCGGGGAAGGTTTCAGAATCAGTATGATGGTGGCTCTCATTGCCGGGGTAATCCGACAAGTGATCAATTATGTTTATGTGAAATTCATTGATGATTCAGTAATTGCTCGAATTCAACAGTCTGTTGAAGATAGTTGGAGAGACCAAGGAATGTCGGAAGAGCAAATTGAGCAGATGTCGAGTTTTTCTACTGGCGCTTCAAACCCAGAAATTGGATTGGTTTTGGGGATAGTTTTTGCACTTTTAGGTGCATTGATTTGGGGATCTATTGTCTCTGCAGTAAATAAAAATGAAGCTGAAGATTTTTAGAAATTGATACAAATATCTATAGTAATACCGCTTTTTAACGAAGAGGAATCACTACCAGAACTCATAGATTGGATAAGCCGTGTGATGAAAGCGCATGGCTTTCTTTATGAAGTATTGATGATTGATGATGGTAGCACTGATGCCTCTTGGACCGTTATTGAAGAACTCTCTAAGGAGCACCCGATTAAGGCTGTTAGATTCAATAGGAACTATGGTAAATCGGCTGCGCTAAACGTTGGGTTTAAACATGCAGTGGGAGAGGTGGTCATTACAATGGATGCTGATTTGCAAGATAGCCCTGACGAAATACCTGAGCTATACAATATGGTAAAGGCGGGAAATCATCTTGTGTCAGGTTGGAAAAAGAAGCGTTTTGATCCAATTACCAAAACTATTCCGTCAAAGCTTTTTAACGGTGTAACCAGAATACTTTCCGGTATTAGGTTACATGATTTTAATTGCGGCCTGAAAGCTTATGATAAAAAGCTCGTGAAGACGCTGGACATATATGGTGAAATGCACCGTTATATACCGGTTATCGCTAAACGCAATGGTTTTACCAAAATAGCTGAAAAAGTCGTTGAGCATAGGGCTAGAAAATACGGAGAGACAAAATTCGGTCTTGAACGATTTATCTATGGCTTCTTAGATTTACTTTCAATTTCCTTTGTTTCAAGATACAAAAAACGTCCCATGCACTTCTTCGGTACTTTGGGTACGCTTTCATTTGTACTTGGCTTTGTATTCGTTTTGGGTATTACTTGGGAGAAGGTTAGAGCCATCTATATACTTAAGACAAGCGACTACAGGGATATAGTAGAACAGCCGTTATTCTTTCTGGCGATTACAGCGATTGTAATTGGTGTACAATTGTTTTTAGCTGGTTTTGTTGGAGAGATGATGGTAATGAACTCTCACAAAAGGAACGACTATATTTTTGATGATAGCATTGGATTAGATCAATGAATTTCTATTCCGTTGTAATACCAGTTTATAATCGGCCTGAAGAGGTTAATGAACTACTCAATACGCTTTCAAAACAAACTTATAAGAATTTTGAAGTGCTTATCATTGAGGATGGTTCTTCCAAAACTTGCGAATCTACTTTAACGCAGTTTGCGGAGTCTTTAGATCTGCATTATTATTTCAAAGAAAATTCAGGACAAGGGTTCACTAGAAATTTTGGTTTTGAAAGAGCAAAAGGAAACTACTTTGTAGTTTTTGATTCGGATTGCTTGATACCTCCTACTTATTTTGAAACAGTCGAAAAGTATTTATCCAGTCATCAGGTAGATGCTTTTGGAGGACCTGATGCAGCCCATCCTTCATTTACAGTTCTTCAAAAGGCCATTAGTTATTCAATGACCTCTCCGTTTACTACTGGAGGTATTCGAGGAAATAAAAACCATGTAGGTACTTTCCATCCCAGGAGCTTTAATATGGGTATTTCAAAAGAAGTTTTTGAGTCTACAAAAGGGTATAACCTTACAAGAATGGGTGAAGATATCGAATTCAGTATTCGGATCATTAACCAAGGCTTTACTACAGCATTGATTGAAGATGCTTTTGTCTACCATAAGAGAAGAACTAGTCTCAAGCAATTTTATAAACAACTCCACTTTTTCGGTAGAGCACGTATCAATGTGAATCGCTATTTTCCGGGAGAACTGAAACTAATTCATTTGTTACCTGCTGCGTTTACTGTTGGTTTGATGTCCTGGTTGAGTACTTTATTATGGAGCTGGGGTTTGTTTCAGTTAGGTAGTGGTATACTATCGCTCTTCTTTACTCTTGTACTGATTCATGCACTTATTAAAACACGTAATGTTAGCGTTTCCTTATTGAGCATTCTTACCTCTTTCACACAGCTGGTCGCTTACGGTATGGGAATGATTTCAGAAAAACTTAGACCAAGAGGAAATCAGCCTTT
Organism: uncultured Roseivirgaceae bacterium; assembly: GCA_964352205.1. GTDB lineage: Bacteria > Bacteroidota > Bacteroidia > Cytophagales > Cyclobacteriaceae > Roseivirga. Next base: position 6,599 of record CAYGQO010000004.1, read on the forward strand.
CGCACAGAAGTAAATAATCTCATTGGCAGGCAGTGCATACCGAGTCACTACTGCTGTTGGAAGCTCCATTACGTAACGGTCTTCCGTCACATTGAAACCTGCTTTTTCCAATCGTTGTCCATAGTCGAGGCCAAATAGCCTAACATGATCATCTTGCCAATAAACACGTTCCCGTTCTTTGGGGTCTGTAATGGTAGGGTCCTCTAGGGTAGTAGCTCGGCTGTAGTCTTGTGGAGATTGTATTATAGCCCAGCCTCCTGGTCTTAATACCCTATGAATTTCATTCATTGCCTTAATGTCATCATCTACATGTTCCATTACGTGGTTGCAGAAAACAACATCAAATGTATTGTCATCAAATGGAATTTCATGCACATCCATTTTCACATCTGCCAATGGGGACTCAAGGTCTGCAGATGTGTATTCAATGTTTGGCATAGACTTAAACTTTTTTATAAAGCATAGCTCTGGTGCTATATGAAGAAGCTTCAGATCATTTGTGAAGAAGTTAGTTTTCTCTTTTAGGTATAGCCACATTAAGCGATGCCTTTCTAAGGAAAGAGAGTCTGGACAAAGCGCGTTGGGTCTTGGGTTTAGCCTTCCATAGGGTAAGAACTTTCTATAAGAGATTTCACAAATAGGACACTCAACATTGTTACCGCGCATGAAAAGACTGATAAACCGTAAGCCATAATGGCTAAAGTATTGCAAATACTTCCTTGGCACATTCCTTAACATGAAGCTGATCAGCTTTTTCATGAATTATTTTTCGACAAAGATAAAAATCCATTGCTAAGTATGTCTGACCATCCAAATTATGATTGATCTCGTAGTCTAGTCTATTTGCCGTTCTTATAATTCGAGAAGTCGGATTAAACGCTAGGGCCTTTCAAAACATCTAATTAAGTATGGTTTTTCGCAAACCTGCCTAAACATTTATGAAAGGTGAGGGTTTAGAGACTGGATTAGAGGAGTTTACAACTACGGGAGTAGTTTTACATTATTTCAGAGGTGTCAAACTTTTTTAGACGGAGAGGAACAGAGTTTTATTAAGTATAATTTTGCCAAGCATTTAAAGAAAAGAGTTTAATCAAACAATCATGAGAAACAAGTTAATCATATCTGGAATCATCATAGTAGTCGTAATAGTTGCTGCTGTAAAGGTTTTCAACCCTGCCGCGGCAGTTGACGCAACAGCACTATTTGTTGAAGCAGAGAGAGGGGAGTTTACTGTAGAGGTAACCACAACAGGCGAATTGTCTGCTGAGAGGTCAACCAAGATTATAGGACCAGCGTCCGCTAGAGATTTTGGTATTCGTACCATGACTGTTCAAAGGCTCGTTGATGAAGGTACTCAAGTGAGTGCTGGAGAGTTCGTAGCACAGCTAGATCCAGGAGAATTAAATGACAAGATTAATGCTGAGAAGGATAGATTAGATGCTGAAGTCGCTGAGTTTAATAGTTCTAAAATTGATACTGCACTTACTTTAAGTGCTGAAAGGGATAAACTTGTAAACCTAGATTACAATATTGAAGAGAAGAAACTTCAGTTAGAGCAGTCTCAGTATGAGCCGCCAGCAACCATAGAAAAGTATAAAAATGAACTAGAAAAGCTTTTAAGAGATAAGTCTCGGGCCATAGAAAACTACGAGTTGAAAAAGTCTCAGGCTAAATCTAAGATGATTGAAGCAAACTCCGACTTGAAACGTGTTAGAGACCGCTATAATACGATGAGGGACTTAATCGCTGAATTCACAATATTGGCACCGCAGTCTGGAATGGTTATTTATACCAAAGGTGGTTTTGGCGGAGAGAGAATTGTAGAAGGTTCTTCAGTAAGTCCTTATTCTCCTAACGTAGCAGAGTTACCAGATTTGTCAAGTATGATTTCTACTACATATATTAATGAAGTAGACATTAGAAAAGTTCAGCCAGGACAGCCTGTGCTAATGGGTTTAGATGCATTCCCTGAGAAAGAGTTGACCGGAAAGGTAATGAGAGTAGCTAGAGTAGGTCAACAAAACCCAAATTCTGATGCGAAAGTGTTTGAGGTAATTGTGCGATTGAATCAAGTTGATTCTGACTTAAGACCGGCTATGACAACAAGTAATGTTATAATCACTGAAAAGCTCGATGACGTAGTGTTTTTACCACTTGAATGCCTACAAGTGTATAATGACTCTATTAATTACGTAGTGAAAAAAGGTGGTTTGCTACAGGAAGTTAAGGTGGGCATGACCAACAGCAACGCGGCAGTCATTGAAATGGGTGTCGAAGCAGGAGATATGGTTTATTTATCTCTGCCTGAAAGCATTGATGGGAAAGAGCCAAAACTCATTCCTGAGTTAAATGGAACTAGAATGCAAAAATATCAATCGGCTCCTGAGCAATTATTGAGTAACGATTCAGAGTGGTTAATGCCTGACGGTAGTCAAATGACTCCAGATGTGATCCAAAGATTTAAGGATAGAGGCATGGATGCAACGCAAGCGACTGAAATGATGAAGCGTTTTGGTGGCAACGGTGGACAAAGAGGCGGTGGACAAAGAGGTGGTAGACCAGCTACTTCAGGTAGTCAGCCAAATAACTAATACTTGATCTGAAAACATGAACAAGAAAAGTTTATTATCCAATTTCTACATTGCTATGGAGGCTGTGATTGCCAATAAGGTAAGGTCACTCTTGACAGCATTAGGTATCATTTTCGGAGTGGCGGCCGTAATTGCAATGCTCGCGATTGGAAATGGTGCGCAATCGGAAATCTTGGAACAGATAGAGCTAGTGGGTGTGAACAATATTATTGTTCAGCCTATAGTTGAGCAGGTCGAGCAAAAAATTGGAGAAGATGATGAAGAGGGAACAAATTTCTCTCCTGGTCTAAAGCTATTGGATGTTGAGAGTATTCGAGAGAGTATCCCTGGTATTAAAAAATTAAGCCCGGAGATATTGATTGAAACTTACATCATCAAGAACGGCATCAGAAAGTCAGCCAAATTGGTTGGTGTAGAGCCTAGCTACTTCGAAGTAGCAAATTTCGAACTTCAGGAAGGTAAAATGTTCTCCGAGATTCAGCTTGAGAAGGGAACTCCAGTTTGTATTATTGGTAAAGGTATACAACAGAAGTTTTTCCCGAGAGAAAATCCTATTGGTAAGAAGATCAAAGTTGGGAATCAGTGGCTCGAAGTAATTGGCGTGTTAAAAGGAAGATATATCTCAGAGCAGGCCATAACAAACCTTGGGATTAGGGATTACAACATGGATGTGTATACACCTATTCAAACAGTCTTGGTAAGGTATATTAACAGGGATTTAGTGACAGGCTCGGGGTTGAAGAAAAATTTTGGAACTAGCATGAGATTTGGTGGTAGAGGCGGGTTTTCAATAACTACCATTACTTCAGATGATTCGGATGATAAGCCAACCAACTATCACCAAATTGACCGATTGGTTGTTCAGGTAGATGAGTCATCAAAACTGAATACAACGGCTGATGTAATGGCCAGAATGCTGGAACGAAGACATTACGGAGTGGTGGATTATGAAATCTCTATTCCGGAACTCTTGCTAAAGCAACAGCAAAGGACACAGAACATATTTAATATTGTTCTGGCCGCAATTGCTGCGATATCCCTACTCGTTGGTGGTATTGGAATTATGAATATTATGCTAGCATCTGTCATGGAACGCATTAAGGAGATTGGTCTTAGATTATCGATTGGTGCTAAAAAGACCGATATTATTATGCAGTTTCTTTTTGAAGCTGTGGTAATCTCCGTAAGCGGTGGTATTGTTGGGGTCTTACTAGGCGTTGGCTTGGCCTTTGGTGTATCGAGTTTAGCAGACTTTCCTACGGAAATAAGCTTTTCTTCAATACTAATATCATTTGGTGTAGCTGCCACTGTTGGACTCGTCTTTGGGATAACACCGGCAAAACGGGCCGCAGAGCAAGATCCTATTACATCATTAAGACACGAATAATCAAACTCATATGAAAAAGGTCATTTTTTTATTCCTGGCAATCTTTTGCCTATCTCAAATATCAATTGCTCAAGGAAAAAGAGTATTAACACTTGGTGAAGTAATTGAGCTGGCGAAAGCTAATTCCGTTTCCGCAAAAAGAGCAGAGACACAAAGGAATGTTAATTATTGGAATTATAGGGTGTTTCGAGCGAGCCTTCAGCCTCAGCTGCTGCTGAGAGGTACGGTACCTAGTTACCAAGACAGAGCCATTCCAATTAATCAGCCTGATGGTACTGTGATCTTTAGAACTGTAAATCAGAATAACTCTGATTTGAGTTTAGGTCTACAACAAGTATTGCCTTGGACAAATACAACCGTATCGTTTGAAACAAACGTTAACAGATTCGATAACTATACCGAAGGTTCAGAACAGACTTTGTTTCAAGGTGATCCTGTTGGGATATCGATTTCACAACCGCTTTTTGCTGTAAATCAGTTTAAATGGAATAGACAGATTGAACCATTGGAATATGAGAGGTCTAAAAGAGCTTATGTTCAAGATATTGAAAGTGCATCTAGGACCGCAGCAAGATTATTTTTTCAGTTGTTAATAGTGCAGAAAAACCTAGAGATTGAGGTGCAGAATGAGGCAGCGGCTGATACGATTAATAAAATTCAGCAGGGTAGATACAACATTGGAACTACCACTGAGGATGAGGTTTTAAATGCTGAACTGAATTTGATTACAGCTCAAAGCAATGCTGCTCAGGCTGTATTAGATGTACAATCGAATACACTTGATTTAAGGAATTTTATTGGGCTTACTGATGATGTTCAAATTGAATTAGTACCGCCAGCTGATGCACCCGAATTTAATATTGATTACGAAGAGGCACTAAGCTACGCTAAGGAGAATAGAGAGGAATATCTAGACTTTAAGGTTAGAAGACTAGAAGCAGAGAGGGGAATTGCGGAGGCAAGAGCCGCTCGATTTAGTGCATCTTTAAACGCGAGTTACGGTTATGTCAGTGCCCAGACAAACAACCTAAGAGGGATTTACGATGCAAACAATGTGGCAGCAGGGTCGAGAGTAAGTTTGAATTTCTTCTTACCTATTTTAGATGGCGGTCGAAACAAGGCTAGGATGAATCAAGCAAGGGAGCGACAAAACTTGACAGAGTTTGATATCCAGCAGCAGCAAGTGACTTTTGAGCAGACAATCGCGAACGCTGTACGAAACTTTGATCAAATTTTGAGTCAAATTCAAATTGCGACAAAACGACAAGAGATCGCTCAAAGAGGTTTCGAAGTAACTAACGGACGTTACTTGGCCGGTAAGGTCGGAATTCTTGAGTTGAACAATGCAAGAGATACCAAGGATTCAGCGATTAGAAATTATATCGATGCGTTAAGACAATACTGGGATGCCTATTATGAGTTGAGAACATTAACGCTATATGATTTTAAAGAAGGTAAAATCCTTTATAATCCCTTACTAGAGTACGATCCTAAGTCTGATGCCATGGTGGAGAGAATTCAAGGGAAATAATACTTGTATTGTATTATGAAAAAGCCCTTCCGACACGTTCGGAAGGGCTTTTTTTATTGCCCAGTGTAATTGAATGGGCTAATGACTCTGAGTTCTTTTTTGATGTCCTCAGAAACATCTAAAGTTTCTATAAACTCCTTAATGGTGGCTTCGGTCACCTTAGTATTCTTTCGGGTTAAGCCTTTCAATGCCTCGTATGGTTTTGGGTAGCCCTCCCTTCTTAAGATGGTCTGAATAGCTTCAGCAACTACTGCCCAGTTATCATCAAGGTCAGCATTAATAGCTGCCTGATTGAGTTCTAACTTATTAATGCCTTTTACCAATGATTTTAGGGCGATTAAGCTATGGCCCAGTGGTACGCCAACATTCCTGAGTACAGTCGAATCTGTTAAGTCACGCTGTAACCTTGAAATAGGAAGCTTGGCAGAGAGGTGTTCAAAAATGGCGTTAGCAATACCCAAGTTTCCTTCGGCATTCTCAAAATCAATTGGATTGACTTTATGCGGCATTGCTGAAGACCCTATTTCACCTGCCTTGATTTTTTGTTTGAAGTAATTCATCGAAACATACTGCCAGATGTCACGAGAAAAGTCGATCAGTATAGTATTGATCCTCTTGAGTGCATCAAATAAGGCAGCTAGGTGATCATAATGTTCTATCTGAGTTGTTGGGTGACTTCTTTTCAAACCTAAATATTCACCAACGAAGTGATTGCCAAACTCAACCCAATCTGTATCCGGATAAGCCACATGGTGAGCGTTAAAGTTACCTGTGGCACCACCAAACTTGGCTGCAAAAGGAATGTCACCTAATTGAACAAGCTGCTCATCGATTCTAGCACTAAAGACCTCCATTTCTTTCCCCAGTCTGGTCGGAGAGGCTGGTTGACCGTGTGTTTTGGCAAGCATTGGTATTGAAGCCCAAGTAGCAGCCATACTTTTAATAAGATCATTAACTTCCAACAAAGCCGGCTCGATCACTTCGTGCAAACCCCTTTTGATAGTCAACGGAACCGATGTGTTATTGATATCTTGAGAGGTTAACCCGAAATGGATAAATTCTTTAAAGTCAGAAAGACCTAATTGATCAAACTTTTCTTTGATGAAATATTCAACGGCCTTTACATCATGATTAGTCGTTTTCTCTATCTCCTTAATGGAGGTAGCATCAGCTTCAGAAAAGTCGCTGTAGATAGCTCGTAAGGACTCGAATACCTTGGGGTCCACATTTTCGAGTTGTGGGAGAGGCATTTCACAGAGTGCAATAAAATATTCTATCTCAACCTCTACACGGTATTTGATGAGGGCAAATTCTGAAAAATAAGCTCCTAGGGATGAGGTAACTCTGCGGTATCTGCCGTCTACTGGTGAGATGGCCGTTAGGCTATTTAATTCCATTAAATCAGGTTCAATTTTAAGAAAGGGCAAAGATACAAAATCAATGGCGTTTACTAGCCCCTAAAGCGCCTAATGCTCTAACGATCACTTCGTTTCTAGCGATTTAGTCTTTACTTTTGCTTCTCGAAAAAACTAATGCAAAATTAAACCTAAGCTGTACCAATTGGGTTAAGCAAGGAGTAATCGAAGAGAAGAATAGAAAACTAGACTATGGCATTCGGCTTATTTAAGAAGAAAGAAAATAAGGTCTCTGAAGTAAAATCAGGGTATTTAAACCTAAAAGTTAAAGAAGTGGTCAAGGAAACTGCCGATGCAGTGAGTATCCATTTCGAACAACCGGAGGGCAACACTGTCTCATACCAATCTGGTCAGTTTCTGACCGTGATTGTCAATGTGAATGGAAAAGAAGAAAGACGAGCCTATTCCCTGTGTTCATCTCCTTTCGTTGATGATAGTCCAGCAGTTGCAGTAAAAAGAGTTGAAGGAGGTATTGTGTCTAACTACCTAAACGACAGTGTTAAAGCCGGAGATACAGTGAAGTTGATGGAGCCCAACGGTAACTTTACCACTGAGTTTTCAACCACAAACGAAAGACACATTGTACTGTTCGGAGGAGGTAGTGGAATCACACCATTGATCTCTATTGCGAAATCGACACTTGACCAAGAGCCTAATTCCAAGGTTACATTGGTTTATGCCAATAGAAATAAGGAGAGTATCATTTTTAATGATGCTATCAATAAAATGAGCGCAGATGATCGCTTTAATGTTGTACATGTTTTGGAAGCAACTTCAAGCGAAATTGAATCTCACGAAGGTTATTTGAGCCAAGATATTATTGATATCGTACTGAAATCTTTGGATGTCAATAAAGCAGAATTCTTTATTTGTGGGCCAACGCCTATGATGGATTTGACCTTAGCCTCATTATCAGCTTTGGGGGTTCCTGACAGTCAAGTGAGAAAAGAGAGCTTTGTATCAACATCTGCTGATACTGCCAAAGAAGACAATGCCAATAGCGGAGAAATTGTTGCCAGAGAAATAACAGTAATCTATGATGGTGACGAGTATAAGTACACGGTTGAACCGGGTGAAACAATCCTTGAGAAAGGTTTGGATGAAGATGTCGACCTTCCATTCTCTTGTCAAAGTGGGTTATGTACTGCTTGTAGAGGAAAGTGTCTGTCAGGCAAGGTGAAAATGGATGAAGATGAAGGGCTTTCTGAGGCCGAAATCAATGAAGGTTATGTACTCCCATGTGTGAGCCATCCGCTCACCGATGATGTAGTAATTGAGATAGGGTAGCACGCTCAATAAGAATTATAAACCCGGAGAGATTCTTCGGGTTTTTTTGTCCCCAAACTTGTAACACATCCGACATAGATATATCTAAGCATAATAAGTGATTTTTGCCTTTCCGGCTGAATTTCATTAAATCAGAAATATGAAGCTGAAGGAGCAGATTCCAGTGATTAACAACCAAGATTTACTAGCTCAGTATCTTGAGACTAGGCGTATGACAGAAGAGGTGTGCGAGCCGCTTCAACCCGAAGATTTTGTAGTGCAGCCCGTTGTGGATGTTAGTCCTCCTAAATGGCATTTGGCTCATACCACATGGTTTTTTGAAAACTTCATTTTAAAAGATCACTTGAAGGATTACAAGGTGTTTGACAAAGACTACCATTTCCTTTTCAATAGTTATTATGAGACTGAAGGTGATCGCTGGGTAAGGTCAGAAAGAGGTGCTTTAACAAGGCCTTGGGTAAATGAAATCATGGCCTACCGCAATTATGTAGATGAGCACATGAAGCATTTCCTTTTGGAGCAGGAAATCGATATGGCGTTAATGGACGTCCTAACCATAGGGATACACCATGAGCAACAGCATCAAGAACTTTTGGTATACGATATCAAACACATTTTAGGGATCAATCCACTATTTCCAGCATATAAGGCGTTCAATGGTGATCAACCCAAGCCAATACTGAAGGAAGAATATCTAAAGGTAGAAGAAGGTGTATACGATATAGGATATGATGGAACTGATTTCCACTTCGATAATGAGGAGGGAAAGCATAAGGTTTTTCTTCACGCCTATCAAATTCTGGATAGACTCGTAACTGCGGGAGAATTTATCAAATTCATCGAATCAGGGGGGTATGAAGACCATAACTTTTGGTTGATGGAGGGCTTTGAATGGGCTAAGAAAGAGTCTATCAAAGCACCCTTTTATTGGTTCAAGGAAGATGGAAAATGGATGCACTATACGTTAGCCGGTCTTGAAGAAGTCAACCCTGATGAGCCAATTACACATATAAATTTTTACGAGGCAGACGCTTTCGCAAAGTGGAAGGGTAAAAGACTTCCTACAGAATTTGAATGGGAAGTCGCTTGTAAGCAATATCAACCCCATGTGCCAGAAGAAGCCAATTTTCTTGATAAGAGAAGTTTCAGAACAATGCCACGCTTAGGGAAAGATTATCAATTCTTTGGTGATGTTTGGGAGTGGACCAATAGTGCCTACATGCCATACCCTTACTATCAAAAAGTAGAAGGAGCACTTGGGGAGTACAATGGTAAGTTTATGGTAAACCAGATGGTGTTGAGGGGAGGTTCTTTTGCTACTATGAGAAATCATATTAGACCTACCTATCGAAACTTTTTTCATCCACATTTACGTTGGCAGTTCACAGGCTTAAGATTAGCGGAGACTTTATAGAAAGTATGAGTGAGACAAAAGAGGCGTTGAATGCCTTTGCAAAGGATATAAAATTAGGCCTTGATGAGTCACCTAAGACTTTACCTTCAAGGTATTTCTATGATGAAAAAGGGGATGTGCTTTTCCAAAAAATCATGGATCTAGACGAATACTATCTTACGCGTGCTGAGTTTGAGATTTTTGTACGTCAAAAAGACGAAATATTGAGAGCATTTCAAGGTGATGCTGAGGCATTTAGACTTGTGGAGCTTGGTGCGGGAGATGGTACTAAAACAAAGGTATTATTGTCTCATTTCTTAGACCAAGACGTTTCTTTTACGTATTCGCCAATCGATATTTCTGGAAATGTATTAGAGCAACTTAAAGAGAATCTTGGCGATGAGCTTCCCACCTTGAAAGTTGAACCCATAGTAGGGGAGTATTTTTCGGCACTTGAAGATTTGGCTGCAAATGATAACACGAAAGAAATAGTCCTTTTCTTAGGTTCTAATATTGGCAATTTTAATGTAGAAGCTGGTGTTGAATTTTTGACACATGTTGGTGAGAACCTATCGGCTGGCGATATGTTACTAATAGGGTTTGATTTGATGAAGAGCCCTCAAAAAGTATTAGCAGCTTATAACGATAGAGAAGGCGTAACCAAGGCTTTTAATCTTAACCTCCTTTCTCGTATTAATGAAGAATTGGGAGGTAATTTCAACATTGATAATTTTGACCACTTCCCAACTTATGATCCCTTAACAGGAGAAACAAAAAGTCATATCATTTCTACGAAAGATCAAGAAGTATATATCGAGGCCTTAGACGAAAACTTCTCTTTTGATGCATGGGAAGCGATCCATACCGAAGTATCTCAGAAGTATTCGATGAAGATGATAGAAACTTATGCGAAGAAAGCTGGTTTTGAAATTGTCAAGAACTTTACTGATTCCAACAAATACTTTGTAGACTCCCTTTGGAAGAAACTATAAAGGTTTGAATTGCTCGAAAGCCTGAAGGCAGTTGTTACAATAATGCATCGAACGACATAGCGTAGGTCCAAAAGGAGTCTTCATTTCTGTATTCTCACTATTACAGTGAGGGCAGTTAGCTCTCTCAATGATGTCAATATCCACGATCATATTATGTTCTGGTGGCGGAGCTAAACCAAAATCTTTCAGTGCCTTTCGGCCCTTTTCTGAAATCATATTTGAATTCCATTGCGTTTCGAAAGAGATATTGACTTCGTAGTCAGCAATTCCTCTTTTTTCAAGCACGTCCAAGACATCCTGCTTCATTACGTCCATAGCGGGGCAGCCAGTAAAAGTAGGTGTCATATCAACCACCACTTTACCTTTATGGTCAATCGCTATACCGGTGATTACTCCAAGGTCGTTGAGAGAGAGTACAGGTATTTCAGGGTCTTTGACCTCATCCAACCATCCTCTTACTTCCTCTTCATTAAGTGCTTCTACTCTATTCATTTGGGATGGGCTATGGGGTTATTACCAGTCAGCGGTAGGGTCTACCTTAAATACCTCTGACATTTCATCTAGCAAAGGTTGCAGGTGAGGCGTATGGGTGCCGTACCTTCCACCAACAACAGGATTCAGCGCTTTTAAGTCAGGCATGATTAGACTCGTTTCAGAAATTACTTCTGTAATGCTAGCCTCCCATTGTGCTTTTAATGCCTCCTCGCCAGCAAAAATTCCTTCATCTATCAGCTCTTGCTCAAAGTTTGATGGTTCAAACAAGCCAAGCGCATAGGGCATGGCCATGTCTAAAGAGCCTTGAAGTCTAGAAATACTTTCTTCCGTTGCTGAACCTAGTTGCTTAATCCAAATTTTGGCGTGCATACTGTGGTACTTAGTCTCGCCTTTGATTTTTTTGGACAGATTAGCAAGCGTCTCAAAGCTTGACTCGGAAAGCATTTGAAAACGGATCAATTCTGCCGTATCAAAGAGAAAATGCCTGATCAGACTGAAGTCATACTCGCCATTGGGCAATTCTACAAACTGTGAATTGTGAAACTGCTCGGCATTTCGCATAAAAGCGACCGTGTCTGGGTCTGATTCTCCAAGTTCATTAAGAATCTTATAGAGTTGCCAACTCTGTCCGACTTTATCTTGTGCCATAGAAGAGAAGGCAATGTCTTCTTCTAATAGAGGCCCAAAACCAGTCCATTCAGAGTTTCTATGCCCAAGGATCAATTGATCATCGGCCATTTTATACAATAGGTCTTTAATTGCTTCTTGATTCATCTTTAACCCTGTTCTTCTTTGAACGCTTTGATTCTGTCTGCCGCTTTATAGTCGATGGCATCTCGATATTTCTTTTCTTTCAATGTATCCCAAATGTCTGAATCTTCTTCGTCCGACATTAGAATGTTCTCAGATTTCGTAATCCACACATTGAATACTGGTTTGTCACGAGGGTAGGTTTCTTTTGCTGCCAACAGGCCGTCTTCAAAGTCTTTAGCGGCTACATTACCAATGTATCTGTGGTGTTTGCCGCGCTTTAAAAGATGAAATACTTCAAAGGATTCTGAAGTATCTCCGGAATATTTGCCCTTGAAAGTATCGTAAACGTCTTGACCATTATCAGTATACTCAGATACCTGAATCAATTCCGTTTTGACTACGCACAAGGCGTGACAAAATGTTCCTCGTCTGCTGAATTGCTCTTTGGCAAATAGGAATGCCATTTCTTCATTAGGCGCATGAACTATGCCTGCATGGTCAAACGGTTTGCCTTCTTTTGTCTGAACAAAAGCTTGGTAAGTCTCAAACTGATCCAATTGCTCTTTATGGGCCATTGGTGCTTCAAACTCATCTGGCATCGCCAAACGATTTACCCTAGGGTCAAGTGATTTTAACATCTGATTTATGCTAAAGGGGTTACATACTTGGCTTGTGGTGCAAGTAACGCTTGTCTTACCCATTTGCCTCTTTCTTCAGCCATTCTTCTTACGGCAAGACGTTCCTTGTTACAAGGGCCATCACCATTGATCACTCGCTTAAATTCTTCCCAGTCTGGTTCGGTAAATTCCCATTGACCAGTTGCTTCATTCTTTTTTAGGTTCTCATCAGGAAGGGTTAAGCCCAGTTCCCAGATTTTCGGAACATACATGTCTAGGAATTGCTGACGACATTCATCATTTGAAGCCATCTTCACTTTCCAGCGCATTAATATCTCAGAGTGGACAGAGATTTTATCCGAAGGTCCAAAAAAGTGCATCATAGGGGCCCACCATCTGTTGACGGCAGCTTGCATCATTTCACGTTGCGTTTTAGTGCCTGTTGCGAGATGAATCACACAATGGTGGCCATACTTTAGGTGGAAAGATTCCTCTGCACAGATGCGCTCTAGGGCACGGCAATATGGGCCGTAACTTCCTTTAGAGTTAGCGATCTGATTTACAATTGCTCCAGCATCTACCAACCATGAAATAAAACATGAATCTGCCCACGTGAAGGCAGGGTAATTGAAAATGTTAGAGTATTTCGATTTGCCTGAAATCAGGTCTTCTAGTTGTTGCTCTCTTGGCTTGCCGAGGGTTTCAGCAGCAGAATAAAGCAATTGCGCATGACCAACTTCATCTTGTACCTTGGCCATTAATGCTAGTTTTCTTTTAAAGCCAGGCGCTCTAGTAATCCATGTACCCTCTGGAAGGGCACCAATAATTTCTGAGTGCGCATGTTGCTCTATCATACGGATGAGCTGCTTTCTATAGAGCTGCGGCATCCAATCGCTTGGTTCAATTTTTTCTCCACGATCTATTCTAGCTTCAAATTCTGCTAGTTTAATCGGGTCTTCCTCAGCAAGTGCTGTAGCTTTCATTGATTCGAATACGTTTCCACCTCCGTACATATCTTATTTTTTTAAACCGTTCAATACTAAGTTAGATAGTCTAACACCTATTTCATCTGGTGTTAGTGAACCCGCTGGTTTATACCAGGTGTGGGTCCAGTTTAATGATGATAAAATCGCTAGCATAGTGAATTTTTCATCCACCTTTCTAAACTCGCCTGACGCTACCCCATCTTTAATAATCTGAATGAATCTTCCTTCGTAGTCATCGCGCATCGCCAAGAACTCACTTAGGTAAGGTTCACTCATATGACGCCACTCGTTAAAGAAAACGGCAGAGGCATCTGTATTTTGAGTAATCACTTTTACATGTGCTACTGCTGCTTTGCCCATTTTGGCGGCAGCACTAGTTTCCTCTGATTCCACAGCCTTCCATGCTTCAAAAAATTCATCCGCCATGCGAAAACATATTTTTTGAAGAATTTCTTCTTTAGATTTGATATGAGAATAGAGACTGGCTGCTTCTATGCCGAGAACTTGAGCAAGATCTCTCATGGAAGTGGCGGCATAGCCTCTTTCTCTAAAAAGGGTTGTAGCCTTTTCTTCGATCTGCTGCTTACGATTCTTTTTAACTAGAATTTCCATTGACTCAAAGGTAAACATACTAACGTTCGTTAGCAAATTATTGTTTTGACCAATACTGATTAAATATATGAAACTCAGCGACCCTAATTTCGACAAAAGGAAGTTTATCAAATCATTAGAATCAACTGTCTATCTTTTCCTAGTCTTGCCTTTGATCGCTTTTGGTTGGGTGTTTTTAGAAAAAGAGAGGGTTGATGGCTTGAGAGCTACTTTTTTCGACAATACAGATTTGATGTTTCATAGTGTTATGGCGATTGGTGTGGGGTATATTTTAATGCGAACCTTGGCTACATGGAAGCCTGATATTTTAAAAGCGCTGGCAGAAACTGAGGAACTAGATATGAAAATGACGGCACTACGGAAGCCGATAATTTATCGTAATGTGATGTGGGCTATGGGGGCAGGAGTTGGCACTTATGGGCTCTATGAGAAAGGAGATATGGTTTACGCAATCGTCTTTACGCTATTCTTGCTTTTAATCACATCTAATAGACCTAGTGAACACTACTTTGTTAAGTTCCTAAAACTGAAGGGTGAAGAGAAGGATTGGATGATGAAACAAAATCCTGAAAAAGAGAAAGGCTGAAGCGTCTTTTGACACCTCAGCCTTCTTCTTGCAAATTCATTTATTTTAAAAGATCACCCCAATACTAACAGGGTTGAGTTGTGGGCCTCGACCATCTTCGAAGAGTTCGTTCATGTCGTAATTCACAAACATATCAAATCCGTCAATACCCATTTGTAGTCTTAAACCGTATCTGAAATCGTTTAAGAAGAAGCCTCCTTTATCTTTTACCTTGTCACGGCCACCGTCATCTTTAAAAATGTATTTGGCTTTATTGCTTAGGCGAAGCCCAGCGTATGGGCCTACGCCAATTCTAAATCCTTTTCTGGAGCTTACAGCGATTCTAACGTCATCTTCTTCATATACCCTAACGAGTCTTTTGCCCCGGCCAAAGTCGAACATTGGTACTGCCGTAAAACTTAGGTAAGTAACCTTTAGCTTACTCTTGATCGCACTGTTAATGTTCAAGTCTTCAATAAAATTTAGTTCTCCGCCATTAGGGTCTAGCCTAGTTGCCGCATTCTCAAATTTGTAATTGTACCAAGTAAGCCCAGCGCCCCAGTCGAGATAGAGCGGGCCTGATATATAGGAAATGTGATTCCAACTTAGGCCTACAAAAGTAGATCCAATGGGTTTGACTTGATACAAATCGCTGGAAGATGGAAGTTCGCCATCGCTTAACAGGTTGGCTAGTCCATATTCAAAGTTTAAGCCTTTTAATGTACCATGATCGTGCTGCTCATAATATTCAACATTTTGAGACCTTCTTCTTCTGCTTCTCCAGTCCCTATCCCAGTCGTCCTCCACTTCTAACTCCATGCCTATAAAGCTGAGTCTTAGGTAGAAGTCATTGTCGGATATATAAAGACTGTTGTTTTTATACTTAGGGATGCTCACTGCGGTGTCTAGTCTTTCAAAGTCATCGTATCGACCCCATCTCCATTGTGCGCTTAGCGTCTGAGCCGAAAAACTCACAATCATGCAAACCAATAGTATTCTGTAAACGTGTTTCATATGTCATTTTATTTTAGTTGATCAGACTTGACCTTTATTGGTTGATACCCTTACCGAGGTATCAAGTATCAACCAATGGGCCTGACCATTTTGAGTTTTTGAGTTGTTTAAAATATTACTCCGAAAGTAACTGGGTTGAGTCTTGGCGCAGTAACGTCATCTTCGAATAGTTCCGTTAAGTCATAGTTGAAGAATAGGTCAAATGAATCCCATCCTATTGTGGCACGCATGCCATACCTGAATGGGTTGACGAACCAGTTATCTTTTATTTTTTCTTTTTGACGGTCACCGTCCGCGTCATTGAACTTGTATTTGGTATTTGCTCCAATTCTGTAGCCTGCGTACCCGCCAAATCCGACTCTAAATGAACGATACCTTCCGAAAGATATGGTTGGCACAAAGTGGAGGTTGATGTGGCTCATTCTGAGCTTACTTCTCTTACCTACGATATCTGTGTCCTCTACAAAACTAATATCGTTATCTCCTTTAACGAGTCTCACCCGTGTATTTTCAAAACTGAAGCTTTGTAGGCTGACGCCTGCTCCCCAGTCTAAATAGAGTGGCCCAAAGACATGTGTTACGTTGTCCATATTTAAACCTAAATACCAAGAAGAAAGGGGCTGGAGGCTTAATAGAGAGCTGCTATTCGGTAGCTCATCATCTTCTAGATAGTTGTTAAGACCTACATAAACATTGACAAAGTTCTGAGTTCCTCTTCTAGGATAGTACTTATCAATATCTCTGTCCCAAAAGCCGTTTACTTGGAAATTTCGATTGCTGCGACTTTTGTAGTTGAAATCGTATTGATTGGTATCTTTTAACGACTCTTTGAAAAGACTCGCGGGTTTTAATTCTTCCTCTTGCTCTACTAAAGAGAGGTTTACAGGTTCTGTGTCAAGTCTTAGTGTCAAGTCTTGTGCATTGACTTGGGAAAGGCATAATGGGACCAGCATTAGCGCCATGGCTAGTTTAGTAATGGTTTTCATTTTTATGGATTTTGAGTTATTGATTACTGTTTATCGAGGTTGGCCTTGTCTTTATCGAGATCCTCGTCTATATCTTCTTCTTCACCTTCACTACTACCATATTTCAGGTCGTTATTAAAGAAGTCGTTTTTAGATTTTCTCATCTCTGATAGGCCAATTTTTCCGCTATTGACTCCTTTTGCTACACTGACTAAGCCATTTAAAAGACTAAATCGCTTCTTCTTACCAGGTAACTCAGCTATCGTCTGATGAGTACTTACGAGTGACTCCATATCGAAAGAGAAGTCAATCATTAAGTCTCTCTTAACCATACTTTCTGTTACATAGAACTTAGGAGCCAATCTCTCATTTGTTTTTATGAGTTCTATTTCTTTGAACGTCCTTACTATTTCTTGTTTAGCTGGTGCCTCTTGTTTTTCAGCGAGCTGAACCACTTGCTCTGTTATAGCAACAGATGGAGTTTTAGTAATGATGTCATTGGATTTCTTATCTTCTGTAGCTGGATCAGTCTTTGCAACTAAATTTTTTGGTTCTTGAACTATTGGTGTAATGATTTTTGGCTGAACTTCTGAAGGTTTTTCAGGCGTTATATTCACATCTTTCTTCTCTACTTCAGCATTATCAGTGAGGTTATTATTGGCTATATCTTCACTTCCCTGATTGCTGATTATTACCCACCCAAAGGTGAATACCAAAATGATTGACGCAGCAATGCTAAACCAGAAGTATATGCCTTTCTTGGCTTTTGAGGGAAGTTGAGTTTCAATCTTGTCCCAAGCGGTTGAGGGGGCACTTATTTTATGTGATGCTAAACCGCCACGGAATAAGTCATCTATTTTTTTACCCTTCATATCTTACTCTTTTATCATTCAAATAATCTTCAGCTTCGATCAAGAGTTTTTGTAAGTGTCCTCTTGCTCTGCTCAATTGAGATTTCGAAGTGTTTTCACTTACTCCCAATTGTGCCGCTATTTCCTTGTGCGAAAAGCCCTCAATGGCATATAAATTGAAAACGGTTTTGTAACCGGAAGGCAGTCGATCTATTAATTTTTGAAGATCTTCTACCTCTAGCTGATCTTGAATCTGACGGTAATCAGGTTCTCTATCAGCTTTTTCAATTTCTACTTCCAAATACATGCTCTTATTCTTGCGGATGTACGTCAGTGATTCATTGACCATTATTCTTCGAATCCAGCCTTCAAAACTTCCTTCTGATTTGAACTGGTCGATTTTGGCAAAAACTTTCGTAAATCCACAAACCAAAACGTCTTCTGCTTCAGCACTGTCGCTGATATACCTTCGGCATACCGCGAACATTAAGGACGAGTACTTTTCGTACAGGTCTCTTTGAGCTTTTCTGTCGCCTTTACGGCATCCTTCGAGAAGCTTCTCTTCAGTTTTTGACCGTTTGATTTGAAGCATTTTTTGGTTGACTACACAGGGTAGATGTATGAATGATAAAATGAGTTGCATCCTAAAAGAGATTTTTTTTCTCTTAAGGCTGCACCGCTATGTAAAAGTAATATTTCTGATGGTTTCTACGAATAGAAAAGAGGAAGCAGGCGTGGGCCAACTTCCTCTTAATCATGTCTTTTGGGCCTAATATTTACTAATTGTAGCAGAGTTGCTTTCTTCGGTAATGTCCACTTCAGGATTTCCTTTGTATCGAATGGATGAAAAGCCTCTTGCTGTAATTTTCAGGTAGTCACTTACGTTCACTCGGGCTCTTGCTTCTGAGCCGGTGTCAAGTGAGGCCTCACGGATATCTGCTTCATAGCCATAGAGTCTACCTTTTTTATCAATCAGGGCATTTAGTTTTTCGATGGAGGCGGACATGTTTACTCTCGAATCTCCGCCTATGTAGAGATTAAGTTTGTTTAAACTTCCATCTAAGGAAAACCTTGAGTCGTCATAGGTTTTGACATCAAGCAACTGTTGGTCTTCGGCCTGCATGGTTAACTGTGCCCCATTTTTTAGGATAATGTAATCTATGGAGGGTGCGGTAATAGAGGCTTTTACAGCTGACCAGTCTTGGTTAGAGCGGTCTTCACCTATGTTAAGTTTATCATTGCCAGTTACGCTCCCTAAGACTTTTTCTACCATAGATTGAGGTCCTTCAAGTTGAACAGCGTATTGTTCGCCCACTTTGAAAGTGACATCCAAGTTTGCCAACACTTCTATTTTGGAGAAAGATCCAACGTCTAACGACTTTTGAAATACACTTGCCTCATCGGGGTTAGATTCGTCTTTTTCACAAGACAGACATTCAAGTCGACCGGTGTCATCGAACATCCACGTATTTCTATAGATTTCAAACCATGAGTATCTATAGCTGAAATGATGAAGAATAAGGCTCATGTCTCTTTCAACTTTGAAAGGAACATTTTTCGGGATGTATAGTGTGATATCGGCCTCTTGGAAGCGAAATTCTGCTCTCTCTTTATAAGTAAGCTCCGAATCGAATGTGATAGTAGATTCGCTCACTGAGTAGTCATACGTTACATCTTGGGCATTCATTTCGGCATCGCGGGGATTTCGGCCACGGGCATGAAACCTTTTCTTAATACTAAATTCTCCATCGCGACTGGCTATTAAGTCTAAGTCGGTGAATTCCGAGATGGATTCATATTGATAATCACCTCTATACCTTCTCGAATCATAACCTCTGTTGGTGATGATGTTAATGTCAAGCAACAGGGTGTCTGCTTGAATACTCAACACTTCGGATTCTTCGTAATACCCTTCATCTCGGAAGTCTCGAATTACATTAGGCACAAGTGCAAAAGATCCAACTACCGCAATCATCCAAATGCCAAGAATACTCCATCCGACAGAACTACTCATTACTCTTCTTTTTGCAATGATGGTGATGCCTGCAATAAAGACATACAAGAATGGTATGAATATGGCCGTAAGCACAAATAGGATACCTAGCTCAGGGAAAGTGTTCGTGAATAGCTCATATGGAAAATAGGTGAAATCGTCTCCGTAAAAGAACCAGTCTCCATTGTAAAGCCCCATCAATACACCTGCCGTGACCAAAAGCGAGAACATAATTGAAAGGCCAACGATCATTACGATACCGCCAGTGAATATGCGTATGGCTGCTGCAATAAACAGCAATAATGGAGAGAAGGCCTTTCCAAGTGCGCTGAATATCTTTCCTATGAGTCTAAAAGGGAATAAAAGGATGGTTGTGAACGTATTCTCGTCTCTTGGGTTTAAGTTCTCCTCTTTTGTTTTCTTGATATTAGAATCGATGTTAGAAAGGGTCACTTTTTGACCTTTCATCTGCATCTTGTCTGTAAGCGAATTGGCCTTTGGAGTAATGATCCAAAGGACAATGTATGCTAAAACGCCTGCTCCGCCTGCCAGCGTAAAAATGATAAAGGCAATCCGCAAGACAATGGAGTCTGTTTTAAAGTAGTTTGCCAATCCAGACGCAACCCCACCTAACACCCGATCGTCAGGGTTGCGATAGAGCTTCTTTACGGTTTCATGTTCAACCATGTTGTCATTCCCCGGTAGGGCAATCCACATGAAGAAGTAAACAATTGGCGAAATAGGAATGGTGATGATGGCTAAAACACGTAGCCATATCTGATCAATTTTTAGGTAGTGTGCTGCACCGGCTGCAACGCCTCCAAGCAATTGATTTCTAGTGTCCCTTTCAAGTCTTCGAGGTGCATCATACTCATGTCTGGTAGACCGCTTCTTACTTTGTGTTTTTTGCTCAGCCTTTTGCTTTTTGTTTGATGCAGGCTCTTCTTTAGCGAAGTCATCATCTTCTTCCATGGCTTCAAAGTCAGAGATTTGACCCATGGTACCGATCAGGGTATCAACGTCCTCATTAGAAATGACTTGTTTGCCTTCATCGAGCTTTTCTAGGAATAGTTCTGCTATTCGACTTTCTATGTCTGCAATGATTTCTTCACTGTCTTCATAAGAAGCGAAGTATCTATTGATAGAATCTAGATACTTTTTGAACTTATCGTAACCGTCTTCTTCTATGTGGAAGATAATGCCGCTTATGTTTATGCTTATGTTCTTTTTCATGACCGCTTACTTTGTATTTGAGATGATTTGAGAAGTTGAATTGACCAGTTCTTGCCAAGTGCTGCCGAGGCTTGTCAAAAACTCTTGTCCAGTTTCCGTGATAGTGTAATACTTTCTCGGTGGTCCTGAATTTGACTCTACCCATTTATAGTCGACCAAACCAGCTTTTCGCAATCTTGTGAGCAAGGGATAAAGTGTGCCTTCCACCACCATGATTTTGGCAGAGGTTAGTTCCACTAGCATATCCGAAGCATAGACTTCACCTCTTGAAATTATATTCAGAATGCAGAATTCGAGGATTCCTTTCCGCATTTGCACCTGAGTGTTCTCTAAATTCATCCTGTTTTTCTTTTAAGATGTTGACCTTTGTATTGCAAACATACGTAAAAAGGTACTATGTGTTGCATAGTACTATACAAAAAATATTACCTTGTAGTATATTGTCCTCTTGAAGACAGGTCTAAATCTTCTTTTTTGATATGATTTGAAGGCTTTTATGTTAAAAAGCACCGCTTTCAATAAGTTGTCGGATAAAATTCGTTTGATTAGAGTAGGTATAATTATTTTTGAAGTGTATAAGTGCTGATAACGGCAGATTTGAGACAAATACTTAGAACTTTCTCGGGGACACTACTCCTCCTCATCTTTTTTTATTCATCTGATATCTTGGCTCAGACAACGCCAAAGTACAGTAATGAATTTCTGTCGATTGGCGTGGGCGCTAGAGCACTAGGAATGTCAAATGCCATGACTTCTGTTGTGGACGATGTTACCGCTGCTTATTGGAACCCTGCCGCACTAACTGACATTGAACATCGCTATGAATTTGCTTTTCAACATGCTGCTTATTTTGCAGGTGTTGCTAATTATGATTACGTAGGTGCCGCCATGGCCATCGATACGGATAGTCATATAGGCTTAGCCATCATTAGGCTTGGTATCGATGATATTCCAGATACACGACTTCTTTTTGACGATCAAGGCAGGATAGACTACAGTCGGATTCAATTCTTTAGCTCCTCAGATGTTGCTTTTGTTCTTTCCTATGCCCGGGGTGTGAGCTTTATTGGGGGTGAAGATTTTGCCAAAGGTGGGGGACTGACTTTTGGAACAAGTTTTAAAATCGTCAGGAGAAAGATTGGTCCTTTTGCCACTGCTTGGGGTTTTGGTCTAGACCTATCGGCTAAGTATAGAGTTAATAATTGGGATTTCGGCCTAATGCTTAGAGACATCACTACTACTTTCAATGCATGGTCTATCGATAAAGAAGCACTCAGGTCTTCGTTTACACAAACCAATAACGCTCTGCCGAGCAATACGCTAGAGCTGACCCTGCCTAAAATGATTTTTGGAGCTTCGCGTTCATTTACGCTTACCGATAAGATTGGTATGCTGGCTTCCGCGGATTTAGTGTTCACATTTGATGGTAGACGAAATGTTCTGGTGTCTAGCAGGCTTTCCTCATTAGACCCTCAAATGGGTTTTGAGTTCGATTACGAAGACAAGTTTTTTTTGCGGATGGGCTTTGGCAATTTTCAGCGTGTAAAAGATTTTACTACCGGTGATGTAAGTACAGAAACCACTTTCTGGACTTTTCAGCCGAACATGGGTATGGGTGTAAAACTAGATGATTTTACCATCGACTATGCGTTAACCGACATTGGAAACGTGGCTGAGTCACCATACTCTCACGTTTTTTCCATTCGTTATTCGCTAGAGGCATTACCAGGAATTTATGCGCGTAACAAGAGAAGGATAAAACAGAAAGAGAAGAAAGCAAAGACTGATGAAAACTAGGTTAGGACTGTTTTTTCTGATAATGTTCGTTTCTGTTTTTGCGCTAGCGCAGAGACAGGGCAATGAATGGATTGATTATAATCAGTCTTATTTCAAAATAAAGACAGCTTCTGATGATATCCATAGGATAACTCCTACTGCCCTGCAGGCTGCGGGTATGAATTTGGCTGAAGTTGACCTGTCTAATCTTCAACTGTATCATCGTGGAGAGCAGGTAGCCATTCATATTGAAGATGGAGGAGATGGCGTACTTAATGGTAATGACTATATAGAGTTTTACGGAAGAAGAAATGATGGCACCCAAGACACTGAGCTGTTCTATAGGGCTGCGGACCAAGTCCACAAATACTATAATCTGTTTTCCGATTCTACTTCATTCTTTCTGACTCAGTCAAGCCAAGCGGGGCTAAGAATGCAAACTGACAATATTGCCACTGCTTCTTTATCTACGGTGGACTTACATACGGAAGAGATATTAAATGTGCAGACCAATAAATTCAGTTTTGGTCAGTACTATCCCATCGGAAACCCGTCAGGGGAGGTAAAACGCTCGCTTTACGACCGTGGACAGATGTTTATGAGTCGTGAGATTATGCGTAATGAGTTCGGCTTATCCAGAGACCTTAATTTTTTAGATATAGCCTTAAATGATATTAGCCTTGAGGATCAGTCACAAGGAAAGCCGCAGCTGACTGTGCAGATTATTGGTTTCAACAATGTATTACATAATGCCTCGGTATTTATTGGGCCTGATACGGACAATTTGCGCTTAATTCGAAAAGACGTCCACATCAACTATAATAATTTCGGAACTGTAAATACACAAATAGAGTGGTCAGACGTGGCCGATGGTCGTGTCATTATCAGGGTAGAGACTGTCGGTTTTGATGAGGTAGTGGATGATAGGATGGCCGTTGGTTATATTACACTGAAATATCCGCAGAGAATTGATGCCCAGTTTCAAGATAAACGGATTCATCTAAATCCGGCTGCAGGCAGTCAAAGTGTAGAGATTGAAAACGTTAATGGCGATGTGGCATTATATGACCTGACGGATTATACCCGACCGAAACGGATTACAGGTCAGGTGTCTGGTAGTACTTTTACTGCCGGAGTAGCAAATGATGCAAATGGTAAAGAACTCTTTCTAAAGAGGACAGTCGATATCATAAGGCCAGAAGTGGAGGCAGTCACTTTTAAATTTCAAGACCTTTCCAGCTATAATTATTATATCATTTCCCATCCTTATCTGAAACAAGCTGTTGAAGGCTTTTATGATGATCCTGTTCAGGCATATGTAGACTACAGGGCTTCTATTGAAGGAGGGGCGTACAACGTGTTATATGCGGACGCGCCTGATTTGTATGACGAGTTTGGATACGGAGAATTTACACCTCTGGCGATAAGAAGATTTATGGCCTCTGCCTATGATCAGGGTACTCCAGAGTATTTATTTCTAATTGGTAAGTCGAGTAGGGTAGACATCAGATCACAACGACTGCCAGACCCGCTGGCTACAAATAGCCGCGAATTAGTACCTACTATGGGAGCGCCAGGTTCAGATATTATGTATGTAGAAGGGCTTGATGGTAGAGAGCACTACCCAGCCTTCCCGGTTGGTAGGCTTTCGGTGACAGAACCACAGAATGTTGCCTACTATTTAGACAAGGTCAAAGAGAAAGAGAATACCCTGAAAGATTCGCCTTGGACCAAAAACTTTATTCAGCTAAGTGGAGGACTAAATACCAATGAATTAAACAGGTTTAGGTTCTTTATTGAAAGCTTTAGAGATGTAGTCGAAGATGACTATTTGGGTGCAGCGGTGACCAATATTTCAAAGAGCAACAACAATGCGGTGCAGAATTTTAACATCTCCGAGCGAATAAATCAGGGCGTTGGTTTAGTTACTTTCTTTGGGCACTCCTCTGCGAGGTTTACTGATATAGATATCGGTAATGTGACTGACCCGAACAGTGGTTATGATAATAAAGGACGCTACCCGGTCTTTATTGTTAATGGGTGTAGAGGTGGAGAGATTTTCTTTTTCTCATCCTTCGGTGAAAACTGGCTAGCTGCGGAGGGCAAAGGAGCAGTTAACTTTTTAGCGCATAGTGATGTAGGTATTCCGAACGTTTTAGAAGAATACACGGAGAATTTCTATGAAGCCATTTCTGATACACTCTTTATGACCGAGTCAATCGGTAAGCTTCAGCAACAGACTATTTTGAAGCAGCTTAATGGCTTTTTACCTGACGATGCAGACATTGCGGCTGTTGAGCAAACTGTGTTGCAAGGAGATCCTGCGCTTCAAATATTTGGGCACGATAAGGTCGACTACATTGTCCGTGAAGAAGATATTTTTAGGCAAAGTATTAATGGTGAGGCGATCACTTCCGCTACTCAGTTTTTCAACTTAGGTGTGATTATAAATAATGCAGGAAGAACGACTACCAAGCCAGTAACGGTAAGCGTTAGGCGAACCTTATCCGATGGACGTGTTATTGAATTGCCCGATATAGAAGTTCCCCCGGTCAGAAACAGGGATACAGTTTACTACGAGATTAGTAACCAAGGGCTAGATGTTTTTGGCGAAAATAAGTTTGAGGTTTTCTTAGACCTTCAAAATGACGTAGATGAGGGCAGTGAGTTAAACAACAGTGCTGAAAGTGTTTTCTTTTTTAACTCTTCTGGTACTTTCAATACTGCCCCTGCAAACTTTGCTACCCTCAGTGAGACAGACCTTAGACTTGTCATTCAATCATCAGATTTGCAAGTAAATGACAAAACCTATCGTGTAGAACTTGATACTGTCAACACCTTTGATAGTCCTTGGGTTCAGACTACCTCTCTTTCGGGAAAGGGGGTAGCTAATTGGGATGTTCAATTACTACCGGCTACGGTTAATG
Organism: uncultured Roseivirgaceae bacterium; assembly: GCA_964352205.1. Taxonomy (GTDB): domain Bacteria; phylum Bacteroidota; class Bacteroidia; order Cytophagales; family Cyclobacteriaceae; genus Roseivirga. Next base: position 31,982 of record CAYGQO010000004.1, read on the forward strand.
ATACTATCAGGTATTATTGGAGAAGTATTTTCGAAGAAGACTTGGCATCCGATCCACGGCCATGGACAAACTCGACATTCACCTTTATTGAGAATGGTACGGAAGGATGGGCTCAAACTGAATTCGATCAGTTTAATCAATTGAACCTATCATCGCTGAGCAAAAGAGAAGAAGATGATACATGGATTTTTGCGGGTACTTCTACTTCCATTAATGTGATTACCTATGGCGATAACAATCCATCTGGTGGGAGACCGTTAGATGTGACCATTGAGATTGACGGATCATCTCTCTTTAATAGCTCAGGGAGTAATAGCTCATGCGCTACGAATTCCATCAATGCCATTGCTTTTAATAAGGATAGCGGCAGGCCTTATTTAATTCTAAGAACACCGGGCCAAGAGTTTGAAACACAAGATCCACTAAACTGTGGGGTTACACCGCAGGTGATCAATAGATTTACGCCTGCTATGTTTAATGATGTCAATACAAGTGGTGATCAGCGCCTTTTACGACAGTATGTTAATGGTATGGACGATGGGGATCGTGTGCTGTTCTTTACCATAGGATCGGCACTCTACTCGACTTGGGATACCGAAACGCGCAATGAGTTCGCTAGGTTAGGGGTTGCCCCAGGAGATTTTAATACCATGTCATCTGATAGTGATCCGTTGATCATTTTTGGTACTAAGGGCAGTGCCTTAAGGAGTGCCGACTTTATTCAGGGTGTACCTGCCGGGGCCGATCCCGATGCTTCGAATACAGAAATAACTTTTTCCACAACCATTAACGCTAGCACTGACAGCGGCACGGTCTTTTCACCAGTAATTGGCCCGGCAAGTCAGTGGGGACAAATGGTAAAAAGGATCACATCTAACCCAGCCGAAGATGTGGTTGAATTTGAAGTCAGAGGCCGACAATTGGACGGTACAGAGGTGACGCTTTTTACGGTTAACGATGTAGATCAGATAGATTTAAGTTCGGTTGATCCTGCTCAATATCCATTTGTAAGGTTATACATCAATATGTTTGATAGGGTTTCCGCTACTCCTGCTCAGATTAATGAGTGGTCCGTGAGCTATCAGGGAGTACCTGAGGGCATCCTGTCTCTTCAGAATGATAGAAATCAAAACATTGATCTTGAAGAAGGTGAGCCTTTCAATGCCCTTTTTCAATTCACGAATATTTCACAATATGATTTCCAAGGTGCTTTGAATATTCGTTATACATTCACTAACCAGACCACCAATGAGCGGACTACGGAAACGGCTCAAATACCTCCGGTTGCTGCGGGACAGACTGTGGCCTTTGAATTGCCGATAACGACCACAGGGCGGATAGGTCTAAACGATTTAGAAGTGGTGATCAACTTAGGGGACGAAATTGAGCAGTTTACCAACAATAACGTTATCCGCTTAGAGTCTTTCTTTAATGTTATTCGAGATGATGTAAGCCCCGCAATGGATGTGACATTTGATGGCGTCTATATCGTAGATGGAGACGTGATTTCTCCGACACCGTTGATCGCAGTAGAACTACGAGACAACAATAACTTCATTTTTAAGACAGATACCCTCGGTGTTGAAATCCTAATGGGAGAAGTATGTGAGTCGGGTTGCGAACTTAGCCGTGTTAACTTCTCTGATCCAAGGGTAACCTTTACACCTGCTTCTGAGAATCAAAATTTCAAAGTACAGTTTCAACCCGATGAACTCACCGATGGTAACTACCTACTTCAGGTAAACGCCACCGATGCTTCTGGTAACCAAGCAGGAATTGGGCCTTATGAAATTAATTTTGAAGTTGTCAACGAATCAACGGTGACACATTTCTATCCTTATCCGAATCCATTTTCAACAAGTACAAGGTTTGTATTTACCCTAACGGGAAGCGAAATTCCAGACCAGATTAAAATTCAAATCTTCACGGTTTCGGGTAAGCTTGTGAGGGAAATCACCCAAGATGAGTTGGGGCCACTGCGTATTGGCAATAATATTTCTGAGTATGCATGGGATGGTAGAGATGAGTTTGGCGATCTACTCGCCAATGGTACTTACCTGTACCGCGTACAAATCCAACATAGCAATGGTAATGCCTTAGCGAGACGCTCCACCTCAAAAGACAAGGCCTTCGATAATGGCTTTGGTAAGCTGGTGATTATAAGGTAATGGGTAACGCTACGCTATCAGGAGGTGGGGATTTTTATCTATTACGGTTAAATATTATATATCAGTTTATAACTGGTTCCAACTTTCACGAACCCGCTAAAACCCCATGACTTGATAGCGAAGGCTAGTGAGATTTTATCACATAAAAAAGTGACTTTCTGCTTTTTTAAGAAGCTTTATCTCAGCTCAGTCACATAACAATCACTTAAATTAAGCCCAGAATGGAACGTATTTAGCGTGCTTTTTAGAACTACTTTCTGGGTCATAATCCTTCACTAAGCCAGATTTAATGGTTTCTGAAATTATTCTTGAAGCCATAGAATAATTCTTCTCATCAATTCCAAATCGCTCACGAAGTGTTTGATTTGTCATGTATTCACCAGACACTATTTTTAAGCAGCTATGCATATAACAGGCTCTAATTTTATCCTCTTTATCCATTTGGCGTAAAGTCTTATAGGAGTACAATATTATTCTAGTGTAGTTTTCTCCTTCAATTATTTTTGGAGCAGGAAGTTGAAAAAACTCGCATTCGAAAAGAACCTTATCTATTCCACTTCCTCTTTCCTCACATATATTTAATCTCCTCATAAAGTGGGCTAATCTTTCATTTCTTGATTGTGGATTATGGTCTACAAATCTGAGCGTATTAATTAGAGGTTTTCCTGGGTTAGAAATCTCGATTCTGTCAGAAAAAAGTTCTACCATGGGACCAGTACCTCTTTCTCTGAAATCTTGATGAATAATTACGTTTGCAACGAGTTCCCTAATGGCCAATTTAGGATACATTTTCACTTCTTTTCTTAAAGCGTCATCTATTATTTCATTGGATGGTAGTTGATCATTTATATAGTTTACTAAGCCTTCAAACCCAACGGCATACCCCTTTTTTCCGGTTTGTTCTTTTATTGTTTTTCGCTTATTCTTCCCATCGTATATAATAACTCTGACAGCCTTTCTTTCAAGAGTCTCGAAGTGTTCGATTTCTTTTGCAAATAGTATGGCTCCAAGATTTGTGATAGCATATTTAGAACCCTGTTTTAGAATAAGTTTTTCATTTATTAGTTTTTCAACTATTCCACTTTTATCCGATGGAAGTGGGAGGTTCATTAAGTCGAAGTATGATGGATAATCTAATAACTTTAGTACTTGGTCAATGTCTAAATTTTCTTCCGCTATTTCATTCTCAAATTGAACTACCGGTTTCTTAGTCCAAATCAATCTTTCTTTCTCGGGATAGTCGGAGAGTTTTTGTTTGTAGGAGCCAATTCTGACGAAAGGAGTTCCTTGAAATGCAACCGGAGTGTTTGTTGTTGCTTTTATTCGGAATATAACTACGTTTCCTTCAGCGTGGTTAATTGTGAATACTTCAAAATGAATTCTTGGGTTTAAAAGTCTGGTAACCCATGGAATTAAATCTTCATTGCCTTTACCTTTTTTATTGGGATTGAAGTTTGTACCAACGATTCGATGAGTTTTGTTGTCAATGCCGAACACAATATACCCAAATGGTTTGTCATGAATACATGCCGAATTTGATAAAGCTGAAATATACTCTCCAAGTTCAACGTCATTGTTAACCTTGAATTCAAGCCATTCTGTTTCATTGGGAAATGAACGTAACTCGCTCAATAGGATATTCAGCTCTCGATCACTCATAAATCATATAAGAAATGTTGTTTATGAGCTAATATAGGTATTAAACTTTAGCTTAGTCACATAGGAGTCACATAAGAATTCTCGCTAACGGTTTGGCTATGCGCAGCCCGTGATTCAAAAACGATAGTTTTCAATCGAGCCCGTTCGGTAGCCAAAGCTGTGGTTTGTGTTTAATTTATTCAACAAAAACGTCAAGGTGGAGCTTTGGCTGGGAGGAAGCAAGGAAGTCTCGATACCACCATCAGCCGCATTGCGTGTAGGTTTTGTTGTGAGCGGTTTTTTAGTTATTCATTAGTATAATAAGTTTCCCCTTTAATCCTCCTCTTTCGATTAATTCGTGGGCTTCTCTAGCTTCCTCAATTTTTATAGTTTTGGATATTAGTGGCTTCAATTTGTTTTCCGCCAAAAGGACAAAAAGCTTCTTTAAGTCACTTTCAAACCAATCATAATGCTTTTTATGCCATGAACCAATGGAGTAGAAGTTGGTAGAAGGCATCCAAGGGGCAAAATTCCACATTTGAACATGTAAAAAACTCTTTATCAAGTCCATTTTCGTTTTGGCATTGTACGCACCAAAAGCCACTAGTTTCCCCTTTTTGTTAAGTGTTTTGATAGAACGTTTGAAGTGGTCTCCACCAAATGGGTCAAATACTGCATCAAGTCCATTTGGTTCCAAATCCGTGACTACCTGAACAAAATCCTCAGACTTATAGTCAATTGGTTTGCAGCCTAATTCTTTTAAGATTTTATGCTGGTCCACTGATGCAGTGCCGTACATTTTCAGTTTTAAGATAGAGCCAATTTGTAATAAGGCACTACCAACTGCTCCTCCAGCTCCGTGAATAAGAATTTTGCCTCCTTCTTTAACTTTAACTGATCGAGTTAGCATTTGGTAAGCTGTCACATATGAAAGAATCATTGAGACTGCCTCGGTCGAATTCACATTTTCTTGTACGGTAACTAGTCGCTTAGCGGGTAGAACAATGTATTCTGAGTAAGCACCAATTTCGGTCAGTTCTGCCACTTTTTGACCTACTTTAAAATCAGTAACTCCAGCACCTAGTTTGTCTACAACCCCAACCATGTCATAACCGGGCGTAATGGGAGGCTTCTTTTTAACATCAGGATAAATACCTCTTCGGATTAACGTGTCAGTAAAGTTGATACTAGTCGCTTGCACTTTAATCCTTACCTCACCTTGATTGGGTTCTGGAAGTCTTTCCGCTGTTTCTACACCTAATACCTCAGGACCTCCAAATTCGTTAAAACTGATGTATCTGTAGCTCATTATGGTTTGTCTTTTAATTGTTTACAGTCTTGGCTAATGAAACAAAAATGTGTCATTAGCCAACCAAATAAGGCGGCTAATGTGCACAATCCAATTTAATCGTTCAATTCTATTTTGTCTAAAAGTGATTGGGTTTTCTACCGTCCTCTGAGAGTAATTGATGCCAATAAACAAGAAAAGCCCCGCATCGCGGGGCTTTTCTTGTTTATGTTATCTGTTCAGAGACTACTTCAGAGGTACTAAATGGCTTTTCCAAGATTGAGGAATTTCTTCAAGTCCATAAACCTTCAAACCTTTAGTTGAATTGGAAGCTACAGTTTGAGTTAGCGTTTCATTTATAAAGCTGTTTTCTAATTTGTACATGGCTCCTGTAGCAGGGTCTACGATAAGCATACCTATGACACCGCCTAAGAGTATATTACCCCAGTACCAACCATCTACCTTAAAATTGATAGGTACAACTTTTTCATCGTAACCACTTTTCGAAAACTTGACCTGATAGCTGGCACGCTTAAAAAAACCATTGCCAGATTTCAAATCAATGGTGGCTGGCGTATTTCCTTTGAAGATTTCCATTCCATTAGAATTTGTTACTGAAATGGATGAAGCGGGGTTGCTATTAATGCTAACAGGGTAAGTACTTGTGCTGAGAATGCTTGCGCATCCTGATAACAATAATGTAGATGTTGCAATGAAGGCTATGAAGATTGTTTTTCGCATATTATTTAATTTAGATTAGAAAGGCTTTAAGTTAGACATAAAGACTATAATAACATTAATAGTATCTTGTATTATTTTGAAATTCACCTTTCTTGCTGTTGGCCTCAACAAGCCCATAAACGAAAAAAGCCCCACGATGTGGAGCTTTTCATTTGATATACCTCAGGCTGATGCCTAAAAAAAGGACCTAATAGCCAGCGGCTTGTCCATCTTTCCGTGATTCCGAGGCCCCAGTATAGACTTTTGTCGCCCAATCGAAACCAATGGCCTGATAACCTCCATAGATACCAACTCCGGTGCCTAAGCGGTGACCCATCTTACGCAATTCACGAATCGTTTGATAGCTAAATCCATGTTCAAGATTAAGGGTGCCACCATTGGTCATGATAGAACCTGTTGGCTGTGAACTACCTACATGACGCATCCGAGGGGCATCACCAGCCTCCTGTAAGTTCATGCCAAAGTCTATGAGGTTCACTACAACTTGTGCGTGTCCTTGTGGCTGCACCGCACCACCCATTAATCCGAAGCTTACCCAAGGCTTACCATCCTTGGTAATAAATGCTGGAATGATGGTGTGGAAAGGTCTTTTCCCAGGCGCTAAAGCATTTGGATGACTGCGGTCCTGTACATTAAACATCTGTCCACGGTTTTGGAGTACAAAGCCTAGTCCGTCAGGTACCATACCGGAAGCAAATTCATAATAGATACTCTGGATTAAGGAAACCATATTACCGTCTTTATCTGCTACTGTCAGGTAGGTTGTATTCCCTGTTTCGATCTCTAAGTCACCAGCCGGATAGCTGCGCGCTGCCTCATTAGGGTTGATCCGTTTACTGCGCTCAGCCGCATATTCTTTGGAGAGAAGTTCTGCAATTGGAAGTTTATTGAAGGCAGGGTCAGCATAGAATTTGGCTCGGTCTTCATAAGCTAGTTTTTGGCCTCTGTCAACACATGCAGATACTCAGCACTACCGAAGCCCATGCTTTTGACATCATAACCTTCCAGAATATTCAGCATTTGCAATGCAGCAGTACCTTGCCCATTGGGAGGTAGCTCCCAAACATCATAACCTCTATAATTTGTGCTCAAGGGTTCTACCCATTCTCCTGTGTGGGTGGCTAAGTCTTCGTAAGAAAGAAAACCGCCATGTTTCTTCATGAATGTATCAATGGTCCGAGCGATTTCACCTTTATAAAAAGCATCACGCCCCTCCTTTGCAATCATTTCATAGGTATTGGCCAGATGGGTGTTAACAAAGACTTCTCCCTTAATTGGTGGACGCCCGTTGGGTAGGTAAGTCTCAGCAAAGCCAGGAAGGTCTACTTTGTTCTGATAATTAGTCGCCATTTCATAAGCAATAACCTCTGATACTGGGAAACCGACTCTACCATATTGAATGGCTGGTGCTAGAATTTCTGTCATCGATAGCTTGCCGAACTTTTCATGCATCATAAACCATCCATCCACTGTGCCCGGAGTAGAAACTGCGAGCGGGCCAAAGAGTGGTATCTCTTTCATTCCCTTGTCCATAAAATAATCTATGTCGAGTGACTTGGGAGATCTTCCGCTACCATTAAAACCATAGAGTTTTTCTGTTTTGGCATCCCAGACAATGGCGAAAATGTCCCCGCCAATTCCGCAACTAGCGGGTTCTACCAGACCTAAGACAGCATTTGCTGCTATAGCTGCATCCATTGCAGAGCCGCCTTTTTGTAAGATATTCAGGGCTGCTTGGGTGGCCAAAGGCTGACTGGTGGCAGCCATTCCATTTTTGGCCAAGACCTCAGAGCGGGTAGTAAAAGTTTGCCCGGTGAGACGATCTTGCGCCTGTGTAGCGGTTATAGCGCTCAATAGAGCAAGTAGGGTAAGCAGCCTTTTCATAACGATTGAATTTGAGTAACCAAAACTAAGAAAAATTGCTGCTTAGGCATAAAAATAAGCCCCATTTGGCGGGGCTTATTTCATTGGGTAATGTGCCGGACTGTCCGAAAGTCACAAGGCTTTGCTGTCGCTGGCTTGTTCCTTCGGGATAGACTTCTTTCCTAATGTCTAGTTAGAAGTGTGGTGGCTTCTAAAAATATTAGATAGGAAATAACCTCACTCATTGTATTTCAGGTTTTCATCTTCTAGCCCATAACATAGGGCAGCTTTTTTCATTCCGAAAATTCTACCTTCTTTTGCTTCGTAATTGGCATACAAGGCACCGTTTTTTCTATAGGCTTGTTGTATTCCTTCTTCTTTGCCTCTGTTTAAGTTCAGCTTTTTAAAAAGCTCTCCACTTGGATACCATTTGATCTGTTCTCCGTGCGCTTTGCCTGTGTCAAAATTGAATTGAGCAATAAGGATATGTGCTGAGTCTGAAGACCAAATCCTCTTTTCTCCGTGCATTTTTCCCAAATGATAATTAGTAACATCCTTTAAATGGCCATCTCTAAACCATTGAATGGCTTCGTTTTGCTTTTTTCCATTTAAGATGCCAAACTTCTCCTTTAGGCTACCCGCTGGGTAATAAGTAGCGGCAAATCCAGAATAGGGCTGGTCATTTAGTGTCCAGAGTGAAATCTCATGCTTATACTTCAATTCCGATTTTTCCATTACTATTTCCGGCACCTCTAAGCGCTCAGCACGGCTTTCTCCAGAGGCTTTTTCTTTATGTTCAGCGCAAGCGATAAACAGCAAGCTCACTAACATTGGTATCCAAAAGTTCTTTTTCATAATGATTCACTATTGTGTTTACATGATAGCACTAGGCGTACCCTTTAAATCACCTCCAAATAGGACGACTATGTCTCCCAAATAGAATTCATTGATAATGTGATAATGGTAAAACGCTCTATCGGTAGCATGTTGTGTTGAAGAGGCGTGTCCTCCAGACTCATCTAGGTCAGTAGGGTGGTCTCCAATAGCGCTACACTTTCTTCCGTAAATCAAAAAGCCATCTGCCATAATACCGACAAGCTTTTCATCATCATGAGATAGTACCGTGTTCTCAGGTACATTAGAAGACTCTACATGGTAGTGATAGCCAGAAGGTCCGTTGTGCGCTCCGGCATAGTCAAATGTTTGAGCAATTTCTGCTTCTAGTGGTCTGTTTGGTCCTTCCGTATCATTAAAAATCGGGACACCCGTAACGGAAATTCCAATAGGGCCTAAGCCTGTGGCGGAACTAGCGGTTGCTAATTCTGGCGCTGCCGAAACGGTAAGGGTGAAGCTGCCACTTCCAATACCTCCAGGGGTCATACGAGTAGCCACCACGGGTTCAATATAGAGTGGTTCCGTTGTCGCCCAGTAGGGAGATGTATGGTTAGGCAGACCATTTGATTCAATGGTGATTTCACTGCCATCAAATGAAATGGTCACCGCATCGGCATTAAATTCAGCAAATGCGGATGTAGGTGTACTGATTGCTTCTGTCAAATCATCTGGAGTATCAGTATCATCATCACTATTATTACAAGATGAAATGAAAATAACAGCTCCGAAAAGAAGCATTAGGGCGAGTTTGATGTGTTTCGTGTTCTTCATTTTTTTAGGGCGTTTAGTATATGATAGTAGATGCCTTACCTGAAGAATACTTGCGGTAGTCCCTAAAAATTTTTAAGAAAAATATTTTGAATGCGGAATGTTGGCTTGATTTGGTACCCAAGGCCGGAGTTCCCGATATCCGTTGCACTTCATCGGGATAGACTTCTCCTCCGATGGTAAGGTCAAACAAAAAAAGACCCCTCTACGAGGAGCCTTTTCTTGTTTGATGTACCCAGGGCCGGAGTCGAACCGGCACGTCCGAAGACATTGGTGTTTGAGACCAACGCGTCTACCAATTCCGCCACCTGGGCATTTCTGAATTGGGAGTGCAAAAATGAATAAAGATTTTTGATTATACAACAAGCCGACCCACGAAAGTATCAATCGACTTGGACGAACTTTTTAGATGAAAATGCTATCGGTTTTGCCGCAAACTTGCTTTTGGTTTCTGCCCAAACCGCTGCAAACAAATCGGAGTGACGATACGCATCGAGCGCTGCTTCATTTTCCCAATAACTATAAGTAGAAAACACATTGGTGTCATTATAGTCTTCAAGGAGTTCCAAGTGGCTGCAGCCTGGGAAATGTCTGATTTGCGCTTTCTTCTGGTCAAACATCTGGAGGAAGTTATCTCTTTCCTCTGGTCTAAATGTCATCCTAACTATCCGTATCAGCATTAGTCTTCAAAGTGTATAATGATTGGGCTGTCGTACTCTAGCCCCAATAGTTGAGCACCATGTCCTTGATTCATTCCTAACATCAACTTGTTGTTGGCATTGAACATGAAAAATACCTCGCCCGGATCTACATCAGAAATGTTCGTATTCACCCTTCTCACCGAGTCTCTACCAAAAGTTATTCGGTACGATCGGTCGCGACTCAAAATATCGAAATCTGTTTTTTCAATATTGGTAATGAGGTTGCCGAAATGATCTACGTGAATCACGTGGCCTGCAATTTCTTTTTTTGTAGCCCGCGCTTTCCGAGCCATAAATTCCACAAAATTATTGCAATGTGATCCAAAAGACGCTGCCTGCTCACCTTTCGCCAATTTTGCCGCTACTTCGGGAAGCTTCTTAAAGCCCTTAGCATCGTACATGTCAATTTCATAGACCCATGTGGGTTGTTTTTCACTAATCAGACTTAGTACACCACTATTAGGGCTTACAAAGATATGATCCTCAATATTGGCAATAATGAAGGAGGTGCCTTTCTGAATGTTCTCGTTGCCTATTAGGTGAATCGTTCCGTCAGGAAATTCCCGAAAAGTAGATTGTATGACATGAGACATGTGTGCCAAATCAAATGGTTTTATTTGATGGCTAATGTCAATGATTTGGGCTTCTGGGCACTCTTTTAGAATGCGCGCCTTAGTAAACGCCACGTAATGGTCACTTAAGCCAAAATCTGATGTGAAAGTGATAAGTCTCATGAGTGACTATTGGCGTTTATTCTATAATTTAGACGCTAACAAAATTATTGAAATTTTAAGCCTAGGCAATCACTTAAATCGCTTCTTAATTGGTCGAAAAATTAATCACATTAGAAAACATGGCTATGGTAGATTTCCTAGGGGTAGGAAATCGTAATATAAAGGAGGTAGCCTCGGCATTTCCCAAGAGCAAAATTGTTTCTAGAGGGAATGAAATCCTGATAAAAGGTAATGCAACTGAAATTATTCAGATCAATGATGTGATTCATGCACTTATTCAGCATTATCATAAATACGGAAAAATCACACGTGACAATGTAGAGGCCTACATCAAGCGTGAATCGGAGTACATGGCAGCCGATGACGGTGACGAAACCCTTGTTTATGGAACGAGAGGTTCTGGCATTAAGCCCAAAACGGCCAACCAACGTGCACTGGTCACAGCAGTAAAAGAGAATGACCTGGTGTTTGCCATAGGGCCGGCAGGTTCTGGAAAGACATTTATTTCAGTAGCAATGGCCGTTCGTGCCCTGAAGAATAAAGAGGTACAAAAGATCATCATTACGCGACCTGCCGTGGAGGCCGGAGAAAATTTAGGTTTCCTTCCGGGTGATCTGTCCGAAAAAATTGATCCTTACTTACGTCCCATTTACGATGCTTTGGGAGATATGATTCCGATGGAGAAGCTCAAAAACTATCAGGAACATAACATCATAGAGATAGCACCTTTGGCTTATATGCGAGGAAGGACATTGAATAACGCATTTGTATTACTGGACGAAGCACAGAACACCACTTCTATGCAAATGAAAATGTTCTTAACACGGATGGGGCCAAACTCAAAAGTAATTGTGACAGGAGACCGCTCGCAGGTAGATTTGCCACGTCATCAAAAATCGGGGTTATCAGAGTCCGTTAGATTGTTAAGTAACGTAGAGGGCATTGCTACCGTAGAACTAACCACTAAAGATGTGGTAAGGCACAAGCTGGTAAAAGATATTATACACGCATACGACAAAGAACAAAACGAAAGTGATAAGAGTAAAAAAGATAGAGACTGATCAAGAACTGCAAGAGGCCTTCAAGATCAGAGAAGTAGTTTTTGTAGATGAGCAAGATTGCCCACCTGCGGAGGAGTTTGATGGTTTTGATGATGAATCCATTCATTTTATCGCCTACATCACTGGTGAACCTGTAGGGACGAGCCGGTACAGAACTACTGACAAGGGAGTGAAACTAGAAAGGTTTGCCGTGCTGAAAGAGCATAGGGGAAAAGGAGTAGGGAAAAGACTAGTACAAACCGCACTGGGTCAAATTGCTACGACTTTTGAACCCGGTACTTTACTTTACTTACATGCCCAGTTGGATGCCATGCCGCTCTATGCCCGCTATGGTTTTGAAAAAGTAGGAGAGAGGTTTGAGGAAGCAGGTATACAGCACTTTCTAATGAAGAAAACATTGAGTTGATTTTAATTATTAATTAGTTTAATTTATCTAATTGTTTATTAGCTAAGTTAAATTAATGAATTTCTCTGCATTTCCTTTGCTACGGCTGGCACTGTGCTTTGCATTAGGCATAGTGGCCTATCATTATTTAGGAGATGGGGTTTTAATCCAGTGGCAGTTCTTACTCTTTGCCTTTGGAGCCTATTTATTTTTTAGCAACAGAGGTACATTTAAGTATCAATCGCTGCTGGCCATTTTGGCTTTCTTTCTTCTGTTCGGTCTTGGTGCATATAGGCTTGCTAGCTTCAAGGGAGAGCATGGTGCTGATCATCTTATCCATCTGGCTGATACCATTCAAGGCTACAAGGCGCAGGTGGTAGATATTCCGGAGATAAAAGAGAAGCGTATTGCTTGTAAGTTAGAAGTGTATGGCGTGCTCATTAACAATGAGTGGGCCAGTGCCAAAGGCAGGGTAAGTGCTTATTTGGACATTGAAAAAGGCACAGAACTTCACTATGGCGATCTACTTTTCGTAAAGGGAAGTCCAGCGCTTACTTCGCCTCCCGCCAACCCTGGTGAGTTCGATTATCGGCAATATCTTATATACAATAGAATACATCATCAGCAGTTTATTGGCGATCAGTTTACCATCATTGGAGCGGATAACCCTAATTGGTTTGTGAGTAAGGCCAATCAGCTAAGGGCACAAAGTACCCAAATCATCACCTCATACATTACAGATGAAGCTGCTCGTGGTGTAATGCTTGCTTTGGTCTTAGGTGTTAAGGACGATCTTCAAGATGAGGTAATTCAAGCTTTTTCGGCAACAGGAGCCATGCATGTACTGGCTGTGTCAGGTTTACATGTGGGGATTATTTATGCCTTAGTGTTTTTTGTGCTTAAAAAACTGGGCCTGTCTAAGCGGAAGTATAGGTGGTGGTTGGCCATACTCAGTTTGATTACCCTCTGGTCCTATGCGCTGCTAACAGGGCTTTCACCTTCTGTGTTGAGGGCAGTGACCATGTTTAGCTTCATAGCCATCGGGCAGGCACTATCCAGAAAAACTAATATCTATAATACACTGGCCGCATCGGCAATGGCCTTATTGATTTACAATCCCTATCTCATCATGAGTGTGGGTTTTCAATTGAGTTATCTAGCCGTTTTCGGAATAGTATATATTCAACCGAAACTATATGAACGCTTTGAATTCCGTCATTGGCTTTGGGACAAGGTGTGGGCGATCACCTGTGTATCTATTGCTGCGCAACTGGCAACAGCGCCCTTGAGTATTCTGTATTTTCACCAGTTTCCGTCATATTTCTTGTTGTCCAACCTGTTCATTATTCCTTCTGCTTTCATTGCCCTGAGTTCGGGTTTGGTCCTGCTGGGGGTTTCTGCAGTACCTGCAGTTGCGGTGGCGTTCGGCTGGTTGGTGAATCAATTCATTGTTTCTTTAAACATGGTAGTTTTTTGGCTCAGTGAGCTACCCGGTAGTACCGTTAATGGCATCTATGTTTCTATTCTAGATACGTGGCTAATCTATGGTCTCTTGTGTTGCCTGGTCCTATTTTTTGTCAAAAAGAAGTTCGTTTATGCCAAGTGTGCGCTTGGTTTAACGCTCGCTTTCGCGATATCTCAAGTGTGGCATTTTTCACAATTTACAAGGACAAGTGAATTCAGCGTTATGAATGTTTCGGCAAGTCGAGTACTAGATTTTAGAAGTGGGCTTTACTCACAAATGGTGGCCGACTCTCTTTTTACCGCAGACCTTAACCGGCAGCGATTTCATTTACACCCCAAAAGGTTGCTCATGGGAAGTCCTCAAAACCCCGAAAATGATAAACTAAATGTTGATACAAGGTTGACTCAACTTGGTAAGGTCTTCTCTTTTGAAGGGAAGCGAATTTTGTGTTTAGACCAAAAGGCAGTGACTCGTATAAATTCAACTGCGCGCATTGAAGTGGATTGGTTAATTTTGAGTGAGAATGTATTGAGAGACCTGACTCAATTAAAAGGGAAGATAAGTTTTGAACAACTAATTATCGATCCAACGAATAGTTGGTATACGGACAGAAGATTGGTAAATCAGGCTGACTCTTTAAATATTAACTACCACTCCATCAGACAAGATGGGTATTTTAGTAAGCGATGGAAGAAAACAAATTTGTAACCTATACTGTGACCGATAGAGTCGCCACAATTACACTTAATAGAGCCGATAAGCGAAATGCCCTCAATGCACAAGTAGTGACGGAGCTAAAAGATGCTTTTTCTAAGGCTGAAGTAGATGATGAGGCAAAAGTTATTGTATTAGCAACGGCAGGTGACGCCTTCTGCGCAGGAGCAGATTTAGCTTATTTGCAAGAACTTCAAAAGAACACATATGAAGAGAACTTAGCGGACTCCAACCATTTAAAAAGCTTGTTCTTACAAATTTATACCCACCCGAAAGTAGTTATTGCCAGAATTCAGGGGCATGCCATTGCAGGGGGTAGCGGACTAGCAGCTGTATGCGATTTTTCATTTGCCGCTCCTCATGCCAAGTTCGGTTATACAGAGGTCCGTATCGGGTTCATTCCAGCCATTGTAATGGTATTTCTATTGAGAAAAATTGGTGAAGGGAAATCCAAAGAATTGCTGCTTTCAGGAGATTTGATTGATGCCAACAAGGCAAAGGAACTAGGCATGATTAATGAAGTCGTTGCCACCGACAGTTTAGATGATAGGGTTTATGGCTTTGCCAAAACGCTCGTTAAAAACAATTCTGGTCAGTCAATGGCCGCCACTAAACAAATGATTGCACATGTGCAGGCTTTAAGTTTAGAGGAGGGGTTAGATTATGCAGCCGTACAGAATGCTAAGGCTAGGGCCTCAGAAGATTGCCAAAAAGGGATTGCCGCTTTCTTAGATAAACAAAAGTAGGCGGCTTATTATTATTTACTCATGGACCAGCCAATCGATATTCTAAAGCATTACTGGGGCTTCGATGCCTTCAGAACTATGCAGGAAGATATCATTCAGTCTGTGCTAGCCGGTCATGATACACTGGCACTGTTACCGACTGGCGGAGGAAAATCCATTTGCTTTCAAGTACCCGCCATGGCACAGCCCGGTTTGTGTTTGGTCGTATCGCCACTGATAGCGCTGATGAAGGATCAAGTCTATCAGCTTAAAAAAAGAGGCATTTCGGCCATAGCACTACACGCAGGTCAATCAAAGAGAGAGATTGACCATGCCCTGGATAATGCCGTCAATTCAGATCTTAAATTTCTTTATTGTTCCCCAGAGCGTCTCAAAACAGAGATTTTTCAGGAGAGGATAAAAAGAGTAAATCAATCTCGAGGAGTTTCATTGATAGCGGTGGACGAAGCACATTGTATCTCTCAATGGGGATACGACTTTCGGCCTGCCTATCTGGAAATTGAAAAGCTCAGAGTGCTACTGCCAGATACCCCTGTCATTGGGCTAACGGCCACTGCTACGCCTAAGGTTAGAAAGGACATTCAAGAGAAACTCGCTTTCAAAAAGCCGAAAGTCTTTACTAAGAGTTTTGCAAGGGCAAATCTGTCATATGCCGTCCGTTTTGAAGAACACAAAGAAAGAAAGCTGTTAGAGGCACTCAATCGTGTAGGAGGATCGTCAGTAGTATATGTTTCCACACGAAGGCATGCCAAGGAAATCGCTTTGATGTTGAGGAAGCAAGGGATTTCAGCAGATTTTTACCATGCAGGACTTACGCATGAAGAGCGTAGCCAAAGACAAGAAGACTGGATTCATAACCGGACTAGAGTAGTAGTATCTACAAACGCTTTTGGAATGGGCATTGATAAGGCCGATGTTCGATTGGTGGCACATATGGATCTACCGGATAACCTTGAATCTTACTATCAAGAAGCGGGCAGGGCAGGCCGTGATGAGCGTAAGGCCTTTGCCTTAATCATCAGTAACCAAAAGGACATAGATGACCTAAGGAAGAAAACCGAGCAGTCATTACCGGGCATGCCGCTCATTAGAGATGTTTATCAAATGCTGGGCAACTACTTTCAATTGGCCAACGGAAGCCACCCTGAGTCGAGCTTTGACTTCGACTTCCAAGACTTTTCGCAGCGCTTCGATAGACACCCTTTAGAGGTTTTTAATGCGCTAAAGGCATTGCAGCAACATGGGTTGATTCATTTGACAGAAGCGTTCTTTAGCCCCTCTAGGCTTATGTTTCTGCTTGATCATCGCAAAATGTACCAGTTCCAGATTGCTAACTCTGGATTTGACCCAATCATCAAGGGCTTGCTCAGGCTCTACGGGGGTGAATTGTACCATGAGAGCTTTCAAATCCAAGAAACTAACGTTGCGGCTTTGTTAGGTGCTTCTACAGATCAGGTGCGTCAATTACTGAATGCCTTGGCTGATCGTGATATCATTGACTATCAAAAGCAGAAAGATCAGCCCCAGCTCACTTTTCTTGTTCCTAAAAGACCTTTTGATCAGTTACAGATTGATCAAAAAGCATTGGAAGACAAGCGGAAATTACGACTAGCTAAAATGGAAGCCGTAATTGCTTATGTGCATCAAAGAACGCAATGCAGAACACAACTTTTGCTTTCCTACTTTGGTGAAGAAGATTACGATCATTGTAGCATTTGTGATAATTGTGTGAACAAGGCCAAGCATCGCAATGACCATCAGGAGAGGGCTAGGTACAGCATTCAAATCCTTGAATTAGTGGCCGAATCAAATCAGTTGAACGAAGAGAAATTAGTAGAGGTGCTTGTGCCGAAAGATAAGTCAATGTTCCTAGACCTATTGGCCGAACTCATAGATCATGGTGAGTTATACTACAATGATTTTGGACATTTAAATATCTCAAGAACCCATAAATAGCCTTTTCAGGCTACATATAATTCATACATTTACATCATGGGTTTTTTCGACAATGTGGTCAGTAAACTATTTGGGAAACAAAATCCAAAGACTCCGTTTATTAATGAAGTTTTAAGCCGATCAGAGAAAGATATTGATGCTTATAATCAATGGATTCAGACAGAAGAGGCAATTGGCATAATTGCTGATATAGAACGAGGCTATTTCATGAAGCGGAAAGGTATTGTAGCTGCTGTTGAGGTGCATCTATTGGATTCTCAATATTCTAATGGTTTTGCCATTAGCTATAATGATCAATTCGATGCCAAAAGTTTTCAGCATGTATTTGATCACTTGAAAGAAAGAGGTTTGGCTCAAGGCTATAAGTTATCGCAAGGAGATAGGCGCGTCTTAGACAAAGAGAATTACGAGGAAACTATTGAGAAGTGGTACCTCAAACCAATTCCAGATACTACGGATGGCGTAAGCGATCAGAAATTTGGGAATATTTTAATAGAAAAAACAGAAATCGATAGGAGGCCTAGCTATATAAAACTGATGGCGAATGTTTATCAGGACAGACTATATTCTAAGGCAAAACCATTTTCAGAATTAATAGAAGAACTGTTCAAACCAGTATAATTATGAAACGACTGATAGTATTGGCATTTATTTCCTTTTTAGGAATGGTGCAAACACAAGAAGCTTCGGCTCAACTATTTTCTACCAAGCTTAAAATCACTGTGATAGATGACTTGGGTAATGTGGTAAAAGACGCAAAGGTTACTTTGTATGCAAATGAGGCCGATTATACCAAAGAAACCAATGCAGTGCAGCCTTATCAGCTTACTGACAGTAAGGGAAGGGTGACTTTTAAAAACTTGGAGACCAAGTCTTATTACATCATTGTAAGAAAAGGTGACATGGATAATTCTGATGGAGGCGAAATCGTCAGCGAATTAGAAAAGGGAAAGGTGAATAAAGCGAATATTGTCATATCAAATGGGCTCTAAATTTAGAGCGCTACTGATCAACGACCTTACCCAATACCAGAGTGATTTTGAGGAAGAACTAAGGTTTAAGCAGTCGATGCTAGGGTTATTAGCCTATCCTAATTGTTTTGAAAGAGGTCTTTTACATGCCCATTTTACAGCATCCGCTTGGGTAGTAGATAAGACTTTTCGATACGGCCTGCTGACGCACCATGCCAAGTTAAACAAATGGCTGCAACTGGGTGGACATGCAGATGGTATTGAAGACCTGAGAGCGGTAGCAAAAAAAGAATTACAAGAAGAGTCGGGTTTAATACATACTCGGCTTTACTCGGAAGATATATTTGATATTGATATTCATACAATTCCTGAACGGAAAAGCGTACAAGAGCATGATCACTATGATGTTAGGTTCTTGTTTATAGGGGATATGGATGAGGTAATTCAAAAGAACCATGAGTCAAAAGAAGTAGCTTGGAAAATGCTGAAGGAAATTCCAGCGCTAAGTAATGGAAATGACTCTATTTTGAGAATGATCAGTAAATCTGAAACAATAAGAAGAAAAATGTGATTGAGAGGGTGAAGCCTTATTTGAATCGTGCGTTATATTTAGACTTATGAGTAACCTAAAACGGCAGAACTACTTATTAATCGGTTTGGTCTGCTATGTGCTGTTTGCTGTTGTTTGGGGCTTTTTGCCGGAACACCCTATTACAACCGAACCTTTGATGGTTCCGTCACCAAAGTCGGAAATTGAAGGGCGAGAAGATCTTCAATCTAGATTAGAATACGAACAACAGCTACTTGCTAATCCGAAAACAGGAGAGATACCCGCCAATATTAGGAGTAAAGAACTCGAATTTGCTGGCCAAACGCTTTTGCAGCAGCAGTCAGACCGTTTATTAAGAAGCTTAAATGGTGGGGAAGCCACCGAAAGTACGCAAGATCTATTATGGAGTCAGGTTGGGCCGAACAATTTTGGAGGACGTACCCGAGCGGTGGTTTTAGACGTCCGTGATGAAAATACCATGATTGCAGGAGGCGTTTCAGGAGGAGCTTGGCGTTCTACTGATCTTGGAGCTTCATGGACAAGGGCTACGGCTATCAATGAAATTCAGAGTGTAACTGCCATTACTCAAAATGTAAAACCAGGGCAAGAAGATATTTGGTATTATGGTACCGGAGAACTGGTGGGTAATTCTACACGAGGACAGGGCGCTCCCTTCCGAGGCGATGGTATATTCAAATCGACCGACAATGGTGCTTCTTGGACTCCTCTGGCTTCTACGCAAACCAATTCCCCAGGTACATTTAATTCCCCATTTCAATATGTATGGGACATTACTACAAATCCAAATGGTGGAGATGATGAAGTGTTGGCGGCTATCTTCGGTGGTATTGTTCGATCCACCGATGGTGGGCAGACTTGGGAAACGGTACTTGGTACTGACCTGATAAACTTAGGTCCTGGAATAGATCTGAACGATCAAGTTTCCATTTTCTACACTGATATTCATAGAACGGCAACGGGATTACTTCTTGCCTCTCTCAGTAGTACTACCAACAATCAGAATATTGAATCTGAAGATGCCGGTGTTTATTCGTCTACTGATGGTGTTAGCTGGACAAAGCTGTTTGATTTTGAGGGCATATTCACAAACCGTGTAGAATTGGGCTCCTCGTTGTCATCGCCAGAGGTGGCCTATGCCATCGCAGATCAAAGATCCGATCACGCCATGTGGCGCATGGATTTAAATACACGTCAAGTTTTTCGTCTGTCACCTAATATCCCTGATGGCAGTAATGATATTGAGGCTTTTAGCTCTCAAAATTCTTATGATTTAGCCGTAGACGTTCACCCAAGTGATCCGGATATTGTATTCATCAGCGGGACGAACTTATACAGGTCTACGGATGGATTCGCTACCGATGATAATATTACATGGGTTGGCGGTTATGATCCAGCAGACAACGGGGAATCACTGTACCCAAACCATCATCCAGATCAGCATGGTGTCATATTTTTACCTTCAAACCCTGATAGAATGATATCATTCAATGATGGGGGAATCTTTATTTCCAATAATAATAGGGCAGAGTCATTAGAATATACACCGTTAAACAATGGGTTTAAAACCACCCAGTTTTACACAGGTGTTTTTAGCAAGAACCCTGCTGATGATTTCGCCATTGGGGGCACTCAAGATAATGGGACTTTGCTATCACTGAACACAGATGATAATGCTAGGGAAAACGGGACAAGAATTCTTTCGGGTGACGGTGCCTTTACAGCAACAACCCCTTCTGGTATTTTCTACTATGCTTCTTTCCAAAACTCAAGAATTTTTAGACTCTCTTTTAACGATCGGTTTAGACTTACCTCATTTGCTCGCGTAGATCCTGTGGGTGGTGGCTCAGATCCATCTCAGCCGTACCAATTCATTAATCCGTATGTACTCGACCCTAATAATGCCAATCGCATGTATTTGGCAGGAGGTGATTTCGTTTGGAGAAACAGAAACCTCTCTCAAATACCGGCAGGATCTCAAGATAAGGCTTCAGTTAATTGGTCTAGATTACAAAGAACGGAACTACCTGTTGGAACTGTTTCTGCGATTCAGGCTTCCACCACACCTAAGAATATTGTCTATTATGGCTCGTCTAATGGAAGGCTTTTTAGAATAGATAATGCGAATACTGATTTATATGAAGTGGAAGAATTGATAGATCCAATCTTGCCAGAGACTGGTTATGTTAGGGCAATTGCCATCGATCCTACAAACGCAGATGACATTTTAGTAGCGTTTTCAAACTATGGTATACCGAGCATATTTCACTCTACCGATGGTGGTGCAAGTTTTGAAGACGTATCTGGTACACTAGAAGAAAATCCTTCAGGAGAAGGTAACGGCCCTTCTGTAAGATGGGTGTCCATTGTAGCCATGGCCGATGGAAGCAAGCAATACTATGCAACGACCAGCACCGGACTATACTTTACTACACAATTAGATGGAGCATTTACCACATGGGAACTACAGTCTGAGGATGTTATTGGAAACGCGGTGGTGAACATGTTTGATTATCGAAGGTTTGACGGAAAGGCCGTAGTCGCCAGCCATGGTAGGGGGCTGTTTACTGCTCAAATTGAAGGTGTACTACCTCCGGAAGAATTAGAAGGTTCAGATGGCTTAGCATTTGAAAATGCCTTCCCTAACCCTTTTAGCGAACTGCTCACCTTAAAGCTTAATCTTCCTGAGACTAATATCGTCTTGATTCGTATCTATGATGCTTCGGGGAGTTTGGTAAGAGTAATTTCATCAGGAATTGGGTTTACCGGAGAGAACGAATTTTTCTGGGATGGTAATAATACCCTAGGACGACCTGTCCCAGATGGCGTCTATTTGGTTCGAATAACCTATAATGGTGAAAATGCGGCAAAGCGAGTCCTCCTAAGACGATAATATTCCTTTCAGGTCTAGCGTATGTGCTTTATCTTTGCGCGCTAAAAGCAGAAATATGCGATTCAAAGCAAGCTTACCTATTTCAATTTTTATTGCCTTGTTTATGCTGAGTTGTTCCCCTTCAGAGGAGGAGTTACTGGCAGAGGGCAGGGCACTGATGGATGTGAATAATTATTCAGAAGCGGTTAAGACATTCAACGCAGTATTGGGTAAGAATCCACAAAACTACTCAGCCCTGAATGCCAAAGGAGTGGCGCTTTTAAGGCTGGCGCAATTAGATGAGGCCATAGATGTTTTTACAAGAGCCATAAATACTGATACTACAAATTATCGTGCCTTTTTTAATCGTGGTAACGCCTACAGACTACTGGGCAGAGACAATGAAGCAATGCTTGATTACGATTATGTCATCAATATTCAGCCAGATGTAGTAGATGCCTACACTAATCGAGGAGCCATTCTATTTAAGTATCAAGAGTTTGACCGTGCACTTTTTGATTTCCAATTTGCTCTGGAAATTGAACCCAATAATGCACTGCTTTATTTGAACAAGGGGAAGACAGAATTAAGAATCAATAATGCAGAAGATGCCATTTATGATTTAAAGAAAGCCATAGAAATGCAACCTGACTATGGAGAGGCCTACTATTGGTTAGGGCTGTCAGAGCTGGCGAATAATAACAAACCAGAAGGGTGTCAATACCTGTCTAGTGCCGAGCAAATGAATTTTGAAGGTGCAAGTGAGGCTGTTGCACAGAACTGTGTGCAGTGATGGCTGAAATTGGCCAAGACATAAGTAGAGCAAAAGCGGTTTTAGCCGGTGGTGGTTTAGTTGCCATACCTACTGAAACGGTCTATGGCTTGGCTGGTAATGCCTTAGACGGAATAGTGGTTGCTAAGATATTCGCTGCAAAAAACAGACCCTCCTTTGATCCATTAATTGTACATGTGGAGAGCATATCGGCAGCGAGTAAATATGTTCAAGAAATACCTGAAAAGGCCAAAATACTAGCGGAGGCTTACTGGCCAGGACCATTAACGCTCTTACTTAAAAAGAAATCCATAATACCTGATTTAGTGACATCGGGTTTAGAAACAGTAGCCGTTCGTGTTCCAGCTCATCAAATGACGCATGAACTGCTTACTTCGCTTGATTTTCCTTTGGCAGCTCCAAGTGCAAATCCTTTTGGTTATGTCAGTCCAACAACTGCCAAGCATGTAAATGATCAACTAGGAAACAGAATTGATTACATCCTGGACGGGGGAACTTGTGACGTAGGCATTGAGTCTACGATCATCAGTTTTGAGCAAGACACGCCAAAAATTTTACGCTTAGGAGGACTGTCGGTTGAGGCGATAGAACAAGTAATCGGTAAGGTAGTGGTAGCGATACACTCAAGCTCTAAGCCTGACGCACCAGGAATGCTGAAGAGCCATTATGCTCCTGCAAAGCGAGTTGTCTTGGCCAATGAATTTGATCTAAATTTGAGTTTAGATACCTCAGGAATGGGTGCATTAATGTTTGATCATTACTTTTCAGGAATTGAACAAGGTAATCAATTTCTGTTGTCCGAAAGTGGTGATTTAAATGAAGCCGCCAAGCACCTTTTTACTGGGCTGCGCGAACTTGATCAGCGTGAAAATATCCATACCATCATTACCGAATTTGTTCCAAATGAAGGTTTGGGAAGGGCAATTAACGATAGACTAAAACGAGCAATCGCTAAATAACAGACTAATGAAGAATATCAATGATTTCGATTTCAAAGGTAAAAGAGCTCTGATTAGGGTTGATTTTAATGTTCCATTAGACGAGAGCTTTGAGATCACTGACTTTACAAGGATAGAGGCTGCCACACCAACAATTAAGAAGGTGCTTAATGATGGTGGCGCTGTTGTATTAATGTCTCATTTGGGTAGGCCTAAGGAAGGGCCTGAGCATAAGTTCTCGTTACAGCACCTAGTCAGTCATTTGTCCGAAGTTTTCGGTACTCAAGTCAAATTTACAGATGACTGCATTGGTGCAGCGGGTAAAAAAGTGTCTGCAGAATTGGCAGGGGGAGAAATTTTGCTCTTAGAAAACCTGAGATTTTATAAAGAGGAGACGAAAGGAGACGTTGATTTTGCGAAGTCACTCGCTGATCACGGAGATATTTATATCAATGATGCTTTTGGAACGGCTCATAGAGCCCATGCCTCCACTTCCATTATTGCACAATTTTTTGAGCATAAGGGATGCGGTTTTGTAATGCAAGCTGAAATTGAAAATGCACAGAAGGTTCTTGAATCCGGAGAAAGACCACTGACAGCTATAATGGGTGGTGCCAAAATTTCAGATAAAATATTAATCATTGAGCAGCTTTTAGAAAGAGTCGATAACCTGATTATTGGAGGAGGAATGTCCTACACCTTTTTTAAGGCAATGGGTGGTAATATTGGAAACTCTTTGGTGGAAGAGGATAAACTCGAATTGGCCTTAACTCTTATCAAAAAGGCAAAGGATTTAGGGGTAAATCTCCAATTGCCTATTGATTCTATTGTGGCAGATAAATTCAGTAACGATGCCAATACCGCGGTTTGCATGAATAATGCGATTGAGGAAGGTTGGATGGGCTTGGACATTGGGCCGCAGGCTGCAGAAGTATTTGCTAGGGTAGTGAAAGCATCTAAAACCATTCTATGGAATGGCCCAATGGGTGTATTTGAAATGGAAAACTTCGCTAATGGAACCAAGGCTGTTGCTGAAGCTATTGTGGAGGCTACTCAAAATGGTGGATTCTCATTAATCGGAGGAGGCGACTCTGCTGCTGCGGTAAACCAACTCGGCTATGGTAATGATGTTTCTTATGTCTCTACAGGCGGAGGAGCACTACTAGAATACATGGAAGGTAAAGTTTTGCCGGGGATAGCTGCATTGGAAGGTTAATACCGTAGACTAAAACAGATAATAAAAGGGCCAATCTTCTTGAGATTGGCCCTTTTATTATCTCACAACAGTGATGGAACCAGACTGCTCAAAAGTGCCCCGTTGCGGTTCAAATCTTGAAGTAAAACGGATAATGTAAGGGTATGTGCCCAGAGGTACAATTTCTCCATTGAAAACTCCGTTCCACTGAAACTCAAGTGAAGTACTTTGATAAATAAGTTCGCCCCATCGGGAGTAGATAAAGATTTCGAAGTTGTCAACAAAATTGTTTGGTACTACTGAGAAAACATTATTCGGAGCATTTCCACTCGGAACAAAAGCAGTTGGTGCAACAATCCTTGGGTCGCAACTCTCTATCACATTGATTTGGCTTACCCTTTGACAACCTGTAGCGGTGGTCATAGTCACCTCATAAATTCCTGGTCCTGTAAATGTTAGGTTCTGATCAGCATCAGGAAAAGGAACTCCATCAAGTGTCCATTCGTAGCTTATAAATCCTCTACCTGCCAATACTGTTTCTTGAGTCGCATTATTAGGGCAATATAACCCAGTCTCAGGTAAAAGGCTCGGTGGAATTTCTTGTCTTCGAACAACAATGCTTCTTTCTATAAAACAACTTGCGTTAGCGATCCGCACAGTATATTCACCTTCTTGGTCCACTGCTATCACACTTCCAGTTGGAGCGATGGCCTGATTATCACGTGTCCATGTAAAGCTATTGGGAGTACCAGCTATCAAGTCTACGGTTAATGTGATATTGGATCCATCATCACAAGCAGGAGAACTGGTTAGGTTCGCTTGAATTTCCTCGGGTATACTAATAACTATACTTGCATTTCCTGTGCAGGTTAAATTATCAGCTGGTCTTACCGTAACCGAATAAGTATCGCTAGCGGCCACGATTGCCGTTTGTGCATTTGAAACTATGGTGCCAGCACTATTCGCCCAACTGAAGTTATAAGTAACGCCAGCTTCTGGATTTGTTATCTCAGCTTCCAGGGTTACCTGATCTTCGCAAAGGTCTGGTGTGGCGATCGTGACTATTGGTTGAATAGACAAATCCACAATGATTTCCTGCGATACAGGGCAGCTCGTACTTGGGTCAGGCCCTGTAGCTGTCACCGTATATGTACCACTTTCGGTTGCTGTAACATTACCACCTGTAGCCGTAAAGCCATTCGGTCCGGTCCATGAGAAAGTGGTGTTAGCAATGTTTGAAGTTGCGGTGAGCGGGGCATTGGCACCACATATTTCTACAAAAGGTTCAGTGGTTAATACTATAGGCTGGGGAGTATTTACGACAATACTTGCTTGGTTTTGAGTACAAGCCCCTCCATCTACGGTCAGGTCATAAGTGCCGCTGGCGAGACCCGTAATCTGGAAGTCTAGCGTAGCAGGAAGTGCCGGTACTGGGCCACCTGTAGTAACGGTTCCATCAGCCGTATTTGTGAGAGTATAGCTTATTGGGAAAACGTCTGTACTAAGTGTTATCGTTAAATCCCCAGTTGGATTAACGCAGTCTGCCGTACTTACTGCCACATTATCTATGGTAAAAGATGGCGAATCGTCCTGTATGGTAATTGGCGGCAGCGTATTTACACAGCCACTACTATTGTCTGTAATCTGTATAGTATAGATATCCGCATCTAAGGTTTCAACGATTGGTGCTAGTCCTGGTCCGGTGAAATTACCGTTCTGCGCAACAACTCCCGTTGTGTTTCCGGTAACCACATAAGAATAATTACCAGTAGTTGTTACAGAAAATTCGAATGAGCCATCTGAATCTCCACAAGAGGGATTGATAACTGTTCCAATGGTCGCTTGCGCTAATGGATTTACCGTTACCCGTGTAGAATCATTGACAAAACAACCTGGTGTAATGGGGTCTTCTATTGACACAACATAGGTGAAAATGCCTGGTACACTAGAGTTAACCGTAACCCTCCTGTCATTTGGGAAAGTCTGTGGGCTAATGCTTCCATCCGGATTGATGACGGACCAATTATAAATGTTGGCTGTTACATTGGAGTCTAGAATCAGTTCGTCATCTTGACAGATGACACTGGCATCGGGTAGCGCTATTTCAAACGGTGGCCCCGCAAAAACTTCAGCAGTACTACTACAGCCAGCAATATTAGTAATGGTGATCGTATAAATCTCAGGGCTTTCAACCAAGAAGTTTCGAGTCGTACTTACTACCGCACCTTGACTGTTAGTCCATTCAAAACTTAAATTTGGATCGTCTGGCTGGCCAAGTATAGCATCGAGTGGAGCAGTATCTCCTTCACACACCGAAAGTGCTTGTGGCACCGTAGGAGGTGCTGGTGTTTCTAGCACTTGTATTTCTCTCACTAGCGTAGTGTCAAAGCCACATCGATTAAAAATATTAACTGCGATATTGAAAATACCCGATTGACCTGGTGGAAAGGTATAGGATGTATCCTGAATAGCAGCGCTAAAAACCGTGCTGTTATCCGCTTGGTTAGTAATGGTCCAAATGAATTCGTCAATATCCGAAGTTCCTGAGCTAGTGAATTCTACTAATTCGTCAACACAGGTCAAGTCAGGTGCGTTCATGCTAGGGTCCATTTGCGGATTAGAGTTGTTTTGCACAAAGTTTGGAAGGCCTAATCTTGAATTTCCGGTAGTTAACAAAACGGCTTCAGCGTTGATGGCAGACGTGTTTAGTGTGTCTTCAATCGCTGATATGGAACTTACAAATGCAGAGCCACTTGGGTTTCCAGGGGTTTCTACAGCCATATAGATCTGCCCATCAGGCCCGGTTTGCATCTGTCCAAAGTTGACGTCCAAGTTTAAACCCGCAGCGATGTCCGCTCGCGAGGCTAGTCTACTAGCAGGAGTTGATAACGAGTCAACCCTATATTCAAGTACTCTACCACCGGCCGCACCAGTGTTACGATTATTCATCGTTGCAAATAATTTTATACCACCATTCGAAAAATGAACATCATAGACTTGATCGTTAGCCGCACCCCCCTCATTTAAATCGATACGGTATTCAAATTCAACGATTTCTCCCGTACGAGGATCGAAATCGAATAATTCTGCATAATCTTCGGTTCCTTCAATGAGTGCAACGGCAACGCGTTCACCGTCAGCTGAAAACTTCATACCTGCCTGACCACTCAATGGATCATCAAAAGAATGTATGGCGCCTGCAGAAGAAAGAACAGGCCTGCCGATGCCTTGAGCAGTAATTGGGTATGATCTGAAAGTGTTATTGCCGTATTCATGGGCTAATAGCCAGTAGCCACCTCCTCCTTCAAGAGCCGCAAGTTTTTCAGTGCTTCTACTAAACAATACAATGTCTTTCAAGATAACATCACCTTTACCATCGTCTTGCTTTATGTCGACAACGCTGTATTTCAGTTCATATGTATTGTCACCATAAACCTGTTGAGTAGTAAATATGTAGTAAAGCGATTCGTCATCCTGGAAGGGGACTATAATTACCGCCTGTGTGGAAAGACTGTCACCACCAATTTCTGTACCGTTCGGCATTACTTCATTTTCCCGGTTCCAAACACGGGAACCATTGGAGTAGAATTGTACGTCTCCGTTGGCATCGGAAATGGTAGAAGTACCGGCAGGGGCGTTCATTCCATGGGGTGTTGTAATGCTTCTTGGAGGTGGGTCTAGTCCATCTTCTTCATTAAAATCAATTCCGGCCCCATCTCCAAAATACCAAATATTAGCACTTGTACTTTCATCTCCATATACTTCAACTTCTGCAGTAGCGTAAACAGGGCACCCAGTGCTAGGCGTTACAATTACCCAGTAATCTCCGCCAGTGTCAACATTAATCGTTGAGGTTGTGTCTCCAGTACTCCATAAATAGGTAAATGGCCCGCCAGTAGGCCCAGCACCGCCACCGCCACCAGCTCCACCACCTTGCTGACCTTGTCCATCTTGTTGCGGTTCTGCATCTAACTCAAGTGTTTCGCCAAGACAGATTGTCGTGTCGGGCAGGTCTACCTGTAAGTCATTTTCCAAAATCTCACGCATTACCGTGTTGGACTGAATCAATTCACCGTTGATGACCACATTGAGGGTAGCAGAAAGTAGCCCAGATTCCTCAAAACTCATGATAGGTGAATGCTGATTGGAGGATAGACCAAAAGGTTGAAAATCCCAAAAGTATGCTGTCGGTATGGCAGAAGAAGGCTCAATTATTGGGAAGAATTGAATCGGGTTATTCATGCATATATCACCTTCCTGTAACTCAATCGTCACCATAGGCATTAGATTGGCCTGCGGGCTGAATTGACTAAAATAGTTCGAGTTTACATCTGTACCGTTAAACAAGGAGCCTTCATAGTCTGCGAGATCAATTGTAGTATCGGGCTCATTGATTCTTCCAAGTAAGCGACTACCTCCGGCAGTATTTCTATAGATATGATACACCGCACTATCAGGGGCTAGTAAAAGACTCAAACTCTCTTCTACGGGAGCAGTTAGAACGGTTTCTAGTGGAGCGTCATCTCGAACATCGAGCATGTCGAAACGATATACGTTGCCGGCTGCATTCGTATTCCGACTAAAATAGAGATACTGTCCGGTGAAAGACCAGCCGGCCGATCCTCCAAACGTTTCACCTGGCACGAAGGTGTTGAGAATGGATCTACCGAAATCTAATCTCCGGAATGCTTCATTAAACGTTATCGTCTGAATATTCGAGTTGTTGGCAGGTATAACAGCAATTTGATTGCTAGCATTGTGATAAGATAGGTGCAAAGCTTCAATGGGGATGGCAGGGGTGAAGCTATCTTCTAAGTTAAATGTTCCACCGGAGGTAGGGATACTGTGAATCTCAAAATCTCCAGTGCCGGAGTTCTGGCTTACCAACCAGTATTCAGTCATATCGGCTGACCCAATGGTAATCATTCCATTTCCCCGGGTATTGATGCCTGTAGAAATATTTTTCCTACTAGGAATCACAGCTCCTGCAGGTAATAGTATGTTTCTATTGCCTGATGAATTCATGTCAATTACCGAGTAAAGGATTTCTCCAGTATTATTTTTATAGAATAAATAATACAACCCTTCGCTGCCTGGGCCAGGTATAGGGCTTACACTTAAACCTTGACTACTGTTGGTGTCAGCATCAAGATTGTCCCCATTTCGCATAATTTGGTGCGTAGCGTCATAAATATTGATGCCGTCAGAGTAAAAAAGAAGGTTTCCGGTAGTAGGGTCTGTAGCAGTTACTTTCTCGCCAAAATTAGTTTGAGGGATTTTACCGGGAATTAAATCAGTCTCGGTGTTGGTACCTTTTCCAAAGGCAAGCCCTAAGTCGTTACCTGAGAAATACCAATTATGCCGCGTAAAGTCTTGACCTTTACCGGTAAAAGAGACCAACAGGCCAATGAGTAGTAAAATAATCTTGAGCTTACTCCGCACGATAATTCTTTCTTTCTGGTAAACACTACGGCAAATAGATACCCTTATTACGTGTTTGACAGAGTTTTTATTATATTCAACCCCTTATATCAGAAGCCCTAAGATAACGGAAAAGTTCTTTGAGGAAACCTTGTTTGACTAAATAGATTCTTGAATTTTTGTGTGGGAAATATATTCGAGGCAGGGTCGTTAGGGATTTAATTGTTTTAGTAACAACATGAGGAGAGTTTGTACACTGATCGTTTGCTTGTTTGCCTTTTTAGGTTCTTTGGAACTAAAGGCGCAAGACCCCCAATTTTCTCAGTTTTATGCTGCCCCTCTCTATATAAACCCAGCTTTTACAGGAGCTTCGCAGTTCACAAGATTTGGAGTTAACTATAGGAGCCAATGGCCAAACTTAGATGCCTCGTTTGAGACTTTTTCCTTTTATGCCGATCATTTCATAGAAAAATATAATAGCGGAATTGGCTTAATCCTGACTACTGATAGAGAAGGAAGAGAAGGTTTGCGGTCAACCAATGTTGGTTTAAGTTATGCCTATCAGCTTCAATTAGGAGACAATCTTATGTTCAGGCCAGGTATTCAATACAATCTTTTTAACAGGAGTGCTGGTTTTCAAGATTTAGTATTTCAAGATCAGATAAACCCAATTACAGGGGTTATTAACCCTACCGTTTTAGATCCTTCAGTACTCGGCAGAGATTTACAAACGAGCTTTGGAGACATTAGTATTGGAGGAGTTTTCTACTCAAGAAACCTTTTCTTGGGAGCTTCTCTGCAACATATTACAGAGCCGAATCAATCGTTAATTGATGAGAACAGTCCTTTGCCTCAAAAGTTTACTATACATGGAGGGTATAAAATATCTTTGGGAAGAGGCCCACTAAGAAAGGATCTGACCTACACTTATGCTGAGAGAAGCATTACGCCTATTTTTCAATACAAGGAACAAGGACCATTCTCACAATTAGATATTGGAGCTTTTATCCATTTAGAGCCCATCAATTTTGGTCTTCAGTATCGCGGAATACCATTTAAGAAATTCGAAAATTTTCCGAATAACGAAGCGCTGATTTTCACATTGGGCGTTACAACCAATAACTTTAATATAGGTTATAGTTTCGATTACACACTTTCGGAGTTAACGATCGATGCAGGTGGAGCACATGAGTTTTCTCTGTCATACATCATAGACTTTAATAAGCCTGAAATAACGCCTCGGAGTAGGTGGAGAATCCCTTGTCCCAAAAACTAGACTGAGTTATGTCGCCTGACCAGATACTTTACCTCATTATTGGTATAGTGGTACTTGATTATATTTTTGATCAAGCGCTTGACTTCCTTAATCAAAGACATTCAAAGGCAGAAATTCCTCAAAAGTTAAAAGGTATTTACGAAGAAGACGAATATGCTAAGTCACAAGCATATCAAAAGGTTCGTTCGCGTTTTGGTTTCTGGACTTCGGCATTTAGTACAGCGCTTACCCTAATCGTTCTGTTTTTGGGAGGCTTTGGTTATTTAGATGATGCCTTAAGTCCATATGTTGCTGATCCTATCCTAAAGTCTTTACTCTTTTTTGCGGTGCTCTTTGTGTTGTCTGATTTCATCAATTTACCCTTTTCGTATTATACCACTTTCGTCATAGAAGAACGTTTCGGATTCAACAAGACAACCCCTAAAATCTTTGTGCTAGATAAGTTAAAGGGTTATATGATAGCTGTCTTGATTGGAGGGCTCTTGGGCTATGCGCTCCTGTGGACTGTGAATGAGTTGGGTCAGAATTTCTGGATTTATGCACTGATTCTCGTCACAAGTTTTGTGCTATTTATGAACTTGTTTTACACCTCTCTCATTCTTCCGCTTTTTAATAAGCTGACACCTTTAGAGAGTGGAAAATTAAAAGATAAGATCAATGCTTATGCAGAAAAAGTAAACTTCCCTCTAGATAGTATCTATGTAATTGATGGCTCTAAAAGGTCTACTAAGGCAAATGCTTTCTTTTCTGGTTTGGGGAAGAAGAAAAAAATTGTGCTTTATGACACCTTAATCAACAATCATTCGCATGAAGAGCTAGTTGCTGTATTGGCCCATGAGGTAGGACATTTCAAAAAGAAGCATATTGTAACTGGATTGATACTGAGTATCATTCAAATGGGCATAACCTTTTATATTTTATCCCTATTGATTTTTAATACCAGCCTTTCTGTCGCCTTGGGTGCGGAAGAACTGTCTATTCACTTGAACTTTATTGCTTTTGGGCTCCTATACACACCTATATCAAGGTTGACGGGTTTTCTTATGAACATCTTAAGTAGAAAAAATGAGTATGAAGCCGATGCTTATGCAACTCATACTTACGGAGCTAAACCTTTAATTACTGCATTAAAGCGTCTTTCGGTATCATCGCTGAGTAACCTGACACCTCACCCGCTCTATGTAAAGGTGCATTATTCACACCCAACTTTGCTTCAAAGGCTTGAGGCCATGGAGGATCTATAGAAAGTCTATATCAATATTACCTTGGTAGCGCATTAGGAAGTTGACTCCGTTTTCGGGTGTCATTCCATCAAATAAGATCTTATGAAGTATTTCGGTAATGAGCGGCTTTAGCCCTTGACTATCGGCTAGCTGTTTCACAATTTTTATGGTATTAATTCCCTCTGCAACCTCATCCATTTCTAATAGGGCTTCATCGAGGGATTTGCCCTGGGCAATTTTATATCCAAGGGTATAGTTTCTACTGTTAGTACTTGTTGTAGTAGCCACAAGGTCACCAATTCCGGCTAGTCCGATGAAAGAAGATAGTTCTCCACCAAGTGCTTGCCCTAAGTAAATCATTTCGACTAAACCCCTACTGACCAATAGCCCACGAGAATTCTCCCCGAGGCCAAGTCCTGAAAGTATACCGGATGCAATGGCGATAATATTTTTGAGGACTCCACACAGTTCAACCCCTCTTAAATCTGAGTTGCCATAGACTTGAAAATTTTCAGACCGAAGTAATCTTTTACCTTCTTGAATCACTTCTGTGAAAGGAGAGGCAATAACGGTAGCTGCAGGGTGTCCTGTAGACAATTCAGAGGCAAGGTTTGGCCCTGCCATGCAGCCCACTCGTACCACTACAGTCTCTTTTCTAATAATTTCACTCATAGTGGAGACATGCTCCTTAGATAGAATGAAATTTCTGCCTCGATTTTCCGGAAACTGTAGGTCCAGACCCTTCGTTCCATGAATCATCATATGATAGGGCCTTAGGTGAGGGGCCAATTGTAGTATCAGGTCTCTAAAGTTGGCAGATGGTACTACCGGAAAAATCACATTACACTTTTTAGGAACCTCTTCAAGATTAGAAGTCACCGTAATGGATGCTGCAATATGCTGGCCGGATGATTTCCGAGTGCTTTGAATCTCTTTGGCTGACTCCGGATTTCTAGCGTATAGCAATACATTGCTGTTTTTTGCCAGAATATTGGCAACGGCAGTTCCAAAACTGCCTGCTCCTAAAACGCCTACTGTATTATCGGACATGCTTCTCAAGTTCATAGCCGTCAAGCCTGTTATGATAATAAAATAGCAAATTCAAATCTTCTGTGGTAATATCTCCATCTCGATTCCTTACAATTGGTCTCTTTGAATGGTACATGCCTACATTTTTGAGGCCGTGCTTGATGATTTGATCTGGGTCTCCAGTCAAATAGGGCGATACATTTAATTTACCCTCATTGTACATATGATGTACTTGGGCCAACACGGTCTGAAAGCATGTTCTAAATTCATCATAAGCAATGACCAAATCCTCTTCGGGCAATCTGAGGAGGTTGTAGAGGTCTAGCTTAGGAAATTTCTTTTTTAGGATGACGAAAGCAGTAAACGCTACTAAGTGACTAGCAAAAACCTTGTTGATTCTATGGAATTCTTCGACAATGCGCTCGCTGAGCATTCGGGTGTATTCGTCCTCTCGCTGTTCGTTCTGTGAAATTATTTTACCGTCAACCGTAAAGTATTCTTGGGTATCAATAATTCGCCCGCTCTTGTCGTAGCTTTCTCCCTGATCATCCACAAAATTTCCGAGTACGTCCATAGCTCTTCCAATAGAGACAGAGATATCAGAGCCCTTGGTAAAGAATTTGACTAGAAATGCCGATATTTTATAAGATGTAGAATACTCATCATTTTCCACATAGTAGCGCTCTTGTCCTTGCAGTCTCAAATACTGGCGAATAAGGCTGGGTGCTTCTAGTACAAAGTTATAATTGAGTGTAACGGGCACTACAAATATTTTTTCTAGGGAATCACGCTTACCTTTTTGATAGTTTACACGCTGGGCCTCAATGGCTGTACTTAACAAACCAAGCTTTAAGCGTTTTTCAATTTTACCGGAACGAGAACGCGTTCCTCCCGGAAAAAAGAGACTATGACAACCTCTTTGCATGGCCAAACTGGAGTACGATTTGAGCGTCTCTAGGTAGAGCATGTTTTTCTTTCTTCGATCTACTTTGTACGCACCGAGGCTATTCAAGAAGTAAGAAATGACTTTAATATTGAATAGATTCAGACCGGCACCATAAATAAATGCGGGTAAGCCGAGCGCATTAATTACCCAGCCAATCAAAATTGAATCAAGGTTACTGAAATGGGTGGGAACCATTACAATCGTTCCCTTTTTAGCCAAATTTCTAAGTTGATCTACTTCACCAGTAATGTTGATTTTGTCTTGGAGTGTGTACTGCGTACTGAAAATAGACCAAAAACCTCTTGCCCTAGATGCATTTAAAAGCCTTGCAAACCCGAAAGTCACGATTGATCGCGCCATGCGGTAACGAGATTTCTTGAAATTCCCGGCTATTTCGCTGGCATAACGAATGACGATCTCCTCAACGATTTCATCAAGCTTCTCGTCTTTTTCTTCATTGTCATCACTCTGAGAGATTTCCAGTAGCCGGCTTTTTACCAATTTTAAAAAGTCTCCATCGTCTTCTGGGTCAACTGCCCAAGGGTTTCTTTTGATACGAAGGTTCTCTCTGAAAACGGTGGTTTCGAGCTCTTCTATGAGTGCGTCTCGTGTAGAGGCCTGCGCTTTTATGCGCTTAATGCTTTCTGCAGCCACCTCTTCAATGAATTCTTCACGGTTCCTGCTGAGGGCTACTACAGGCCATTCATTGATACCACCGCGAACGATTGGCTCATACTTTTTCTTAACGTAGTCTGGTGAGATTGATTCCATCCAAATAGAGCCTCAAAGATAATGGATTTAAAAAACGTTTATCCTAATGTATTCTTCAAGAGGTGACAAATTAGACTAATTTCTTCTATCGTGTTATAGGTATGCAAACAAATCCTCAGTCTTTCTGAATTCTCTTTTACAGTAGGGCTTAGGATAGGCCGAATATCAAAGCCTTTTTCCTGTAAGCTTTTGGCCAAGGCTTTTGTTTTTTCATTGCCTCGAATAATAATTGATTTAATGGTGGACGGACTCGCACATTGCGGTAGGCATTCATTGAAGTGGTGGATATTATGATGGAGCTGGGCCTTCAGATTGGGGTGTTCTTTTAAGTATTCAAAAGCTTTCTGAACTGAGATAATTTCAAGGGGACTTGGTGCAGTAGTGTATATAAAAGGTCGGCTGTAGTTTATGATGAACTCTTTTAGGTTCGTAGGGCCTGCAATGCAAGCACCATGAATGCCCATTGCCTTCCCGAAAGTATAGATAACAGCAAAGACGTTGTCTTGCAGGTTCATTTCTGAAACGAGTCCTTGACCGCTTGCTCCAAAAACCCCAGTGCTATGGGCTTCGTCAACAATTACTTTTGCTTTATATGTATTGGCTAGCGTCACGATTTCGGCCAATGGTGCCACATCACCATCCATAGAGTAAACTGATTCACAAGCGATAAAGATTTCCCCTTGTGCTTCCTTGAGCTTTCGTTCTAAATCATGAAGGTCATTATGTCTAAAAGGTAGTCGTTTGGCAAGGCTCAGTCTACATCCATCTTTGATACAAGCGTGGGCGTACTCGTCATAAATGATTGTATCTCCGCGTTGCGGCAGGGCTGAGAAAAGGGCCAAACTGGCCATATAACCGGAGTTGAAGAGTGTAGTAGATTCAAAACCAAAAAAGGAGGCAAGATCATTTTCACAATTCATGATCAGGGCGCTATTGCCCGTCAACAGTCTTGAGCCAGTAGATCCATTCAAGTGATTGGATTGAGTGTAAGAGTCGACTATGTGTGCTTTCAAATCTGCCGAATGAGACAAGCCCAAATAGTCATTTGAACTAAAGTCTATAAGTCCCTCATTTTTTGCGGTTAAGGTTCTGAATGCATTCAGTTCCTTGCGCTTGTCTAGCAGGCTCTTCAACTTGGACACTTGTTTCATTTTTTAAGGTACAATCGTAATTGAGGTAAATTTTGATCATTTTTGCCCCTGATTCGTGAATATATGTATTTGAGAAGTTTTCTGCTTTTTCTTTCCATATTCTTATCTATTCAAGTACAAGCGCAAGAGGCTTATTTGACTAGAGAATTCTCGCTTGCCAATGAAAATGATTTTTATCTACTACAAGGAAGCGATCGGTACTACTCAAATGGACTAATTGCTAATTATCGGTGGGTTCCTCAAAAAATAAGCACTCAAGATTCGACTAAACGGATTTTTGACGTTGAACTATCACACCGGTTTTTCACACCAGATAATCTATTGTTTGTCGATGTCAACGATTTTGATAGACCCTATGCCGGTATCTTGCATGTGGGTTTCAACTATAGTCGATATACAAAAAAGTATAATCGCAGAATGTTGGGGGTAGATGTTGGCCTAGTTGGAGAGAGCACGGGCGCACAGGCTTTTCAAGAATGGTATCATGAGGCAGTGGGTTTTCCTGACCCACAAGGTTGGCGGTATCAAATTCCAAATGAGTTCTTTATTAACCTGAAAGCGCAATTGAATAGACAGTACGTTTTGAGCCCTGGCGCTGTAGACTTAATTTCAAGTACTGATTTTTCTTTAGGTACAGCCTTTACCCATGCTTTTCAAAGGGTAGACTTAAGGGTAGGTAAACTTCAATGGTTCAGAAATTCGGCCTTTTCTAATGCTTTAATAGGTGCAGGAAGTCAAAATATACCAAGGCACAATTATTTATTGATGGGGTTTGGTATGCAATATGTTATGCATAACATCACCATAGACGGCTCTTTGTGGAATAGTGATGCACCCCATACAGAAGCTTCGCAGCCTTGGGTGAGGCACATACGGTTTGGTTTTGTTTCCAGTTCTAACAAGGCCACTTTTAAAGTTGTTTATAACTGGCTGAGTCCTGAAATTAAGGACACTCGTAACCATGCATACTTGGCTTTTGAACTATTACTGAGATTTCCGTCCAATTGATCAAACAATACGGTTGAAGAGTAAGTAATGAAAGCACTTTAACGAACTGAAAGACCTGATTTTACATATATGTTTTTGGTGTTGCTGCATTACCTGTTAATATTGTAGCACCTAGTCCGAATGGCACTACAACTAAAAGAAATACAAGCCCCAGTAGCTTCTGAAATGATTGAATTTGAGCAAAAATTCAGATCATTAATGAAGAGCAAAGTATTTCTGATTGATAAGATCATGAGCTACATAGTAAAGCGCAAAGGAAAGCAAATGCGCCCTATGTTTGTGTTCCTATCATCTGGTGTTTGTGGTGAGATTACAGAAAGAACTTATCGAGGAGCCTCGCTGATAGAGCTGTTGCATACCGCAAGCCTTGTTCATGATGATGTAGTGGATGATTCTAATTTCAGAAGAGGTTTTTTCTCTGTGAATGCCCTTTGGAAAAACAAGATCGCTGTATTAGTAGGGGACTACCTTTTGTCTAGAGGTTTACTCCTCTCGGTGGAGCATGAAGATTATGATTTACTGAAAATCGTTTCAGAGGCAGTTAAAGAAATGAGTGAAGGCGAACTACTGCAAATGGCCAAAGCCAGAAGCCTGGATATTACCGAAGCCTTGTACTACGATGTGATTGAGCAAAAAACAGCATCATTAATAGCTTCTTGTTGTGCTGTAGGAGCTGCCTCATCTAATAGAGATAAAGAGACAGTTGTACGCATGAAGGAGTTCGGGTTGAATGTTGGAATGGCATTTCAAATCAAAGACGATTTATTCGACTACGGAACTAGCGAAATTGGCAAGCCCTTGGGTATTGATATCAAAGAAAAGAAGATGACCTTACCTTTAATTTATGCCTTACAGCAGTCTACGGCTTCAGAGAAAAGAAGGATCAAGCGAGTTGTGAAGAGCAATAGCCAAAATCAAAAGAAGGTTCAAGAGGTGATAGATCATGTAAAGTCAACAGGAGGTATTGAATATGCTGAGTCTGTGATGCATGATTACTACAACAAGTCAACCGAAATATTAAGTCAATTTCCTGATTCGGATTACAAAACTTCGCTGGGACAGCTTGTTCAGTTTACCATTGAGCGTTCAAAATAGAGGAGCCGAAAAAAATAACACCCATTGCTTACCAACGGGTGCTTCAGACTAGTTTGTAGTTTAGTTGTATGAAAAAGATCAAACTTAGGTTTGTTCCCTTTCTGTTATATAAACAATCAATACGAGAAGTTACCTTATTCTAGGGTGTTAAAATCACTCACTTTTTTGTCTCTCCCTCCCTGGTGTTAGGGTAGGTACTGAATGATAATCCACTTCCATTCACTTGAGATATTAGGAGACGGTTGATACAAATAACGGCCCATTAAGCCTCCTTCATTGAGAAATATCTGAATAAGGTTAATGTCATCAATGGCTTCCCATGTTGTACTAAAAGGCGTGCTATATGGACCTTCAATATCCAGAAGATTTAATTGAGTTGGAAAAGGGATTGGAGTTTCCAGTTGAAAGAAATCAGATGGTGCGAGTCTTTGATTTGGTGCAAAAATTCTGGCTGTGCCTTCATCAGATAGCTCTCCATCAAAAAGTTGGTCTCCGGTAGAAGTAAGTAAAAGGCTGACAGATCCATTCAGATCATTTCTGGGTTGTGTAATACTTGCAGATACAGGCAATTGGGAGGGGGCATTTACAACTTTTGCAACATTTAGGGTAGACCCGCTTTGCAACTCATTAGACGTGTAGTCTACAATAAAGACAGCTACAGTGCCCTGCTCATTGGGGGTGTCATCATTAGAATCGCAGGCAGTCAATAAAGCCACAATAAATAGTAGGGATACGAATATTAATCTTTTCATACTGATGCTGTTAATGCGAAACTAATGATTAAACGCTTTTGGATACTCATTTGGTCTGAGAATCTCTTTGATGGCTAATTCTTGGACACATAAACTCTCTGAAAAGATGCTTTTCTTACAGTAGCTACACTTCCCTCCACTTTTTTGCAATTCTTCCCCCTGTTGCATGCTTCCGAACCTATGATTCATTTAAAGTATTGTAAATCAGTGTTTTAAATAATTCATGTGTCCATTGAGATAGTTGCTTTATTTCTATACGAAACTTGCTTTTTGAATTCATAATCATCATTTTTAAGAAAAAGTGTGAAAAAGTGGAAAAGAGTGGGTGGATGTGGAGAGTTTTTCTATCTTTGTATTAGTTCAGGTGTGTAATGTCTTTTTTTACTGGAGAATATGATTGCAAATTAGATGCAAAAGGGAGGTTGGCTTTACCGGCAAAGGTAAGGGCGGCATTACCTGATGTGGCTAACCAAGAGCTCGTCTTAAGGCGAGGTTTCGAGTCCTGCTTGATTCTATATCCTATGATCGAGTATAAAAAGATTATCAATCGTGTTCGGTCGTTGAGTGAATTCAATGAAGAGTATCGAAAGTTCCAGCGCAGTTTTTTTAGAGGCAATGCAGAAGTTGAGTTAGATAGCGCTGGGAGAATCAATATTCAGAAACGTATGCTGGAATATGCTGATTTGACGAAAGAGGTTGTGCTTGTGGGGTTGGGAAATAGAGTTGAAATCTGGAATCCAGACCTGTACGAAGAAAACCTCATCAATGATGCTAAAGAGTATTCAAAGTTGGCCGAAAAATACTTGGCTGATGACTAAAGAAAATGGCTGAATATCACGTGCCAGTAATGTTGCAGGAATGCATACAGGGACTGGCAATCAAACCTGACGGAATTTATGTAGATGTGACCTTTGGAGGCGGAGGTCACTCAATTGAAATGCTGAAGCATATATCAGACGATGGAAGACTTTTGAGTTTTGATCAGGATGATGATGCGAAAGCAAATGCCTCGAAAATTGAAAAACGTTCTTTCACATTTATACAAGCCAATTTTCGACACCTAAGACGGTATTTAAAGCTGTATGGTGTCAATAAAGTTGATGGTATTTTGGCTGACTTGGGTATTTCATCACATCAAATCGATGAGGTTTCTCGCGGATTTTCAATTCGTGGAGATGCTGAACTTGATATGAGGATGGATAGAGGAGGTGAGTTGACTGCAGCAATGCTAGTCAATACTTACGCAGAGAAAGAGCTTCATCGTATTCTGGGAATTTACGGTGAGGTGAAAAATGCCAAAACGCTGGCCGCAGCAATCGTTTCGCAACGTTTTGCTGAGCCATTTAAAACCACTTTCGACTTGATAGGATTGCTTGAAAAATACGCACCAAGAGGTAGAGAGAATAAATACTACGCTCAGGTCTTTCAGGCATTGAGAATAGAGGTTAATGATGAGATGGGTGCTTTAGAAGACTTTTTAACACAGTCTGCCGAAATGCTTAGGCCAGATGGAAGGTTAGTGGTGATGAGTTATCACTCGCTGGAAGATAGAATGGTCAAGAACTTCATTAACAAAGGGAAGATTTTTGGTGATGTGGAGAAAGATTTTTTCGGAAACGAAATAAAGCCCTTAAGGGCTGTGAATAGAAAATTAGTACAACCGAATCAACAGGAATTAAAAGCTAACAGTAGATCTAGGAGTGCTAAGCTCCGGGTAGCTGAGCGAATATAAAGATGGCTGAAAACAGATTTAGAGTCAAAGAAAACGAAAAGCCTCAGGGCAGGGGATTCTTCGGCTTCTTGTCTGCAAAACTTAAGCTAAATCAGTCTTGGAATTCAGGACTTCCTGTTAAATACCTGCCGAAGGTAGCTTTCACTGTTTTGCTTGGTATGTTCTACGTTTGGAACAATCACTACGCAGAAAGGGCAGTGAGACACATCGACAAGTTGGAAGACGAAGTCGAAGACCTTAGGGCGGATGTGACCACGCTGGAGGCAAACTACATGTATAGTAGTAAGCAATCAGAAGTAGCCAAGAAGGTAAAAGCGCTTGGTTTAGAAGAGAGTATGGAGCCACCGACTAAAATCATTGTAGAAGACAATGAATATTAAGAAGGCCATATTACTCAGGGTTCGCATCGCTTTTTTGGTAGCCGTATTGTTTGTATTGGCCGTAATCTACCGTTTGGTGGATATTCAAATCATCGATGGTGATGTTTGGAGACAAAAGGCCGAGACTTACAGTCTTGACTACCGAAAGATAAAAGCAACGAGGGGTAACATATATGCAAGTGGAAACGATCTACTCGCTACGTCACTGCCTTTCTATAAACTAGCATTTGACCCGTCACTAGTTGACGATGAGATATTTACGTCTAATTTAGACTCCCTTTCACACCTATTGTCGACATTTTTCCGAGATCATTCTAAAGACTACTACTCTAAGAAGATCTCGGAAGCTCGACAGTCCAAAAGACAATACCTAGTCCTCAATAACAGACTTCTAGATTATCAAGAAAAGCAAAGCGTAGAACAGTGGCCCATCTTCAACCTTGGTCGAATGAAGGGCGGTGTTATTTTCAACAAAGAAGAAGAAAGACACAATCCATTTCAAAAGCTCGCTGAAAGAACCATTGGTTATTTAAATGAAGACAACGTAGGCGTTGGTGTTGAGAGAAGTTTCAATAATTACCTAGCAGGTAGAGATGGAGAAGGATTGTTTCAAAAAGTTGCTGGTAATAACTGGATGCCAGTCAATGCGTCTTCAGATGTCAGGCCTATTGATGGCTATGATGTCCATACTACCATAGACATCAATCTTCAAGATGTTGCTCAGAATGCTCTCCTTAAAACTGTTTCGAAATACAATGCTGTATATGGAGTGGTGGTTTTAATGGAGGTAAAAACGGGTGAGATTAAGGCCATTTCAAATCTAAAAAGAACCGAATACAACACTTATGCCGAGAATAAGAATTTTGCAGTTGCAGAAAACAACGATCCTGGCTCGACTTTCAAATTAGCATCTATGCTAGCACTGCTTGAGGCAGGTAAGGTGAAATTAACCGACTCGGTTGATACCGGTGACGGTAAATATGAATTCAGTGATCGAGTAATGACTGATGCCAATGCGCACAGGGGTGGGTATGGGATGCTTAGTGTGGAAGATGTATTTATCAAATCTTCAAATGTAGGAACAGCCATGCTAGTCGATGAGCACTTTGGAGACAATCCTCAAGAGTATGTTGACCTCATCAAGAATACAGGCTTCGGTAAACCCTTAGGCTTTCAGTTGATGGGGGAAGGCGTCCCATATATAAAAGACACAGATGACCCGTCTTGGTCTGATGTGACTTTGCCTTGGATGTCTGTTGGTTATGAAACCCAATTGACTCCACTACAAACACTGACTTTTTATAATGCCGTTGCAAACGATGGAAAAATGATTCAGCCCATTCTAGTCAAAAGTATCAATCGTGCCGATCAGCCAATCGAAACCTTTAAGTCTAAGGTGTTAAACAAGAGAATTGCTTCGGATGAGACTTTAGCTGATTTAAGGCAAATGCTTGAAGGAGTTGTGGAAAGAGGCACAGCTAAGAACATTAAGAACGACTTTTATAAGATTGCAGGCAAAACAGGTACTGCTCAAAAGCTCATCAACAAAAGATATACTTGGCAAAAATACTATGCCTCTTTCGCAGGTTACTTTCCGGCCGAAGACCCGCTATATAGCTGCATCGTAATTATTGATAGTGCAGAAGGCTATGACCGTTTCGGGGGTGATGTAGCCGCGCCAGTCTTCAAGGAAATAGCTGACATGATTTATGCGCAGAACCTTGATATCCACGATGCCTTCCAATCTAATCTATTGGCGAATGGTGGGAAGTTCCCTTTCATCAGGGCAGGTAAGTTTGATGAACTCAATGAGCTCTGTAATCAACTAGGTATCTCCAATCACATTGGTGAAGAGGTTCAGGCTGAATGGGTAAGATCAAGTGTAAGCAATAACGCCATCATCTGGAAAGAAAATCATGATTCAGAAAATCTTGTGCCTAATGTGCAAGGAATGACATTAAGAGATGCAGTGTACATCTTGGAAAATTTAGGGTTAAAAGTTTCGATTACCGGTACGGGCAGGGTGCTTAAGCAATCAGTTACGGCCGGTATACGAATTAACCAAGGTGCTCAAATTAGACTTGAACTAGGTTAATGCCACAGTTAAAGGACATATTATATAAGGTGTCGTTACAAACAGTTTCTGGTGACATGGAAACTGAGGTAACTACGATTGCCTTTGACTCTCGCAAGGTAGATGTGGGTAGTGTCTTTGTGGCAGTATCGGGTACTCAGGTCGATGGTCACGAATTTATTGATAAAGCAATCGATCAAGGTGCCGTAGCCATTGTTTGCGAAAGGCTACCAGAAACTACCATAGATGATATTGCCTTAATTCAAGTGGCTAATTCTGCCGAAGCTTTAGGGGTAATGGCATCGAATTTCTACGGCAACCCATCGAAAAAGCTAAAACTTGTTGGTGTTACTGGAACCAACGGGAAAACAACTTGTGTCACACTGCTCTATCAATTGTTCAGGGGGCTTGGTTATAATACTGGGCTTCTTTCTACAGTCGAAAACAAAGTTAATGAAGAAGTAATTCCAGCCACACATACTACACCAGACGCCATCACCCTAAATAAGATGTTGGCTAAAATGGTAGCCAAAGGCTGTACGCATTGTTTCATGGAATCAAGTTCTCATGCCATTGTACAGAGAAGGATAGCTGGGCTGACATATGAGGGTGCTGTATTCACTAATCTAACGCATGAGCATCTAGACTATCACAAGACTTTTGACGAATACATTAAAGCAAAGAAACTTTTATTCGATGGCCTATCATCAAATGCTTTCGCATTGGTAAATGCCGATGATAAAAGAGGTATGGTGATGATGCAAAACACGAAGGCCTCGAAGCATAAATATGCACTTAAAAGCCTCGCGGATTATAAGGCAAGAATTCTTTCTAATACACTTGAGGGATTAGAATTAGACATCAATAGGCAAAGCGTTTGGTTTAAGCTAATTGGAGACTTCAACGCCTATAATTTACTAGCCGTTCTGGGTACCGCCATATTGCTGGGTGAAGATGAGTCAAGAGTATTAGAAGAGTTGTCTAGTCTAGATCCAGCAGCCGGTAGATTTGAGCAAG
Source organism: uncultured Roseivirgaceae bacterium (assembly GCA_964352205.1). GTDB lineage: Bacteria > Bacteroidota > Bacteroidia > Cytophagales > Cyclobacteriaceae > Roseivirga. The sequence goes on from CAYGQO010000004.1 coordinate 76,316, forward strand.
TAATTACAGGTACTGGTGTTACTGCTCTGGTGGATTATGCACACACACCTGATGCTTTAGAAAATGTCCTACTTACCATCAAGGCATTTCGGACAGGTAACGAAAAGGTAATTACTGTAGTGGGGTGTGGTGGTAATCGTGATAAGGATAAGCGTCCTGTCATGGCAAAAATTGCTTGTGAGTTAAGCGATAAGGTGATCTTGACTTCTGATAATCCGCGGAATGAAGACCCGATGGATATCATCAAAGACATGCAAGAAGGTGTTTCACCTTCTAATTACAAAAAGACTTTAGTCATAGAAGATAGAAGGGAGGCCATCAAGACTGCGTCTGCTTTGGCTGAGCCAAAAGATATAATCCTTGTAGCGGGAAAGGGCCACGAGACATACCAAGAAATCAAAGGCGAAAGAACCGACTTTGACGACCGAGTGATTTTGAGCGAGATGTTGAACCTAATTCACAAGCAGAACTGATGCTATACTATTTGTTCGACTATTTGGATAGAGAATTTGATCTGATCGGAGCTGGTGTATTCCAGTATATCTCCTTCAGGGCAGGTATGGCTACGCTTATTTCGCTACTCATTACAATCGTTTTTGGCCGAAAGTTGATTAACCTATTGCAAAAAAAGCAAGTGGGAGAATCCATTCGTGACTTAGGGTTGGCAGGTCAAATGGAGAAAAAAGGTACACCAACTATGGGTGGTCTTATCATCATTGCTGCGATAGTAGTGCCTACTTTACTCTTCGCTCGTTTAGAGAACATCTATATCATCTTATTATTAGGGACCACTGTGATATTAGGTGGTATTGGCTTTCTAGATGACTACATCAAAGTCTTTAAGAAGAACAAGGCGGGTTTAGCAGGTAAGTTCAAGGTAGTTGGACAGGTATTAGTGGGCCTAATCGTAGGCTCTACGCTTTACTTCAATGAAGCCGTAGTAGTGCGAGAATTCAATGATAACGGTGGTGAAGATATTCCACCAGAGGTGGTGGGTATTTATCCAGCGTATGAAGATTCAAAATCTACAACAACAACAATACCTTTTGTAAAAGATAACGAGCTAGATTATAGCAGATTCAACCCAACCGAAAATGATTTAATCACGGCTGCAATCTATATTCTGATTGTGATCTTCTTCGTGACGGCCATTTCTAATGGAGCGAATATCACAGATGGTATTGATGGCTTGGCGGCAGGTACTTCCGCCATCATTGGTCTGGCCTTAGCCATCTTAGCCTACATATCAGGTAACGCGATTTTCTCAGATTATCTCAACGTCATGTTTATACCAGGCTCAGGCGAACTCGTGATATTCTGCACTGCCTTTGTTGGAGCCTGTGTTGGCTTTTTATGGTACAACTCTTACCCAGCACAAGTATTTATGGGAGATACTGGCAGCTTATCCTTAGGCGGTATAATTGCAGTATTGGCCTTAGTACTTAGAAAAGAATTATTGATCCCTGTTTTGTGCGGAATCTTTGTGATAGAAAATCTCTCTGTGATTATGCAGGTGAGCTATTTCAAATACACTAGAAAGAAATACGGTGAAGGAAGACGAATCTTCAAGATGTCGCCTTTGCATCATCATTATCAAAAAATGGAAATCCCAGAAGCTAAGATTGTAACGCGATTTTGGATCGTGGGAATTCTATTGGCCATTATAGCGCTTGCCACATTAAAGTTGCGCTAAGAGTAGTTTACCCTGAAAGGGGTGAAAATTGAATTGAATGAATCGAAAACTAACCATACTCGGAGCCGGTGAAAGCGGTGTAGGTGCTGCCCTTTTAGGGAAGGCCAAGGGGTATGATGTGTTTGTGTCAGACTATGGTTCTATATCAAATGAATATCGTGCTGAGCTCAAAGCAGCAGGAATAGATTTCGAAGAGGGAAAACATTCAGAAGGCAAAGTTCTGAAAAGCGACCTCGTGATTAAAAGCCCAGGTATTCCAGAGACTGCTTCATTAATCAAAGCACTCAGAGCAAATGGCAATCTGATCATCTCGGAAATCGAATTCGCTGGAAAATATACCGATGCTAAGCTGATCGGTATAACGGGAACTAACGGTAAAACTACCACTACACTTTTGACCTACCATATCTTGGAAGGAGCTGGGTACAGTGTAGGAGTAGCCGGAAATATCGGGAAGAGTTTTGCCCGTCAGGTCTTGACAGAAAACTACGATTGGTATGTACTAGAGTTGAGCAGTTTTCAGCTTGACGATACTTACGAATTAAAACTAGAAATAGGAGTCTTGTTAAATATCACACCAGATCATCTGGACAGATATGACCATGACTTTCAAAAGTATATCGCATCGAAGATGCGCATATTTCACCTTATACACCTGGGAGGTCAGGCTGTCTATTGGCAGGATGACACCCTTTACGGGGATGACATTGCAAGGGCCACTCGTGGCCTAGATGTACGTCCCTTTTCGCTGGGCGGAGACGCTGCCGAGATAACACATATACAAAATGATAGGTTGTTTTATGTCCCTTTTGATATTGAGGTATCTGCCCCCAGAGCAGATATCTCAATCAAGGGACTACATAATGCCCTAAATGCCATGGCTGCAGGAAATGCCGCTTTGATCGCAGGTGTCGATGAAGCTAGCCTTTTGAAAGGACTGAAAACCTTTAAGAATGCTGATCACCGACTTGAATCAGTACGCAAGCTCGAAGAAGTAGAGTACATCAATGATTCAAAAGCAACCAATTTAGATTCTGTGAAATACGCCCTCGATGCTTTCGATACACCAATTGTATGGATAGCAGGAGGTATAGATAAAGGAAACGACTATAGCCTTGTGGAGGCTTTGGTACAGGAAAAGGTGAAAGCCTTAGTCTGTTTAGGAAAAGACAATTCAAAACTGATGACCTCATTTGAGAACATTGTTCCGGTGGTTAAAGCCACAGACGATTTGATCAAAGCAGTAAGATGGGCGAAGGATTTGGCGGTGCCAGGAGATACAGTATTGCTATCGCCAGCATGTTCAAGTTTTGACCTTTTTAAGAACTACGAGGATAGAGGAGAAAAATTTAAAGAGGCGGTGCTAGCACTATGATACATCGAATCAAAGAATGGACAGACAAGCATATCCAAGGCGATCCCGTCATTTGGCTGGTCGTAATTTGCCTTTCCGTTTTCGGGATTCTAGTGGTTTATAGTGCGACTGGATCTTTGGCGTATCGTTTTGCTGATGGAAATACTGAGAAGTATTTAATCCGTCATGCACTTATGGTTGGTTTGTCATTATTGGTCATGTGGATTGCACACAAGGTCGACTATAGATATTATTCAAAAATCACACAATACGCTTTAATAGTTTCAGTTCCATTGTTGTTGTACGCTTGGCTATCTGGCTCAAGTGTTAATGAAGCTTCACGTTGGATAGATCTTCCTTTTATAGGTATTCAGTTTCAGCCCTCTGATTTAGCAAAAATGGCTTTGATTGCTGCATTGGCTACAATGTTGGCAAAGCGCCAACAAAAAATTACAGACATCAAAGAATCACTAATCCCAATGCTTGCATGGTGTGGTGGGATTTGTGGTTTGATCGCTATGACTAACATGTCTACCGCGATACTTTTATTCTTGACGTGTATGCTGCTATTATTCATCGGTAGAGTACCAATGAAATACTTAGCAATGCTGGCTGTAGTTGGAGTCTTTGTAGGATTGGTGGCTATAAAAGTTGGTCAGCGTGGCAATACTGCGGAAAGCAGAATAACGAATTTCATTCAGGGTACAGAGGTGCCTTACCAAGTAGAGCAGTCATATATCGCTATCGCGAAAGGTGGAGTACTAGGTCAAGGTCCTGGCAATAGCGTGCAAAGAAATTTCTTGCCTCAGGCTTTCTCTGACTTTGTGTTCGCCATTATCATAGAAGAGTATGGAATCATAGGTGGTGTCTTCGTGCTCTTTTTATACCTCGTCTTATTGTACCGGGGAATGCGTGTGGTTGCGAATAGTGGTCGGGCTTTTGGAGGACTTTTGTCAGCAGGTTTGAGTTTCGCCATTGTAATTCAGGCACTCGTAAATATTGGAGTTGTGGTTGGTTTAGGTCCTGTGACAGGGCAAACATTACCACTGATTAGTATGGGTGGAACATCGCTACTTTTTACAGGGCTTTCATTGGGGATCATCCTAAGTGTAAGTCGCGGAGAGCAAGAAGATGTTTCGGCAATCAACGGAGAATTAAGAAATACGGCAAAGGCTATTTAGTGATAGAGAAGAAGGAACCATATCGAATCATTATCAGCGGGGGTGGAACTGGCGGACATATATATCCTGCCATTGCCATTGCTAACGCCTTCAAAGCAAAGTATGAAGACGCTGAGATACTATTCGTTGGTGCCGAAGGGAAAATGGAAATGCAGAAGGTTCCTGAAGCAGGTTATGCCATTGAAGGCCTTTGGATCAGTGGACTTCAGCGAAAGCTTACACTAGACAATCTGTCTTTTCCATTTAAAGTGATTGATAGTCTCCTAAAGAGTGGAAAGATCATTAAGAAATTTAAACCACATGCTGTGGTTGGAGTAGGAGGTTATGCTTCTGGTCCATTACTAAGAACAGCAACCCGAAAGAAGATTCCTGCCGTCATTCAAGAGCAGAATTCTTATGCAGGATTAACGAATAAACTTTTGGCTAAGCGGGTTCAGAAAATATGTGTAGCCTATCCTAATATGGAGAGATTCTTCCCAGAGGATAAAGTCATTTTGACTGGAAATCCTGTGAGAAAGGATATCACTGATCTATCAGGTAAAAGAGTTACTGGGTTTGCCCATTTCGGCTTGGCTAAAGACAAGCCCGTATTGATGATTCTTGGTGGAAGCCTAGGCGCTCGCACTTTAAACGATAGCGTAATTGAGAACCTTCAATACCTGATTGACGCAGGTATCCAGGTGATTTGGCAATGTGGTCGTTTCTATTTCCAAGAAATGACCGAGAAGCTGGCAAAGATGGAGCACAATGGTCTGATACATCTCTTCGAATTCTTAAAGGAAATGGATTTAGCCTACGCGTCAGCCGATGTAGTGATCAGTAGAGCAGGAGCGCTGTCAGTATCTGAATTAAGCATAGCAGGTAAGCCAACGATTTTTGTGCCTTCACCAAACGTAGCCGAGGATCATCAGTCCAAAAATGCTAAGGCAATGGTCGATAATGATGCGGCTGTGCTGGTTAAGGATAGTAAGGCAAGAGAACAATTGATCAATAGAGCCATAGCACTTATAAGAGACGAAGCTCAGAAAGATAGACTAAGTAAAAATATTAAGGCAATGGCTAAGCCAAATGCCGCAGAAGAAATAGTAAATGAAATCGTCAAACTGATAGCGTGAACCTAGACAAAATCCATAGCGTCTATTTTGTAGGGATCGGAGGGATCGGAATGAGTGCTTTAGCCCGTTGGTTTAAGCACAATGGCAAAGCTGTGTCTGGATATGACAAGACCAGAACTGCGCTTACTGATCAATTGGCTAACGAAGGGTTAAGGGTTCATTTTGAAGATTCAATTGAAGCGATCGGAATGTCAATTAGACTTTCGAACGAAGGTGTCTTGGTGGTTTATACACCTGCCATACCTAATAACCACCAAGGCCTGAATTGGCTGAGAGACAATGGATACCAAGTATTGAAAAGGTCTGAGGTTTTAGGTGTTATTACCCGAAATATGACCAGTGTCGCGGTGGCAGGAACACACGGCAAAACAACCACTTCCTCAATGATTGTACACCTGCTAAAGACAGCAGGAATTGACTGTACTGGCTTTTTAGGTGGTATTTCTACCAACTACGGAACCAATATGGTCCTTAATGACAAGGCGGATAGCATCGCAGTCATTGAAGCCGATGAATTTGATCGCTCTTTCCTAACACTTCATCCTGACATCGCTGTGATTACAGCTGCTGATGCTGATCATTTAGATATTTATGGCGATAAGGATGCCTTGAAAGATTCATTCAGAGATTTTATAAAGCAAGTTAAAACGGATGGGCATCTTTTTGTAAAAAATGATTTGTCTAAGGAATTAGTTGGCGAGACTATAATTAGCCATACCGGATACAGTCTGACAGTCGGTGGTGTACGTTCCGAAAACATTCGAATTGAAGGCTCATCATTTATTTTCGATTATAGAAATGGGTCGAAAGATATTGATGGTTTTCATCTGAATGTCCCAGGTTATCACAACGTTGAAAATATGCTTGCTGCCATAGCGGTATGTCGTTCTTTGGGAGCAGATGACGAGAGCCTCAAAAAAGGAGTAAGATCATATAAAGGTGTAAAGAGAAGGTTCGAGTATATCATCAAGAGTGATTCCATCACTTTCATTGATGACTACGCGCATCACCCGGTAGAAATAGAATCCCTCTTAAGGTCAATTCGTGATTTGTATCCGAATAAGAAAATTACAGCTGTTTTTCAACCTCACCTTTTTACAAGAACGAGAGACTTCTCAGAAGAATTTTCAAGGAGTCTTTCACTAGCAGATGAAGTGATCTTATTGGATATCTATCCAGCAAGAGAGCTGCCTATTGAAGGAATTACCTCTGATATGCTACTAGAAGATATAGCGTGTGAGAATAAGATAAAGAGCACTAAAGAAGATTTAGTAGATCAAATAAATGAATGGGGGCCAGAAGTCGTATTGACGATTGGTGCAGGTGATATTGACAAATTAGTTGAACCAATAAAAAACGGACTGTCATGAAAGCCAAAGAAACTTTTTTAAGAATAGCGGGAATCATCGGAGGCTGTGTAGCCCTTTTCCTTATGATCAGTTTTGTAGAGAAAAGAGATATTGGATATAGAATAGATGATATCGATGTAGAGATAGAAAATGCCTTTGAGAACTTCTTTGTAGATGAAGACGATGTAATGTCCTTAATCATGGAGAATGAAGGTGATTCCATACTCGGAGACAAATTCGGTCGTGTGAGCTTAAAGGCTATCGAGAGCCGAATCGAATCACACAGCTTTGTAAAGGATGCCGAAGTCTACCGCGACCTAAAAGGTCATTTAGTGGTAAAGGCAAGGCAAAACAAGCCCATTGCAAGGCTTATGGCTAATAATGGACGAAACGCATATATCGGGGAAGATGGTGACTTATTACCCGTCTCACCAAAATATACAGCTAGGGTACCCGTGGTGACAGGGTCTTATGTGAATGCTTTGATGAAGTTAAATAATGTTCATGAAGGTGAATACGATGTGAAAGTTTACGACTTGATTAACTACATCAACGCAAACAAATTCTGGACAATGCAAGTGGGCCAAATTGACATAGATAGCAAAGGATATGTGGTCATGTACCCGCAAGTTGGTAAGCTCAGAATGGAGTTTGGACCAATCGAAGACATCGAGAATAAATTTAAAAGACTAGAAATATTTTTTAAGCAAATACTGCCGACTAAGGGATGGGATGCCTACCAGACGAAGGTAAATGTTGCTTTTAAAGACCAAATAATCTGTGATTAATTAATGCCATGCAACAAGACAAAATTGTAGTAGGACTCGACATCGGAACAACGAAAATTTGTGCCATTGTCGGTTCTAAAAACGAGTACGGAAAACTTGAAGTACTCGGAATGGGTAAGGCCGTTTCTGACGGAGTTATCCGAGGAATTGTAACGAACATCGACAAGACCGTATTAGCCATAGAAAAGGCAATTGCTGAGGCCAGCGAGCAATCAGGAATTGAAATCAATGTGGTTAATGTAGGAATTGCCGGTCAGCACATCAAAAGCTCAATCCATCATGGTAGCATTACCAGAGATAGAGTTGATGATGAGATCACGGTCGAAGATATTAATCGATTGACCAATGATATTCATAAGATCGTAATGCCTCCGGGTTGCGAAATTATCCACGTAATGCCACAAGACTACATCGTGGATTACGAAGATGGTATCAAAGACCCAGTAGGCATGTCTGGCGTCAAGCTAGAAGCGGATTTTCATGTGATCACAGCACAGACAAACGCAATTCGCAACATCAATAAGTGTGTGAAACGCGCTAATCTAGAGATTGAGGATTTAATTCTTGAGCCATTAGCTTCAAGCATGTCGGTACTCTCTGATGAGGAAAAAGAGGCAGGTGTTTGTCTAGTAGATATTGGGGGTGGTACAACTGATGTTGCGCTTTTCCACGATAGTATCATTAGGCATACAGCCGTAATTCCTTTTGGTGGTAATATCATTACCAGTGATATTAAGGAAGGCTTGAAAGTAATGCAAAATCAGGCTGAGTTGTTGAAAACTAAGTTTGGTAAAGCCATTGCAGAAGAAGCTAACCCAAATGAAATTGTTTCAATTCCTGGTCTAAGAAACAGACCTCCTAAAGAGATATCGATCAGAAACCTAGCGCACATCATAGAAGCTAGAATGGAAGAAATCATTGAATTGGTTCATGCGGAAATCATCACATCGGGCTTTGCAAGTAAGTTAGCTGGTGGCATCGTAATTACAGGAGGTGGTTCGCAGCTAGGCTATATCAAGCAACTATTTGAATATATGACGGGCATGGATGCGCGCATAGGCTATCCGAACGAACATTTGGGTAAGTCTAAAGTAGAGGCGATCAAGAGTCCTATGTATGCAACAACTGTTGGTCTAGTGCTCTCTGGATTTAGAGCCATAGATGAGAGGGAAAATAGGTATATGGAAAATCAGGCCAATGGTAACCAAAAACGTATGGCGAAAGGCGATAAGAAGGGCTCAGAATTCTTCAGTAAGCTGATTGATCGTACCAAAGGATTATTAATGGACGATTTCCACGACAAGAACGATTACTAGGTAAAAGCCGGAAGTCAGAAGACCGAAGCAGGAAGATAATGCAGATGAGTTTCAAGTTTGAGCAACTTAAGATTTGGCAAAAAGCAAATGGCTTAGGAGAAGAGGTGAATAGCATGGCGCTGACCTTTCCTGACAGAGAGCGATTTAATCTTTCCTCTCAACTGCTAAGAGCTGTTGATTCTGTCGCTTTAAATATCTCTGAGGGTTCGATTGGTCAATCAAACCCTAAGTATAAGAGATTCATCGGTTACTCAATTCGGTCTTTGGCCGAAGTAGTTACTTGCCTTTATAAGGCGAAAAATAAGAGAGTATATAAAACAAGAACAATTTGATGTTCTCTATGATGCTTCATTCAATTGAATGAACATGATGGTAGCATTTAAAAAAAGTATTTAGAAAACTATCGAGGGTTTGACTTCGGGCTTCCGACTTCCGACTTTCACTTTAAACAAAAGATCATGGCAGATTCATACATGTTTGAACTTCCTTCTCATCACAAGTCAATCATCAAGGTGATTGGAGTTGGTGGTGGCGGAAGCAACGCAGTAAACCACATGTTTAATCAAGGTATTAAAGACGTGGAATTCGTAGTGTGCAATACAGATGCACAAGCATTAAAAAGCAGTCCTATTCCAAACAGGTTACAAATCGGTATTGGACTGACTGAAGGGCTTGGGGCAGGAGCAAATCCTGAGACAGGCAGAAACGCAGCCATTGAGAGCAAAGACCAAATTAGAGAAATGCTCGGCAACGATACCAAAATGGTATTCATTACGGCAGGTATGGGCGGAGGAACCGGAACAGGTGCGGCACCGGTAATCGCTAAGATTGCCAAAGATATGGACCTATTAACGGTCGGTATAGTAACTGCCCCTTTCAGTTTTGAAGGAAAGAAGAAGACGGCAGCAGCCAATCAAGGCATTGCCGAGTTAAAAGAAAATTGCGATACCGTCCTTGTTATTCTAAATGATAAGTTGCGAGAGATACACGGAAACCTTCCGATCAGTAGCGCATTTGGCGAAGCCGATAATATATTGACAACGGCAGCCAAAGGTATCGCTGAAATTATTACAGTTCCTGGTTATGTAAATGTCGATTTCATGGACGTTCAGACGGTTATGAAAGGCGCAGGGGCAGCTGTGATGGGATCTGCTGTAGCAGAAGGTGAGGGCCGTGCGCTTAGAGCTTCTGAAATGGCTATTTCGTCTCCGCTACTCAATAGCAAAGACATTCATGGGGCTAAAAAAATACTCTTATCCATTGTTTCGGGCGAAGAAGCCGAGCTTCAAATGGATGAGTTGACAGAAATCACAGAATACATTCAAGAAAAAGCTGGTGATGATGCAGAGGTAATTTTCGGGCATGGTATTGACCAAGAACATGGCCAAAGCATCAGCGTCACAGTTATTGCCACAGGTTTTGAGACTCCAGAACTCAAAGCTGAATCAGTTGTTAGAAAAAAGGTAATCGATCTTGAGAGCAATCAAGAGATTGAATCTAGTCACGATGACTCCCTTTCACCTAAACACGACTCGCAGACACTCCTTTTCAATACATCAGAAGACGTAATGAGTGAGGAGACTCAACCTGAAGCAAATGAAGAACCACAGGAAGAAGCTGAAGAAATGACTTCGGGCTATTCTTTCTTAAGTCGCTTGGCAGAGAAGTACGAGATAGAAGAGTACCCACCGGCAACACCTCAAGAACCAGAAATTGAGGAACGCAATCAGGCATTAGACAACGATTTTCATGAAGAACGTAACAAGAACTTTTTGGAATTGAAGCGCGTCAAACTTCAAGAGCAAGCGCGTATACGTGAAGAGCGTCTGAGAGGTACGAGTGGTCAGCAGATTGATCAAGGTGAATTCAGAGAAAAACTAGAAATACCTGCTTACCAGAGAAAGCAGGTAAGACTGACGGATAATCTTCCGTCTTCCGAAAGAAGTGTTTCCCGATTTAATCTCAATGATGATGATGAAATCATGGGAGACAATAAGTTTCTACATGACAATGTAGATTAGGTTCTTTTTTTTCCTACGGGTTAAAAGAGACATGTGAAAAAAGACAGCCTACTGCCATGGGCTGTTTTTTTTATACGTCATAGCGAACCAGTCTGTCGGCAGACAGTCGCAGTGAAGCAATCCCCTAATTTCTTAAATACTGAAGTGAGTTTAGTATGAGGATAAGTTCTTCCTTGGCAGACTCGAAACTTAAGCACGCTTTTTCCTGCTCTGAGCGTAGTGAAGAGACTAATCGCTTGGATCGTTATGGTCGATAAATGCTAAAACTTAATCAACTTCTCCGCTTGTTGTTCTAGCAATTGATTGTAAAGGTCATTGGTAACTTTACCATCAGCCATATTTCTTTCAATACCCGCTAGCTTTGGTTTTAAGGCTAAAACATGCATGCCTAAATAATTGAAAATATCAGTAAGGTGAGACATAGCAAAAACACCACCTTGAACACCTGAAGAAACACCGATTAAGGCAGACTTCTTGTCACGAAGTCCTTCGGGATATTTTAGACCATCGATGAAGGTTTTTAGAATGCCTGGGAAAGAGCCATTGTATTCAGGAACAACAAAAACGAGTTTATCTGCAGATTGTACCTGTTCTCTCACCTTATTGAAGACCTCATTCTTGCCATTGTTCTCATAGAGTGCGTTCGCGACAAAGTCATCTGGTAAATCCACAAGGTCTATTACTCGACTTTCTGCTCCTTTAGAAGCAAGAATGGTTTGATAGTAATCTGCAATAATCCTACTATTAGAATTCTGACGGTTTGTGCCTACTACAATGGTTATCATTAGTTATAATTTTACTTCGAAATTAAGTGCAATTATCGAATCTTCAAGGACTCAATAAATGTCACGACATATAAAGCAAATTGGATTGTGAAAGGTTCAGAAGTTTTTCGAAACTTTGCATCTTTATGCCACCTAATTTAATAATAAGCTATTCAATTATGAACGTCATTCCCAAGCAAACGGGAATCTCCTAGTAATGAGCTTTAACTTCTTATAAAGCATATGACCTACGTTGAGCAATTACATCAAACAGTTGAATTCATTCAATCTCAATTCGACTACCAACCTGAGTTTGGAATCATCCTCGGAACGGGACTCGGTGCTTTAGTTGAAGATATCGACATTGCGCATGAGTTAGACTATGCCAATATTCCCAACTTTCCGGTTTCTACGGTTGAGAGTCATAGTGGAAAACTTATTTTCGGAAAACTTTCAGGTAGAAAAGTAGTCGCTATGAAAGGGCGCTTTCACTACTACGAAGGCTACAATATGCGCGAAGTGACTTTCCCTGTCAGAGTGATGAAGCTATTGGGTGTTCAAAAGCTATTTGTTTCGAATGCAGCTGGCGGTGTCAATTTGAACTTCAAGGTAGCTGATCTCATGATCATTGAAGACCATATTGATCTCACTAAGGAAAATCCATTGACTGGCGCTAACCTAGATGATTTTGGTGGAAGATTTCCAGACATGAGCGAGCCTTATGAACGCAAAATGATTGATGAGGCATTAGAAATTGCTAAAGTGCATAATATTCCTTGCCATGAAGGTGTTTACGCTGGTGTTAGCGGTCCTAATCTCGAGACAAGAGCTGAGTATAGGTTTATCGGAAGAATTGGAGGTGATGCAGTCGGCATGTCAACTATTCCCGAAGTGATTGTCGCAAGGCATATGGATTTGCCAGTTTTTGCCATCTCAGCCATCACAGACCTCTGTGATCCCGATAATTTAGAAAAGGCTGAAATAAGCAAGATTTTGGCTGCAGCGTTTAAAGCAGAAAAAGGAATGACAACAATTATTAAAGCACTAATTGCTAAGCAGTAAATTAAGGATATTAAAGAAATGGAATTAAAAGGAAAACTCGCAATCGTCACTGGTGTTAGCAAAGGCATTGGTTTAGAAACTGTAAAGCTATTACTAGATGCCGGAATGATTGTGGCAGGATGGGGCAGAACCAACCCAGCATTAGATCATGAGAACTACCACTTCTTCGGAACGGATGTTTCTAATTGGGAGAACGTCCAAGGTTCGTTTCGCCTGACCAAAGAGAAACTTGGCAAAGCCGCTGTTTTAATTAACAATGCAGGTTTTGGCTACCAAGGGTTAATTCATGAAATGCCAGTAGACGAGTGGAAAGAAATGTTCGATGTGAACGTGCATGGCCTTTTTTATTGTACGAAAATGGTAGTGCCAGATATGATTGAAATGCAAGAAGGGCACATCGTGAATATTGCTTCTATTGCAGGTACCAACGGAGTTGAAACCATGTCGGGCTATGTGGGAACCAAGCATGCGGTTCGCGGTATTGGTCAGTCTATTTTCAAGGAATTGAGAGTTCATGGTATAAAAGTTTCCACCATCTATCCAGGTTCTACCAATACCAACTTCTTTGACAACATCGAGTTCGCTAATGCAAACGAGAATATGATGCGACCAGAAGACATAGCTTTGACTATATTGCAAAGCCTTGAAACGCACCCTAATTACCATGTGGTGGATGTAGAGGTAAGGCCACTAATGCCGAAAGGCAGGCCCAATAAATAAGTAGGCCATACGTTAATTTCTCAATGTCCATCAAAGTCAGCCAACTCACTAAGGTTTACGGAAGTCAAAAGGCGGTAGATGATATCTCCTTTGAAGTAAATCGTGGTGATATCTTGGGCTTTCTTGGTCCTAATGGTGCAGGTAAATCCACTACTATGAAGATTGCGACAGGCTTCATTCCTCCGTCAGAAGGAACAGTGGAAGTTGAAGGCATTGATGTAGTGGCAGATGCGATTGGTGCACGCAGGCAATTAGGCTACTTACCTGAACATAATCCTCTTTATTTAGACATGTACGTCCATGAATACCTCGCCTTTATTGGCGAATTGCATGGACTTAAAGAAAAGGCCTTGAAAAGCCGGATCATAGAGATGATAAGGCTCTGTGGCTTGACTGTAGAACAGAATAAGAAGATAGGCGCACTCAGTAAAGGCTATCGCCAACGTGTAGGTTTGGCTCAAGCGCTAATACATGATCCAAGTGTGCTCATTCTTGATGAACCCACAACCGGTCTGGATCCTAATCAATTGGTTGAGATTCGTAACCTGATTAAGAAAATCAGTCGCGATAAAACGGTGATACTGTCAACGCATATCATGCAAGAAGTAAAGGCACTTTGTAATCGTGTGATCATTATTAATAGCGGTAGTATAGTGGCCAATGACACGGTAGAGCACCTCACCGAAAGTCAACAAGTCTTAAGAGTGGAGTTGCAATCGCCAGTGGATGTCGAGGCTTTTAGCAGTTTTGGAGTCGTCACAGTGGTGAGTCAAGCGATCTATGAAATTGCGCACGCTTCCAAAGAAGACTTAAGGCCAAAAATATTTGAATTGGCCAAGCAGAATGACTGGGTAATTCTCAGTATGCAACAAAATGAAAAAGACCTAGAGCAGGTTTTTAGAAGTTTAACCAAGCAACCGGATGTGGGCGATTTATAAAAAGGAGGTCAGACAGTTTCTGAATTCTTTGATCGCATATGTGGTCATTGGCGTTTTCCTCACAGGCATTGGTCTGTTGACTTGGGTCTTTCCTGAAACGAGCGTTTTGACCTACGGCTATGCCGATATGGAGACCTTGTTTACAATGGGGCCTTTCGTTTTTATGTTTTTGATACCTGCCATTACCATGCGTATGCTGGCGGAAGAGAACAAAACAGGCACAATCGAATTACTACTCACTAGGCCTCTGACGGATTTTCAGATAATCATGGGCAAGTTCTTAGCTGCCTTCACATTGGTAATATTCTCTATCCTACCAACGCTTATCTATTGCTATTCGATTGCTCAGTTGGGTAATCCGGTGGGTAACCTAGATATATCTGGAATAGCAGGCTCTTATGTGGGGTTAATTTTGTTAGGAGGTGTTTTTGCTGCCATCGGTATACTTGCATCTTCCTTAAGCGAAAATCAAATCATCGCTTTTATCATTGCCGTATTTCTGTCCTTCTTTTTATTTGCTGGAGTCGAATCTTTGGCGGGTATTTTTTCAGGACAACTTTCCTTGGTACTAGAAGAATTAAGCCTAAGCTACCATTTCGAAGCAATGAGTCGTGGACTGATCGATACTAGGAATGTTACCTATTTTGTGAGCGTCTCTGCCTTCGTTTTACTTTTGACGCATTTAAAAATGGCGGCAAGGTCTTTTTCGTTTAAGCCAAAACGAAGTAAAATTCTGAGAAATTTTGGTCTGGGTCTTGTGATGCTACTGGCATTTAACATTGTTGCTGCGAATGCTTTTTTACGAATTGACTTGACAGCCGATAAGCGTTTCACCTTGAAACCTGCTACTGGCGAATTATTGAGTAAGCTTGATAAGCCCTTGTCAATTGAAATCTTATTGGCCGGTGATTTGCCATCACAATATTTGCGTCTTCAAAAGTCACTCGTTCAGACACTGAAGGAATTTGAAAACAAATCAGGCAGTAGACTGAACTACTTCTTTACTGATTTCAATGATGCTGCAAATGATCAGGAGCGACAAGAGAACTTCGATTATTTGGTAAATCGATTAAGGCTATCACCCACGCAGGCTTTCTTCAGTGAAAATGGCAATCAGGTGAGGCGTTTTGTCTTCCCTTATGTGATTCTCAGTTATGACAATCAAGCAGCAGCTATCTTGCTTTCTGATGGCATGAAGGTCGGACTGACGCCAGATGAAGCCATCAATGCATCCATTGAAAACATAGAGTTTAACCTGGCTGTGGGCATACAAAGGCTGGCCAAGTTAGAGAGGAAGAAAGTTGGCCTAGTCCGGGGGCATCAAGAATTGGACTCTGTTCGAATTGCGGGCTTTAATGCGGAGATGATTCAGTATTTCGATCTAGCATATTTGGAACTGTCTCAGGTAGATAAAGTCGAAGGCTTTGACGCTGTAATCATTTCTAAGCCGATGACTGAGTATTCGAAATCCGATAAGTTCAAACTGGATCAGTACATCATGAGCGGTGGGAAGGCCATTTTCTTAATCGATGCACTAAATGCTGACATGGGAAGGGCGGCAGGCAATGGTACTGTCGGTTTACCGATAGAAACTGGTTTAGATGATTTACTCTTTCGCTATGGAGTACGCTTGAATAAAGATTACATCCAGGATATTCAAAACTTCGGAAGATATCCTGTTGTAGTGGATGATGATGATAATATTATCAATTTGGCATGGCCTTTTTATGCCTCAGTGAATCAATTTACCGACCACCCAGTCACCAAAAATCTAGATGCGATTTATTTGAGAACCTTCGGAACGATTGATACAGTAAAGGCGATCGGTGTAAAGAAAACCCCTTTGATGTTTACTTCACCGTCTACGCGTGTAAGTTCAGCACCCGCACGGGTAGCCTTTGAAGACTATGCAAATCAGCCCGACCCTTCATTCTTTACGCATGGCCAAGAAGCCATAGCCTATTTGCTCGAAGGAAAGTTTACTTCATTATTCAAAAACAGGGTTTTGAGCCCATCGGAGCAACTTGGTTTTAAGGAGCAAAGTGAAGGTGGAAAAATCATTGTAGTGTCTGATGGCGACCTGATTAGAAATGAACTGGATTTAAGGAATGGTTCGCCTATGGAACTTGGCTTTAATCCATTTAGGGAAGAAGGTGAGAAAGTACGTTATGCCAATAAAGATTTCCTATTTAATGCTTTGGCCTACCTGACGGACGAAAATGGGCTCATCACGGCACGTGCCAAAGAAGTGCAGATTCGTCCATTGAATCGTATAAAAGTGAATGAGGAAAAGGTCTATTGGCAAGTACTGAATCTAGTAAGTCCGCTGCTGGTTATCTTAGTTTTTGGGTTCGTGAGGAGTCTATTAAGAAGAAGAAAGTATAGTCGTTATAGTGCTTAATTAATCAGAAATGTCAGAACCTATCAATAGAGAGATATTTGCCTTGACGCCTACAGCGCTTGTTGATTTTAAACTTGAGCTTGCTGAGATCAAAGCCTCTGATCTAGTGGTTGATTTGGGGTGCGGAGATGCTGAAGTGCTCGTCAGGGCGTGCAAAAAGTATGGAGTTAAAGGTTTAGGTCTTGAGATTCTACCAGAAGCTTTGACAATGGCATATGCCAAAATCAGTGCGCATCAGATGGAGGATAAGATTCAAATATTGGAAGAAGATATGATGAGCCTTGATTTTTCGGTTGGTGATGTCTACATCCTTTACCTTAACCGAAGGGTACTTGGATCTTTATCCATCAAACTTGAAAATGAGTTAAAGCCTGGTGCTCGCATTGTAACACACGATTTTGATTTACCGGGATGGGAGGCGAAAGAAGTATTTGAGTATACCACAAATACTTTCCAAAACCACTCTGTTTTCTTATACCAACGTTGATATCAATATTTCTGAACGGAAGAATCTATTTCATCCGCCCAAGCCAAAATACCACCCTTGAGGTTATAAAGATTTTCAAACCCGTGGTTGGCCTCTAGCCAGTTAATCACATCACCACTTCGTTTGCCGCTTCTACAATGCACAATGACTTGCTTCTCTTTTGAAAACTTATCTACGTTTTGGGGTACGGAGTTCATCGGAATTAATTCACCTCCTATTTCGGCAATTTCAAATTCATTGGGCTCGCGCACATCTATCAGTTGAAACTCGGCATCACTTGATTTTAAGGTGGCAAGCTCCTTAACGGTTACTTCTTTCATGGTGTAAATATTAATTCTTCCCTTGAGATGAACAACATCTAGGGACTTGATTATTGATTCTACGAGACGAAAACTATGAATTTTAACCCAAGCATGCGTGATTTGAAAGCTCATGTATAGCTATGCCTTACATGATGTCAAAATGCCTTGATAGAGTGCTATGTATAGATTTTATTGTTAATTTTGTGCACTTAATACAACCACCTCAAAAATCGACATTTTATGAAGTTTATAGTTTCTTCAGCCGAACTCCTCAAAAGACTTTCTAACATCAATGGAGTGATTACCACTAATCCCGTGGTACCAATTTTAGAAAACTTCTTATTCGAAATTAACGATGGTCTTTTGACGATTACTGCGTCTGATCTTCAGACTTCTATGATCACTGAGATCGATGTTGAGGCGAAAGAAAACGGAAATATTGCGGTTCCTGCCAGAATTCTGATGGATACGCTAAAAAACCTTCCAGAGCAGCCCGTAACATTCAGTATCGATGCTGATACATACAGTGTTGAAATTAACTCTGATAATGGTCGATATAAATTAGCAGGTGAGAATGCGACCGATTTTCCAAAAGTGCCTGATGTAACGGATGCATATTCGGTAGATATGTCTACGGACGTTTTGAGCAGTGCTATTAACAATACGATTTTTGCTACGAGTAATGACGAGCTAAGACCAGCGATGACGGGTGTCTTTGTGAAACTTGATGATACAAATACAACTTTTGTTGCAACGGATGGTCACAGACTTGTTAGGTATAGAAGAGTAGATGTAGCAACAGATTCAGGGATGTCTATTATCATTCCTAGGAAGGCATTGAACTTGCTGAAGTCTACTCTACCTTCTGAAAATTCAAATGTGATTTTGGAGTATAATGCATCCAATGCTTACTTCAATTTCAATAACATTAAGATGATCTGTCGTTTGATTGATGAGCGGTTTCCAGATTATGAAAATGTAATTCCTGCGGACAATCCAATCGAAATGTCCATAGACAGAAACGAGTTCCTAGGCTCTCTAAAGAGAATATCTATTTATGCTAACAAAACTACTCATCAGATCAGATTGAAGATCACGGGTAGCGAATTGACTATCTCTGCGGAAGACCTTGACTTCTCTAATGAGGCAAAGGAAACTTTGGCTTGCGAGCATGAAGGGGAGGATCTAGAAATTGGATTCAATGCTAAGTTTCTGGTTGAAATGCTAGGTAACCTACAGTCAAAGTCAATCACCTTACAAATGTCAGCTCCTAATAGAGCTGGTCTAATTGTACCAGGCGAGAAAGACGAAAGCGAAGATATTTTAATGCTTGTAATGCCAGTAATGTTGAACAACTACTAGTAGCAAGACACATAGAAATTTTAGAAAGGAGCTTAGGCTCCTTTTTTTGTTGGAAAACTTGAATAACTTGAGGCTATAAAGAACCGATTTGCTAAGCAAAAAAACCCAGTATGCATTTCATGCACTTACCTATCTGGCAGAGAATCAAGGTAAGGGGCCTATTCTTATTTCAGAGGTGTCTCAGGAGAGACATATTTCATTGAAGTTTTTGGAAAACATTTTGTTAGAACTGAAGAAGTCTGGAGTACTTGGAAGTAAGAAAGGTAAGGGAGGAGGTTACTACCTCATAAAGCCAGCAGATGAGATTCCTTTGGCCAAAGTGATCCGAGTTTTAGACGGGCCGATAGCCTTGTTGCCTTGTGTCAGTCTTAATTACTATGAGAAGTGTGAGAATTGTCAAGAGGAAATCTGTGGTCTCAATCGAGTGATGGCAGATGTGCGCGACAACACGCTAAAGGTTCTAGAGAATAAGACGCTCAAAGACATTCTTCGTAATAGATAGATTTTTTTTACATCAGTAGTCTACTAAAACGGTAGGAAATATATAGATTTGTGATTGATGTCTACTCATTGGAACGTAATATGCTATTAGATACTACTATAAACAGACGAATTGAATCCACAGAGAGGGGTGAAAGTAACCTAAGAAGCCTCGCTAAAACGATTAGTTGGCGATTTATAGGTACGTTGGATACTATTCTCATATCCTATTTAGTGACTGGTGAAGTGGCTATGGCATTGTCTATAGGTTCGGTAGAGGTAGTATCGAAAATGGTACTCTACTACTTGCATGAAAGAATCTGGCTTAATATAAAATTTAAGAAATAAATATGGATTTGAATCCTTTGCGCACGCAACTCCACGGTAAATCACTAGCCGATGGCTTATCTGTTGTATCGAAAATGTTTCCAAAGAAGGTGGTGTTTTCATCTGCTTTTGGGCAGGAAGACCAAGTCATTTCTGATGTGATTTTTAAAAATGAATTAGATATTAAGGTTTTCACTTTGGATACAGGGAGGCTTTTTAAAGAGACTTATGATCTGATAGACCAGACTAGGTCCCGCTATGCTGGTGAGATTAAAGTTTACTATCCTGACACACAGCAATTAGAAGGATTGACTACTGAAAAGGGAATGCATAGTTTCTATGAGTCAATCGAAAATAGAAAAGAGTGTTGCTTCATCCGTAAGGTAGCCCCATTGAAGAGGGCATTGAATGGGGCTAAGGTTTGGGTTACAGGACTTCGAGCAAGTCAATCAGAGAATAGACAGGCTTTTGAAACTGTTGAGTGGGATGAGGCAAATCAAGTGATCAAATTTAACCCCATACTTCACTGGTCTTATGGTGAAATTATTGATTATCTGAAGAGCAACCAGGTGCCCTATAATAGACTACACGATCAAGGTTTTACGAGTATTGGTTGTGCGCCTTGCACGCGAGCAATTGTGGCTGGAGATGATGCCAGAGCTGGAAGATGGTGGTGGGAGACCTCTAAAAGGGAATGTGGTTTACATCAAGTCAAAAACTGAAAGATAGATAAGCATGAAAATATTCGATGGACAGTTTCCAAGAGAACTGGAAGATGAAGCAATTTATATAATGAGAGAAGTCGCTGCACAGTTCGAGCGTCCAACTATTCTGTTTTCAGGAGGCAAGGATTCTATTACATTGGTTCGGTTGGCCCAAAAGGCTTTTCATCCTGGCAAAATTCCTTTTCCACTACTCCATATTGATACAGGTCATAACTTTCCAGAAACGATTGCCTCGAGAGATAAATTGGTTAAAGACCTAGGGCTTGAATTGATTGTTAGATATGTTCAAGATGCTATCGACCAAAAGAAGGTGCAAGAAGAGTCGGGAAAATACGCTAGCCGGAATTCTCTACAGACGGTTACCCTACTAGATGCTATTGAAGAGTTGAAGTTTGATGCATGTCTTGGTGGTGCTAGAAGAGATGAAGAAAAGGCTAGGGCCAAGGAGCGAATATTCTCAGTTAGAGATGATTTTGGTCATTGGGATTCAAAGAAGCAACGTCCTGAACTTTTCGATATGCTTAATGGCCGCATTAGTGTCGGAGAAAACGTGCGAGTCTTTCCTATTTCGAATTGGACCGAGATTGACGTTTGGAATTATATCCGTGACGAAGAGCTCGAAATTCCATCTATTTATTACGCTCATGAAAGGAGTATTTTCGAACGTGACGGCATGATTTGGCCCGACTCAACTTTCATTAATAAATCAAAGAGTGAAAAAGTGAGTAAAAGGATTGTTCGTTTCAGAACTGTGGGTGATATGACTTGCACTGCGGCAGTTGAATCTGAGGCAGACCATATTGATCGAGTAATTGAAGAACTTTTAAGTGCTACAATCTCTGAGAGAGGCGCACGTATGGATGACAAGCGTTCAGAAGCCGCAATGGAAAAAAGAAAGAATAATGGCTATTTCTAAAAACAAAGAAGTTTTACGCATCGCTACTGCTGGAAGTGTAGATGATGGAAAGAGTACCCTCATTGGTAGACTCCTGTATGAAACGAATTCAATCGCGACAGATAAACTAGTGGCTATTGAAGAGAGTAGTAAGCGCAAAGGATTAAGTTATACTGATCTTTCACTGCTAACCGATGGCCTTGTAGCAGAGCGTGAACAGGGTATTACAATTGATGTCGCTCACATATACCTTTCTACCTTAAAGCGAAAGTTCATCATTGCAGATACGCCTGGTCATGTTGAATATACTCGCAATATGGTCACTGGGGCAACCAATGCAGATGTGTCTATTGTTCTTGTAGATGCGCGCAAAGGACTAGCTGAGCAAACACATAGGCACCTGTACATTTCACATTTACTGAAAGTGCCAAAAGTGATTGTATGTGTTAATAAAATGGATTTAGTCGATTATCGAGAAGACAGGTTCAACGAAATTGCGAATGACGTTAAGCGCCTTTTGGACAAAGATACTTTTGATAAGCTATCGATAGATTTTATCCCTGTAAGCTCACTTTGCGGAGAAAATATCGCTAAAGATACTGAGGCTATGGATTGGTATCAAGGGAGACACTTGCTGGAGACTTTAGAAACAATTGAGGTACACCTCGATAGTAGAGACAAACCGGCTCGTTTTCCGGTACAGCTAGTAATAAGACCAAGGTTGGAAGATTTCCATGATTATAGAGGCTATGCAGGAAAAGTAGCAAGTGGAGTGTTCACCACAGGTGATGTGGTTAAGGTGTTGCCCTCAGGGTTGAGTGCTAAGATTAAGTCTATCGAACAATATGATAATGAGCTAGACGAGGCCTTGGCGGGTCAGTCAGTAACCCTGACTTTAGACAAAGACATTGATATCAGTCGTGGAGATATGCTAGTTAAAGATGAAGTTCTACGAGGAAAGCGCGAGTTAGTAGCCAATGTTTGTTGGATGGATAGTACATCTCTGGTGCCTGGAAAGACTTATACTTTACAGCATGGTGTCAATGCATCAAGGGTGAAGGTGTCTGGAATTAACTTTAGAGTGGAGACTGCTAGTTTCATTAAGGACGAAACAGCATCTGAACTAGGTCTAAATGATATGGGAGAAGTTAAATTCCGATCTTCGAAATCACTTTTGATTGATCCTTACAAAGAGATCAGAGCTAATGGGGCCTTTATACTAATTGATGAGTACACTAATAATACGGTGGGTGTCGGCTTTGCCAACTAGTCTAATATCTCTTCAATAATTTCATCTAGGACAATAGATTGTCCATAGACTTTACTGAATAGGGCGTTTAATTCTAGTTCGTTGGAAAGAAGGTTGACGACAAGGTTTTTGAATTCAACGCTTTCAATTTTGTCTAAAGAAATGATCTTTTCTTCCCCGAAATCTACGTCTGACACCAAAAAGTCGCTGTAGTACTTTTCCTTCATCCGAACGTAATACTCTACTACGTCTTTCAGTTCAAGATAGGAAGCCTTGATCTTGATCAAGGTGCTTTTAAAGTCGGAATTTTTATTGGTGTAATTGGAGTTCAAATAGAAGTTTAGGGCTTCCATTTGAGTTATAGGCTTATGGGTTCGATTAATGTCAAAAAGGTAGTGTGAGATACTATCAACTTCGAGATCACCCCCAGCAAATAGAAATCGTGCTAGTTGTCGTGTGTCCTCTTCGAGCTTTTGACGCCTTTCAATGAGGGATTCAAAAACCCCCATATTATTCTCGTTTTCATCGGATACTCTTTCTATGGCCGCTTTTTCGAGTTTGAGATCTTTCTTGTCTTCGTAGTAAACATTGAGTTGGTAAGCGGCAGTAATACCAAAAATCACAATAAATATCTCCATGAGATACGTATAGACATCATTGCGTTTGAGTCTTCTGGATGTGCCGAATTTTACCATTAAGTATATTCTCTCTGCTAAAGAAGCTTGAAAGAGCTCTAAAGATGCTTAAGCTTTACCTTTTTACAAAATCTATCCAGCTGGATTGAGCCTGATTACTCGATACGCTCGATTTTTGCTCCTAAAGCATTTAAGCGGCCATCAATGTTCTGATATCCTCTATCTATCTGTTCTACGTTGTCAATAACGCTAGTTCCTTCGGCCGAAAGTGCAGCAATTAAAAGTGCTTGACCAGCTCTAATATCAGGCGATGTCATTCGAATACCTTTCAGTTTTTGAATTCTATCCAAACCAATTACAGTGGCCCTGTGTGGGTCGCAAAGAATAATTTGAGCTCCCATGTCAATGAGCTTATCTACAAAGAAAAGCCTGCTTTCAAACATTTTTTGATGTACGAGTACCGTTCCCTTAGCCTGTGTAGCCATGACCAAAACAATACTCAACAAGTCTGGAGTTAAACCAGGCCATATAGAATCAGCGATGGTCATGATTGAGCCATCTATGAAAGTTTCAATTTCGTAATGTTCCTGAGCGGGAATGTAGATGTCATCTCCTCTGAACTCCATTTGAACTCCTAACCTTCTGAAAGTTTCAGGAATGAGTCCTAGCTCATGTATTTGACAGTCTTTAATGGTAATCTCTGACTGCGTCATTGCCGCCATGCCAATAAAAGAGCCAATCTCAATCATGTCTGGCAGCATAGTATGATCAGTTCCGTTGAGTGCTTCAACACCCTCAATGTGAAGAAGGTTAGAACCTACGCCTGTAATTTTTGCACCCATTCTATTCAGCATCTTTGAGAGTTGCTGTAGATAAGGCTCACATGCGGCATTGTAAATGGTGGTTTTTCCTTTGGCTAAAACTGCTGCCATCAGAATATTGGCGGTACCCGTTACTGATGCTTCGTCTAGTAACATGTATGTGCCCTTTAAATCAGAGGCATCGATATGGTACATGCCAGTTTCTGCTTCGTATAAGAAGCGAGCGCCTAGTTTTTGAAAACCTATGAAGTGGGTGTCGAGTCTTCTTCTGCCTATTTTATCACCTCCCGGCTTTGAAATCTTTCCTTTGCCGAATCTTGCTAATAGTGGACCGAGAATCATGATAGAACCTCTGAGTGAAGAAGCTTTGGTTCTAAATTCTGGTGTTTCTAAATAGTCAATGTTAACATGCTTGGCACAGAACTTATAGCTTTCGCCACTTAGGTGTGTCACCTCAACTCCTAAATCGGCCAGTAAATCGATAAGTTTGTTGACATCCCTGATGTCCGGTACCTTATTAAGTGTGATGGGTTCGGAAGTGAGAAGCACTGCACAAAGAATTTGCAATGCTTCATTTTTAGCACCTTGAGGAATTATCTCTCCCGAAAGCCTGGTGCCACCTTCAATGACAAATGATGACATTTAGTTTCTGCGTCTGTTACTGTTGTTATTTCTTCTGTTGCGGTTATTGTTTCGCTTATCGCGGTCTTTATTGTCTCTATTTTGAGGCTTCTTTTCACGAATGTTATTATTGAAAAGGCCAAACTCTTTTACTTCAGTGATATCGATATCAAGCTCATCATTTGAAAGCTGCTTGATTTGCTTTAAGATGATTTCATCATCGATATTGTCTTTGTTCCAAGTGTTGTAAAAACCTTTCATGAGTCTACCAATGTGAATGACTGCAGACTTTTTAGCCTCCGGATCTTCCATCTTAATGGTTTGCTCAATCATATTCTGTACACTACGGCCGTAGTGCATATACCTAATCTTGGAGTTTTTATAAGCCATGCGCTGTGGCTTCTTGCCGATGGCAGATTTCTCTGGCATTGGAAAAGGTGCTTCAATTTCTAGATCGAAATTTGAAACGATATATAAATCATCCCAGACTTTTTGATCGTTGTCTTGACCGGTTTTTAAGTTAGGGTTGATTTGTTTCATTAGATCAGTTAAGGTTTGCGCATAAGCACTTCTCTTCTCTGCATCTTCAATAGTTCTGATATGATCTATTAGTTTTTGGATGTTGCGGCCGTATTCTTTAAGCCTCACATCTGTTCTTTCTGTATTATATTCTAATCCCATTAATTCTTAAGTATAGGTCAAATTAACAATAATTATCTTAAAGGATGGCTATTGAAGCAGTTCTATTCCACTATTCTCAACTTCGCGAAGGTGAGTAAAAGGGTTTTTTCTCCAAAATCTTCAAAGATCACCTGGGCCTTTTTATTAGCACCCTCGGTATCCATTTTTGAAACCTTCCCAAAACCGAACTTCGGATGCTCTACTTTCATGCCCTCTTTTAGCCCAGATGTATCACTTGGCGTAAAATTGGCTGAAGGTTGATGGTACTGCATTGGTTTCTTTGGTGCAGCTTTCTTACTGGCCATCAAGTTTCTAGCAAAATTGGAGCTAAAACCAGGAGGTCCATCACTTCTTCCCAATTTTGGTTCTCTACTGCCATATCTCGTGTTTACGAAAAGAAAGCTTGGGTCTACCTCCTCGATGAAGCGGCTTGCTTCGCAATTAATTAAACGTCCGTATCGATAACGTGATAATGCGTACGAGAAGTATAAGTTTTCTTTTGCTCTGGTGATCGCAACATAGAAGAGACGTCTTTCTTCTTCTAAATCATCACGGCTGCTCATCATCATTTGAGAAGGAAAAAGATCTTCTTCCAATCCAACAATAAAAACATTTTTGAATTCGAGCCCTTTGGATGAATGAATTGTCATCAATGATACATAATCGCTATTTTCAGAATCATCTTTATCTGAATCAGTTAAAAGGGCAATGTCCTGAAGAAAACCCGGAAGGCTTTTATCTTCTATATCAGGCGTATCAACAAATTCTTTAATCGCATTCAATAATTCTTGAACATTTTCATATCGATTGAGGCCTTCTACGGTTTTGTCTTCATAGAGCTCTTTCAGCAAGCCCGAATTTTTCGCAATATGGTTGGCAGCCTCGTAGGCATCTTTTGTTTCTACGTAGATTTTGAAACTCTTAATCAGTGTAACAAATTCTTGGACTGCATTGGCGGCACGGCCCGGTAAAAAAGCGTCTACATTATTGAGTACTTCCCAAAGGGGAATGTCATGTTCAAAAGCAGCTACTACTATTTTTTCAACTGAAGAGACACCAATGCCCCGTTTTGGTAGGTTGATGATACGCCTGAAAGATTGTTCGTCTTCCGTGTTCATGGCGTATCGGAGGTAGCCCATCAAATCTTTGATCTCTTTCCTTTGGTAGAAAGATAGTCCCCCAAAAATCTTATAGTGAATGCCTGCCTTTCTGAGTGACTCTTCTATCGCTCGTGATTGGCTGTTGGTCCTATAAAGGATGGCAAAGTCTTTATTTTGATAACTGTTTTGACTTTTCTGTTCGAAGATTGCTGAAGAAACGAACCTTCCTTCTTCGTTGTCTGAAACAGATTTGATCAATTCAATTTTGTTTCCCTCACCATTGGAAGTCCAAACGGTCTTTTTCAGTTGGCCTTTGTTTCTTGCAATGACTGAGTTGGCAGCATTGACAATGTTTTGTGAAGAGCGATAATTTTGCTCAAGCTTAATGACTTTAAGGTCAGGGAAATCTTTCTCGAAATTGAGAATGTTTTCAATATTGGCGCCACGGAAAGCGTAGATCGACTGTGCATCATCACCTACTACCGCAATGTTTTGGCTTACAGAGGATAGCTTTTTGGTAATGAGGTATTGCGATACATTGGTGTCTTGAAACTCATCGACTAATACATATTTAAACCTGTGCTGGTACTTGTTTAAAACGTCAAGGTGATCCCTGAACAGGACATTGGTTTGAAACAGTAAATCATCAAAGTCCATCGCATTGGCTTTGAAGCAGCGCTGCGAATAGGTTTTGTAGATACGACCCATTTCAGGTTTTTGAGCAGCGGCATCATCCGCTTCGTACAGTGGGTTAGCCAGATATTCCTGCCAAGAAACGAGTCTGTTCTTCGCGCCAGATATTCTATTGAAAACCACATTCGGTTTGTAAACCTTATCGTCTAAGCCGAACTCTTTGACAATCGTCTTGATTAAAGATTTTGAATCATCAGCATCATAGATCGTGAAATTACTAGGGTAGCCGAGCCTATCAGCTTCTGATCGAAGTATTCTTGCAAAGACGGAGTGAAAGGTGCCCATCCATAGATTTCTCGCATCATTACCCACTACGCCTTCAATTCGCGCGCGCATTTCTTTCGCTGCCTTGTTAGTAAATGTGAGGGATAGGATATTGAATGGGTCAACTTTTTTTTCCTTGATCAGGTAAGCAATTCGGTAAGTCAAAACACGCGTTTTTCCTGATCCGGCACCCGCAATAATCATAGAAGGGCCTTCGGTGTTGACTACACCTTCATACTGGGGCTCATTAAGGGAAGAGAGGTAATCCATGCGCTACAAGCTTCAGTGAATATAGACGTAAAGACTAGTTTTAAGCGCTGAACTTTAGTCTTAACATCATTCTGAATTCATTTCAGAATCTAATAAGAGATTGCAAGTTAAGGGATCAATCTAATTTTCTTTTATCAAACCTGAGAAGTATTGCTTATAATATTGAATTAAGAGCTTGTCAAGTTACGCACTGAATTATTTCTGTTTCTTCTTTTTGTTTTGATACTCATATAACCCGGTAATGATGAGCGTACCAAATAAGAATGCCATGAGATATTGCGCCCATCCTTGACTGTTAAAATCAAACCACTCGGGAAAGAAATAAAATATCACGTAAGTCAAGAGGATGAGGATTTGAACAATCCGAAGGGTCTTTAGCATGGCCATTAACTGATGGTAAGTTGAAGGTTGTTTTGCATAGTTGTATTAATTTCTTAATTCTAGGTACTCACTTTTGACCTAAAAAGGTTCAATCAGGAAAACCAATCCTAGTCCTACAAGAATTATCAGGCTGAGGAAAAAAGCACTTCCTTTTAATTGACCAGTGTTTCCTCTTTTTTTGGCCTCAACTATGAGCTTTATCTGTTTTGAACAGACCAGTAAGAATAACGGTATTAAAAGTAAATAAAGCATATAATTTATTTCAAATAAGCCTCTCCAATACTAACCCCAAAAGTAACAATAGAAATCGCTACCCGAATAGGCTGTAAGAACCTTTGGGCTACCATTCTATATTTGGCATTATGTCTACATTACATCTTTTGCTATCAAAAAAGGCATTTATCACTCTTATTAATTCATCTCTTGTAATAGCTTGTAGCGCTGTATTTCTTCAAGAAGTTGTTTTGATAGGGATTCTCCCCTTATATTTTCCGCTATTATCCGCCCATCGGGTGCCAATAATAATGTTGTAGGAAAACTTGTAACATTAAATGCATCAGCGAGTGAGTTTTTTCTACCTGACAATACTTGTGGCCATGTGATTTTGAACTTCTGAATTGCTTTTTGTGCTGCTCTCTTGGTGTCTTCAGCGACACCTAAAAATTCAATATTTTCGTGCTTGAGCTCAGAAATAGCTTCTCTCAAATTTGGCATCTCAGCAATGCATGGTTTACACCAGCTACCCCAAAAGTCGATGTAAACGAATTTACCTTGAAAATCTTGTAGCGATATAGTCTCTCCAGTAGTTATCTCTTTTGCACTGAAACCGGGAGGAGTGGAAAATGATATTGCTCTTCGTAATGGAACTCGCTCCAAATAGAGGGACTCCTCGAACAAATTCATGCCTGTGTATCTAAAGATGTTATTCTTTACACGAAATAGGTGGCCTTTTTCGACACTAGCCATGTTTTCTATTGAATCTCTTTCACGGGTTAAGAGTTGCGTAATTAAATATCGATTATCAGCTGAGGGCCTGAAATTTACCGCAATATCTACATTATAAATATTGGCCGTACCGTGCATAGCGATCGAATAGAATAGATTTCCATCCTTATTTACTTTGAAAACAAAGGAAATTAAGGACTTTACTACTTTATCAGTTTTGAAATGTAGAATTGGTAATTTTACGGTGTCTTTTTCTAGTGCTTCGATATTATAACCTTCTTTCATTTCACCGATGGAATACTCTTGTTCATTCGCCAAATTACCATCTAGGTTTTTATCAAATTTTACTAAGTAACTTCCTTCGGGAGTTTTACCATAAGCGAATGCTAATCGTCCAAATGAATTTTGCTGATTAAGATTGCTTACCTCATTACCTTCCTCTGATCTAGATAATTGTGTCTTGTCGTGCAATTTTTGTCGGTCTAATGTAGGGCCGACAACGAAGCCCAGAAAACCTATTCTGACTTCGGTCAATGCTTTTGGAATGCCCTCCAAGGTAAATGTGCTAGGTAAAGTATCGTTTTTATCGCTAATGCCTGAATAGGCAACTAATTTTGGTGGAAATGGCCCAAAACCATCTTTTAATTTAACAGGCAATGTTATTTGACTCGCTAAATCATAAGAGGTAAGATTTAACCATATAAATAAGGCCGCAAATAATCTCAATTTCATTATATGTTCTCTAAATAGGGGCTTATAATAACTTAAGTTATCAAAAGCTCTGAGCGCGAAGGAACCTCTATAGCTAAGGCCCCTCGCTAAATACTGCTTTTACAAAATCATGCGATAACTTAGGGAATTCCCGATTAGGAACAAAGAATCGAGGGTTACCCGTTGAATCTTCATGGTAATAGAAGGGAAATCTATACGCGTTTGTAAAAAAGCGTTTGTATTCACTTTCTGTAAGTTGAATCACAGTTAGATTACGGTCGAAATTTCTTTTGAAGAATTGGAATTCGTTTTTGCTATTTGAGTGCCTTAAGACAGTAAATTCTGTTTCATTTATTTTTGCTAAACTGTCTAAAAAGAATAGCTCATTTTCTACACACATACCGCAGTCATTATGACTACTGACAAAATAAAATCGTGTTTCTTCCTTTGGGTTATCCAGCTCAATTCGATTATTCAAGAAGACCTGAAAGCTGCTTGTGTGGATTTGAAATAAATTTGTAATTGTTGCATATAACGAGCTTGTAATCCAATCCTGCTCTTGCCTTAATTGATTAACCTCCTCATTACTTTGATCTATAAGTATTTCCTGCGCATGCAATTGCTCGCTAGTCCTTATCAAAAGAAGGATACTAACTGTGCATATTAGAGAAAGGAATGCAATTAAAATCTTACCGCTTGTACTCATCAAAAGCTCCTGAATTTCGTAAATACTAATGTTGGGTTAGCTGAACCTTTTATTGATATGGCACGATCATATAACTCTTTTGAAAGAGCGTTTTTAATTTCATCTTTATTCTCGTGCGTTTCTAGCGCCACCTGAATTGCCATGAGTATTTCACCTGAAATAGAGGTTATAAATTGATTGTCGTGCACTCCGACATTTATGCCACCCACTGCGCTTCCAGGTGAGCTTAAACTATTTGCTGTAATGCTTTTCCCTGTATACTTTGAAAAGATGGTCGTTGAAAGTTCCATACCCCGTGCGAAGTTGAAGACTATAGTACTGTCAGTTTCGGAAAAGAACTCCATTCCTGCCACGACACCTTTTTCCCCCGATAAAGACACCCATCGGGTGAGTTCTTTAGATTTTTTCGGTAGTAATGATCTATCTTTCAAAGCCATGTCACCAAAGTCCAGATAGTATTTTCTATATAATCTGCCGTCTCTTGTTATACCATAAATTGTATCATTATGAAGATGTGTTAAACTTTCAGTTATCAAATCTCCGGAAAATGGATTATCATACTCGATGAAAAGATTTTTTTCACCTTTATCTATCGGTAAATATTTTCTTAAGACTTTTCCCTCTTTATTAAATAGGATAAAATTATTACAGTCATTCCTTCGACCACATTGATTGTTAGCATAACCAATAAGTGAAGTCGAGTCAAGGTAACTTACCCTTTCAATCAACTGTTTTTTAAATTTGGTTGGGGAGCCTGTGAATTCGCCATTGTTGACATTATACCATAAAATTTCTGATCGAGAAAGAAGCCCTATTTCCTTTTCTTTTTGATCTATGACAATATCTTCCAACTCTCTGTACTCACCTGGTCCGCGACCTAATGCACCCACTTTGAACAAGTACTTTCCGTCTGCTCTAAAGCAGAAGACACTCTTGGCTTTAGTTCGATCTAAAACAAATATTTTGTTATCAAACTTTATTACCTTATCAACTTGACCGATAATATTGTCTTCGATTAATTCGAGATGAACATAATCAATTTGACTAATGATTTCTGTCGGGTCATATTCTTCAAGTATGTCATCTGAATTGATAAGGATTGATTTAAAATTATCATTCTTGACATTTGGAGCAGCATTATTATTCACTTCCTGACTCGTACAGGAAGTGAATAATATTATCATGAAGTAGTTAATGAAAACTATTCTCATCTTACAATGAAACTTCATTATTTGGCTTCGAAACGTTGTTTATCGGTATCGCATTTGGAGAATAAAGCGAAACCACATTTATAATTAATTCCTTGAAATCCGCTACTGGCTCCAACTTCAATTCCAGCCACTTTAAGCGTCAGATTTTTATCATAAACCCTTTTTGATTTCATTGAGGACCAATTCTTTTCTTCCGCCTTTGCAGCGAAAGTAATTGATACTAGAAATAGACATACTCCCAAGAATTTTACTAGATTTTTCATTTTTCTGTTTTTTCGATTTTAAACTAAAACTCAAAGCTAACGCTGCCTAGGATGTCACGTGTGCTTCTTGATCGCAAGTTTAGGAAGCGCCACTGAAATGAAATTGCAGTATTAAATAAAATACATGAAAATTAATATTACTCAAAATTTATAGAATGTGCTTGCCTTACTTTTTAGAGAAGCCATATTGCCATTGAACATCATATTCGTAGCAATATGACTGCCGTGATAGGTCAAAATAAATTGGAGCACCCAGGTATTTCATAAGCTCTAGGGTGTTGTAGAGCTGTCTCTCACTAATACCTATTTTGTTGGCACATTCTTTTGCATTGCCCGTGGCTTTCAACCGAATGAGTTGATGAAGCCTGTCTATTCTTTGTATTTGCTTGAGCATGTTATTATTCGTTATGCCCGCCAGCTGTAGCAAGTTAGTATAAAATATTACTATACTGATCTATAGTTGTCTTAAAAATTGTAAATTTATTTTGATTTTTTTTGAGAGAGTCAGGCTTTAGAGAATTGGCTAAAGCAGCGAATAGAAGTATTGCGCATAATTTGAAATGGTGTTTTCAATATTGAAAGTTTCAAGGGCAGTTTGTTTTCCGGCTGCAATCAATTTCTCTTTCAACTTAGGATTGTGCTTGACTTTGGCGATGCTATCTGCGATTTGGTCGATATTCCCATCTTCAAAAAGCAATCCATTCTCACCATCTTGAATCAGGTCCAGATTACCTGCAAAGGCGGTGGCAGCTACTGGAACTCCCAAAGCCATCGCTTCAAGCAAAGATTGAGATAGGCCCTCCATGGTAGAGGCGAGGATCTTAAGGTTAAAAAGCTTGTAGTAATTAAGGATATCTGCCGACTCCACTTGGCCTTCGAAGTAAATCTGATGATCCACTGGGAACTGATTCATCAAAGCCTTTATTTCCTCATTTGGTGTGATGCCACAGAATATTGCTTTAATCGGCTCATGTATTTTGGTTAGGGCCTCAAAGATCTGAACTTGATTTTTCATCCTTGAGACGCAGCCTAAGACAAAGTCATCAGTTTTAAGGTCAAACTTTTTCCGTAAGGCTTCGACTTTTCCAATATCAATGTTATCGTATTTTTTGGTTGGTGTACCATTGTGGATGACTTTTACATGAGAGGCCTCAAACCCTAGGTTTACAAGAGCTTCCTTCACCTGTTGGCTTACAGCAACAATGCCAGCTGTTTTTTTATTGTAGAGAAATCGCTGCAATGGGCCACCCATGCTCAAAGGCATTTGTCTTCTAGTGTGGACAATTTTGACAGCTAAACCATATCTCCAATTGGCAAAAATACTCGTGTACCGATCGTGACTTGACTGCGCATTAATCAGTTGAATGTTGTGTTGCTGTACTGCGTCTCTAATTTGTCTCCAGTTTTCAAAGTCAAATTTGCCTTTGAATGTCATTGGGATTCTATTGACTTTAGAGTGCTCTAGAAGCGACCAAAGCAAGCTTTCTTTCCGAATGCCAACGTGAACATTATGTCCTCGATCGGCTAGCCCTTTAGCCAAGTAGGCTATTGAGTTGGTAGATCCGGCAACGTCACCCTGATAGGTGAGAAATAGAATGTTCAGTTTTTTCAAGTCCTTGATTTCACAAAAAACACCAAACGTATGGTTATAAGCAAGTTCTCAATTTAGGAATATGCTGGATAACCTTTTTAAAGACTTTGCTGACGCTAAACATAGGCTAGAAAAGTAGGAAGTAGCCCCTATAATTTATTAATTTTAGGCCATGTCTGAAGATGTATTACAAGACGAGCAGGAAGTTCAAAGACAGAATTATTCCGAAAAAGAGAAGACTGAGATTTTCGACAAGGAATTCATGCCACATGTTGATTCGATGTATAATTTTGGTTACAGACTCACTTTCGATGAAGACGATGCCAAAGATTTGGTGCAAGACACTTACTTAAAGGCATTTAGGTTTATCAATTCTTTTCAGCGTGGAACTAATGCAAAAGCGTGGTTGTTCCGAATCCTGAAAAACAGTTTCATCAACGAATTTCGGAAGAAGAGCAAGCAGCCCTCTAAAGTTGACTATAACGAAGTCGAGCAGTACTATAATTCCGATGACGCTGGCGAAAATATCACTACAGATCTGAGAGTTGAAACTGTTCAACACATGATTGGTGACGAAATCTCAGGTGCTTTGAATGCTATTCCGGTTGATTTCAGAACGGTGATCATATTGAGTGATTTGGAAGGTTTTACTTATGAAGAGATGTCTAAGATTTTGGATATTCCCATCGGAACGGTAAGGTCTAGACTGCACAGAGCGCGTAACATGCTGAAAGAAAGATTGGCTGGTTATGCAAAAGAGATGGGTTATAATAAAGAGAATTAAGATGTCGGAGTTTTCAGATTGGTTTAAGGACACATTCAAAAATTGCTATTGCGAACAAGGAAATTTGGTTGACGAAAACCGCTTTGCTGAAATAGTACAGCTAGTGCTTGACAACGAAGCAGATGATGAGTCAATGGCTATCTTTCAAGAGAAAATTAGCACTTGCGTGAAATCAAATTTCACTTTCGAAAAAGAAAAGTGCGTGAGGGAAGAGATTCAAAAGAAGCTCATAACTTATAACAAAGAAATCCCCAATGACCTGGCTCAAATGATCAGGAAGAGTATCAATTTATAGATAATGGGCCAAGGCAAAGCATTCATCTTTACCGCACCGTCCGGTTCGGGTAAAACCACCATTGTAAAGCATCTACTCAATACCAATCCCAATTTGGGCTTTTCCATATCTGCATCTACGCGAGATAAAAGAGGTCGTACTGAAGAGAACGGAAAGGATTATTACTTCTTGAGCCGAGATGACTTCAGGCAGAAAATTGAGCAGGAAGAATTCATAGAATGGGAAGAAGTGTATACGGGCAACTATTATGGAACGCTGAAGTCTGAAGTTCAGAGAATTTGGAATGAAGGCAGGCATGTTGTTTTTGATGTTGAAGTAAAGGGAGCCTTAAAGCTTAAAGAATATTTTGGCGATGATGCCTTGGCGATCTTTGTAAAAGTGCCTAGCATGAAAGAGCTAGAAAAACGATTGACTGGTAGAGGGACAGAATCTAGAGAGAGTTTGTCTCAAAGACTCTATAGGGCTAAGTTTGAAATGACATTCGAAAACAAATTCGATGTGACACTGCTTAATGAAAAGATAGAGGACTCATTTGTAAAGGCGGATGAGTTGGTAAATAATTTTCTAAATCCATAAGGTTTGCGCGTAGGACTTTTTTTTGGTTCGTTTAATCCCATCCATATTGGTCACCTGGTAATTGCTGATGTAATGGCCAACCAGACCGACCTTGATGAAATTTGGTTTGTAGTTAGTCCTTTAAACCCATTCAAAAGTAGCAGCACCTTGCTTCATGAGTTTGATCGTTTGAAAATGGTGGAATTAGCCATAGCTGATAATTACAAATTTAGAGCAAGCGATGTCGAATTCAATATGCCGAGGCCAAGTTATACGGCTGACACGCTGGCGTACTTAGCAGATAAAAATCCTCAGCACGATTTTAAATTGATTATTGGGGAAGACAACCTATTGCACTTTCATAAATGGAAGAATCATAAAGCAATTCTTGAGAACTGTGGGCTTTACGTTTACCCTCGACCACAAGTTGATAAGTCCAAGATCAAAGTTCAACACGATAATATTCGGTATGTAGATTCTCCAATGCTGGACATCTCAGCCACATTCATCAGAGACTCTATCCGCAACGAACACTCCGTTCAATATTTATTACCCCCTACAGTTGTCGATTATATAAACATCAAGAAGTTCTACCAGTAGAATTTTTGTGCGACTTGTCAAAATTTAACATCACTTCGCAGTTAGATTAGGTAGAAATGATAAGCTTTGGAAAAAAGACCAAGGTCAGCGGACATTTTGACCTTTTAGGTCGTCTATCAACTGTGGATTAAATTTTGAAACACCGTGCCTTTTGGCTCGTAAATTGTTATCAAGTCGTAAACCTCAACCAATGCAACGAATAATTTTATCATTACTCAGCCTTTTGATGTCATATGGTCTTATGGCTCAAGGAATTAAAGGAACCATAAAGGACAATGAAGGTAACCCAATGCCCTTTGCTTCGATCTATGTCAAAGAGATTGGAACAGGCACATCATCTAACTTGGAAGGTAATTACGAATTGCCACTGAAATCAGGAAAGTATAATGTTGCTTTTCAATTCATGGGTTTTGCTACCCAGTTCAGGGAAATTCAAGTATCGAGTGGTTTTACCATAGTTAATATAGTGTTGACTCCCCAAGTCATTCAATTAGCCTCCGTGGAGGTGGTTGGAAAAGCTGAAGACCCCTCTTATACCATCATGCGTAAAGCGATAGCAAAAGCAAAGTACCACTTGCTTCAAAATGATAGCTATTCAGCCGAGGTATACATGAAAGGTACCGGTCAAATTACCAAGGTGCCATGGATTCTCAGAAGAACCTTAGAAAAAGAGGGTTTAGATACCAGTCAGGTTTTTACTTCAGAGTCTGTAAGTGAGATCTTTTTTGAACGACCCAATACTTTCTCGGAGAAAGTGATCTCCGTTCGGGCTTCGGGTCAAGATATGGATAGTGCCAATCCTAATTCATATATCAACAGTAGTTTTTATCTACCAGAAGTTGTTAATGCAGTTTCACCACTTAGCGCTCGGGCATTTTCCTATTATAAGTTCGAATATCAAGGCAGTTTCCGTGAGAGGGGCTATGAAATCAATAAGATTAAGGTTACTCCGCGATCAAAGGGAGATGATGTCTTTGAAGGAGAAATCTACATCCGTGAAGACTTTTGGAATATCCATTCATTAGATCTTACCACCAGCCTAATGGGCTTTAAGGTGCGAATTGAGCAGATTTTTGCACCAATAGAAGGTGAAACTTGGATGCCGGTAACTCAGCAGTTTGAATTCTGGGGTTCGGTCTTTGGCTTAGCAGGTAAATACTCTTACCTAGCTTCTGTGAGTAATTACAAAGTGACTCCAAATAAGGATCTGGACGCCTCCGTGGTTTTAATAGATGAAAAAATTGCTCCAGCGCCTGAAGAGATTGAAGCGATAAAATCAGGCGACTTAGATATAGGCGTAAAAGAAGTATTTCAAGAGGATAAAGAAGTTTCTCGCAAGCAATTCAAAAAATTGATGCGAGAATATGAAAAGCAAGAGAGGGAAGAAGAGGAAGAGCCAGATGTCATATCTGACTACACCTTTAAGATAGATACTACAGCAGCGAAAAAAGACTCTTTGTATTGGGCAAAGCTTAGACCAGTCCCATTGACGGCTAAGGAAATTAAGAGTTATGTAAGGGAAGACAGTACATATTTTGCTGAGAAAGAGAAAGCTGAGAATGACACGCTTAGAGCGCAGAATGGAGATAGATTCAAATTTACTGATCTTTTGGGCGGAGGTTACTACAAGTTTGGTGAAAGACTCCGTTTTCAATACGATGGTCTATTGACAGGTACGGGCTTTAACACCGTGGAAGGATGGCAATTAGAAGCCAAAGGGCAGTTCTTTTGGCGAGAAGATACAACGACACGCCTGAGGATTACTCCGTTTGTCAGGTATGGATTCGCTAGTGGCAAGTTTTATGGTAAGGTAGAAACGGTCTTCGGAGTAGGGCAAAGGGAGCAACGAAATACCTTTAGGGTTTCAGGAGGGCAATATGTGAGTCAGTTTAATCCTGAGATCGTTAATCCGTTAATTAATAGTTACGCTACTCTAGTAGGCCGAAGGAACTTTATGAAGCTATATGAAAAGACTTTCGTAAAAGCTACGTGGGCTAGGCGATTAAGATACAAGCATACCCTAGGGGCAGGCTTTGAGTGGGCAGATAGAAATGAGCTTTTCAACAGTACCAATTTTAGCTTTGGTGACAGAAGCGCTCCTGTTTTTAGACCCAATAGGCCAGTAAATACCGAGCTTGGTAATGAGAACACCATTGCATATCAGGTAGCTTCCAAAGCGTATCTTTATTATGCTGTAAAGCCATGGCTGAAATTTAGAAGATATAATGGTCGTTTAATCCCTATCAGTAATACATCGCCAGAATTGAGACTTACTTACCGAAAAGGTATCAATGGATTATTAGGAAGTGACGTTGATTACGACCATCTAGAATTTGGCTTAACAAGCCAGATTAGTTTAGGGGTGAGAGCTTTGGTAGACCTTGAAGTGGAAGCTGGAAAGTTTCTGAATAATGATGCCGTAGCTTTTACCGACTACAAGCATTTTAGCGGTAACCGACTATTATTTGTCCCTTTGAAGGTTACAGGAGGTTTTAGAATGCTTGATTACTATGGGTTTAGCACCAAAGACGAATATTTTTCTGCCTTTACACATTTTAGGTTTAGGAAATTGGCTTTCACGCACCTGCCAATGCTTCGACTCAGTGGTCTCAAGGAGAATTTATTCTTTAACTACCTGCGTACGCCTCAAACTGAGGACTATGCAGAGGTTGGCTACACCATAGATAATATTTTTAGGATCTTCAGACTTGAATTTATTCAATCCTTCCAAGGCTGGAAAGCTAAAGACTTTGGTGTGAGAATTGGTGTAGCAGCGATTATCGGAGATAGTAACTAACAGCATTTTTTTGGCGGCAGCTCAGTTAAACTACTTATTTAGTTGTATATAAACTAATTAATTAGTTAATTAACTAAAACTTTAAATTAGTTAATTATGGGCTATGAAAGAAAACGACAAAACCAGGAAGTGAACGCTGGTTCTATGGCTGATATCGCTTTTTTGCTACTGATATTTTTCCTCGTTACCACACAAATTGCTACGAATAAAGGGCTTACTATGGTGCTCCCACCTCCAAAGGAAGACAGCCCAGATGTCCCGTTGAATGAACGAAATGTGCTCAAAATTCAGATTAACTCGGCAGACAAGGTTCAGATCGAGGATGAAATAATTCCAGACTTAGATGAGATTGACCAAATCGTTTATGACTTCGTTTTGAACTTTGGCCGCCCGGACGATAAGAAGCGAGGGAAATCGAATATGAGTGATAATGAGACGTTCCAATCACTGCCTGCCACTATGCGGAATTATATTACGCGCAACTTAAGTAGTGATAAGTCTTCGGAAGGACCAAGTAGAGCAGTTGTCTCATTAAAAACCGACCGTGGCAGCGGATATGATATGTTCATCAAGGTAATGGACGAGATCAATGCCGCTTACTATACCATTTACGGTGAACGTGTCGGTTTGACGGCAGACGAATATCGAAAGCTGAACAGAAATGACCCGAGACAAAGGCTTCTTTATGAAAAGGGAAAAGCAGGTATTAATAAAGGCATTTCCTTAGCTGAACCTACAGCCGTTGGCGGGAACTAATAGGATCAATTTTGTTCTTTTTGGCATTTCATTTGTTTCAAGGGTTTCGGAAGAAATCCTTTTCTATTACTTTCGTGAAAAAAGAAGCCATGAGAACTTTAATTCTTTGTTTTATACTGACCCTTTCCTCACTTGCAATTTATGGGCAGAATAACTTTCAAGAGGGAACGCATTACGAGGTAGTTGCCGATCAGAAGACAGTTCAACCGACCGTTACAGAGTTCTTTTCTCTGTATTGTGGGCATTGTTTCTCTTTCGAGTCACTGGTAGATACTGTAAAGGCTTCTTTAGCAAAGGGGACGACATTCGAAAAGTCTCACGTAGATTATATTCCGCGAGATGATAGGGAAATGCAATTCGCTATCGTGAAGGCATTTGTAGCTATGCAGGATTTGGGTATGGAAAAACAACTGAGTTCACAGTTTTTTGCTGCTATTCATATGGAGGGAATTAAGATTGACTCTGTTGATGATATCAAGCAGATTTTTCTCGCTAATGATATTTCCAGTGCAAAATTCGATAAACTGTTTAATGACCCAAGTTTAGTTCAGCGCGCGAAAGTGATGTCAAAACTATGGATTGAAAAGAAGATTACTAATGTACCTACGCTAGTGGTAAATGGTAAATACAAAGTAACCATGACTAGCGTAAAGAGTCTTGACGAATTGATCTCACTGACTAATTTCTTATTAGAGAAATAGATCATTCGCTTATCCATTCAAAAAAAAGGATTTGATCATTCAGTTTTCTTGTGTCAAATTGAACACAAACCTTAAACTGATGAAGAACCTCTATCTCTACTTTCTACTAGTAATTCTATTTGCCTGCGAGCCAGCTACGACTACCGAGGTAGATCGCTGGGAAGCCCAGGCGGCACAAGTTAACATCATTAGAGATGATTATGGTGTTCCTCATATCTACGGAAAGACAGATGCCGATGCAGTTTTCGGTATGTTATATGCCCAATGCGAAGATGATTTTCCAAGAGTAGAAAGAAACTATTATTGGGCAATTGGCCGTTTGGCTGAAGCCGAAGGTGAAGATGCCCTCTACAGTGATTTGCGTGCTAGACTTTACATGACCATTGACGAGGCAAAAGAGGCCTATGCGTCCGCGCCAGATTGGTTAAAGAAATTATGTCAGGCTTATGCTGATGGTATCAACTATTATCTATACACGCATCCAGAGGTAAAGCCAAAGGTGTTGACACACTTTGAGCCATGGTATCCGATGTTCTTCTTCGAAGGATCAATTGGGGGTGATATAGAGAGTGTATCTACCAGAAGAATAAAGTCTTTCTATGGCGAAGGTCAGTCAATGGCTTTGGTAGATTTTATACCTCAGGATTCTTTCGATGAAGAGCCTAGCGGTTCTAATGGTTTTGCCATCTCTGGTGAACATACAGCTTCAGGAAATGCCATGTTGCTTATTAATCCGCATACGTCATTCTACTTTAGAGGAGAGTCGCAAGTGGTAAGCGAAGAAGGTTTAAATGCATATGGAGCAGCTACTTGGGGGCAATTCTTCATCTATCAGGGGTTCAACGAGAAAAATGGCTGGATGCACACTTCTACACGTGTAGACTTTATGGATGACTTTTTAGAGACAGTAGAAAAGCGTGACGGAAAACTTCAATATAAGTATGGCGATGAATGGAGAGATGTAGAAGTCTCAGAAGTTACCTTGAAGTATAAAGATGGTGATGAAATCAAAGAGAGAACCTTCCCAACCTACAGAACCCATCATGGGCCGATCACGGGAAAAATAAATGACAAATGGGTGGCCACAAAACTGAATTGGGAACCTGTCGATGCATTAATTCAATCCTTTACACGCTCAAAGACTTCTAATCACGATGAGTTTTGGGATATGATGAAAATCAGAAGGAACTCATCCAACAATACGGTGTACGCTGATGCTGATGGAACCATAGCCTACTACCATGGTGATTTTGTGCCAAAAAGAGATCCTCAATTTGACTACCAAAGACCAGTTGACGGAAGTAATCCTGCTACAGATTGGCAGGGAATGCATGAACTGGATGAAATTATTACCATAGTAAACCCTGGTAATGGCTGGATTCAAAACTGTAACTCTACACCATTTACTGCTGCGGCTGAGTTCAGCCCTAAACGAGAAGATTACCCTTTTTATATGGCACCAGATGCTGAGAACTTCAGAGGAGTTCATGCCGTTCAGATGTTAAGTAAAGCGAAGGGCCTTACGATTGATGGGTTGATCGAACTCGCACATGATTCTTACTTGCCTGCTTTTGAGAAGGTGATTCCCGGGTTATTAAAAGCCATTGAAAGCAGCCCGAGTAAAATGAGATCATTGAAAGGGCCTTATCAGGTACTTAAGAATTGGGACCTTAGAACTTCTAAAGAATCTGTGGCAATGACTTTAGCCCATTTTTATGGCAGTGTTTATATGCGCAAAGGTAAGAACCCAAAAAGACTCAGTGGAAATGAAAGGTTCGACTATTTTGGAACAGGATCACCTTATGCCGAACGTATCACCTTATTTGAAGAGGCAATCGCACAAATCGCTGAAGACTTCGGTACGTGGGAAACACCTTGGGGGGAATACAATAGGTTTCAAAGACTGTCGGGAGACATGGATTTGCAGTATGATGATAATGCGCCAAGTATTCCTGTCGGTATGACGACTAGCCGTTGGGGTGCGTTAGCCGCCTATGGTGCAAGAAGCTTCAATGGGAGCAAGAAAATCTATGGTTATCGCGGCAATAGCTTTGTGGCTATGGTGGAATTTGGCGATAAAGTTAAGGCGAAGAGTATGCTGGCTGGTGGTCAGAGTAATGATCCGAGTTCACCACATTTTGTCGATCAAGCGCAGCGTTATGTAGATATGCAATTCAAAGATGTTGCATTCTACAAGGCGGATGTGGAGGCTAGGGCAGAAGAGACTTATCAGCCAGGTAAACGGAAATAGTTAAGCAACTTTTTGCGATAGACCAGAAAGGTATTTCAACTAAGTAGTGACTTCTTCTCACCTAACGTGAGTTGAGAAGAAGTCACTTTTTTTGTTTCACGAATTGTATCACTCACTCTGCAAAGAGTCAACGGGGTTTTGAATGGCCGTTTTCCAAGTTTGACTTGATACTAATGCTGAAATGATGATGGCGAAGACTAAGAAAGCTCCGGCAAAGTGATGGAACTTGAGCGATAGGGGAATTGAGAAATCTGGAGAGACCTCTTGAAAAATCAAGTAAGCAGCTGGACAGGCGATCAGTCCAGCAATGAGTAACTGTACAAAAGTGGATTTCAATAATAGTTGAATGATTTGTTGAAAGCTTGCTCCAAGTACCTTTCTAATCCCTATTTCTTTCTCCTTAGTTTTAGCTTGATACATGGCCATGCCAATCTGGCCCATGAGTGTAATGGCGATGATTGCTGAAAAAACAAAGATCAATGCGCGAACAATGTTCTTGAATTGATTCATACTATTGTCCAGCACATCATCAACGAAAACAGGATGAAAATCAATATTTGGGTAACGAGATTCGAATAGAGTGCTTATTTCCTCAAGTGAACGCTTAAATGAGGCTTCATTGATTCGAATCATAAAGGTGCCAAAAGGGTATTCATGGGTAATCATAATGGCTGCTGGTTCTGCTTCTTGAACGGGGTCATTGAGATTTAAATTTTTAACAGTACCTAACACTGGGTGAAAGTCACGCCCAATTGAAAAGGTAGTCTCGTCAAAACTTTTGATAGAGTCACTCATGTTTTGGGCAAACGCTTGATTAACTAGGAAATAGGGACGGTCTTTCACTCTTTCCTTTTCGCCTAACCATGCTATCGAATTTTGGAATGTAGAAAGAAACCCACTATCGGCACGGAGTATTACAGCACTGTAGAAACTATCTTTATTCTGTTCATGGTGTTTGGTTACTTGGTAATTTCCAAACGATCCAATAAAAGGGGTTCCTGAAACTCCCGCAACAGATTCTACACCATTTATTCTCTCGATTTCAGTGCGCAAGACAATACTTAAACTATCTGAGGAGGGTATGTCAATTGCAACCATCTGCTCTCCATTAAAGGGTGTCATCTGGTTCATTATCAACCTTGACTGATTGAAAACAAGAATAGCTAAAGTGAATACCAAAAGGCTAATTGTCGCCTGAGTGATCATGATCCCTTTTTTGAAAAGGTTCATCGATACCCCACTCTTATTGGTCGATTTCCTAAATAGGGTCAAGATTGAAATACGAGAGAAGAATAGGCCCGGAATAATACCTGATATAACACCCATCAAAAGAGCAAACAGAAAGAATGTACCTACTTGATCTAGTGTTAGATTTTCTTGAAAGGCAAAGTCTGTGAAAGAAGCGACAGAAGATGCTAGGAGCTTAAAGATTAGTAGGCCAAAACAAAAGCCAATGATAGATAGCATGATTGTTTCTATGAGAAACTGATAGACTAGGGTATACTTTCCGGTGCCTAAGACTTTGCGTATGCCTACTTCTTTTGTTCGGGCGATGGCACTAGCGATGGCGAGGTTGGTGTAATTAAAGGTAGCGATAAGTAGTATGATGATTATGAGCACTATCATCATTTTTTGGCCGCTGCGATTTAACAAAGCACCTTTATTCATTGACGCTTCCGAACTTGCCACTTCTGATAGCGGTTCTAATAAAAACTCATAGTGAATGCCTTCTTCGGCATTTTTTAATTCTTCATTAATATTGGCAGATAGAAGTTTGAATTTTTCTTTTACATATCTGGGTTCAGTGCCAGGGAGTAGCTTGATATACAACTGTTGCATGAAGTAAACTTTCCAACTACTATAAAAGGGTGATCCATTATGATCCTCATATTCACTGTGTAAGAATTCGAAATCTAAATGAGATACCTCAGCAGGGTTTTCGATAACACCACTGATGATGTAATTTCCTAATGTAGATCCGATGACCGTTTCAATGGAATAATATTTGTCCATCAAATCCTTCGTGATGATGATATTTTTTGGACTGGAAAAAAGACTTTCTTCACTACCTAAAATCATGTCATAATTAAAAACTTCAAAGAAGTCTTCGTTAACACCTTGTCCAAGAAGACTTCTACGAACCCCTTTCAAGTAAGCAGAAGTATACATCGTTTGGTTTTGAATCAGTGCGATGTTCTCAGTCTCAGGAACTGCCTCTTGTACCTTTTGGTAAAGTGATATTTGGGTGGTGGCACTTAGACTAGGACCAGTTAAGTTCTCTACTTCGAGGTTGACACGGTAGATTCTGTCGCCATCAGCGAACTTCTTATCAAGTTGTTGATTGGAGTAAATAGCATTAATGCAGAAAAGGCAAACAGCTAATGCAGCGGCAAAGCCAACAACATTGAGCAAAGTATAGGAGAAGTTCTTCTTGAAATTTCGAAAGCTTATTTTCAGGAAGTGGTAAAGCAATGGTTGTCGCATAGATGTATTGATGAATATTGATTTTAAGACCGATGGTCTTATCATTTTA
Organism: uncultured Roseivirgaceae bacterium; assembly: GCA_964352205.1. Taxonomy (GTDB): domain Bacteria; phylum Bacteroidota; class Bacteroidia; order Cytophagales; family Cyclobacteriaceae; genus Roseivirga. Next base: position 121,010 of record CAYGQO010000004.1, read on the forward strand.
ATTACTTCTTTTTTGTATAATCGAGTAGCCTCATGAAGTCCGAGGGCTGTGTAGTTTTCAATAAACTCTTCTTCCAAGTCTCCTTGTAATTCCAAGTAATACTCTTGCTTACAAAACCATTTAAAGAGTCTTGTATGAAAGTGAGGAGGGGATGGCCGTGGTTTAGGCATACTTAAGCTCTAGTTGGGTACTTGGTATTTTATCCCAAAGTCTATTTCTCATTTCTCTGAGTTCATGAAGCGCTGACTTGCCCTTGTTACTTACCTCATAGTAGCGTTTTGGCCTACCACCTCTATCTTCATTGGCTTCGCCTTGTTGGGATGTCAGATAACCTTTCTCCTCCAGTCGTGTCAGAGCGGTATGGAGGGCACCTCTGCTAATACTTCTTTTGCTGTTCTTATTGATTTCTCTTTTGATACTTACACCATACGCATCGTCTCCTAAAACTAAAATCGTAAGTAGTGCAAGCTCTTGAAACTCGCCTAAATGTGAACCTTTCATAGTGGTCTAGTTCTAATTTGAAGACGAATATAATGAAAGAAGTTCTAAATTGAAGACATGATGATGGAAATAAAGCGAAAGTATAGACTTCCGCTTTATAGGGTGCTGACGAATTTACTTGTCACTCTCTTGATCCATGAGTTTTTTAAGCTTTAATTGGAGTGCTGTTGGTTTCACATTTATGGCTACAATATTGCCTTGCCTGTCGAGTAGGTAATTAGAGGGTAGATATTGAATTTTTAACTCTTCTATTGTCTTGTTCTTAAAAGCTCCTTCGGCCATGGTATTTTCCCACGTCAAGCCATCTTTTTCAATCGCCTTTAACCAAGCGGTTCGGCTGTCGTCTAAAGATATTCCCATTATGTCGAATCCCTTTGGTAAGAATTCTTCCCTAATTTTTACAAGTTCTGGGTTGGCGATTCTACAGCCACCACACCACGATGCCCAGAATTCAATCAGTAGATAAGAGCCTTTGTAGTCATTAGTGCTAACCATGTTGCCAAGGGCATCGGGCATTTGAACGGTAGGGAAGGCATTGCCAATCTTTGTGTTCTTGAGTTTATCCAAAGAAACCTTTAGCGAATTAAGGCTATACTGAGATTGTGCCACAGTATCTAGTTTGGAATAGAGCGACATGGCCTCCTCAAAGCTAAATATCGGATCCATGATAATTTCGGATAACAGTTCACCGCTGAATTCATTTCTTGGATTTTCTGTGATGACCTTATCGAGTTGATCATACATCTGCTGTTGAAAGTCCGGCTCATCTTCGTTCTCCTCAAAGAAAGCCATTAAGCCCAGCAGTATTTGGTGTGTCTTGTTGCCATCGATGGATTCAATACTTGTTACGTTATCATTTATAGAGATTTGAATAGAGGTTGTGCCATCTTCTAAATAAAATGAGTCAGTCACGTACGCACCTTTCTTTCTTAACGTGGCTTCGACCGGGTGAGAAACCATACCTTCAAATTCAAAGCTTCTGTCTTTTACTAAGAAGCTATCTTCTCGGTCTGCATACTTCAGATATAGGTAACCTTCGAAATGATGGGTTAACTCTCCTTTAACTTTGAATTTTAGTGCGTCTTGCGCGATAATTGAAGTATTGAAAAGACCAATGATCAATACAATAAATACTGTTTTTGTTGTTTTCATATCCTTCTGTTTACTGTTCTTTACTATGACTTATTCTCTTTTATTTTTTCATTCGCTTTTTAATGATTCGCTGGGGTTAAGGCGCACTGTGCGCCAAGTTTGAGTGACGATAACGCCTATTAAAACAATTGTCAGTCCCAAGAAACCTTGCGCTGCAGCTAATAGGCTTATGTGCGAGTCAATTGATATCAGTGTCATAATTGTATTCCCTACTAAGAGGTAAGCGAGAGGGGCTGCTATAAAAAAAGCAATGATCAATGTTGATAGTGTTCCTTTTAAAAGAAGCTTGAGAATATGGCTGACAGCTGCTCCAAGCACCTTTCTAATGCCTATTTCCTTAACTCTGCTTTCTGCGTTGTAAAGCGCAATGCCAAGCTGGCCTAATACGGAAATTGAAATGATGCTTATACCGAGAAACCAAACGGCTTTCATAATGCCTGCAAATTCAGCGTAGCTGTGTTCGATTTGGTCATCAACAAATTTTGGTTTAAAACTGCTGTCGGTACTGTGTGTCTCGTAGATTGTTTGTACTTGAGATAGCGTGCTGTTAAAATCCTGATTATTGATGGCTATGGTGACGATATTCATTTTTGGGTGTTGATCCAAGAGTTCAATCACAAAGGGCACTTTGTACTGTTCTAGTGCATTTCTTACAAAGTCGCTTAATACTCCTCCAATGTATTTGGTTTGATCTGGCTCACCATTCTTTCCAATGAAAGAGACTGACATGCCTAAAGCGTCTTCAAGTGGGATATTCATCCTTTGTAAGAATAATGGGTTTACTAAAATTTGATTGGAAGTTCGAGGTAACTTTTTGGGGTTATTGCCCCTGAGCATCGTTGGGTTATACACTTCACCAAAGTCATAATGAGCGAAGGCCTTGTATGTTCTTATTGTATCTAGTGCATGAGATACAATTTGAAGCTCGTTATGATCGACACCAGGGACAAAGCCAGTTAAGGATAAAGCATTTATTGAAGGTACTTGCGCTAGCTCATTTTTCAGCAGTTCCGGATCTATTTCATTCGTTTTGAAGGTGACTAAACCTTCATAATCAAACCCCATATCCGCATTTAGAATTTGTCGGTATAAATCATTCCCTAGTGCCATAGTTAGCACGCAAAGCATTGAAACGGTTAGTTGAAAACCGGTAAGTAATTTTCTTAACCTAAGTACCGATAGTGTTTGAGATTTGATACGTGCCTTGATACCCTTTAGTGGGGAAATTTTAGCAAAGTATAGTGCTGGTAAGAAGCCTGCGAATAGCCCGATTCCTATACTTAAGATAAAAAACCAAAAGAGGAGTGAAGCATTCAGAGATTGACTAAACAGGCCTGATAATTCTTCTAGCACGGTCGAAAAAACAGTTGAAAAAAATAGGTAACCCATGAGTGCTATCCCCAGAGATGAGACTGAGAACAACATCGTTTCAATTAGAAATTGACCAATGATTTGCGCTTTTGTACTGCCATTTATTTTTCGGATACTAATCTCTTTTGTCCTTTGAATGGCCCTAGCGATAGACAGATTAGTATAGTTGAATGATGCGATGGCTAGCATAATAATGCCAAGCAAAGAGATGATGTACAAAGCCCTTCGGTGTATTGTATAACCGAAATCAAACTGCTTGAAATCTCCAAAGGTGATTTTAGAAACCAATTGGCTCTCAAAGGAAAATGTAAGGTCACTTGACTTTGGTTTTTCATTTACCTGTATTGATAGTTTGGCTAGCTTTTCGTCCAATTGTTTTTTGGAGGCACTTTCGGTCAAACGTGCATAGTAATAGCTTCCGTAGGCTATTTGCCAATCTTCAACACCAATATTCTCTTGTTTATTAATGGCTAGGGTGTTGATTTTTCTATTTCCAATGACCTGGAAATCCATATGGGAAACGGTTCGAGGGTTTTCAATCACAGCTTTAACTACTGATCCGTTAATTGCCTTTTTACCGAGTGCGCTTTGATTAGGGAAAACCTTTTGGGCTACCTCTTGTGTGATTACTATACTGTTCAGATCATCAAAAATGCTTTTTGGGTTACCTTCAATCACTTTAAAACTAAAAAGTTCAAAAAAGGAGGAATCCGCAAGAATGCTATAAGCCCTAAAGGACTCATTTCCAAAAGGAAACATAAAGCTAGGTCCATTACTGACTACAGCACTCAGCTCAAATTCAGGTATGCCCTTATTTAAATACTCTTCGAGTCGTAAAGGGATAGAGGCACTTTCGAAGTATCCTCCAGTAGGGTACTTTTGAGTTGTTGTAATCCTATACAATCGGTCTTTGTGAGGGTGTTGGTTATCATGCGTTAAACCAGTATATAGCATGTTTACAAGGAAAAGGCAAACGGACAATGCTGCGCCTAAGCCCAGAATATTAATGGCACTGAACACCTTGTTTCTCCTGATATTTCTTAGTGAAAGGATCAAATGAATTTTGAGAAGGGATACTTGAAATACCACAGGAATTCTGTCTTTCAATTTCAGTACGGAAGGCCGAACCATTTTTATGACCTCTTTTCGGTAAGTAGCTTTGGCCTTTTTTGTACCGTGCACGTCCTGATTAATGAAAAATCGTTCTTCAAGGTCGCCTTGCAGTTCCTCATAAAAAGAGTCGTTGCAAAGCCATCTGAACAGGCGTGTCCAGAATTTTGGAGTGCTACTATTCATTTCTTAAAGATTCAGCTGGATTAATGTTAGAAGATTGCCAGGTTTGTACCAAAACAATGGTAATAATGACCACCCAAAGAGATAAAAGTCCCGTAACTATTACTGAAATAGGCATGCTTAGAGGTATGGAAAATTCTGGTATAACTGCTTCATTGAAGAATAATATTACACACGGAACGGCCACAATTGTGCTAATAACAAGGGTCGTTAAAGTACTTTTTGTGAACAGTCTTGCTAAGGTGGTAAAGCTAGCACCCAGAACTTTACGAATACCAATTTCTTTGATCCTGCTTTCCGCGTTAAATAATGCAATACCGAATTGTCCCAACACTGCAATTAGAATGATAACTATACCCACCAGTTCTAATAAGTCCATCATGCCAAAAAATGAGGCGTAATTCTGTGCGATTCTATCATCTACAAAAACAGGCTCGAAGTCTTGATCAGTAGCGCTTGCTAACCAGGCAGACTCAATACGTTTAATAGTCTTGGGTACATTGTTGGATACCATCCTTAGGGTCAAAATCTTGGTAAGCGTGCTGTCAATTTGATTCCTAATAGCAATGGGGAATGTATTATTTGAAATGGCAGAATAGGTAATGTTATCAAGTACTCCTACAATATTGAGCTCCTCCACTACATCCCAATGCATGACGATCACAGTACTACCGATGGCATCTTCGAGAGGTTGATTGATCGCTCTCAGAAATGCTTCATCGACTATAATCTCGTTCGGAGCTCCTGCTGTAAATCCTTTGCCTATCTTTAGTTCAGGCTGATATACCTGTTCAAAGTTATGGTCGGCAACACCATAGCGGCTTGAAATAGTGTCTTTCAAGTCTTGACTCACCATAAATCGTCTGGTCATACTTCCTGCACCAGGAATCATAGATGAGGCTGTATGCGAATCTACTTCCGGTATTTTCTCAAGTTCAGCTGAGAGTATCTTAAAGTCTACTTGTTTCAAAGGAATGCTGAGAAGACCTGCAGTCTGATAGCCTAAATCTGCCTTTAAGATTTCATCTTTTTGGTGGCTGATCAGGGCTATGAAAACAATGCTCATAGTGGATACACATACCTGAATGCCAACCAGAGCTTTTTTCATTGTGGGAAGTGAAAGAGAACCTTGCTTCAATTTGCTATTGATGGCCGAGATAGGCGAGATTTTGGCAAAGTGTAATGCGGGAAATATGCCTGCTGTCAATCCGACAATTAGGCTAAAAACTACAAACCATAGTATCATTTCAGGGTCTAGTTCCGGCCTAAACAGTGTAGAGAATTCTTGCATATATACCTCAAATCGAGGAAGAATGAGTTGATAACTAAGCATAGAAATGCCTAATGCTGTCAAAGAGAAGATGGTTGTTTCTGCGATGAATTGAGAAGCCACCTGCCATCTGCTGCTGCCAGTGATTTTTCTAATCCCGATTTCTTTAGAACGCTGGAGGGAACGAGCAATAGAAAGATTGGTATAATTAAAGGCAGCCAAACTGATTAGTATAAGGATGGAAATCACCATAGCTACAAGTGAGATTCTTGGATGCACATTTCGCATTTCTATGATTAACATCTTTCCAAACATGATATCTCCTAGCTGTTGTGTTTTGAGCGAATAAATGTTGTTTCCGCCAATTTCGACACCCATCTCCTTACTTAGCGAGACCAACTGTTGATTTACATCGTCAATATTCGAATTGGGTGCCAGTCGGAAGTAATTGTAGCGATCGTTTTCATAGTGGCGCCATTTTAAAAGACGTTCCTGCCTTTCCTCAGGAGTCATTCGAGCACCCATAAAGGCAATGTTATGAATGAAGTCAAATGATAGATGAGAGGATTTGTCTGGAGACTTGATGACGGCTCGAATAATCGCTCCTGAATTGCTCATTTGTCCGATTGCACTTTCTTCACCGTAGAGCTTCTTTGCCAGTTTGTCTGTAATAGCAATTGAACTGATGTCATTGAATATCTCTTCAGGGTTTCCTTCAATCACTGGAAAATTGAAAATCTCAAAAAAGTCTTCGTCTACCGAGTAGCCATTCGCTTCGATAGTTTCACCCTTTAAATCAAAACTGCCGTTGATGTTGGATAGAAAAATCGTAGCGGCCTCAATCTGTGGTAGATTTTTGAGGTGACTTGTAAGAGCATAGGGGGAGGTAGCAAAGTGGTGGATGTTTTCAGGACTTTGTACAGATGTAGTTACTCTATAGATCCTATTTGCATGACTATGCTGTTTGTCATATTTAAATCCGGTGTAAATCATGTTTACAGCAAACAGAGAAAGTGTCATCGCTGCTGCCAGCCCCATAACATTCACAAAACTAAACACCTTGTTTCGCTTCATATTGCGAAAGGTTAAAAGTAGATGCATCCGAAAGACGGAAGTAGAAAAGACTTGCATAGCCTTAGGTTGTTTTGTGACTGAAGGCCGAACCATTTTTATGACCTCTTTTCGGTAAGTAGCTGTGGCCTTTTTTGTACCGTGCACGTCCTGATTAATGAAAAATCGTTCTTCAAGGTCGCCTTGCAGTTCCTCATAAAAAGAGTCGTTGCAAAGCCATCTGAATAGGCGTGTCCAGAATTTGGGGGGCATGGCCGATTTACTCATCCTTGGATGCGTTGTAGTGCTACTTTTGGTACTGCACTCCAGAGATCGTCTCTTACAGACTTTGATTCCTCTAAGGAGTTTTTGCCCAAGTTTGTTACTTGATAATAGCGCTTTCTCCGACCACCCCGTTCGGCAGTAGCCCCTCCATATTCTGAAGATATGAACCCTTTCTCGTCTAGCCGGGTCAGTGCCGTGTGCAGCGCCCCACGGCTAACATCACGACCGGTTCGCTTTCCAATCTCATCTTGGATAGTAATGCCATAAGCGTTTTCTCCCAGTACCAAAATGGTCAGTAGGACAATCTCTTGAAACTCTCCTAAATACGTGCCTTTCATAATTAGATACTTAAATGAAGACCAAATCTAATTATTTAATTCTTAAATGAAGACTAAATAGCGAATAAATATTTTGTTGGAATAAAAAAAGACCCCTCAGTAAGTCTGAAAGGGTCTATAAATTAGGAGTTTAACAAAGTGTTATTTTGAAGCAGTAGCTCGTGCTCTCCGCTTATTCTCTTTTTTAATTTGTTTGAAATTCTCTTTGGTAACTTTCTCACCAGTGCTTAAGTGGTGTTCAATGGAAATAAAGTAATCGTTGATCAACTTTTTAAAACTGCCTTTCGCAAAGCCACCCATAAAGGCAGGTTTGGTTCTGTACTCCATGCTAAAAGTCATTAGACTTGTTCCGTTGCCCAAATCATCTATATCGTACACTGCACGCGTATATTCTGGATTCACAGGAAACTTTCCAGCTTGGGAGACTTGATTTGTAAACGACATGCTCTCAGGAGAATAATTGATCATTTTTTCTTGAAGGTATTGTGTTTGCTTCTCGTTGAAATAGCAAACGCGTTCTGCTCCTTCACCTGCTTTTAAACTACCATTGATATATTCTGAGTCAATGATTTTTGGATGGGAATAGGCCACCGCGCCATAGTCTTCGCCCACAATAGCCCAGACCTTTTCGGCCGGAAAGGGAATAACTTTTGATACCTCAAATTTCTGTACTTTTTTCTCTTTCTGCGCTAGAGTAGGAGTGCTTGCTAGTGTTGTTACCGCCATGATTAAAATTGTTATAAGATTCCTCATTGTTCTTTTTTCTTATTAGAGCAAGAGGTTAGGCAGGTGTTACAACTTAGTTGAGGTTTAAAAGTGAGATAACACGTTCGTCATTGATGAAGTCGTCTAGAATCTCTTTCTTGTCGAATGACTGTTTGAAAGGTAACTGACTATGCAATTCCAAATACTTCTCTTCCATTAAGTCAGTCAAGTGTTCAGGGCTGTCAGCAATATGTTCTTGGAAATTGGCGTACTCTTCTCTGTTGAACAGAAGGTTCTTGCTGTTTAGAATTTGCTTTTCTATCACTGCTGTAACCTTCTTATGGCAACGGCAAGGATTGGCCTTGTTCACCAAACCGCAATGGTCGTTCATGAAATTGTGGAGGTCCTTTTTTGCACGAGAGAGTCTCACTCTGAAATTTCCTTTGCTAATTCCTAGGATTTCGGCACCTACGGTATGATCGGCATTAAACAATACACCTAGAATATAAACCAACCTCTGTTCACGCGTTAAGCACAACAACATGCCAGACATGCAGGCTAGATTCATTTCGCGGATTTCCGTGGCTTTTTCTTCCTGCTCCATCTCAGTCATTTCGATGTCTGGTATACCAGCTAGACGCTGACTAAAGGCTCCGAAATCTTCGTTCACCAACGTTTCACGCTTCTGCTTAGTCATCTGAAGAAAATGATTTGTCACTATCCGATATAACCAAGTACGAAACTCTGATTCTCCTCTGAACTTAGAGAGGTTTGTAATCACTTTGACCATTACTTCCTGTGTGATGTCTTGCGCATCATCTGGCATTTGCACCATCTTCCAAGCTATGTTGTAGATATAGGGTTGATGTTTCTTCAGGAGATTTTCAAGTGCTGATTTATCACCCGAGAGCGCCTTTGTGATTAAGGCTTTATCATCTTCATCGGAATTATAGTCAGTTATAAAAGGGTTCATTGCTTATGATTTTAACCTATGATCAGCAACTGGGCGATGTGTTACAGCTTTGGACAAGATAAATAAAAAGCCCAACTCAGGTTTGAATTGGGCTCTACATGAATTATTTATTCTAAATCACTCCGCTCTCAGACTTTTAACTGGGTTGGACCGAGCTACTTTAATGGTTTGGAACGTAATGGTCACGAGGGCTATGAGCATCAACAATACAACTGGAACAATGAAGAGTTTGGCTGTGATCGGGATTTTATATGCAAAATCTTGTAGCCAGTATTCAATGCTAAAGTAGGATAGTGGTATGGCTAGTCCGTTGGCAATGAGAATGAGTATCAGATAATTCTTAGAAAAAAGATAGGTGATGTGGCTCATCTTTGCCCCTAAGACCTTTCTGATGCCAATCTCCTTGGCCTTCTGTAGCATACTGAATGCCGTGAGGCCAAATAGACCAAGGCATGCCGCAATGATGGCAAATACAGCAAAGCTGTTGAAGATTTGGCCGAACTCTCGATCTGCTTTGTATTGTTCATTAAAGAAATCATCCATGAAATGATATTCAATTGGATTGCCTGGAAAGTTTTCGGCATAAAAACCACTAATAGCACTGATTGTTTCCTCCGTGTTTTGCATGTTGAGTTTTATAGAAAAGTAGTCTTTTGAGGCAGGGGTATACATAAAAACACTTGGCGTAATTTTGCTGTGTAATGACTTCCAATTATGGTCTTTGGTAACGCCTCTGATTGGCATAGTTGTGCCGCTGATTACTAGTTTCTCACTTAGTGCTTGTTCGGGCGTTCCTAAATTGTATGCTTCTAGCGTGGCTTCGTTAATGATGGCGCCATTAGCCACATTTACATCCTCTGCCTCGTTGATGGGGTCTGAGAAGTCACGCCCGGCAATCATCTCTAGTTCATAGGTGGGTATAAATTTAGCATCTACCCAGGTAACACTTACGCTCTTTCTATTCGACTTGTCTGCTCCAAACTTGTACATTTCAGTACCCCAGTTATAGCCAGCTCCTGGAATGCTTCTGGAGGAGGCAAAGCTTTCAACGGCAGCAAGTGCTGAAGTTTCATTTCTAAACTTTTGAAAACTCTCAAACTGTACCTTGGTTCTAGGTCCTTGAACAATGAGTATCTTCTCCATCTCGAAGCCAGTAGACTGGTTACGCATGTAGTCGAGCTGCTCTGATACCACATAAGTGCCTGCAATCATTAAGGTGGAAATGACAAACTGAAATACTACGAGCACCTTTCTCAGTGGGACTTTGCTAGTGCCGAGGTTCTTGTTGCCTTTCAGCGAATCAGTTGTTTTGAAGGCTGACATTACAAAAGCTGGATAGATACCTGCGAGGAGTGGGCCAATGAATATCATGCCGCCAATAAGGATTAATGTGACCTGATTTGTCAAATCAAGTTTGAACTCCTCTCCAATGATGTCGCCCATTTTTGGAAGTAGCAAGAAAGCCACGAATACGCCTAAAATTGTTGCGAACAAGTTTAGCCAAAAGGACTCCGTAAGGAATTGCTGAATAATCTGTTTTTTGAGGGCGCCCATAGCCTTTTTTACACCCACTTCCCGGCTTCTTTCGGCAGCTTTGGCAGTAGAAAGGTTAATGAAATTGATCCATGCAATAACCAATATAAAGGCACCGATAAGGATTAGAAAGTAGATGGAATTCATAGCACCTTCTTCTCCGGTAACACCTGATCTTAGGTGTATATCTTGGATGGGTTGTAGACTTAGAATCCTTTCTTCGCTGTTTTGCTCCATTTCCTCACCCACATATTTTTGCATAAGCCCAGATACCTTTTCCTCGACCAAACTCTCAGTTGTTTGAGGTATTAGTTGGACATACAGTTCGAAGTTGCTCCATCCCCAAGCAGATTCATCTGATTGGTATTGACTGTCCTTCATCAAATTGCTCATAGGGAGGAGTATGTCCACTGTTAAATGCGAGTTGTCGGGAAAGTCCTCAATGACCCCAGATATAGTAAATGCTCCTCGCTCACCCCATGAGCCATCAATATTTAGTATTTCACCCAGAGGCAATGAGGCGTTCTTTCCATAGTACTTTCTCCAAATTGATTCTGTTATGATGACGGAATTTGGGTTGTTTAATGCTGTTTTTGGGTCTCCTGATAAGAATTCCAATGAGAACATATCTATGAAAGCAGGTTCCACAAAGATCAGATTTGTTTCTTGGAATGGGGTAGAGGCAATGGAGTCTATTACCTTACTCACAATGGCGCCATCATAGTAATAATGAATGAGTGACGCTTTTTCGATTTCTGGAGCAGCCTCTTGGATTGCCGGCCCAAGACCGTAGCCTACATTGGGGTCGGTTCCTTGATTCACCCCACTTTGGTGACGTGTCATGTGCACCCGATATAGCTTATCTGCATGCTCAAAGGTGGTATCGAAGCTTAGTTGAAATGCGACATAGTGGGCTATGACCAGGCATGCAGCGATGCCGAGCGCTAGGCCACTAATATTGATGAGAGAGTAGAGTTTGTGTTTGCTCAGATTTCTTAGAGCGATTTTTGAGTTGATGCTAAACATGCTGTTGTTGATTTGAGTTTTGAATAATTTTCGAACCGCAAACGGTCTAAAGAACCGAATCACATCTAGGTTATAATTCACCCGGGCCGACCGAGCCCCGTGTGATTCGAATCTATGATTAAAGTCTTCTTCTATGTCACCAGAGATGTCTTCATACAGCTCTGGCTTGCAGTACCACTTCAGGAACCGTTTTGCAAATTTTGGTGGCGAATGATGTTTTTGAGACGTATCCACGGTGTTAGTTAACTTGAAATACTTGCTCAGGAATGGCATTCCACAATTGATCTCTTTGTGATTTTGTGTCTTGTAAAGTCTTTAGACCATAGGCTGTAATCGTAAAGTACTTTTTCCTTTTACCACCACGTATTTTAGTAGCCTCCCCGAAACTGCTGTCTATTAGGCCCTTCTTTTCAAGCCTGTTCAGTGCTGCATGTACAGTGCTTAAGGTAACTTTTCGACCAGTCTTTACTTTGATCTCATCTTTGATACCAACGCCATAAGCTTCGGGATAAAGCGTGCCAATTGTAAGTAGTACCAGTTCTTGAAATTCTCCGAGGTTCGTGCCTTTCATGATTATATCATTCGTATTTGACGATAATATTAACAATTAAATTCGTATTTGACGACATAATGAATCAAAATTCGTTACTGAACTGTTATAATTCTGTACTCAACCTGATTAAGGAAAGAAAAACCCTGTCGGTGGGACAGGGTTTTTGAGAAGTTTATTCTGATCGAAGCGTCTGCGCAGGGTTGGATTTGGCCGCCTTCCATGTCTGACTGCCAATGGTTGTGAAGCCAATAATAAAAATCACAATGACACCGAGTGAAAGTTCTAGGGCGCCAATATCTGCCCTATGCACTTTGTCAGACAGTACTACAGTATCAAAAAGGTAATAGGTAGCAGGAATTGCAATCAATGACGCGATTAACAGTAGCCACATAAAACTTTTAGACAAAAGCTTAATGAGACTTCCTTCTGTTGCACCGAGTACTTTTCTGATACTGATTTCTTTTAATCGTGTTTCAGCAGTGTAAACACCCATGCCTAAAAGGCCGAGGGCAGAGATGGTGATGGTAATGAATGCCAAGAAGCCAACCACTGTAAACATGATAGCATATTCAGAATAGGCCGCTTCTATTCTTTCATCATAAAAGGAGCCATTGAATTGATGTACATCATCAAACGCTAGCCAAGCATCTTCTATTTTTTTTCGTGCCGCTAATATGTCATCGCTTTCGATTTTCAGGTTCAGCATTTGGGCACGTTGTGGAAGGTGTCTAAACGCAAAGCATTTGATCTCAGAATCCAATGTTGCGTAATTGAAGTTCTTCACTACACCTTGAATAATTAAGGAAGTCTCCGGTCCAAATTTTAAGGTCTTGCCAATGGCCTCTTCGGGAGTCCCTAAATTGAATTTCTTGAGTACCGTTTCATTGACAATGACAGTTTCTTCCTTCTCAACTTTATCCTTAGCGACAAAGTTGGTGCCCGCTAAGAATTGATGCTTCATCAATGGAATGTAGTTGTGATCTATTTGAGACATGTAAACCGATGCTGAATCAAGACCATCTTCACTTTTTGCTTGATTTGAGTATCTACTGCCAGTGCTTAAGATATGAGATGACATGGATATGCTTGTGATCTCAGGAATGCGTTCAAAGATTGCCTTAGTCAATTCCGGATCGTTACCTGCTAAGCTCACATTCAATACATTCTCTGTATCAAAGCCAAGGTCGTAGTTTAGCGCATATTTAAATTGTCGGAAGGCAATGCCTGCAGATATTATGAATGCCAAGGCAAGAGTGAACTGCACAACTATCAGTACTTTACGAAGACTAATTTTAGAAAATAGTCTGGTGCTAGAGACGTCTTTGAGCACTTGGATTGCCTTTAACTTTGAAAGAAAAAGTGAAGGAATGAAGCCGGCCGAAATTCCTACAACAATGGCAAATGCCAAGAAATACAAAAGCATAACTGGCTCATGGTCTAGCGTAAGGCTCCTCTGTATTTGAGGGTTTAGGTTAAGAAAAAGGGGCTTTAATAGAAAAAATAAAAAGTAAGCTATGATTAATGAGAAGACAGAAATGATGCAGGCTTCTATAGTAAATTGAGTGAAAACCTGTTTGCGCGTGGCGCCCACTACCTTTCTAACACCGACCTCTTTTGCCCTTCTCAATGAACGTGCAATAGACAGGTTTGTGTAGTTAAATGCTGCCGAAAGTATTACAACGAACGCTAGCACCCCAAGAATCCAGAGAATATCACTGCTCATACTTTGGCCAATTTGATTGTTTAAATCAGGCCCAGACATAATGTTTGTCAATGCTTGTGTTCCTAGGTAGATTTTTGATTGGTCAGGCGATTGTCGATCATTTTCATCCTTGGAGATAGCTAATAGGCGGGTTTGTACTTGTTCTATACTTGTATTGTCGTCAAGCTTGAAATAGGCATAGTTTGACCACATGTTTTGCCAGTGTAGCCACCAATCGTCCTCGGCTTGTAGCAGTTCATATGTGCTGAAAGAAATCAGCGCTGAGAATTTGAAATGTGAATTAAATGGAGGTTTCTCCACAATGCCCGTCACTTTGTAATTCTTATCATTCATCAATATAACCTGATCCATTGGGTCTTCACCGGGAAAAAATTTCTCAGCGGTTTCGTCTGTGAGTATTACCGAGTAAGGTTCTATCAATGCTGAGCTAGCATTGCCTCTGATCAACTTGAAGGAGAATACATTAAAAAAATCATTGTCGACCCATGGTGCATTGAATGGAAATGTCTTGTCACCAATTTTGGCATCAGCGCTAAAGCTTCTCGATATGATGGTAGCAGCTTCAAGACCTGGAACTTCTTCTTTCAGTTTTTGTGCGGCAAGAATTGATGTGGAGGCAAAAGCGTTCGGGTCATTATCCCTGTATTGTTGTGTATTCGTTATTCTGTGAATTTTGTCGTAATCCTTATGGAAGCGATCATATTTTCTGACCTCCGAAAACAAGGTGATCATAAGTAGACAAACCGACATACTAATGGCTAGACCAAAGACATTAATGACGGAAAAGAGTTTGTTCCTGCCTATACTTCTGATAGATGTTTTGAAATAATTTTTAAACATGATGAATTGATTTAATTGACTTAATATTTCGAGTTTTTTGACCGTGTAGGGTTTAAAGAATTTGACGACATCTAGTACGTAATTGAAGCGAGCCCTACGTTTACCTTTCGCTTCTAGATTTCTTTCAAAGTATTCATATAAGTCGCCCTGAAGGTCTTCGAGGAGTTCTGGTTTGCAGTACCACTCCAAAAACTTCATAGCCCACTTAGGAGGATGAATGCCTTTATTTTTCATATAAACTTTAGATTAAACTCTGGGATGACGCTCCAGAATTGATCGCGCTGTTCTTTGACCTTAGTAAGTGCTACTTTTCCAGCATGCGTAATGGTAAAGAATCGTTTTCTTCGACCGCCTCTGGCCTTTGTTGGGTCACCTAAATGTGACTTTACAAATCCTTTGGTGTCCATACGGTTGAGCACAGCATGTACCACACTGAGCTTCACCTTTCGTTCTGTAATGCGTTCAATTTCGTCACAGATAGATACGCTGTATGCCTCTTCCATTAAAACAGCAATGGTTAATAGCACTACTTCTTCAAATTCACCTAGGTTAGTTCCTTTCATATAATGAGGTTTATTCACTAAATGTATAAAAAATAATTATTGACTTAATTATTAATTATACAAAACATGAATATATGGTTTGACTTCATTTCTCATGCTAATATTATTGACTGACTGCATCATAAGAAAGTGATATGTTTTGAAACGGGCTATTGGTGTACTGAATCGTTCGATTGATGGAATAAAAAAGGGCAACCATTTATAATGATCGCCCTTCTATAAGTTTGACTATTGGTTTTAAACAGTCATAATGTCTTTCTCCTTTAATTCAAGAAGGTCATCTAGTTGTTTGACATAATTGTCTGTCAGTGTTTGAACATCGCCTTCTGCACTTTTTATGGCATCTTCGGATGCACCCTCTTTTTGCAGTTTTCTCAATTCGTCATTTGCTTCTTTACGGGCATTCCTTACACTCACCTTAGCATCTTCAGTCACACCTTTCGATTGTTTAACTAATTGCACTCTGCGTTCTTCAGTCAACTGAGGTACGTTGATTATAATGCTTTCGCCATCATTTTGTGGATTAAAGCCCAGATTGCTGTTAATTATGGCCTTTTCAATCTCTTGAATGGTTGACTTCTCCCAAGGCTTGATGAATATGGTTCTTGCGTCTGGTGTAGTCAATGACGCCACCTGATTCAGTGGGGTAGCTGCGCCATAGTAATCAACCATGAGGCCATCAAGCATGCTAGGCATAGCTTTGCCTGCTCTAATTTTGGATAACTCTGTTTTACAGCGCACGATGGCTTTATCCATCATCTCTTTGGCCGTCTCTAAATAAATCTCAATCTCTTCCATAAGGGTTAGCTTATAAGTGTTCCGACTTGTAAGTCTCCGCTCACAAGGGTTTCTAAATTGCCAATTTTATTCATATCAAAGACAATGATAGGGACATTATTTTCTTGACATAAAGTAAAGGCGGTCATGTCCATGATGTTATATCCGTTTCGAATTACCTCTTCAAAACTCAAATTTTCAAACCTAACTGCGTTCGGGTCTTTTTCTGGGTCGGCACTATATACACCATCTACTCGAGTACCCTTTAGCACTACATCTGCCTCTACCTCAATCGCTCTTAAGCTCGCTGTTGAGTCTGTTGTAAAGTAGGGGTTGCCAATTCCTGCTCCAAAGATTACCACTCTTCCTTTTTCAAGGTGTCGCACAGCTCTTCTTCTAATAAAGGGCTCACAAACAGCCTCCATTTTAATTCCTGACATTAGGCGAGTATACATTCCATGCTTTTCAAGTGTGCTTTGAATGGCCATAGCGTTGATTACAGTAGCCAACATACCCATGTAATCTCCTTGTACTCTATCAATGCCTGAGGCTTCGGCTTGAACACCTCTGTAGATGTTACCACCGCCAATTACTATGGCAACTTCAACACCTTTATCATGTATTTTTTTGATATCTAAGGCATATTGCTCTAATCGCGCAGAGTCGATACCGTAATTTTGTTCCCCCATGAGGGCCTCACCACTTAACTTTAACAGTACTCTTTTGTAACCCATGTTTTTGTCTAAAATTTTATCAGGATCTGACCCTTTTCTACACTATTTCCTTTAACGATTTCGATTGACGCAACGGTCCCATCTCCAGGTGCCTTGAGGACATTTTCCATTTTCATTGCTTCCAAGATCAACAACTGATCTCCTTTTTTAACCTCTTGGCCGGGTTCCACTAGTATATCAAGGATGAGGCCTGGCATAGGTGCTTTCATATCGTTAACCTGAGGTGCATCAAGGTTGGCGATGCCCATCTTTTCAAGCAACATGTCCATTTTATCTTTCAACTCAATTTCAAAGATCGATTTTTCGATTTTTATTGTAGCTGACTTACTCTCCACATTAATGTCTATTACTTCTGCCCGAAAGCTCTTATGATCTTTTAAAATCAAAAATGTAGTATTACTCTTTTGATTTAAGGACCAGTTATAGGGTTGGTTATTGTAGAGAATCTGATCTCCCTCAAATGCTATTGAAATGATGTCTCCAGAAGTGGATGTGGTTTGATACATTCAGTATATTTTAATCCTTGTGACTCAGATAAAGTAATATGGAGAGATACTTAGTCTGAAATCACGCAAATATATAGAACTATTTGGAATGGTTTGATCTCAAACAATAGCTACTTTTTAGGTTTTTCAAACGCTGGAGTATATACCCATAAAACTGCAAGGAGAGCCCTTTGAGCCCTATTTTTCTCTCTGCTTAAAAAGGTGCATCTTTTTATTGCAATTATTTGAATAAAATAAAAAAGGGTCTAATTTTGCAGTCCCTTTCGCAGAGAGGGTTTTTTGTGCGCTCTTTAACGTTCTGATAATCAAGGGGGGATACCAAAGCGGCCAACTGGGACGGACTGTAAATCCGTTGTCTACGACTTCGCAGGTTCGAATCCTGCTCCCCCCACATTTCTCAACTAATGCTTGAGATTTTCGACATATGTGTTGAAAGTTTCAATTTATTGTTGACAAGCGGGTGTAGCTCAGTTGGTAGAGCGACAGCCTTCCAAGCTGTAGGTCGCCGGTTCGAACCTGGTCACCCGCTCTGAATTTGAGTTACGCATATAAAGTTCAGCATTACAAGTAGTCACTTGAATTAAGGACTTTTGGAGTGTTAACTGTTAAGCCGATGTAGCTCAGGGGTAGAGTGCTTCCTTGGTAAGGAAGAGGTCACGAGTTCAAATCTCGTCATTGGCTCTAAAAAAAAGAAATTAATAATTTGGACCGAAGTACGGTTCATGGCTTAAGGATAAATTATAACATTAATATTAACTAAAATTAATCATGGCTAAAGAAACCTTTGACCGTTCCAAGCCGCACGTTAATATAGGTACTATCGGTCACGTTGACCACGGTAAGACCACATTAACTGCTGCAATTACTAAAGTATTAGCAGACTCAGGTCTTGCTGAAAACAGAGATTTCTCTTCAATTGACAATGCTCCTGAAGAGAAAGAAAGAGGTATTACAATTAATACTTCGCACGTAGAATACGCTACTGAAAACAGACATTATGCACACGTTGACTGTCCGGGTCACGCGGATTATGTGAAAAACATGGTTACGGGTGCTGCTCAGATGGATGGTGCTATTCTAGTGGTGGCTGCTACTGATGGTCCAATGCCCCAAACAAGAGAGCATATCCTTTTGGCTCGTCAGGTAGGTGTTCCTGCTCTAGTTGTTTTCATGAACAAGGTTGACCTCGTTGATGATGAAGAACTTCTTGAATTAGTTGAAATGGAAGTGAGAGAATTGCTTTCTTTCTACGAATTCCCTGGTGATGATATTCCTGTTATCCAAGGATCTGCTCTAGGTGGATTGAATGGTGATGAAAAATGGGTAGGTAAAATCACTGAGTTGATGGCTGCTGTGGATGATTATATTCCACTTCCTCCAAGATTGACTGACAAAGATTTCTTGATGCCTGTTGAAGACGTATTCTCGATCACTGGTCGTGGTACTGTTGCAACTGGTAGAATTGAAAGAGGTGTAATCAACTCTGGAGATCCTGTTGACATTATTGGTATGGGTGCTGAAGGCATGAAGTCTACAATCACTGGTGTTGAAATGTTCCGTAAGATTTTGGATAGAGGTGAAGCTGGTGACAACGTAGGTCTATTGCTTAGAGGTATCGAGAAAGCTGATATCAAAAGAGGAATGATTATTTGCAAGCCGGGTTCTGTGAATCCTCACGGTCACTTCAAAGCTGAAGTATACGTGCTTTCAAAAGAAGAAGGTGGACGTCACACTCCATTCTTTAACAAGTATCGTCCTCAGTTCTACGTTAGAACAACTGACGTAACTGGTGAAATCATGCTTCCTGCAGATATCGAAATGGTAATGCCTGGTGACAACGTAACGATTGATGTTAACTTGATTAACAAGATTGCTCTTGAGCCTGGACTACGTTTTGCAATCAGAGAAGGTGGTAGAACTGTTGGTGCTGGTCAGGTTACTGAAATTCTTGACTAAGACATTAAGTCACATATAGATTTTTTATTCAAACGCGTTTTCGATTTTTCGGAAACGCGTTTGTTTCGTTATTAATAATTTTCTACATTTGCAGCCCGTTTCGAGCTTCTGCTGCAATTGAGACCCAATTTTAAAGGAGTAATACTTCTGAAAAAAAGTGTTTCAAGTCATTGAAATTCAATGGTTTAGGGAAAGAGGCTTGAATGGAGTTTAATACGGGTGTAGCTCAGTTGGTAGAGCAGTGGTCTCCAAAACCAGAGGTCGTGAGTTCGAATCTTACCACCCGTGCAAAAAAATGAAGTAAAACCGATGAGTAAATTAAAGTCCTTTGTAACCGCTTCTTATGACGAGATGAGGCATAAAGTAAGCTGGCCTAAGTATTCTGACCTTCAGAGTAGTTCGGTGTTAGTTTTAGTAGCCTCTTTAATCTTCGCACTTTTTATTGGTGTGATAGATTTAGGGTTCGATGAAATAATGGACTGGTTTTACAAGCTATAAGAAAAGATCGAACGATGTCAGAACTTAAGTGGTATATGGTTAGGGCCGTATCAGGTCAGGAAAGAAAAGCGAAGGATTACCTTGAAAACGAGATTGACCGTGAGCAATTCATGGAAGAAATCCCTCAGGTAATGATTCCTTCAGAAAAGGTCTACGAGATTCGTAATGGAAAGAAAAAATCTCGTGATCGTAATATGTTTCCGGGCTACATTATGGTACAAGCTAATCTTGCCAATGGTGAAGTCGTTCACATGATCAAAAATATTCCTGGAATCATAGGGTTCTTAGGTCAAAAGGCTGGCCAAGCTTCCACACCGCCAGTCCCATTACGTCAAGGCGAAGTCGACCGTATCTTAGGTAAGGTTGAGGAGATTGATGATTTTGACGAACAACTAGATTCTCCATACATAGTGGGAGAGACCGTAAAAGTAATGGACGGTCCTTTCAGTGGGTTTACAGGAACCATAGAGGAGGTATTTGAGGAACGAAGAAAACTTAATGTTATGGTTAAGATTTTCGGCCGAAATACACCTGTTGAATTAAGTTACATGCAAGTAGAAAAACAAGATTAATATGGCTAAAGAAATAGCTGGTTATCTGAAGTTGCAAGTCAGGGGAGGCCAAGCCAACCCTTCTCCACCGGTAGGTCCGGCATTAGGTTCGAAAGGACTTAATATCATGGAGTTTTGTAAGCAGTTCAACGGACGTACTCAAGATAAAATGGGTCAGGTATTACCTGTACTCGTAACCATCTTCAGTGATAAGTCTTTTGAATTTGTGATCAAAACACCTCCGGCACCAGTAATGCTACTAGAGGCTTCTAAACAAAAGAAAGGTTCAGCAGAACCTAACAGAGTTAAAGTGGGTAGCGTAACCTGGGATCAAGTAAAAGAGATCGCAGAAGTTAAAATGCCGGATTTGAATGCTTTTACTATCGAAGCTGCTATGAAAATGGTTGCGGGTACAGCGAGAAGCATGGGGTTAAGGGTGAGTGGTAAAGCACCTTGGAATAACTAAAGATTTGTACAAATGGCAAAGTTGACAAAAAAGCAAAAATTAGCTTTTAGTAAATATGATCCAGTCAAACAATACGGACTAGATGAAGCCGCAGGCATTGTTAAGGAAATTAACGGTGCTTCATATGATGCTTCAGTAGATATCGATATTCGTTTGGGAGTGGATCCTCGAAAAGCTGACCAAATGGTAAGAGGTGTAGTTGCACTTCCCCATGGTACAGGTAAAGAGGTGACGGTGCTTGTGCTTTGTACTCCTGATAAGGAGCAAGAAGCAAAAGATGCAGGTGCAGATCACGTAGGGTTGGACGATTACATTTCTAAAATAGAAGGTGGTTGGACTGACATCGATGTGATTATCACTATGCCTACTGTAATGGCCAAAGTTGGTCGTTTGGGTAGAGTATTAGGACCAAGAGGTCTTATGCCAAACCCAAAAGCGGGAACTGTTACACTTGATGTGGCAAAGGCAGTAGAAGATGTTAAAGGTGGTAAGATCGACTTTAAAGTAGATAAGTTTGGTATCATTCATACAAGTATTGGAAAGTCATCTTTCTCTCCGGAGAAGATTGCCCAAAATGCTACTGAGGTGCTTCAAACTATATCTAAGTTAAAGCCAGCTTCAGCAAAGGGTACTTACTTTAAAAGTATCAACATCTCAACTACGCAGAGCCCTGGAGTGAAAATAGATAAGAACTCAATTTCCGGACTATAATCATGAATAGAGTAGAAAAAGCAGCTTTAATTGAAGAATTGGTAGAGAAGTTTTCGGCTAACGTTAACTTTTATATTACTGATGCATCCGGAATGTCGGTTGCTCAGACCAATGCTTTGAGAAAATTGTGCTTCGAGCGAGGAATCGAGTACAGAGTGGTGAAAAATACTATGGTACAAAAAGCATTGGAGCGGTTAGATACCGACTATGTGCCTTTTGACGATAGTGTATTGAGAGGTTTTACTGGCGTTATGTTCTCAGGAGAGAATTCTAATGCTCCAGCGAAGTTGATCAAAGAATTCAGAAAAAAATCAGGTATTGCATCTCCATTATTAAAGGGCGCGTCTATCGATACGGATCTTTTTATCGGAGAAGAGAATTTAGATATGCTAAGCACGCTTAAGTCTAAGGCTGAGCTGATTGGCGAAGTAATTGGATTACTTCAATCTCCTGCTAAGAATGTTATTTCAGGCCTTAAAGGTTCTGGAGGCAAATTGGCCGGTATTCTCAAGACTTTGTCTGAGCGCGAAAACTAATATTAAATAAGATTTAAAAACACTTTATAACAAATAATAAAATGGCAGACTTGAAAGAATTTGCAGAACAGTTAGTGAACTTAACTGTAAAAGAAGTTAACGAACTTGCTGATATCCTTAAGGATGAGTACGGTATCGAACCTGCAGCTGCGGCTGTTGCTGTTGCTGGCCCTGCTGCTGGTGGCGGAGATGAAGGTGGTGCTGAAGAGAAATCTGAGTTTGACGTAGTTCTTACTGCAGCAGGTGGATCTAAATTGGCAGTTGTAAAACTAGTTAAAGAATTAACTGGTCTTGGACTTAAAGAAGCTAAAGAAATCGTAGATAGCGCTCCTAAAGCAGTAAAAGAAGGCGTAGCTAAAGACGAAGCTGAAGCACTTAAAAAGCAGCTTGAAGAAGCTGGTGCTGAAGTAGAGCTTAAGTAATTTGATTAGCCGTTTTTAAAATGGCTCTGGAATAGGCCCTGATCTTTCGAGATCACGGGTCTTTTCCTGTTTGTATACAATTTAGGGAGCAATCCCTTTTTCTGCATCCTTTTGGCTGCAATCAAGAATTATTCAATACTAAAAAAAATAAGGCCTTGGCTATTCTAGCAAATCAATCAGAAAGAATAAACTTCTCTTCGATTAAATCAATATTAGATTATCCTGATTTCCTTGACGTGCAGGTAAAGTCTTTTGAAGACTTTTTCCAATTGGAAACACCCGCAGATAAAAGAACACAGGATGGTTTGTTCAAGGTTTTCTCTGAGAACTTTCCTATTTCCGATTCAAGAGAGAATTTTGTTCTTGAATTCGTAGATTATTTGGTTGACCCTCCTAAATATGACGTTGCCGAATGCATCGACAGGGGACTAACCTATTCTGTGCCTTTGAAGGCTAAACTTCGCTTGACATGTAATGATGAGGACAACGAAGATTTCGAAACCATTGAGCAAGAAGTATTCCTTGGGAATATTCCTTACATGACATTGAAAGGATCTTTCGTTGTTAATGGTGCTGAAAGAATTATTGTTTCTCAATTACACAGATCTCCTGGCGTATTCTTTGCCCAAAGCAAGCATACAAATGGTACTGCACTGTATTCAGCGAGAATCATTCCTTTCAAGGGTTCATGGATCGAATTTGCTACTGATGTGAATAGCGTAATGTACGCTTACATCGATAGAAAAAAGAAGTTTCCAGTAACCACGCTTTTAAGAGCCATTGGTTATGGAACTGATAAAGACATTTTAGATCTTTTCGGTCTTTCCGAAGAAATCGCAGCTAAGAAGACAGCGCTGAAAAAAGCTATTGGTCGTAAGTTGGCTGCAAGAGTACTGAGAACATGGATTGAAGATTTTGTGGATGAGGATACTGGAGAAGTGGTATCTATCCATAGAAATGAAGTGTTGTTAGAAAGAGACTCAGTACTTTCTGAAGAGCATGTAGATATGATTATCGAAGCTGATGTTGAATCTGTGATCTTACACAGAGAAGATATTAACATCGCTGATTACACAATTATCTACAATACGCTATCAAAAGATAATTCTAACTCAGAAAAGGAAGCGGTTGAGCAAATCTATCGTCAGTTAAGAAATACTGATGCACCAGATGAACAAACAGCACGTGACATTATACAGTCACTCTTTTTCTCAGATAAAAGATATAACCTCGGTGAAGTAGGGCGATACAGAATCAACAAGAAATTAGATCTTAATATTGATTCTGAAAAACTAGTCCTGACAACAGAAGATATTATCTCTATTGTAAAGTATTTGATCGGTTTGATCAACTCTAAGGCAATTGTGGATGATATTGATCACCTTTCGAACAGAAGGGTTAGAACTGTAGGTGAGCAGTTGTACGCTCAATTTGGTGTGGGTTTAGCACGTATGGCTAGAACCATCAAAGAAAGAATGAACGTTCGTGATAATGAAGATTTCAAGCCTGTTGATTTGATCAATGCTAGAACTTTATCGTCTGTTATTAACTCATTCTTTGGTACAAACCAGTTATCTCAGTTTATGGATCAAACCAATCCATTAGCAGAGATCACGCACAAAAGAAGAATGTCAGCACTAGGGCCTGGTGGACTTTCTAGAGAAAGAGCAGGTTTTGAGGTACGTGACGTTCACTACACTCACTATGGCCGTCTTTGTACTATTGAGACTCCAGAGGGTCCAAACATTGGTTTGATATCATCTCTTTGTGTGCATGCTAAAGTAAATAGTATGGGATTCATTGAGACCCCATATAGAAAAGTAGATGGTGGAAAGGTTAACATGACTGACGATGTGATTTACCTGACTGCTGAAGAGGAAGATACACACAACATTGCTCAGGCAAACGCGCCTATTAAAGACAATGGTACCTTCATTAACGATAAAGTAAAAGCGAGATACGAAGGTGACTTCCCTGTAGTAGAGCCAAAAGAGCTTAGCTACATGGATATTGCACCAAACCAAATTGTATCGGTGGCGGCATCATTGATTCCTTTCTTGGAGCATGATGATGCAAACCGTGCATTGATGGGATCGAACATGCAGCGTCAAGCTGTGCCATTGTTGAAGCCTGAAGCTCCAATTGTTGGTACTGGTTTGGAAGCGAGAGCAGCTCGTGATTCAAGATCTTTGGTTATTGCTGAAGAATCTGGTGTTGTTGACTTTGTAGATGCTACAAAAATTGTGATCAAGTATGATCAGTCTAAAGACGATCAGTTGGTTAACTTCGATACTGCTTTCAAGACATACAATTTGATTAAGTTCCAAAGAACTAACCAAGACACTACTGTAAACCTGAAGCCAATTGTGCTGAAAGGTGAGAAGGTACAAAAGGGGCAAGTACTTTGTGAAGGCTATTCAACTGAGAAAGGCGAATTGGCACTAGGTAAAAACTTAAGAGTGGCTTACATGCCATGGCAAGGTTATAACTTCGAGGATGCAATTGTAATTTCTGAGCGAGTAGTTAGAGATGATGTGTATACTTCAATTCACATCGATGAGTATGAGCTAGAAGTAAGAGATACCAAACGTGGTCAGGAAGAATTGACTTCAGAGATTCCTAACGTAAGTGAGGAAGCTGTCAAGAACCTTGATGAAAATGGTATCATCCGAATCGGTGCGGAAATCAAAGAAGGAGATATCCTTATTGGTAAAATCACTCCTAAAGGAGAAACTGATCCAACACCTGAAGAGAAACTCTTAAGAGCAATCTTTGGTGATAAAGCTGGTGACGTAAAAGATGCTTCATTGAAAGCTTCTCCTTCACTACAAGGAGTAGTTATCGATACCAAGTTGTTCTCTCGTCCGAAGAAAGATAAAGACCTTCGAGCTAAGTCTAAGAAAGAGGTAGAAGTGCTGAAAGCACAATACAGCAAAGACTTATTAGCAGTGAGAGCTCAGATTGTCGAAAAGATGACTAAGCTGCTAGACGGTAAGACATGTAATGGCGTAACGCACAAATTTGGAGATGAAATTATCTCTAAAGGTGTGAAGTTTAATAAAAACAACATTTCGCAGAATCTTTTCCCTGAGAAGAACATCTACAGAGATGAAAGTAACTACAGCGTACAGGAAGAAGTAAACCTGATCACTGACCTCAACCTTGACGGTTGGACGGAAGATCAGAAGACTAACGACCTGATCGTCAAGATGGTTAAGAACTACAACTTAAAGCGTAATGAAATCACTGGCGAGTTTAAACGTCAGCGTTTCACTATCGAAGTAGGTGATGAATTACCGACAGGTATCGTGCAGTTGGCTAAAGTCTATGTTGCTAAGAAGCGTAAGCTGAAGGTTGGTGATAAGATGGCGGGTCGTCACGGTAACAAAGGTGTTGTTGCTAGAATCGTAAGAGAAGAAGATATGCCATTCTTAGAGGATGGAACTCCAATGGATATCGTATTGAATCCACTGGGTGTACCATCAAGGATGAATATTGGTCAGATCTACGAGACAGTACTAGCATGGGCTGGTTTGAAACTAGGTAGAACTTATGCTACTCCGATTTTTGATGGAGCGAGTATGGAAGAAGTGGAAGCTGAATTGGCTGAAGCTGGTTTACCAAGTGCTGGTCGTGAATACCTTGTTGATGGATTGAGCGGACAAAGATTCGATCAGCCTGTTACAGTGGGTATCGCATACATGCTGAAACTAGGTCACTTAGTGGATGACAAAATGCACGCAAGGTCAATAGGACCTTACTCGTTGATTACACAACAACCACTTGGTGGTAAAGCACAATTTGGTGGTCAAAGATTTGGAGAGATGGAAGTATGGGCACTCGAGGCATTCGGTGCGTCACATGTACTCCAAGAAATCTTGACAGTAAAATCAGATGATGTAATCGGTAGAGCGAAAGCTTATGAAGCGATTGTTAAGGGAGATTCTATTCCTAAGCCTAATATTCCTGAATCATTCAATGTATTGGTTCACGAGCTTAGAGGTCTCGCATTAGAAATCACTTTAGACTAATTACAATTTTGAGTTTGGTTTCGGCCACAATTAAGAATCAAAAAAAGCTATGGCATTTAAAAAGAATAGAAAACTTAACACCGACTTTAACAAAGTCACTATTAGCTTGGCTTCTCCGGAATCTATCCTTGAGTCTTCTCATGGAGAGGTAACCCAACCGGAAACCATCAACTATAGAACCTATAAGCCTGAAATGGGTGGCTTATTCTGTGAAAGAATATTTGGCCCTGTGAAGGACTGGGAATGTCATTGTGGGAAGTATAAAAGAATTAGATACAAGGGTATCATCTGTGATAGATGTGGTGTAGAAGTAACCGAGAAAAAGGTTAGAAGAGAGAGAATGGGACATATCGAATTGGTGGTTCCTGTTGCGCACATTTGGTACTTTAAGTCACTTCCCAATAAGATAGGATACCTTCTTGGTCTACCGACTAAGAAATTGGATCAGATTATCTACTACGAGAGATATGCTGTAATCCAACCGGGTATTAAGGAAGAAGAAGGAATCAGTTACATGGACTTCCTAACAGAAGATGAGTACCTAGATATTCTTGATAAACTTCCTCGAGAGAACCAAATGCTTGATGATGATGATCCAGAAAAGTTCATCGCCAAAATGGGTGCAGATGCACTTGAAATGTTATTGGCGAGGCTGAACTTAGATGAGATGTCATACGCTTTGCGTCACCAAGCAGCAACAGATACTTCTCAACAAAGAAAGGCAGAAGCTTTAAAGCGTTTGAGAGTAGTTGAAGCATTCCGTGATGCAAAAACTAGAATCGAAAATCGTCCTGAGTGGATGATTATCAAAATGGTTCCAGTTATTCCACCAGAATTGAGACCACTTGTGCCTCTTGATGGCGGTAGGTTTGCAACATCAGATTTGAACGATCTTTACAGACGTGTGATCATTAGAAACAACCGTCTGAAGAGATTAATAGATATTAAAGCGCCTGAAGTGATTCTTAGAAATGAGAAACGTATGCTTCAAGAAGCTGTTGATTCACTATTTGATAACTCTAGAAAAGTAAACGCTGTACGTTCTGATGGTAACCGTGCATTGAAATCTTTAAGTGATATGCTTAAAGGTAAGCAAGGTCGTTTCCGTCAAAACCTCCTAGGTAAAAGGGTTGATTATTCCGGTCGTTCTGTGATCGTAGTAGGGCCTGAATTGAAACTACATGAGTGTGGTTTGCCTAAGAATATGGCTGCTGAGCTTTTCAAACCTTTTATTATCAGAAAACTGATTGAAAGAGGAATTGTAAAAACAGTGAAGTCAGCAAAGAAAATTGTTGATAGAAAAGATCCAGTAGTTTGGGATATCCTTGAAAATGTATTGAAAGGACACCCAGTACTATTGAACAGAGCTCCTACACTTCACAGGTTAGGTATTCAGGCATTCCAGCCGAAACTAATTGAAGGTAAAGCAATCCAATTACATCCATTAGTATGTACAGCATTTAACGCTGACTTTGATGGTGACCAAATGGCTGTTCACGTACCGCTAGGACAAGATGCTGTGATGGAAGCGAGTATGCTAATGCTTTCTTCTCATAACATTCTGAATCCAGCTAATGGGGCTCCAGTAACAGTACCATCTCAAGACATGGTATTGGGACTTTACTATGTGACAAAAGGTAGAAGATCTACGGACGATCATAAAGTGGATGGAGAAGGAATGCGTTTCTACTCTTCGGAAGAAGTATTGATTGCAATGAATGAAGGTGTGGTTTCTAAGCACGCTTACATTCATGTGAAGACTATGGTTCGTGAAGAGGAGCAATTAGTTGAAAAAATGATCGAAACTGTTGCAGGTAGAGTACTCTTTAATGAGAGTGTTCCTGAAGAAGTTGGATTCGTGAATGAGCTATTGACCAAGAAAAAACTTCAGAAGATTATCCAGAGTGTGGTGACAATTTGCGGTATATCAAAGACTGCTAAATTCTTGGATGATATTAAGGACCTTGGTTTCCAAATGGCATACAAAGGTGGTCTTTCTATGGGATTGAATGACATTCATATTCCAGATGTAAAAGAAGAACTAGTACAAAGTGCTAAGGACGAAGTAGAAGCTGTATGGCAAAACTACTTGATGGGACTTATCACTGATAATGAAAGATACAATCAGGTAATTGATATTTGGACCCGTGTTAACACCAAGTTGACTAACGGTTTGATGCAAGAGATGGAAGAAGATAATCAAGGCTTCAACTCTATCTATATGATGATGCACTCAGGAGCCAGGGGTTCTAGAGAGCAGATTCGTCAGCTAGGTGGTATGAGAGGATTGATGGCTAAGCCACAGAAAAACCTTGCAGGCTCTGTGGGAGCAATTATTGAGAACCCAATTCTGTCAAACTTTAAAGAAGGTTTGGATGTATTGGAGTACTTTATCTCTACCCACGGTGCGCGTAAAGGTCTTGCCGATACAGCATTGAAAACTGCTGATGCAGGTTACTTAACAAGACGTCTTGTAGATGTTGCACAAGATTGTGTAATCAACGAGGAAGATTGTGGTACACTAAGAGGTCTTACTGTTTCTGCATTGAAAGACAATGAAGAAGTAGTAGAAGCATTATCTGAAAGAATACTAGGTAGAGTTTCTGTTCATGACATCTATGATCCGATAACTGAAGAGTTAATCATTAACTCCGGTGAGGAGATCACTGAGAAAATTGCTGAGCATATTGAAGGAACTGCTATTGATGAAGTAGAAATCAGATCGGTACTTACTTGTGAAACTAAGAGAGGCGTTTGTGGTAAGTGTTATGGTAGAAACTTGTCTACTAATAAGATGGTACAAAGAGGTGAGGCAGTTGGTGTAATTGCAGCGCAGTCAATTGGTGAACCAGGTACACAGCTTACACTGAGAACTTTCCACGTTGGGGGTACAGCTTCCAACATTGCAGTAGATGCTACTGTTAAGGCTAAGTTTGCAGGTGTAATTGCCTTTGAAGAATTAAGATCACTACCTACTACAGATGGTGATGGAAATAAAGTGAACATCGTTATGGGTAGAACTGGAGAGATTCAGATTCTAGATCCTAAAACGAAAAAAGTACTCATTACGAATCACGTGCCTTATGGTGCTTTACTTCAAGTAAAAGAAGGTGAGAAGGTTGAGAAAGATCATCAACTATGTAAGTGGGATCCGTACAATGCGGTAATTCTTTCTGAGTTTGATGGTGTCATCGAGTTTGATGCTATTGAAGAAGGAATCACTTTCAAGGAAGAGTTTGATGAGCAAACTGGTCACAGAGAGAAAGTAATTACGGATACAAAAGATAAGGCGAAGAACCCAGCGGTTGTAGTCAATGCAAAGTCTGAGTCTAAAGCTTATAATATTCCAGTAGGAGCTCACCTTGCAGTAGATGCTGGTGATAAAGTGAAGATTGGACAGCCATTGGCTAAGATTCCAAGAACAATGGGTAAATCAAGGGATATCACAGGAGGTCTTCCAAGAGTTACTGAGTTGTTTGAGGCACGTAACCCATCTAATCCGGCAGTAGTGTCAGAAATTGATGGTGTGGTGACTTATGGAGGAATCAAGAGAGGTAACCGCGAAATCTTCATTGAATCGAAAGATGGCGTGAAGAAGAAATACATGGTACCATTGTCTAAGCATATTTTGGTTCAAGACAATGACTTTGTAAGAGCAGGTTATCAACTGTCTGACGGAGCAACTACTCCAAATGATATCTTGAATATCCAAGGGCCAACTGCAGTTCAGGAATACTTAGTGAACGAGATTCAAGAAGTATACCGACTACAGGGTGTGAAAATCAACGATAAGCACATTGAGGCGATTGTTAAGCAGATGATGCAAAAAGTTGAGATCATGGATGCTGGTGATACGCAGTTCCTTCCGGGTCAGGTTGCTGATAAATTCTTCTTCAGAGAAGAAAATGATGCAATGCTTGATATGAAAGTTGTAACTGAGTCAGGTGATTCTGAAAACTTGAAACCAGGTCAGATTGTATCTCCAAGAGAGTTAAGAGATGAGAACTCAAGCTTGAGACGTAAGGATATGAAAGTAGTGGAAGTTAGAGATGCACAACCTGCAGTTTCTAAACCTAAGCTTCAAGGAATTACACAAGCATCATTGGGTACTGAAAGCTTTATCTCTGCTGCATCGTTCCAAGAGACCACTAAGGTGTTAAGTGAAGCTTCTATTAGAGGTAAAGCGGATACATTGAATGGACTGAAGGAAAATGTGATCGTAGGTCACTTGATTCCAGCAGGTACAGGTATGAGAGAGTATGATGATCTAATCGTAGGTAACCAAGCTGAATACGACAAGCTAGTTGCTGCAAGAGAGGCTTATCAAGCACAATCTCAGACTCAATCAGAAGAAGAAAGCGTAGAACTATAAGCAAATGGCTGACCAGAACGAGCAAGCAAATCAGAATCAATTGAATATTGAACTTTCGGAAGAAGTAGCCGAAGGACAATATGTTAATTTGGCAATGATCGCTCATTCGAACAGTGAATTTGTAATTGATTTTATTAAAATGATGCCTGGGGTTCCCAAGGCAAAAGTGAAATCAAGAATTGTGATAACGCCAGAGCATGCCAAGCGCTTGCTTTTTGCCCTCAAAGATAATATCGATAAGTTCGAGAAGAACTTTGGGCCAATTAAGCAAAGCGAAGAGCCACCTAAATTTCCAATGAATTTTGGAGGTACCGTTGGTGAGGCATAGCGATTAGAATAAATCAAGAATTAGAAGGGTTGCTTCGGCAGCCCTTTTTTATTAATAATGCTGCACAGCATCCGTTTGAAAGGTTTAGAATCGAGCACATTTTATTTAAGATGGTGTGTTTGTTTCGAAAACTTCTTTTGCTACCTTTGCAGTCCGAAATTTTAACTAGGAATAAATAAATCTAAAAAATTGTAAATGCCTACTATAAACCAACTAGTACGTAAGGGCAGAAAGAAATTGACTTCAAAGTCGAAATCTCCAGCATTAGATAGCTGTCCACAAAGAAGGGGTGTTTGTACAAGGGTGTATACGACTACTCCTAAGAAACCTAACTCTGCTATGAGAAAAGTGGCAAGGGTAAGGTTGACTAACGGAAAAGAAGTTAACGCATATATCCCGGGTGAAGGTCACAACCTTCAAGAACACTCTATTGTATTGATCAGAGGAGGACGAGTAAAAGATCTTCCAGGTGTAAGATATCACATTATCCGTGGTGCATTAGATACTGCAGGTGTAAGTGGTCGTCTTCAGAGAAGATCAAAATATGGTGCAAAGAGACCAAAAGATAAAAAATAGACAATTAAATAAGCGATGAGAAAAGCTAAACCAAAGAAGAGATATATTCTTCCCGATCCTAAGTTCCATGATACTTTGGTGACAAAGTTTGTGAACTACCTAATGGTCGATGGAAAGAAGAGTATTGCCTACAATGCGTTTTACAAAGCGATAGCTTTAGTAGAAGAACGTACTGGTGAGAATGGTCTTGAAACTTGGAAGAAAGCATTGAGTAATATCATGCCGTCAGTCGAAGTGAAGAGTAGAAGAGTAGGTGGTGCTACTTTTCAAGTACCTATTGAGGTAAGACCAGGTCGTAAGACATCACTTGGCATCAAATGGATGATCATGTTCGCTCGTAAGAGAGGTGAGAAAACCATGACTGAAAAACTAGCTGGCGAAATAATTGCTGGCGCTAAGGGTGAGGGTGCTGCCGTGAAGAAGAAAGATGATACCCACAGAATGGCAGACGCAAACAAAGCATTTTCACACTTTAGATTTTAATTCCTAGACTAAAATGGCAAGAGATTTAAAATTGACTCGGAATATTGGTATTGCTGCCCACATTGATGCGGGTAAAACAACTACTACCGAGCGTATATTATATTACACCGGTGTATCTCACAAAATTGGTGAAGTACATGATGGTGCAGCTACCATGGACTGGATGGAGCAAGAGCAGGAAAGAGGTATTACAATTACTTCAGCTGCAACTACTGTATTCTGGCCTTACAAAGGTGACGAGTATCACATTAACATCATTGACACTCCAGGTCACGTGGACTTCACAGTAGAGGTAAACAGATCGCTAAGAGTATTAGATGGTTTGGTGTTTTTGTTTTCAGCAGTAGACGGTGTTGAACCACAGTCTGAGACTAACTGGAGACTAGCAGATAACTATAAAGTAGCACGTATTGGTTTCGTTAATAAAATGGACCGTGCAGGTGCTGACTTCCTAATGGTTTGTGGCCAAGTGAAAGAAATGCTTGGTACCAAAGCTGTGCCTCTACAATTACCTATTGGAGCTGAAGAAGGCTTTAAAGGAGTAGTTGATTTGGTAGAGAACAAAGCGATCGTTTGGAACGAGGCTGACCAAGGTATGACTTTCGAAGAAATCGAAATTCCTGCTGATATGGTTGACGAAGTAGCAGAGTACAGAGAAAATCTTCTCGAGTCTGTTGCAGATTACGATGAGACTTTATTAGAAAAGTACTTCGAAGATCCTGAGTCAATTACTAAAGATGAAATTATTGCTGCCCTTAGAGCTGCTACTATTGATTTGGCATTTGTGCCAATGATGTGTGGTTCTGCCTTTAAGAACAAAGGAGTTCAGACTTTGCTTGACTATGTGATGGAATTACTTCCTTCTCCAATGGACAGAGAGAGCATTGTTGGAATTGATCCTGATACAGAAGAGGAAACTACTAGAAAGCCATCTGTTGATTCACCTTTTTCAGCATTAGCATTTAAGATTGCTACAGATCCGTTTGTAGGTCGTTTATGCTTTGTGAGATCTTACTCTGGTATGCTTGAGTCTGGTTCTTATGTGTTCAACACAAGAACAAACAAGAAAGAGCGTATCTCGAGAATTTTCCAAATGCATGCTAACAAGCAAAATGCAATTGACAGATTACATGCAGGTGATATTGCTGCTGTTGTTGGATTCAAGGATATTAAGACGGGTGATACCTTATGTGATGAGAAGCACAAAGTTGTTTTCGAATCAATGGACTTCCCTGACCCTGTAATTGGGTATGCTATTGAGCCTAAGACTCAGGCGGATGTTGATAAACTAGGTATGGCAATTGCCAAGCTAGTGGAAGAAGATCCTACTTTGAGAGTTCATACTGACGAAGAAACTGGTCAAACGATTTTGAGAGGAATGGGTGAGCTTCACCTTGACATTATCATGGATCGTATGAGACGTGAATTCAAAGTTGAAGTGAACCAAGGCGCACCTCAGGTGGCTTATAAAGAATCAATCAACTCATTGGTTGATCACAAAGAAGTTTACAAGAAACAATCAGGTGGTAAAGGTAAGTTTGCAGATATCGTATTTGAGATCAGTCCTCAAGATGATGATTACGAATTAGAAGGACTTCAATTTGTAAATGCAATTACTGGCGGAACAATTCCTAAGGAATTTATTCCAGCAATTGAGAAAGGTTTCAAATCTGCAATGATTAACGGTCCTTTGGCTGGTTATCCATTAGAGAGAATGAAGGTGAGATTGTACCATGGTTCTTTCCATGATGTCGATTCAGATGCATTATCTTTCGAAATGGCTGCTAGACTTGGGTTTAAGGAAGCTGCCAAAAAGGCAACTCCAAAATTGATGGAGCCAATCATGGCCGTTGATGTGGTAACTCCTGACGAGTATACTGGTAGTATTACTGGTGACTTGAACAGAAGAAGAGGTATCATGAAGGGGATGGATACAAAAGGTACTTCTGCAGTTGTAAGAGCCAATGTACCATTATCAGAGTTGTTTGGTTATGTTACAGATTTGAGAACAATGTCTTCAGGTAGAGCTACGGCTTCATTGACATTCGATCATTATGAAGCTGTACCAAATCACATTGCCGAAGAGGTGATCAAAAAATCAAAAGGAGAATAAGCTGTAAATTTTACTATAATGACACAGAAGATCAGAATTAAATTAAAGTCATACGATCACAACTTGGTGGATAAGTCATCAGAGAAGATTGTGAGAGCGGTAAAAACTACTGGAGCTGTAGTAAGTGGTCCTATTCCATTACCAACAGTAAAAGAGAAATTTACGGTACTGAAATCTCCACACGTGAATAAAAAGGCTCGTGAGCAATTCCAACTTTGCACTTATAAAAGATTAGTAGATATCTACTCTTCAAGTGCTAAGACAGTTGATGCGCTTATGAAGCTTGAATTGCCTTCAGGTGTAGATGTAGAAATCAAGGTTTAATAGAACCTTAAAATCATATTAAAAAGGCCCCGACTTGTCGTGGCCTTTTTTCGTGGTAACAAGGCGCAGATCAGTCTGGTCTTTCATGTACTCGATTTGTATTTTTGATCATGCGGAATTACCCATTACTCCGAAACCTATTGATTCTATTGATCGGGGTCATCGTAATGTCGTGTCAAGAAAGTGGGAAGGGAATAGGGATTGGGGTTATTCATTTCGCACCTTCAGAGGCAACAAGTATCAAGGTTTATCAATATTCGGAAACAGATAGTCTATTATTCAAGGTAGAGGCTAGGTTTGACAATTTGAGATCAAGACTTTACCTGAAGTCATATCTAAATGATTCTAGAAGATTTAATCCAATTAAGTATGGTCAGCTACGAGGCTTTCTCTCTTTAAGAGTACTAGATTCAGAGAAAGGTAGGTTAAAGGTTGTTACGAATGAACAAACACAAGAATACGGTTGGATTGAAGGCACCTTAGAACAGGTAGAAGACTGGGAACCTTTTTTGATGTCACTTCATCATATATCAAGTAAGGAGGGTGGCTTGCATAAGTTTCCCAGACTTGGTGATACTATTAATGTTAGCGGTAATATTTGCCTGAGTGTAATAGACATTCAGGAGTCATGGCTAAAGGTGCGCCATGATGCAAGCAGATGTGACGATCCACAGACGTGGACAACTGGCCCGGCTGGTTTTATTCGCTGGAAGAATGACGGAAAACTGCTCATACACTTCAGAATGTAAGTAATATATCAGGGGTTCGAAAATTCCTTGTTTTTTTGAATCCACGTCTTGTAACAAAATATTAAATCCCTATCTTTGCAGTCCGTTTCGCGGGAGCACTGAGTTTATGGTGCTGAAAATGAATTAAAAGATGTCTGGAATTATCGGAAAAAAAATCGGAATGACTAGCGTATACAGTGCCGATGGACGTAATGTCGCATGCACGGTGATAGAAGCTGGTCCTTGCGTTATAACGCAAGTAAAAAATGAGGAAACAGACGGATACCAAGCTGTTCAATTAGCCTATGGAGAACGTAAGGAGAAGAATACTCCTAATGCGTTAAAAGGTCACTTTAACAAGGCCAATACAACTCCAAAGAAAAAGGTTGTTGAGTTTCGAGATTTCCGCGAGGAATTTGAAGGTATGGTAGCCTTAGGTAATGAGATCACTGTTGGAGATGTATTCAAAGAAGGTGATTTTGTTGATGCTATTGGGACTTCAAAGGGTAAAGGATTTCAGGGTGTAGTTAAAAGACATGGCTTCGGTGGTGTTGGACAAGCTACTCACGGTCAACATAACAGGTTGAGAGCTCCTGGTTCTATTGGTGGTGCTTCATATCCTGCTAGAGTATTTAAAGGTACTCGTATGGCAGGTAGAATGGGTAACGATCGAGTGACGGTAATTAACCTTGAAGTAATGAAGGTTGTTCCTGAGAAGAATCTTATTGTAGTGAGTGGCTCCGTACCTGGCGCTAAGAATTCAATCGTAGTACTAGAGAAATAAGAAAATGGAGATTGCAGTATTAAAAAACAGCGGAGAAGATACTGGAAGGAAGGTTAGCCTTTCTGATGATATCTTTGCGATCGAGCCAAACGATCACGCGATCTACCTTGATGTGAAACAATACCTAGCTAACCAACGCCAAGGTACTCACAAGTCGAAGGAAAGAGCAGAGATCTCTGGTTCTACTAGAAAGATAAAGAAGCAAAAGGGAACAGGTACCGCCAGAGCAGGTAGTATTAAATCTCCTGTGTTTAGAGGTGGAGGTCGTGTATTCGGCCCTAAGCCAAGAAACTATGGCTTTAAATTGAACAAGAAGCTTAAAGCTCTTGCAAGAAAATCTGCTTTAGCCTACAAGGCAAAAGATAACAGTCTAATGATTTTGGAAGATTTCTCTTTCGAATCACCAAAGACTAAAGAATTTGTAAACGTATTGAACAGCCTGTCTGTCTCAGATAAGAAAACACTTTTTGTGATTTCGAGCGAAGAGAAGAATGTAGTGCTTTCAGGACGTAACCTACAAAACACGAAGGTGATCACTGCTGACACGTTAAGTACATATGATGTGCTAAATGCTGACAACTTGTTGATCAGTGAGAGTTCAGTTGAAAAAATAGAAAACCTACTAAAGTAAGCGACATGAGTATTTTAAAGAAGCCTTTAGTAACGGAAAAAGTATCTGGTCTTAATGAGAGCGGCAAGTATGGTTTCATCGTCAATGAAGATGCCAATAAAGTTGAGATCAAGAAGGCTGTAGAAGATATGTACGGTGTTACCGTAGAAAGCGTCAATACCATGAGATATCAAGGTAAGATGAAGTCTAGAAACACCAAGTCTAGAATCATTTCAGGAAGACAGAACTCTTTCAAGAAGGCAATTGTAACGGTTGCTGAAGGAGAAGTAATTGACTTTTACAGCGGTATTTAATTAGAGAGCAATGGGCGTTAAGAAACTAAGACCAATGACACCGGGAACCAGGCACAGAATTGCGCCTGACTTCGCAGATGTAACAACGGCTACTCCTGAGAAGTCATTGTTGGCTCCTTTAAAGAGATCTGGTGGTAGAAATAATACCGGTAAAATGACCATGCGCTACATGGGTGGCGGTCATAAAAGGAAGTTGAGAATTGTTGACTTCAAAAGAGAAAAATTTGATGTACCGGCTACTGTAAAAAGTGTTGAGTACGATCCGTCTAGATCAGCAAGGGTTGCTTTGTTGTTTTATGCAGATGGAGAGAAAAGATATATCATTGCTCCTAATGGATTGAAAGTAGGACAGACTGTAGTGTCTGGAGAAACTGTTGCTCCTGAAGTTGGAAATGCAATGCCGCTAGCAAAAATTCCATTGGGTACGATTGTGCACAATGTAGAATTCAAGCCAGGTAAAGGTGCTGCAATGGCAAGAAGTGCAGGTTCTTACGTGCAGCTTGTTGCAAGAGATGGTAAGTATGCTACACTTAAATTGCCGTCAGGCGAAATGAGAAACATACTGACTACATGTATGGCCACTATCGGTTCTGTAGGAAATGCTGAGCACATGAATGTTGTGCTTGGTAAAGCAGGACGTAAAAGATGGTTAGGTAGAAGACCAAGAGTAAGAGGTGTAGTGATGAACCCTGTCGATCACCCAATGGGCGGTGGAGAAGGTAAATCTTCTGGAGGTCACCCAAGATCTAGGAATGGTATCCATTCTAAAGGTCAGAAGACGCGTACTCCTCAGAAGTACTCGAACAAATTGATAATTGGTAAAAAGAAGAAATAATCAACAATGGCACGTTCATTAAAAAAAGGACCCTACATCGATTTCAGACTTGAAAATAAAGTCGATGCCATGAATGGCTCTGGCAAGAAATCAGTGATAAAGACATGGTCTAGAAGATCGATGATCTCACCAGAATTTGTTGGTCATACCTTCGCTGTACATAACGGAAACAAATTCATTCCTGTCTTTGTAACTGAAAACATGGTAGGTCACAAATTCGGAGAATTTGCACCAACCAGAAACTTCAGAGGTCACATTGCTAAAAAGGATAAGAGAAGATAATGGAAGCAATAGCAAAATTAAATAACGTACCCACCTCTCCTCGAAAGATGAGAATGGTAGCTGATATGATCAGAGGCCAGCAGGTGAATAGAGCATTGAACATGTTAAAGTTCGAAGCAAAAGAAGGTGCTGCAAGATTAGAAAAATTGTTGCTTTCTGCTATCGCTAACTGGCAGGCAAAAAACGAAGATGAAAGACTTGAAGACGCTGACCTCTACATTAAGGAGATTAGAGTTGATGGAGGCCGCATGCTGAAGAGATTGAGACCTGCTCCACAGGGTAGAGCTCATAGAATCAGAAAAAGATCTAATCACGTGACTATAGTAATCGCTTCTAAGAACGATGCTAACGTTACCGCTGAAGTAGTAGAAGAAGTAAATAACGAAACTGATAAATAACAGATGGGACAGAAAGTAAATCCTATTGGGTTCAGATTAGGTATCGTAAGAGGTTGGGATTCCAACTGGTACGGTGGTAAAGACTTCCCAAGTAAATTGGTAGAAGATCAAGAGATCCGAAAGTACATTGAAGCTCGTATTCCCAAGGGAGGAATCTCTAAGGTAATCATCGAGCGTACCATTAAGAGAATCACTATTACGGTACATACTGCTAGACCTGGTGTTGTTATTGGTAAAGGTGGACAGGAAGTAGATCGTATTAAAGAAGAGCTTAAAAAATTGACTGGCAAAGATGTTCAGATCAATATCTTCGAGATTAAGCGTCCTGAACTAGATGCAAAATTGGTGGGTGAGTCAATTGCTCAACAACTAAAGGCAAGAATTTCATATAGAAGAGCCATGAAGCAAGCAATTGCTTCAGCTGTAAGAGTTGGTGCTCAGGGAATTAAAATTAAGTGTTCTGGTAGATTAGGTGGTGCTGAAATGGCACGTACCGAGATGTACAAGGATGGTAGAATTCCTTTGCATACACTAAGAGCAGATATCGATTATGCTATTTCTGAAGCAGATACTGTTTACGGAAAGATCGGTATCAAAGTATGGATCTTCAAAGGTGAGGTATTCGGTAAAAGAGACCTTTCTCCAAACGTAGGCGCTGCAAACCAAATGGGTGGTGGCGACAGAGATAGACGTGGCGGAGGAGCAAGAAGGCCTAATAGAAACAAGAAGAAGTAATCACCTTTTTAAACAAGAGAGAAGATGTTACAGCCGAAGAGAACTAAGTTTAGAAAGATGCAAAAAGGTCGTGTGCGTGGAATCGCACAGAGAGGCCACACATTATCTTTCGGAACGTTTGGTATTAAGTCGCTTGAGCCAGGTTGGATTACAAGCCGTCAAATAGAAGCAGCTCGTATCGCGATGACAAGAGCGATGAAGAGAGAAGGACAAGTTTGGATAAGAATATTTCCAGACAAGCCAATTACTAAGAAGCCTGCTGAAGTAAGAATGGGTAAGGGTAAGGGTGCACCAGATTATTGGGTAGCATGCGTTAAGCCTGGAACGATATTATTCGAATCTTCAGGAGTAAATGTTGAATTAGCTAAGGAATCTTTGAGACTTGCGGCTCAAAAACTTCCGCTGTCAACAAAATTTGTTGTTCGTAGAGATTACGCTGGATAGTTATGAAGAATTTGGAAATCGCAGCCCTCTCAGTAGAGGAGCTTCAAGAAAAAATCGGAACTGAGGTGGATAGCCTTCAGAAATTGAATTTTGCTCATTCTATTTCTCCTATCGAAAATCCTATGAAGATAAGACAGGCAAAGAAATTGATCGCAAGATTGAAAACAGAATTAAGAGCTAAGGAATTAGCTAAATAAGATGAGCATGGAGACTAGAAATCTTAGAAAAGAAAGAGTCGGGATTGTGACGAGCAACAAAATGGATAAAACCATTACTGTAGCTGTTGAAAGACGAGAGAAGCACCCGATATATGGAAAGTTTGTTAAGAAAACTTCCAAATTTGCTGCTCATGACGAGAAAAATGACTGTGGTATCGGAGATACTGTAAAGATCATGGAGACTCGTCCGCTGAGTAAGAACAAGCGTTGGAGATTAATTGAAGTAATTGAAAGAGCTAAGTAATTATGATAAGGCAAGAATCAAGACTTAACGTAGCGGACAACAGTGGTGCCAAAGAGGTGCTTTGTATTCGTGTGCTAGGTGGTACTAAAAGAAAGTACGCTAGCGTGGGCGATATGATTGTAGTGTCTGTCAAGGCAGCTCACTCTTCAAGTAGCCTTAAAAAAGGTACTGTCTCTAAGGCCGTAGTAGTTAGAACGAAGAAAGAAGTGAGGCGTAAAGATGGCTCATACATCAGATTCGAAGATAACGCTGCAGTATTGCTGAACCAGAACAACGAGCCGAGAGGAACACGTATGTTTGGACCAGTTGCAAGAGAATTGCGTGAAAAGCAATTCATGAAAATTGTTTCATTAGCTCCTGAAGTACTATAATTATGGCTACATCAACAGTAAAGCTTCATGTGAGAAAAGGAGACACGGTTAAAGTGATCTCTGGAAACTCCAAAGGCAAAACAGGGAAAGTACTAGAAGTACAGCCTGGAAAATATAGAGCGATTGTAGAAGGTGTGAATGTTGTTTCTAAACACATCAAACCATCAGCGAGCAATCCAAATGGAGGAATTGATAAAACAGAAGCTTCCATTCATTTGTCAAATCTTATGGTAGTAGATCCAACCAGTGGAGAAGCTACAAGAGTTGGTCGAAAGGCTGATGACAAAGGTAAATTAGTTAGATACTCAAAAAAATCTGGGGAGGTAATCAAAAATGTCTAGTCCGAGATTAAAAGAAAAATATAACGCAGAGATTGTTCAAGCTTTGAAAGAGAAGTTTGAGTATACCTCAGTGATGCAAGTGCCAAAAATTACGAAAGTGGTTGTCAATAAAGGAATTGGCGCGGCAGTAGCAGATAAGAAATTGGTAGATATAGGTGTAGAGGAGTTGACGACTATTACTGGTCAGAGAGCTGTAGCTACTATCGCTAAGAATTCTATCTCAAACTTTAAGTTGAGAGAAGGAATGCCAATTGGAGCAAGAGTTACATTGAGGGGCGATAGAATGTTCGAATTCATCGATCGTCTTTTGAACATTGCACTACCAAGAGTGAGAGACTTTAGAGGCGTTAAAGACAAAGGCTTTGACGGACGAGGTAACTACACGCTAGGTATAAAAGAGCAAATCATATTCCCAGAGATTTCAATCGATAAGATTAAGCAGATTTCAGGAATGGATGTAACGTTTGTTACAACTGCAAAAACAGATGAAGAAAGTTACGAACTGTTGAAAGCATTTGGTATGCCTTTCGCAGGGGGTAAAAAAAATAACGACTAGAAATGGCTAGAGCATCAGTAAAAGCTAGAGAAAGAAAGAGAGAAAGACTTGT
Source organism: uncultured Roseivirgaceae bacterium (assembly GCA_964352205.1). Classification (GTDB taxonomy): domain Bacteria; phylum Bacteroidota; class Bacteroidia; order Cytophagales; family Cyclobacteriaceae; genus Roseivirga. Next base: position 162,482 of record CAYGQO010000004.1, read on the forward strand.
AGCAAAGTATGCCGCTAAACGTGCAAGACTGAAGGCTGAAGGTGATTATGTAGGTTTGGATAAACTGCCTAGAAACGCTTCGCCTGTAAGATTACACAATAGATGTAAACTAACAGGTCGTCCTAAAGGGTACATGAGAAAATTCGGTATCTCAAGGGTGACTTTCAGAGAGATGGCATCAGCTGGTAAAATACCAGGGGTGACTAAGGCAAGTTGGTAATCCTTTTCTTTTATTAACTGAATTAATTTAATACCTTTGCAGGCCGGTTTTGGCCGGAAGGTATTTAACTTTTATAAAACAAAGTCTTCTGGGAGATATCGCCAGAGGCAAAAAGTGTTCTAAGATTACTTAGACCGCACAAATTATTTAAAATGACTGATCCAATAGCAGATTATTTAACAAGACTAAGAAACGCCATCAGCGCGAATCACAGAATAGTCGAAGTTCCGTCTTCGAAGGTGAAGAAGGAAATCACAAAGGTGCTTCATTCACAAGGTTTTATCCAAAACTTTAAGTTTGAGCAAGTTGGACCTCAAGGCAACATTAAAATTGCATTGAAGTACAACCCTTCTACTAAACAACCGGCCATCGTGAAGCTCGAAAGAATTAGCAAGCCAGGTTTGAGAAAGTATGTTGGTGCGAATGAGATGCCAAGAGTATTAAATGGTCTTGGAATCGCTATCGTTTCTACTTCTAAAGGTATTATGACCGATAAAGAAGCGAGAACAGCACACATTGGTGGTGAAGTTTTGTGTCACGTATACTAAGAACTGAGAAAGAATGTCACGAATTGGTAATAAACCGATAAATCTTCCTGATGGAGTATCAGTAACTGTTTCTGCTGAAAATGTAGTAACCGTTAAGGGATCAAAAGGAGAGTTGAGCCAGGAAGTAAATCCTGAAATCATAGTATCAGTCAAAGAAGGCGTAGTGAGTGTTGAAAGACCGACTGAGCAGAAGAGACATAAAGCGCTTCACGGCCTTTATCGTTCACTGATTAACAATATGGTCGAAGGTGTGAGTACTGGTTTCACTAAAGAGCTTGAGCTTGTAGGTGTAGGATATAAAGCAGCTGTTTCAAACAACGTTTTAGAGCTTAACTTAGGCTATTCACATAACATCTATATGTCAGTACCTTCAGAGGTTCAGACGGATGCGAAAATGGAAAAGGGTAAAAACCCTATAGTAACTTTGACAAGTACCGATAAGGAGCTGATAGGTCAGGTTGCTGCAAAAATAAGATCACTTAGGAAAATTGAGCCTTACAAAGGTAAAGGTATCAGATTCGTTGGTGAGCAAATTCGTAGAAAAGCTGGTAAAACTGCTGCTAAATAAGAGATATCATGGCTGTTAGAAATAGTAGACTAAGAATCAAACAAGGTATCAGAGCAAAGATTTCTGGTACTACGGAAAGACCTAGAATTTCTGTATTCAAGAGTAACGCCAAGATTTACGCCCAGATCATTGATGATCAAAAGGGGCACACTTTGGTTTCAGCTTCTTCAACAGAATTAGGTGCTAAGGAAAATACCAACGTAGAGTTATCTAAAGAAGTTGGAAAAAAATTAGCTGAGAAGGCTGTGGCGAGTGGAATTACGCAGGTAGTATTCGATAGAAACGGATATGTATACCATGGTAAAGTGAAGGCTCTAGCGGATGGAGCAAGAGAAGGCGGCCTTAAATTTTAATCGAGATGACACAGAATATGAAAGCAATTAAGGCTAGTGAGATCGACTTGAAAGAGAAGGTTGTAGCAATTAAAAGAGTTGCCAAAGTGGTAAAAGGTGGTAGAAGATTTAGCTTCTCTGCAATTGTTGTTGTTGGTGACGGAAATGGTGTTGTCGGTTACGGTTTGGGAAAAGCCAATGAGGTGACAGATGCTATTACCAAAGGAATTGATGATGCTAAGAAAAACTTAGTGAAAGTTCCGGTATTTAAAGGAACAGTTCCTCACGAAGTACTAGGTAAGTACGGTGGTGGACTTGTGTTGGTGAAACCAGCATCTGAGGGTACTGGAGTAATAGCCGGTGGTGCAATGCGTGCTGTATTTGAAAGTGCAGGTATTCACAATGTACTAGCTAAATCAAAAGGTTCTTCTAACCCACACAACGTGGTGAAGGCTACTTTTGATGCGCTTTTGCAAATGAGAGATCCTTATGCTGTTGCACAGCAAAGAGGCGTTGAATTAAGTAAAGTTTTTAACGGTTAAGAGATCATGGCAAAGGTTATTATTACGCAATTGAAAAGTACCATCGATAGACCGGAAAGGCAGAAGAGAACAATTCAGGCACTCGGTCTAGGTAAAATCAACAGATCTGTAGAAGTGGAATATACTCCTCAGATTGCTGGTATGGTGAATAAAGTAAATCACCTTGTATCTGTAAAGGAAGCATAAGATGAAACTGAATACATTAAAACCTGCAGAAGGTTCTACTAAGAGTAGCAAAAGAATAGGACGTGGCCAAGGTTCTGGTAGAGGTGGTACTTCTACAAAAGGACATAATGGTGCGCAAGCAAGATCGGGTTATTCACGTAAGTCTGGTTTCGAAGGTGGTCAAATGCCTTTACAGAGACGTGTGCCTAAGTTTGGTTTTACTAGTCCTAACAGGGTAGAATATAAAGCAATCAATCTTGATACACTTCAAGAATTAGCAGATAAACTTGGTGAGTCTACAATTAGTGCAGAAACACTAGTAGCAAATGGTTTAGCTGGTAAAAATGACTTGATTAAGGTATTAGGAAGAGGAGAGTTAAAAGCTAAAGTAGAAGTAACGGCCCATAAATTTTCTGCAGCTGCTACAGCGGCAATAGAAAAGGCAGGAGGAACAGTTACAAACCTTTAATCTTATGAAGAAATTCTTTACCACCATAAAGAACATTTTTTCCATCGAGGAACTAAGAAATAGAATCCTAGCTACGCTAGGGTTCCTTATCATTTTCAGACTTGGTTCTTTTGTAGTACTTCCTGGAGTAGACCCGGCAGCGCTGAGTGATACTGATGGAGGTATATTAGGTATACTAAATACATTATTGGGAGGATCTTTCAGTAGAGCTTCCCTTTTTGGATTGGGTATTATGCCATACATCTCTGCGTCAATTGTGATTCAGTTAATGACAGTGGCAGTGCCTAGTTTCCAGAAAATGCAAAAAGAAGGTGAGTCTGGTCGTAAGAAGATTACACAGATCACGAGAGTATTGACCATTTTGGTTACACTAGCACAGAGTTTTGGTTATATCAAAGTAACTATTATTCAGCAAGGAGCAGTTTCTCCAAATGTGGATCCAACCTTATTCTTAATCTCCTCAATGATTCTTTTGACCTCAGGGACAATGTTTTGTATGTGGTTAGGTGAGAAGATTACAGACAAGGGTATTGGTAATGGTATTTCAATGTTGATTATGATTGGTATCATCTCAAGCTTACCAGGTGCTGCTTGGTTTGAGTTTGTAGAAACTAACGGTATCAGCAGGGCCTTATTTACAGTAGTTGAGTTAATTGTGTTATTCTTTGTAGTGGTGGTTACCGTGGCACTTGTGCAAGCGACAAGAAGAATACCAGTTCAGTACGCAAAGCAAGTAGTCGGTGGAAAAGTATATGGCGGTCAACGTCAGTTCATTCCTTTGAAAGTGAATGCATCTGGTGTAATGCCAATCATCTTTGCACAAGCCTTAATGATTTTACCAACATTGATTGGTCAAGTATGGGCAGACACAAATGACTTTGCGTTGAAAATCACAACGATTTTCTCTAACCCATATTCATGGCAATACAACATCGTTTTCGGTGTATTGATTATAGCATTTACATTCTTCTATACCGCAATCACAGTCAACCCATCTAGTATGGCGGATGACTTGAAACGCAATGGAGGTTTCATTCCAGGTATTAAACCAGGTAAGCCGACATCAGACTTTATAGGGGATGTAATGGATAGAATTACATTACCAGGATCAATTTTCTTAGCAATTATCGCAGTATTACCTGTATTTGCTAGAAACGCGGGTGTTGGTGATCAGTTTGCGTTGTTCTACGGAGGAACGTCTCTACTAATTATGGTAGGTGTAATATTGGATACTTTGCAGCAGATAGAAAGCTACCTCTTAATGAGACATTATGAAGGTATGATGAAGTCTGGCAAGATGAGAGGAAGATCTCAGAGTGTAGCTGTTGCATAATGATCTTTTATAAGACTGAAGAAGAAATTGAACTGATTCGTGAAAGTGCCCAAATATTAGGGAAGGCACACGGAGAGGTAGCCAAGCATGTAAAGGCTGGCATAAAAACAAAAGATCTGGACAAGATAGCTGAAGAGTTTATCACAGATCATGGAGCCAAAGCTTCCTTTAAAGGATACAATGGATTTCCAGCAACGCTATGTATTTCTACGAACGAAGTTGTCGTTCATGGTTTTCCTAGCGATTATGAATTGAAAGACGGTGATATAATCTCTATAGATTGTGGAGTCTTCTACAAAGGTTTTCATAGCGATTCCGCTTATACTTACCCGGTAGGAGAAATTTCCCCAGAGACATTATCACTTCTTAAAGCAACGAAAGAGTCGTTGTATAAAGGTATTGAAGAGGCCAAGTTTGGTAATAGAATAGGAGATGTAGCCTATGCCGTCCAGAGTTATGTGGAAGACAGAGGATACACAGTGGTGAGAGAGTTGGTAGGTCATGGTTTAGGAAGAAATCTCCATGAAGGACCAGAAGTTCCAAATTACGGTAAACGTGGAAGAGGCCCGAAGTTGAATGAAGGTTTGGTGATTGCCATTGAGCCGATGGTCAATTTGGGTGTTAGAAACATTGTTCAGGAAAGTGATGGATGGACCATAAGGACGAGAGATCGTCAACCATCAGCACATTATGAACATACCATAGCCATCTTCAAGGATAGAACAGAAATTTTGACTACGCATAAATACATAGAAGAAGTAGTAAAACTTTAATATGGCGAAACAAGGATCAATAGAACAAGACGGAACTATCATTGAGGCATTGCCCAATGCAACATTCCGTGTTGAATTGGAAAATGGACATGTTGTGTTGGCGCACATCTCAGGTAAAATGAGAATGTTCTATATAAAAATATTACCGGGTGACAGAGTAAAGCTTGAAATGTCGCCTTATGATTTAACAAAGGGTAGAATTACTTACAGGTATAAATAAGAAACGATGAAAGTAAAGGCGTCCATCAAGAAGCGTAGTGCTGATTGTAAGGTAATCCGCAGAAACGGAAAATTGTACGTGATTAACAAGAAGAATCCTAGATTCAAACAAAGACAAGGATAATTATGGCAAGGATTGCAGGAGTAGATATTCCAGATCACAAGAGATCCGAAATTGGTTTAACATACATTTTCGGAATTGGTCGTAGCTCGGCTAATTATGTGCTGAACAAAGCAGGTATTGATGTAAATACCAAGATTGGTGATCTAGATGATGACCAGCAGAAAGCGATCAGAACTATCATTGGTGAAGAGTTCAAAATCGAAGGTGTGTTAAAATCTGAGGTTCAATTGAACATCAAGCGATTGATGGATATTGGATGTTATAGAGGTTTGAGACATAGAAGAGGCTTGCCAGTTCGTGGTCAACACACTAAGAACAACTCTAGAACCAGAAAAGGTAAGAGAAAGACGGTTGCTAACAAGAAGAAGGCTACTAAATAACAGCTAAAAAGATATATAAAGATGGCTGAGAAAAGAAAAGACAAAGCAAGAAAAAGAGTAGTACAGGTGGATGCACTTGGACAGGCGCACATAAAGGCGTCTTTCAACAACATCATCATCTCTTTGACTAACCAACAAGGTCAAGTGATCTCTTGGGCTTCGGCAGGAAAGATGGGCTTTAAGGGCTCTAAGAAAAACACCCCATACGCTGCACAACAAGCAGCGCAAGATTGTGCTCAAAAAGCATATGATTTGGGATTAAGAAAAGTAGAAGTCTTTGTAAAAGGACCTGGTTCAGGTAGAGAGTCTGCAATCAGAACTATCCAAAACTCTGGTATAGAGGTTACACTCATTAGAGATGTAACACCACTACCACACAATGGATGTCGTCCTCCAAAAAGAAGAAGAGTTTAATTTTAAGAATTATTAGTAATGGCAAGATATAGAGGTCCAAAGGCTAAAATTGCAAGGAGATTTAATGATCCTATTTTTGGTCACAGCAAAGCATTACAAAAGAAAGCTTATCCTCCTGGCCAGCATGGTCGAGGAAGAAGAAAGAAGCAATCTGAATATGCTGTCCAGTTAATGGAAAAGCAAAAAGCTAAATACACTTATGGTGTTTTAGAAAAGCAGTTTGCTAATCTTTTTGACAAAGCTTCATCAAAATCAGGTATTACGGGTGAAATCTTACTTCAGTTATTGGAGGCAAGATTAGACAACATCGTGTACAGATTAGGAATCGCTCCTACAAGGAGAGCTGCGAGACAATTAGTTTCGCACAAGCACATCACTATAAACGGTGAAGTGTTAAATATTCCGTCTTATCAGGTGAAGTCTACAGACGTAGTTGGAGTAAGAGAAAAATCTAAATCTCTTGAATTAATCAGTGATAGCTTGGGTGCTAATTCTGTTCAGAAATACCCATGGTTACAATGGAATAAAGCGGAAATGACTGGATCAGTCATCAATACGCCTGCGAGAGAAGATATTCCTGAGAATATCAAGGAGCAGCTTATTGTGGAGCTTTACTCTAAATAATACATTTAAGAACCTTTTAAATATTAGATATATGTCAATACTAGCATTTCAAATCCCAGAGAAAGTGGTGATGGAGAAGGCAGACGATTTTCACGGTCTGTTCACATTTAAACCATTGGAAAAAGGTTACGGGGTAACAGTTGGTAATGCACTAAGAAGAATATTACTTTCTTCTTTAGAAGGCTATGCAATCACAGGAATTAAGATTCCTAGCGTTTTGCATGAGTTCTCTACAATAGAGGGTGTTGTCGAAGACGTATCTGAAATCATATTGAACCTTAAGAAAGTAAGATTCAAGAAGATTTCTGACACAGTAGACAACAAGATAAATGTAGTGATCGAAGGTCAAGACAAATTCACTGCTGGTGATATTGGAAAATTCACTAGTGCTTTTGAGATTCTTAATCCAGAAGACGTGGTTTGTTACTTAGATACTGGTATCAAATTCGAGATTGAATTGACAATCGAAAAGGGTAGAGGTTATGTTCCTGCAGAGGAAAACAGACCAACTGAGCAAGTGTTCGGGTATATTCCTATCGATGCGATCTTCACACCGATTAAGAACGTGAAGTACAGTGTAGAAAATACAAGAGTAGAGCAGAAAACTGACTACGAAATGCTTGTATTAGATATCAAAACTGATGGTTCTATTCACCCTGAGAATGCATTGAAAGGTGCAGCTCACATTTTGATCCAACACTTTATGTTATTCTCTGATCAGAACATGATCTTAGAAACTGGAGCATTGGACGAGCCAGAGCAAGTGGACGAAGAAATGCTTCACATGCGTAAGCTATTGAAAACTAACTTGAACGATCTCGATCTTTCTGTTAGAGCTTACAACTGTTTGAAAGCTGCTGATGTACGTTCATTAGGCGACTTGGTAAGATTGGAAATTTCGGACATGATGAAATTCAGAAACTTTGGTAAGAAGTCTTTAGCTGAGCTAGAGCAACTTGTTGCTGATAAGAACCTGACGTTCGGCATGGACTTGGCTAAATATAAACTCGAAGAAGAGTAAGAGAAATGAGACACGGGAAGAAATTTAATCACTTAAGTAGAACAGCGCCTCACAGAAAGGCAATGCTGTCTAATATGGCTTCTTCTTTGATTCAGCATAAAAGAATCACAACAACTGTAGCGAAAGCAAAGGCGTTGAGAAAGTATGTTGAGCCATTGATTACGAAGGCTAAAGATGATACAACACATTCTAGAAGGGTTGTTTTCTCTTATCTACAAGACAAGGATTCTGTTACTACACTTTTCAACGAAATCGCTGAAAAAGTAGCTACTCGTCCTGGTGGATACACAAGAATTATCAAAACTAACAATAGGTTAGGTGATAATGCAGATATGTGTATCATCGAGTTGGTTGACTACAACGAATTGTTGCTAGCTGACGCGAAGCCAGAGAAGAAGAGCACTAGAAGAAGAGGTGGTAAGAAGAAAACAGCTGATAAAGCTGTAGAAGCTACTACAACGGAAGCTGTGGTTGAAGATGCAGTAGTTGTTGAAGAAACTGCTCCTGAAGTAGAAGATGTTGCTGAAACTGTGGTAGAAGAAACTACTGAGGATGCAACGGAAGAAGAAGCACCAGCTGCAGAAGCAGATGAGGCTACTGAACCAGAAGCTTCTGCTGATGATAAAGAAGATGAAAAGAAGGACGGAGAATAGTCTATTCTAACAAATAATTATAAAGGGGTTGAACTTGCGTTCAACCCCTTTTTTTATGTTATGGCTTTACTCTTATAAAATCAGTTTTGGTAGCTAAATTTTTGAGCTTATTTTTGCACGATGCGAAAAGTCGCATGCCCATCAACATATGTCGCATAACACATTGAATTTATCCCAGAAAAAAGCAGTCCTCTTGCTAGAAGATGGATCTCGCTTTGAAGGTATCGCAATAGGAAAAATCGGAACTGTAGGAGCTGAAATCTGCTTTAATACAGGAATGACAGGCTATCAGGAGATATACACTGACCCTTCTTATTATGGTCAAATCGTAGTAAATACTACTTCTCATATAGGAAACTACGGAGTTGAAGATTCCGAGAATGAGTCTGATGCGCCCAAGATTACAGGCCTGGTCGTTAATACTTTTTCGCAAGACTTTAGCCGTAGCATGGGTGATGGCTCATTGCAAGAATATTTAGAGTATCATAACATTGTCGGTGTATCCGAATTGGATACGCGTTTGTTGGTACGTCATATTAGAAGTAAAGGAGCTATGAACGCCATCATTTCCTCTGAAGACTTGTCTGACGATGAATTACAGCGCAGACTGGCTGAAGTGCCTTCAATGGAAGGCTTAGAGCTTTCATCTTTTGTTAGCACAAAGGAGCCTTATTTTGTGGGTGATGAAAATGCCGAAATAAAAATCGCGGTGTTGGACTTAGGCGTGAAAACAAGTATCCTTAAACACCTTTCATCTAGAGGAGCATATTTAAAGGTCTTTAATGCAAAGACTACTTTCGAAGAAATGAAATCTTGGAATCCTGACGGGTACTTTTTATCCAACGGACCAGGCGATCCATCATCAATGGATTATGCCATTAAAACTGCGCAAGATATTATGGCTGCTGATAAGCCACTCTTTGGTATTTGTTTAGGGCATCAAATTATATCATTAGCATGTGGTATTTCAACTTTCAAGATGCACAATGGGCATAGAGGATTAAATCATCCAGTAAAGAATTTAGTCTCTGGAAAAAGTGAAGTCACTTCACAAAATCATGGCTTCGCTGTAAGCCTCGAAGATGTTGAGAATTCTGCTGTAGTGGAATTGACGCATATAAACCTTAATGATGACACTTGTGCAGGAATTCAAGTAAAAGGTAAGAAAACGTTTTCCGTACAATATCATCCAGAGTCATCTCCGGGACCTCACGATTCACGTTATTTGTTCGATCAATTTATCGACCTTATCAAATCTTAAGAGAAACAAATTATGAGTTTAATAGAAAGTATTCACGCCAGACAAATTCTGGACTCTAGGGGTAATCCTACTGTTGAAGTAGATGTAATCACTGAGAATGGAGTTATGGGCCGTGCCGCAGTTCCTTCAGGAGCTTCAACAGGAGCGCATGAAGCAGTAGAATTACGTGATGGTGGTGATGCATACCTTGGAAAAGGTGTTAAGCAAGCAGTTGAAAATGTCAACGACATTTTAGCTGATGAGCTTATTGGTTTCTCCGTATTTGAGCAAAACTTGATCGATAAGATCATGATTGAAGCTGATGGTACTGAAAACAAGAGTAAACTTGGTGCAAATGCAATTTTGGGTGTTTCTCTGGCTGTGGCCAAAGCAGCTGCGGCAGAGCTTGGTTTACCGCTCTACAGATATGTAGGTGGCGTTAGCGCCAATACGCTTCCAGTACCAATGATGAATATCATCAATGGCGGTTCGCATGCGGATAACTCAATTGACTTTCAAGAATTCATGATCATGCCTGTGGGTGCTGAAACTTTTTCAGACGCCATTAGAATGGGCGCAGAGATCTTCCATCATTTGAAAAAGGTTCTTTCTTCTCGTGGTCTGGCCACTAACGTAGGTGATGAAGGAGGTTTTGCTCCGAATCTAGGTTCTGATGATGAAGCACTTCAAGTGATCTCTGAAGCAGTTGAGAACGCAGGATATAAAGTAGGTGATGATATTGTCTTTGCCCTTGATGTAGCGTCTTCTGAGTTCTATTTACAGGACGAGAAGGTATATTACTTTAAGGATTCGACAGGTAAAAAGCTTACCCCAGTAGAAATGGCTGATTATTTGGCTGATCTAAGTGAGCGATACCCAATCATTTCTATAGAAGATGGAATGTTCGAAGACGATTGGGAAGGCTGGAAGGCTTTAACTACTAAGATTGGTGACAAGGTGCAGTTAGTAGGTGATGACCTGTTTGTGACCAACGTAACTAGGCTTCAGAGAGGAATTGATAATGGCATCGCCAATTCAATTCTTATAAAAGTAAATCAAATAGGTACATTGACTGAGACGATTGAAGCAGTAAGTCTAGCAAATAGAAACGGCTATACGGCAGTGATGTCTCATAGGTCAGGAGAAACTGAAGACAACACGATTGCTGATTTAGCAGTTGCCTTGAATACAGGTCAAATTAAAACTGGTTCGGCATCACGTTCTGATAGAATGTCGAAGTACAATCAGTTGATAAGAATAGAAGAAGAATTAGGTGAGGTAGGTAAGTTTCCAGGAAAGGATTTCAGGAAAGCGTACTAGTCCAAACCTTGATAAGATTCAAGCCCCTTTCGAAATATCGAATGGGGCTTTTTCTTTTCTATGGCACTCTTTTGTGTTAGTTTAAAAAAAATCTATCCGCTTCGCAGCCTTTTTTTCATACCGAAGGTATAGGCTACCAAATGATTGATTATGAAAACTAAACTACTTTTTTCTTTCTTTGCGATTGCGCTCGTAATCTCTGCTTGTGGCAGTGATGGAGGCAGTGACGAGCAACCTGATCCATGTGCTGTTCCAATAGCTATTTCTTTTTCTAGTAATAATAACGCCTCTAATGGCCAGTCGGATGGTAGTTTTACCGCTACGGCTACTGGTGGTAGTGGAACTTATGAATATAGCGTAGATGGCACTAATTTCCAGTCCTCTGGGACATTCTCCAACCTTGCAGCTGGTTCATTCACAGTTTCTGTACGTACAAGTGAGGGATGTACCGGAAGTGCTCAGTTTACAGTAAGCGAAGATCAAGGGCAAAATGTGCCTTCTTTCGCTAATGAAGTAGCGCCAATATTCACGGCAAGATGTGCTACGTCTGGTTGTCATGTAGATGGTGGAAATGCACCTTTCGCAATAAATGGATTTGCTGATGTTCAGCCTCGTGCAGCTGGTATTAGAAACCGAGTAGCGGGTAGATCCATGCCTCCTTCAAGCGCGACTGCCCTGACTGATAACGAAATTGCTACTATCCTTGCTTGGGTAGATGGAGGAGCGCAAAACAACTAGTTTCCCTCCATTTGGAATCTTGGCGAAAAGATGATTACTTTTATGTTATGAATCCTTTCACCAAGATTCCAAAATTCTTCAAGAACTACTATTTCCTTTTCGGAACCTTCTTTGTCGTTTGGATGCTTTTTGTAGACTCCAATGATATTGTTTCTCAAGTTAAGATGACGCAAAAGTTAAATGGGCTTGAAGCACAGAAAGCCTTCTATATAGAAAAGAAAGTACAAGTGTTAAAGGATAAGGAAGAGCTCAGTACAAATAAGGAATTACTCGAGAAGTTTGCACGTGAGAATTATCTTATGAAGAAAGCCTCAGAAGATTTGTACATCGTAGTCGCCAAAGACTGAAAAAAAATCAAAATATATAGTCCTCTTTCGAGGACTTTTTCGTTTATGTGGCATATGAAAAAGCTTTTAATGACTTTAGTCTTAATGTTGGGACTAGTTCTTGGCACCCAAGCCCAAGTCTATTTTGAGGAAGAGGTAGACTCCACCAGTTTCAGAGACCGTGTTTATTTTGGAGGTAATTTCTCCGCTAATTTGGGGACTAGGTTCACTTTTATTGATGTTTCCCCGCTAGCCGGTTATATGATTAATGATGATTTTTCGGTGGGTTTAGGTGCAACTTATTTATACCTGTCGCGAGAATTTCAGACATTCCAATTGGGCAATAGATTTAAGGTTACTAATAGTGTATATGGTGGACGGGCTTTCATGCGGCATACGGTGAGAGATAATTTTTTCGCCCATGCTGAATTTGAATCTCTAAATACCGAAACCCCATCCTTTGATGGATCACAAGGCACCTTTAGAGAGTGGGTGCCTGGTTTACTTATTGGTGGTGGTATGTTCCGGTCTGTCTTTAAACGAGGAGGAGTTAATGTCACCTTGCTTTACAATTTGCTGCATGATGAGTTCAGGTCTCCCTATAATAGTGCAATAGTATTTAGAGCAGGGGTTACTTTTTAAGGCTTATACCAAAGCGTGAGCCTAGTTCTTTTAGGTCATTTTCAACAGCATCTAATAACGGAATACCGTTGGCGATACGTTCTTTTTCCATCGCCCTTTCCGGGTCTCCGGGTATGAGTACTTGCTCTTCAATATTCACGGGTTCTGAATTTCTGAATCGCCTGATCCATTTATCCATGTGACTTTTAAATTCATCAGCAGGTCTGAAGGCATCGACACGCATTGCCCCAAAGAAGTGGCCTAGACCTTCGCCTACGGGATCGCTTACCGGATCCATAAAGCTGACAAAGGGAGGTGCCCAAGGGCCGTAGTTTGCTCCTGAAAGTACGGCAGATAAAATATCAACCGTGGACCCGAGAATATAACCTTTATGACTGCCATTGGCCTTATCTCCGCCTAAAGGTCTTAACGCTCCACCTTCTTTGACGCCATAAGCATTGGTAGTTACATTTCCATCTGCATCTTGAATCCATCCAGAAGGAGCTGGTTCATCTTTTCGTTGAAGGATTTCCAGCTTTCCATTTGCTGCAGTAGTTGTAGCGAAATCCCCAACATAAGGTGGTTCTTCATTGGCTGGAATGGCTACAGCGATCGGGTTAGTTCCCAAGAGTCTTTCCTTTGAAAAGGTGGGAGCAACCAGAGGACTGGCATTCGTCATTGATATGCCTATCATATCGCTGTTTAGGGCACGCATAGCATGATAGCCCGCGATACCATAATGGTTAGAATTTTTAACGGCTACCCAACCTGTACCTGCCACTTTTGCTTTATCGATAGCCACTTGCATGGCAAAAGGAGCCACCACTAAGCCGAGACCGGCATCACCATCAACTACCGCAGTGCTAGGTGATTCGTGTACAATTCTTATGTCAGGTGTGGCGTTGATTCTGCCTTTATCCCACAACCTCACATAACCGCTTAATCTTGCAACCCCATGAGAATCAACGCCTCTAAGGTCTGCGGAGAGTAAAGTGTCGGAGGCCGTAGTGGCATCAGTTGCTGAGCAACCCATCTTTATAAAAATGGATCGTGCAAATGTATAGAGAGATTCGTGGGTATAAATGGCCATAGTTTTATTTACTAGGAGCGTATGCTTTAAGTTCCTTTTTGGAAAAGAGGAGTCCCTCTTTGAGCGCATATGTGCAGGCAGTAATGTGCTTGATGTCTAAATGTTCAATGACAAATGAAATCAAGCAACTTGCCACTACAATCATATCTACCCTCATGCTTACCATACCTGGTATTTCTAGTCGTTCAGACTTGTCTTTTATCAACAATTCACGATGGATGCTGTGATAGTCTTTTATCGGTAGATTGAAGATAGTGGTTTCTAATTCTCGTTCCTTTCGGATACGTTTAAGATAAATCTCTGCTAGGGTATCAAAGGTGCCTGAGCAACCAATTAGCGCAATTGGTTTGTGATGTTGTAGCACTTCTTTAAGTGCTGATAGCTCGGTTGAAAGCCACACAAACATTTGGTCTACTGCATCAGCAGGCATGGGGTCGCTGACATGAAATTTGTCTAATAAGCGTTGTGCTCCAATTTCAAAGCTTCTTTTCCAAAATATCTCTTTTTGGTTGCCAATAATAAACTCGACACTTCCACCACCAATGTCCATGACCAACTGATTTTGATCAGACATCTTCATTGCAGCTTTAACGCCTTCGAATATTAGTTCGGCTTCTAAATCACCAGATATAACATCAATTTGAATCCCCGTTGTATCAGCGATTTTATCAATTACCTCTTGACCATTTTTGGCATTTCTTATGGCACTTGTTGCGACACCTCTTACGTCTGTGACTTCGAATTGATCTAGTACCGTTTTGAAAATCTGTAGGGCATGAATGGCACGTTTAACGGCATCCTTGGCGATCTTACCTTTGCTAATTCCGTTCTGGCCAATTTTTACGGCAATTTTTTCTTTGTAAAGGGTTTTGAGACTCCCATTGTCAATTTCCACAATGAAGAGATGAAAAGTGTTAGTACCCAGATCAATAACCGCTTTACGCATATTAAATATGGCCTTTTAAAAGGATGGCCGAATATAAGGCATATTGGGAAATAATGAATCTTCCAATTGTGGAATTACCAGTGTCTAAAATTCTTTTTTGAGTCTATCTATATATCTTTGGCTACTTAATTACAGACCTATGGGAGATCAGAATAATGAGCAATCTCAAACGCACGTTTTGACAACGGATGAAAAGTATCAACTACTTGAGTCAAAGAATCAGCAAGCGCTGCTTGGCGGTGGAGAGAAGCGAATTGAATCGCAACATAAGAGAGGAAAACTTACTGCACGAGAGCGTATAACCCTGCTCATGGATGAAGGCTCATTCGAAGAAATTGGAAAATTTGTCGAGCATAGGGCAACTGATTTCGGTCTGGATAAAGAGATTTACTTAGGTGATGGAGTGGTCACTGGATACGGTACGTTAAACGGAAGGTTAGTTTATGTGTACTCGCAAGACTTTACTGTTTTTGGAGGGTCTCTTTCTGAGACGCACGCTGAAAAAATCTGTAAGTTAATGGACCTTGCCATGAAAAATGGTGCGCCTATTATTGGTTTAAACGATTCAGGAGGAGCCAGAATTCAAGAGGGTGTTGTATCGCTTGGAGGTTATGCGGACATCTTCTATCGTAATACGCGTGCATCAGGGGTTATTCCACAGATATCAGCCATCATGGGCCCATGCGCAGGCGGTGCTGTTTATTCTCCCGCCATCACTGATTTCATCTTTATGGTAGAAAACACATCCTACATGTTTGTGACCGGGCCTAACGTGGTGAAAACTGTAACCCAAGAAGACGTAACAGCCGAAGAGCTTGGTGGCGCGAGCACACATAGCACAAAAAGTGGTGTTACACATTTCTCTTCAGCGAATGAAGTGCAGTGTTTGAATGATATCAAAAGACTCATCTCTTATATCCCTCAGAACTGTGAGGAAGATGCACCTGTATACGAATACAATGCAGATAACGAAATTCGTTCAAAGCTGAATGATATCATACCTGATAATCCAAATCAGCCCTATGATATGCATGAAGTTATCGAACATCTGATCGATGAAGACTCATTCTTCGAAGTGCATAAGAACTTTGCGGAAAATATTATCGTTGGCTTTGCAAAAATTGGAGGCCGGTCGGTCGGAATTATAGGAAACCAGCCAGCATCCATGGCCGGAGTATTAGATATTGATGCAAGCGTAAAAGGGGCAAGGTTTGTTCGTTTTTGCGATAGCTTTAATATTCCTTTACTCGTTTTGGAAGATGTACCGGGTTTCTTGCCAGGTACAGACCAAGAGTGGAGAGGTATTATTACCAATGGTGCCAAATTGCTTTATGCTTTTGCAGAGGCTACTGTGCCAAGAATTACGGTGATCACTAGAAAAGCCTATGGAGGTGCGTATGATGTAATGAACTCCAAACACATTGGTGCTGACATGAATTATGCATGGCCAATGGCGGAGATTGCCGTAATGGGTGCCAAAGGAGCTGCCGAAATTATTTTTAAGAGAGAAATTGCTGCTGCGGATGATCCTGACGCTAAACTTCAAGAAAAAGTGGATGAGTATACAGCGAAGTTCGCCAACCCGTATCGTGCTGCCAGAAGAGGTTATGTAGATGAAGTAATTACCCCAGACACCACTCGTTTAAAACTAATTCGGGCTTTTAAGATGCTCGAAAATAAGGTAGATACACTACCTAAAAAGAAACACGGAAACATACCATTGTAAGATGAATAAGACAAGCGAAGACTTTCTCGTAAAATATTTGAATAACGCCTCACCGACTGGCTTTGAAAGTTCGGGTCAACAAATCTGGCTTGATTATATCAAACCATACGCTGACTCATATTTTACGGATAAATATGGTACTGCCGTGGGTGTTATAAACCCTGATGCTCCTTACAAGGTAGTCATAGAAGCGCATGCGGATGAGATCAGTTGGTTTGTCAATTACATTGATGACGATGGTTATATCTATGTCGTTCGGAATGGAGGTTCTGACCATCAAATTGCCCCTTCAAAACGTGTTAACCTTCATACCGATAAGGGAGTGGTTAAAGGAGTTTTCGGTTGGCCTGCAATCCATGTAAGAGACAAAGCTAATGAAAAGGCACCTACATTAAAAAACATCTTTATCGATGTTGGAGCAGCTTCAAAGGATGAAGTGTTGGAGATGGGGATTCACGTGGGTACCGTGATAACTTTTGAAGATGAGCTCTTTAAGCTAAACAATAAGTATTGGTGCGGAAGAGCACTCGATAATCGCATTGGTGGTTTTATGATTGCTGAGGTGGCTAGGCGTTTGAAAGAAAACAAAGTAAACTTGCCTTTCGGCCTTTATGTGGTCAATGCCGTACAGGAAGAAATTGGTTTGAGGGGTGCCGAAATGATAGCCGCTCGTATCAAGCCCGATGTGGCTGTAATAACAGATGTTTGTCATGATACGCACTCTCCAATGTATGATAAGAAACTGGATGGCGATCAAAAGGCTGGTTTAGGCCCTGTTTTGACAGTAGGCCCTGCTGTGCACAACAACTTGCTGAAAATGTTAATGGACGTTGCCGATCAAAAGAAAATTGATTTTCAAAGATCTGCTTCATCTAGGTCTACGGGTACAGATACGGATGCATTTGCTTATTCAAATGAAGGAGTGCCTTCGGCTTTGATCTCACTGCCACTCAAGTACATGCATACTACCGTAGAAACAGCCCATGAAGACGATATCGAAAAGGTGATTGATTTGATGTATGAGTTTTTAATTCAATTGCCAAAAGATCACGATTTCAGTTATTTGAAATAATATGCCAGTGGTCCTTGACCAGATGGGGAGGAGTGTTGAAGTACCAACTGCTCCCCAAAGAATCGTATCGCTAGTACCATCTCAAACTGAGCTGCTATATGATCTTGGTATAGAAGACAGGGTAGTGGGTGTTACTAAGTTCTGCATACATCCTAAGTCTTGGCGATCGGAAAAAGCAATAGTAGGTGGAACCAAGCAGTATCATGTCGATAAAATTCGGGCATTAAGGCCGGATTTGATCATTGGTAATAAGGAGGAAAACGAACAAACTGCTATAGAAGAACTTGCGGCTGAATTTCCGGTTTGGATGAGTGACATAGGAAGCTTGGAAGACGGAGTTGAAATGATTAAGTCTGTTGGCCAACTAGTGAATAGAGACAACGAAGCAATCGTTTTGGCGAAAGATATCCAAGAGGGTTTCAATGGTTTGTACCATTCGAGCCCACTGCCTTCGGCTTTATATCTCATTTGGAAAGATCCTTATATGGCGGTTGGAACTCAGACCTTTATTAATCAGATGATGCTTTATGCGGGTTTTGAGAATTGCTTGACTGAATCACGATATCCTAGCCTGACATTTGAGCAAATCACTGAATTAAATCCTGAGTATATCTTGTTGTCATCAGAGCCTTATCCTTTCAGGGATAAGCATATAAGTGAATTGGACAAGGTGCTACCGAAGACAAAGGTCTTGTTAGTCGATGGTGAGCTTTTCAGCTGGTATGGCAGTCGTTTATTGAAATCGCCTCAATATTTTAAGGCGCTGAGAAATTATAACTGAGATAGCGGAGAAGAAATGGAAACGGACATTGGGGGGCTCCAGCAGCCCCCCGTCCTTACGTTACCTAAACACGGCAAATGCGTTGCACACTTGCATGTCGTAACACTCCCATATCTCTTTTTTTTTAAATGAATATTTCTTACTTGATTTCGCCTTCAATGGGAATTTGAAGGGGCTGTCAATTGCCGTTGATGTTTTTTCCTGCTTGGCAACGTGATAGAAATAAGTGTTTTCGTCTGATTTCCCCATGAGCCTTCGCTCACCCGGATTAAGTTTTACTAGGCCTTCGATAGACCAATCTCCATCAATCTCCTTGTAGCGAATGGCTACTTTCAATGGAGTTGAAGATTTGTTCTCGAAGAATATGTGATAGGTCTTCTTGTTATCTTCTGTTGTGAAACCGGTGCGCTCACCGGGCAATGAGTAGTAGCCGGTGAGCTGATCTGGAGATTCGAGTTGCCTCGATTCCAGTTGAGCTATGAATAATGGCCTTTTATGCTCTTGGTGAGAGAGATAAGTGGCCATTATGCCGCCCAAGAACAGTACATATACTGCTATCGGTTTCATCTGTTTAGGTTAAATGTTCCTAAAGATTGAAAACAAATATGAAATATTCAACATATATTCATAAAAAGTTATCTACCTCTAATTTACTAGGAGATGAAAGTGAGTGAAAAAGCCATTTGAGGAGGTTCAGTGGCTATAAATACGTTGAAATAAAATTTGAATTAAATTTACGATTTGATCGAAAATAGATGTGATTCCTCTAGGCCCGATGTCATAACCTTCTTTTTCTCTACCTAGTCTGCCCTAAATAAAGAGTTCTGAATTGGGTGACGCTTCTCTTGTGATAGCCATATGATGAAGAGATAAAGAAGAGGTATTAATGAGTAAACTTCAATGGTCCTATTAAGGACTTCAAAAAGAGGCAAGCGCTTGATAAAGATTGACTAACCTTTTAGCAGGCCATTGATCTGAGCATACTGAAGCAGCATAATGGTCTTGGCATCTTTGATTTCACCTGAGCCTACCATATCAATGGCTTTTTGAAAAGGGAGCTCTAATACTTCAAGGTCTTCCTCTTCATCAGTGCCACCTCCATCATTGACTTTCATGTTGTCTTCATACTCAGCCACAAAAAAGTAGAGGATTTCAGTAACAGATCCTGGCGACATATAACTCTCGAAGACTTTGCGAACATTAGCGATTCGGTAGCCAGTCTCTTCTTCTGTCTCTTTTCTAATACAGTCCTCAGCGTTATCTTCTTCTAATAGACCAGCACAAGCCTCTATGAGAAAACCATCTTCATTGCCATTGAGGTAGGTGGGCATTCTGAACTGGCGAGTAAGAACAACCGTTGCTTTCTCCTTATTATAGAGTAGGATTGTCGATCCGTTACCTCGATCATAGGCTTCGCGTTCTTGTCTCTGAACAGAACCATCCTTTTTTGTATAGTCGAATGTGATCTTTCGAAGTGTATACCAGCTGTTTGATAGCACTTCCTTGTCAATAAACTTGATGCGTTCGTTCATGTATTAAATGCGAGCTTGGTAAGTGTATAGTTGATAGTAGCGACCTTCTTTGGCAATCAATTCGTCATGTGTACCGCGTTCAGCGATTCGTCCCTCTTCAATCACCAATATTTGATCGGCTTGTCTAATGGTACTCAACCTGTGTGCAATTACAAAGGTTGTTCTACCCTCCATGAGTGTTGACAAACTTCTTTGTATGAAGGTCTCACTCTCAGTATCCAGGTTAGAAGTAGCTTCATCTAATATTAAGATTTTCGGGTTGGCGAGTACGGCTCGAGCTATCGCAATTCTTTGTCTTTGGCCTCCGGAAAGTTTTACCCCTCTCTCACCAATCAAAGTATTTAATCCGTCTTCAAATCTATCGGTAAACTCTTGTACATAAGCTGTTTGTACAGCCTTTTCAAGTTCTTCTTCTGATGCGTTTGGCCGCGGGAAGAGTATGTTGTCTCTAATCGTTCCTTCAAAAAGGAAATCATCCTGAAGTACCACACCAAGATTTTTACGATAACTTCTTAGTTTAGCCGTAGATAGATCGATACCATCTAAGCGAATTTGTCCTTCTCGTGGATTTAGGAAGGTGGCGGCTAATCCTGCAATGGTTGATTTTCCAGAACCTGAAGTTCCTACCAAGGCTGTTACGCTGCCCGGAGGTGCTTCGAAGTTAATGTTCTTAAGTACTTCCTTGTCTTCCTCATAGGCGAAACTCACATCGTCAAAAACGATATCTCCTTTGATTTCTTTTAACTCAACCGTGCGCTTAGGGTCTTCATCTTCAGTAGGCGTCATCATTATCTCTTCCGTACGGTCAAGACCAGCAAAGGCTTCGGTGATTTGGCTTCCGATGTTCGACATCTGGACTATTGGTGCAATCATAACGGCCAAGTAGGCAATGAAGGCAACAAGTTCACCAGGGGTCATAGTACCTTGGATAATATAGTATCCACCAATGCCCAAGATTCCAGTACTTGCTACTCCGGCCAGTAAGAAGGTGGCCGAACTCGTCACAATGGCTGTGGCGGTCAAGGTCTTCTTTACGTTTTGGTAAAGGTCGTCTACTCCATTTTCGAAGGTTTCAATTTCTTGAAGTTCGGCACCAAAGCCTTTTATCACCCTAACGCCATTTAACGTTTCGGTTAAGCGACCAGTGACTTCGGCATTGAGTTGACCTCTTTTTCGGAAGATCGGCCTCAGGTAAGCAAAGGCTTTCATAGCTACTAGCCCAAAGATGACAACAGGAGCGATGACAAATGCGGTGAGCTTGGCATTCATGTCTATCAGAATGTACAATACGCCTATAGAGGTAAGTAGACCGCCAACAAGTTGCACCAAGCCAGTACCGACAAGGTTTCTTACCCCTTCAACATCAGTCATAATTCTAGAGACTAAAGCTCCCGACTTAGTACTGTCGAAATAATTGATGGGTAAGGAGAGGATGTGTTTTTGGACTTTTACCCTGAGTTGGGCGATAAGTTTTTGTGCTTGTACGCTGAGTAACCTTGTAAGTGCAAAGGAGGTAGCTGCCTGTGCTATGATGGCGGCAATCGTTACTGTAATCACCAACCAAAGCTTTTGCATGTCTTTGTTGACAACGACATCATCTATTAAAAATCGGGTGGCTCCAGGTAACACTAAGCTGGCTACACTCTTTATTAAAATAAGAATCAAACCAATCAGTAGTATCCCTCTTTTGGGCCATATGATGGTTTTGAATACTTGACGGACTGTAATGTTGTTAAGCTTTTTCTTTTTTGTCATGCTGGGTTTAGATAATCTTAAAGTATGAATTTGACATTTTTTATTTTTACTACTAAATTTTGGATATCAAAAAGTTATTTTTTAACTTGGATATACACAATTATGTACAATTTATGCCAACAGGATCAAGTTATAAATCTAAACTTAGATTTCCTTTTAAAAGTACCTCTATACATTATACTTCCAATTTCATGTTGGATAGTAGAAGTGTGGTCTTATTTATTGTAGTATCTTTTTTAGTGAATGTTTCGTGTGGAGGCGCAAAGGATGATTCAATTGAATATGTTGTTTTAGCCCCAACTGATGTTAAAAATCAATATAGTGATTCCTTGTTTGTTACTGATGGTCTAAGTGAATTAACTAAGGGGGAGGATAAGCTTTTTGTTAGTGATGCGAAATTGAATTTATCTCTAATACTTGATGACAATTTCAATGTTGAGAGAGTTATTAGTCATGGAAATGGGCCAGAGCAAATTGGAGGTACCGAACATGCGCAGATAAAAGAGGAGAAACTATATGTTTTTGATAACAGAAAGTTAGGTATTTCAGTATATGATCTTTCTGGTGAGTTTATAGAACACAAAAGAATACCAACGGATTTGGGAATACTCTTCTATAGAAAGCCTACCATTGGTAAGCAAGGTGATGTCTATGGGATGAGTCTTTTGTCTGAAAAACCAATTATTAGAATGGGTGAGGATATGAAGGTTAAACGCGAGTTCGGAAACCTTTTATCCTTTGATAATTTTGATCATAAGAGGGCTCAAAATACACAAAGCCTACTGTCAGTTGGAAGGGGACGCATAGTTTCTGTTTGGACTTCACGTCCTTATTTAGAATTGTTTGACGATCAGGGATCATTACTATCTAGTTTGGATATGTCTGAGTTTTTTCAATATCGTATTGACGAGTACCAAGAACTGTTGAAAGAGAATCCTAGACGTAAGTATTCGATGGAATTTGCTTTTTACAGAGATATTTACGCTTTCGAAGACAAAATCTATTTGTTGTTCATTGGTAATAATAAATATTTATCGAGTACTGAGGTATTGGTTTTAGATACTCGAGATAATGAATTGAGCGTGGATAAGATTTATGGGCTTAATGTGCCAGGGGCATTTTTTTTCCAGATTGCTGTGGATCATAATAATATTTTTGCTTTTGACAAAGGTGCTGCAGAAATTATAAAATTTCGGAAAAAATGATAAAAAAATTATTTGTAATAATATTAGTATTATTTTTTTTCTCATGTGATGAAAAAAATAATTCAAGACTTAATAAAGCTGACGATACGACTGATGCTTTTGAAAGAATAAAAAGCAAAACTATATCTTCAAAGAAGAGATTAAAGGCTGGTTTGCTAGACAGTTTTATTAAAGAATGTTCACTCAATAAATCATCCATTGTTTTTGTCTATAATACTTATGACTGTAATTCGTGCATTTTTGAAGGGTTGAGCTTACTTGAAGGAGTATTCGCAGAATCCGATTCTGTTGGTGTTGCCTCGTCTTACCATTTTAATACTCATAGAGGAGAGGAAGATGATAAGTTCCTAAAACTGTTTGACCCTTCTAGGTTCGCTAATCTTAATAGGGCGGAGCAGGTCCCATCTGAGTTATTAAGTCTTCCCACACCCTTCGTTATGCTATTGGATGCTAATTTGAAGGTAAAAGATGCATTCTTTCCTCTGACTGGGATTAATCAGAGTGTTGATTCCTTGGCTTTTGTAGAATCAATTTTTAACAATTAAATAAACATAAAAATGAAAAGTATTAGAAAAAAAGTTTTGTTAGCTACCTCAATAGTCTACTTGATGGTATTAAGCTTAAATGTTCATGCCATAGGTCTTGGTTGTGAAGCGAATGACCCAGGTGAGTGTTCGCGTGAGTGTTCAGATGGTTTAGCTTGTTGTGTAGGCCTGAGTCCAAATTGCACGTCTGGTTTTGACAAACCCGCACAAAAATTTTACATTGACTGTGGACAAGGAAAAGAGTGGTGCGGTAACAGTAATAATAATGAGGACTAGGCTTTAAAATTCAAGCAAGTAATGGAGAGGCCTTCCAAGTAGGGTCTCTCTATTATTGAATATTTTTAACTTAATTAAGGATTAAGGCGCTTGACGTGTTCCCAAAAACTTGGATAAGACTTATTGATAACCGATGGGTCTTTTATGATGATCTCTTGCTGGGTACATAGTGGCGCGAAAGCCATTGCCATGCGATGATCTTCATAGGTATCAACACTGACAGGTGCTTGGCCTACTTCAAACTTAGATTTGATTTCCCAAACGCCTTCTTTGGTCTCTTTTAGCTTAATGTTGAATTTCTTTAACTCTTTTTTGAGTGCTTTGATGCGATCCGTTTCTTTAATACGTAGGCTTTCTAAACCCGTCATCTGGCATTCAATTTTCTTTACGCCACATACCACTGCTACGGTTTGTGCGAGGTCAGGGCAGTCAGAGAAATCAATCTCTACTGATTTACGATGTTGAATTTTCTGAAGAATTACCCCATCCTCTTCGAAAGTGCTCATGACTCCGAGCTGATTCATGATGTGTACAATCGCTATATCACCTTGAAGGGATTTTTGCCTAAGGCCCAGTAGCTTGATTTTAGCCTCGGTGGCCAATGCGACAAAGCTATACCAGTAACTAGCACCCGACCAGTCAGACTCAACCACATAGTCGTAAGTACCATATGCCTGTGGTTTGATTTCTATGGTATTGTTGGTCCAAGCCGTATTCACACCAAAGAGTCGCATCATGTCGAGTGTCATTTGAATGTAGGGACGGCTACCTATTTTGCCTCGTAATACTAAAGACAATCCTTTAGGCAGTCTTGGCGCAATCATTAGCAAGGCCGAAATAAACTGACTGCTCACATCTCCTTTGACACTTATTAATTCCTTCTTCTGTTCGGTAAGTGGATAAACCTTGTGAGGAGGGAAGCCATCCTTATTCAGAAACTTCACTTTAGTTCCAATCTGCTTGAGCGCCTTGGCTAAAATTTTAATAGGCCTCTGTTGCATGCGATCAGTTCCCGTTAGTACCCTTGGTCGATCTCCAAAAATGGAATAGGCGGTTAGAAAACGCATAGTGGTGCCAGCATCTAGTACATCTAGCATGTCTTCTTCGGAGGCCAAGAGTCCCATCATAGTTTGCGTATCTCTTGCATTGGAGAGATTCTTTAATGCGGACTGATTTCCTGAAAGTGCATTGATTATGAGTGCGCGATTGCTTTCGCTTTTGGAGGCCTCTAGCTGTATCTCTGAGTTTTTGAGTACAGGGCTGTGTTTCAGCGTTATGGTATCCAATTTATTGCTTTAGTGTTAGGTAAAAGAATAAGGCATCCATTACGTCCTTTTCATCAACCGCTACATCATAACCTGCTCGACCAATTTCATAGAGTAATGAATGGTTGAGAAAATTACCGACATTTTTCTTGTCTTGATACATCAATTTAATGATAGCTGTAAAGTCTTTCTTACTGATATCAAGATCAGGATAAATGTTTAGAATCGTATCACAAATTTCCTTGAGATCAGCTTCTTCAAGACTTAATAACTTTTTCGACACATAGGCTTCACAAATCATCCCAATGGCTATGGCTTCACCGTGCAAAAGATGGTTTTCTGTATCGAGGTAATAGCTCTCAATAGCATGACCGATCGTATGGCCAAAGTTCAAAATCTTTCGTAAGCCTGCTTCTTTTGGGTCTTGCTTAACTACCTGATTTTTTATGTCTACCGAATGCGCAATAACCGCATGCCAATTTTCCTGTACTAAACCGACTTTTGCGACTTGTTCGTAATAGTCTTTATCAGTGATAAGTCCGTGCTTGATCACCTCGGCAAAGCCAGATCTTAATTCCTTTTTAGAAAGTGTGTCCAAAAAAATAGGATCTATTAAGACAGCATTTGGTTCTTTAAAGCATCCAATGTGATTTTTGAAGCCCTGGAAGTCAATGCCGAGCTTTCCGCCAACATTGGCATCTACAGCCGCTAACAATGTGGTAGGTATGTTGATGAAATCAATGCCGCGTTTGTAGGTCACCGCACAGAATCCACCCATATCACCTATCACTCCGCCACCTAAATTAATCATGAGAGATTTTCGGTCGAAAGCCTCTTTGGTCAAAGATTCCCAGATGGTTTGACAAGTATCAAGCGTCTTGTTGACTTCTCCCGAAGAAACCTGAATGACCAAGTGTTCCGGCAGAAGGCCTTGTACAATGGGATAGCAGTGCTCTCTAGTGTTTTCATCGACCAAGATCGCCACCTTAGTGTAGCTATTCTTATCAAAGAATTGCTTAAGACTTACTTGTATATCATCAATGACGATTTGGCTCATTTTGGTTTTAGGCTTTTTCTTTGAGCTGTGCTTCTTGTGTCTTTACTGACTCTTCGTGTACGGCAAATAAAAAGCTTTTCATGAACTTTTCAGTCATGTTTTTATTGACTCCGGCATTAATTCTCGACTCCATTACATCATGCCATCTGTTAGGCTGATAAACGGCAAGGTTGTGCTCTCTTTTATATTCTCCAACCTGTTTGATCATTTGAAAACGATCTGCCAGTAATTCGATGATTTGATTATCAACCAAGTCAATTTTCTGTCTGAATTCATCTAATTCACTGATGGCCTCAGGGTGCTTATCTAAAGTTTCTCTGAAGTTTAAGTTTTCGTAAATGATTTTCAGTGTATCAGGGGTGATTTGCTGTTTGGCATCACTCCATGCATTATCCGGATCATGGTGTGTCTCAATCATCAGCCCATCTAAGCCAAAGTTGATGGCGCGCTGGCTTACTGATGCAATGATTTCTCTTGTTCCTGCAATATGACTAGGGTCGCAAATCACTGAAATCCCAGGCAACATCCTTTTTAAGTGAATGGGCATACTCCATTCAGGCTTGTTTCTGTAACGCTTTTCGTAAGGATCAGAGAATCCTCTGTGGATGGCAGCTACCTTATTGATGCCTACTTTATTCAGTCTTTCGATGGCGCCTAACCACAATTGCAAATCAGGGTTGATTGGGTTTTTCACCATAACAGGAATATCTGTTCCGCGTAAGGCTTCGCATATTTCCTGAACAGAGAAAGGGTTAACTGTAGTACGGGCACCAATCCATAGGACATCGATACCCGCTTTTAAAGCAGCCTCTACATGTGCGGTATTAGCAACTTCTATAGTAACTGGTACTTTAAGTATGTCTCTGGCAATGTCTAACCATTCGAGCGCTTCTGAACCGATGCCCTCAAATGACCCTGGTCTGGTGCGGGGTTTCCATACGCCTGCTCTGAACATTTCGATATTACTACCTCTAAGCCCTTTAGCGATACTTTCAATTTGCTGTGGGCTTTCTGCACTGCATGGCCCAGCTATGAGTACGTGCTCTGATAAGCCAAGTCCCCAATCTTTGATGTCTATGATTTCCATTTTTTTGCAATAAAAAAGCCCGGTTCAAGTGAACCGGGCTTAGAAGTTAGATTTTAATTTTTTCTATAAGCAGCGGCTCACTTTATTAAAGTTGAAAAAGTAAAAAAAGTAATAGTAAGCTGCTGATGTTCTTTTCACATGCTAAACATATGTATCTTATTCAGCAGTCAAAACTATTATGCTGAAAAGTTTAGTAAATCGATTGAATTATTTTTCTATCAGACTAAATGTGGTTGAATTGTTTGGTTCGTCTTCAATGTTTTCGGAGATCACATGCAGTGCGTTATTTTCCAAAGCCTCTTTGCTGGAAATCACGGCTCCATGCGGATCGCGATTATTTCTCAACTCATCTATTGCTCCTGCTGTACTTGTGCTAGAAATGAAGGTAATGTGGCTGTATTTTCTAAAGAAACACTGGGTTTCCTTGATCGCCATGGGGTGCGAATAGATTTTTCTGATAGAGTTTAACGAGTTGGGATGAATGCTGCCTAGGTATAGGTGTATCGGTAGTTCGAATTCTTCTATGACCTTAAAACCACTCTTTTTAATTCTTTCCAAATTATTACTGACAAAACCTGAGGTACTATTCTTTATCGCAACCAGCGCACGATTGATTTTGCCCTCTTTTAATGCTGAAAAGACTTCGTCAAAGTTTTTGTAAAAGGTTGGCTGTGCTTCTGGTAGATATCGCTTTCTAGCAATGTCATGATAAGTGTTTTCTGGCCCGAGTAGTCCTAAATTGGTCATTAGCGTAGTTTTATTCTTCTTCTATCATGTTAAACACCTCAGTCTGCTTTTTCACTGATTGTTGGTGCAATAATCTCAGTAAGTCTACGATAAACTCATCATCAAGATTTAGTTGCTTGCCCCAATCTGGTCTTGACTGAAAGATTTCTTTCCACCTACTGATTTGAAAAATGGCCACATTATTCTCTTTCTTAATCTCTCCAATTTTTTCTACTAAACTCATGCGTACCGCAATAGCTTCTAACAGCTCTCTATCAGCCTGATCGATTTGTTGACGGATTATTTCTAACTGGTCTAGATAGCTCTTGTCTGTGAAGCTGGCATCTCTAGGGTTCAGTCTTGAGACGATATCTAACAAAGCGGTAGTACTCACCTGTTGCTTTGCATCGCTAAGTGCCACCGATGGGTCGGCATGCGCTTCAATCATTACACCATCATAATCCAAATCAAGTGCCCTTTGTGCTAAAGGTTCAATCAGCTCGCGAGTGCCTCCAATATGGCTAGGGTCACAAATCAGCGGGAGGGAAGGAAACTCACTTTTTAGTTCTAAAGGAATCTGCCAAAAGGGAACGTTACGATATTTCTTTTTTTCATAGGTATGAAAACCCCTATGAATGGCGCCTAGTTTTGTGATTCCTGCTTTTGAAAAGCGTTCTAAAGCTCCTTTCCAAAGTGAGAGTTCTGGGTGTATGGGGTTTTTAACGAAAACGGGAATGTCAACCCCTTGTAGGGCTGCCGCAAGCTCGCTTACGTTAAAAGGGTTTACGGTAGTGCGCGCACCAATCCATAGTACATCAACTCCGTATTTTAGGGCAAGTGCTACATGTTCTAGGGTTGCTACTTCTGTAGCGAATTTGAAGGGTTTTTCCTTTTTCAAAGCGCTTACCCATTGAAGCCCTTGTTCGCCCACGCCTTCAAAAGAACCAGGTCGCGTTCGCGGTTTCCATATGCCACCTCTAATGATATCAACCCTATCTACAATGGGTAGCACAGAGTCGTGCAACTGCTTTTCGTTTTCAATACTGCATGGTCCTGCTATGACTAAGGGTTTTTCATAGCCATTCATCCAATCTTTTAGCGCTGTAATTTGCATCAACTCAAATGTTAATTCTTTGGTA
Organism: uncultured Roseivirgaceae bacterium; assembly: GCA_964352205.1. Taxonomy (GTDB): domain Bacteria; phylum Bacteroidota; class Bacteroidia; order Cytophagales; family Cyclobacteriaceae; genus Roseivirga. Next base: position 191,314 of record CAYGQO010000004.1, read on the forward strand.
TAACAAATGTAAACCTCTTACGGTTTGTTAATTATATTTGCCCCTCTAATTCGCCCTATGGACCTAAAAAAGTTTGTTGATTTCGATGAGATCGAAATTGCTTTCAAGGCTAAGTCTGACAAAGCCCTGAAAAAAAGACATTTCATTTTTTCTACCATGAAATGGCCTTGGTTGGTTTCAGTAGGAACCTCTCTAACCAAGTTTAGTTTAGGCGTTGGCTTGCCCGTAAAGGGACTGGTTAAGTCTACCATCTTTGATATTTTTTGTGGAGGAGAAACCCTAGAAACTTGCAAGAGCACTTGTGATGAACTAGAGCATTTTGGTATTGGGGCCATTTTCGATTATTCTGTAGAGGGCGAAAAAACGGAGGAGGGTTTCGATGTAACCACCAAAGAAGTGCTGGAAACTATTAAAACTGCTTCAAACTCAGATGTCATGAGGTTTGCAGCCTTTAAAATTACAGGTGTTGGTTCTTTTGATTTGTTAGCAAAGATTCACGCAGGTAAAGCCTTGTCGAGTGAAGAGTCTGAAGCTTACAGCAGAGTTCAGAATAGGGTATCAAGTATTTGTGCGCTAGCAGCGGAACTTGGCGTGACGGTGTTGATAGATGCGGAAGAAACGTGGATTCAAAAACCAATTGACGATATAACCATTGCTATGATGGCTAAATACAACAAGGAAAAGGCCATTGTCTATTATACTTTTCAAATGTATTGCCATGCGATGTTAGCCAACTTAAAAGAACAGCATGCCAAGGCAAAAGCAGATGGTTACATTCTGGGTGCTAAATTAGTAAGAGGTGCCTATATGGAGAAAGAGAGTGCTCGAGCTGCTGAAATGGGCTATCTTGATCCAATACAGCCTGATAAGGTATCTACCGACAATGACTTTAATGCAGCCTGTGCATATTGTATAGAACACATCAGTGACATTGGTTTATTTGCTGGCTCACATAATGAAGAGTCGAATTACAGACTGACTTTGTTAATGAATGAAGCTGGCTTAGCGCCTGGCGATGATCGCGTATATTTTGGCCAGCTTTATGGAATGAGTGATCATATCTCTTTTAACCTTGCTTATGCTGATTATAATGTGATCAAATATGTGCCATATGGGCCATTAAAGGCTACCATCCCTTATTTAATAAGAAGAGCGGCCGAAAATACTTCTGTCAAAGGCCAAAGTGGGAGAGAATTGACTTTAGTGACGAGGGAGTTGAAGAGGAGAAGCGCTTAATTCTGTTATAAACTAAAAATTAAACCCCAACCTGAGACTTCAAGTTGGGGTTTACTTTTTAATACGGCAGGCTAGTGCTTCTTAGAAGATTTCCTCTCCTCGGTTACTATTTCAAAAGTATTCATTCCAGACTTTTCTAAGTCTTTTTGCAGCTGGCTATACTCGGTGATTACTTCAATGAGGGCGCCACTTGCCTTGGTCTCTTCAAGACTTTTTAGAATGTAAGCAGCTTTTCTAATCTCGGTATCAGGGATTTCATGTATTTCCCGTTCTTCATAGGTACCATCAAAATTGGTTTTGTAATCAAATTTAAAGCCGTATTTAGCTTTTCCTTCAATCACTCTCATGGAATCAATGATCATCTTTAATTGATCTGTTAGTGGGTTTATTTCACTTGCTTCAATAGGTACTTCTGTTATCGTTTCTACCATGGCGTCAGTAGGTTCAACTGTGTCTGTGCAGGCAAAGGCGACCACTAATAGGGCGAAAACGGGTAATGCAAATAGGGTTTTGGATTTGTTCATGACATTTGAGTTTAATTTTTGAATCATTTTTAATCTTGTTTCTATAGGATGTTCATTAAAATTTGAAATCAGGCTGCTGTTCACTTGTGATAGGGTGAGTTGCAACAAAGACCGCTGATAACTAGCAGGGTTGGTTAGCGCCAAGGCATATTGGTCAGCGATGTACTCATGCTGTATCTTAATGGATTTGCAGTAGAGGTAGCTAAAGGGGTTGAACCAGAACACACACTTTAGCACTTCAAAAAAGAATAGGTCTAAGGAGTGCATCCCTTGTATATGAGCAGACTCATGTGCAATAATATGTGCTTTGAGTTCTGAGTTTTGATTTAAGTCTTTTCCAATAAAAATGGTATTAAGAAAGCTATAGGCTACCAAACCTTCTGCTTCGGTGACTTCGATTGGTTTCACTTTAAGTGAGAGCTTTTTACCAATGCGTTTCCGGGCATATAAGACTTTTACAGCAAATAGTACCAAGGCAATACTTAACCCAAGACTATAGATCAGCCCGATGGAAATTATCGGAGAGTTAGAGGTGACAGATTGCTCCATGCTTGTCGTCTCTACAAACCCGAATTGACGGGCTTGGCTTGATTGTGGAAATAAACTGATGCCGATATCAAAGCTTAGTAATGGGATGATAAGTGACATAAAAGCCGATAGCAGCAGATAAAATCGGTTGAGGGAAAGCAGTTTTTCCCTCCTTAAGAATAGCCAGTACACGCTATAAAAGCACGCTAGGCAGACGGATGCTTCGAGGATATAACTAATCATTGTCTTTGAGTTTTTTCATTAAATCTTCAACCTGCTTAATGTTTAGTTTCTTCTCCTCAACCATAAATGAAAAGAGCTTTTCAGCAGAACCTTCAAAGTAGTTACTCAGGAAACCATTCATAAAGCTTTGTGTGTAAGTCTTCTTTTTTACTGAGGCAGAGTAGGCATAGGTATTGCCGATCTTTACTCGACTGACGAATCCTTTGGTTTCTAAAATTTTCAAGAAAGTACCCACAGTATTATAGGCTGGTTTGGGGTCTGGCATCTGATCAACTATGTCTTTTATAAAGAGTTGATCGTGCTCCCACACAACCTGCATTATCTGTTCTTCAGCCTTAGTTAATTCTTTCATCTCCTAATATTTTAGGAAATGTCCGAAAGATTTAGGAATGATCCTAAACTTTTAGGAGAAAATATTTTTGGGGATGTGCATGTGAAGCTATAATTGTTTAAATAATCTCTTGTAATCACTATCTTTGCGCACTTCAAAAAAATCGTGAAATGCAGGTTTTAAGCGAACAGGAATTATTAAGGAGACAGGAGAAAACTGAACTCGAAAAGCTAGGGATTAATCCATATCCATCTGAAACATTTGAGGTTTCGGCTTTTTCAGAAGAGATCAAAGCGCAATTTGATGCAGATCCTGAACGCTTTAAGGAGGTAACACTGGCCGGACGACTGATGAGTAGAAGAATCATGGGTTCGGCTTCATTTGCTGAACTACAAGATGCAGAAGGTAGAATCCAAGTCTATTTAAGACGAGACGACCTGTGTCCTGATGAAGACAAGACGCTCTATAACACGGTTTTTAAAAAGATTTTAGGCATAGGTGATTTCATCGGAATCAAAGGTTATGTCTTCAAAACTCAGGTAGGGGAGACTTCGGTACACGTAACGGAGTTAAAGGTACTATCAAAGTCCTTGAAGCCTTTGCCACTTCCTAAGACCGATGCTGAAGGCAATGTGCATGACGCTTTTACAGACCCAGAACAAAGATACAGACAGCGCTATGTCGATCTAGTTGTGAACCCCCATGTAAAAGATGCCTTCGTTAAACGAACACGATTGGTGAATTCCATGCGTAGTTTTTTAGCCGATAAAGGATATTTAGAGGTGGAAACCCCAATCCTTCAGCCTTTGTATGGAGGTGCTGCGGCTCGTCCTTTCAAAACCCATCACAATACGTTGGACATGACTTTGTATCTGCGTATTGCCAATGAACTGTATCTAAAGAGATTGATTGTTGGTGGCTTTGATGGTGTTTTTGAATTCTCTAAAGATTTTAGAAATGAGGGAATGTCTAGGTTTCACAACCCAGAGTTTACTCAAGTAGAGCTTTATGTAGCCTATAAAGATTATGACTGGATGATGAATCTAGTGGAAGCAATGGTTGAAAAAGTAGCCATGGATCTACATGGAACCACTGAGGTACAAGTTGGTGCGCATAAAATTAACTTTCAGAGACCTTGGAAACGTTTCACTATGTTCGAAGCGATCGAACATTTTACAGGGGTCGATATTTCTGAAATGGATGAGGCACAATTGAGGTCTACTGCCAAGGAATTGAAAGTAGGTATCGATGACACCATGGGTAAGGGCAAGTTGATCGATGAGATTTTCGGAGAGCACTGCGAAGCCAAATTGATTCAGCCAACTTTCATTACAGATTACCCTGTTGAGATGTCGCCTTTAGCCAAAAAGCATAGAACCAAGGAAGGTTTAGTGGAAAGATTTGAAGCCATTTGTAATGGTAAAGAAATCTGTAATGCCTTTTCTGAGTTGAATGATCCGATAGATCAGCGCCAAAGATTCGAAGAACAATTGGAGTTAGGCAAGCGAGGAGATGACGAAGCCATGGTGCTTGACGAAGATTTCTTACGCGCGCTGGAGTATGGCATGCCTCCGACAGCTGGTCTTGGGGTTGGCATTGACCGATTGTCTATGATCATGACCAATTCAAATTCAATTCAGGATGTACTCTTTTTTCCACAGATGAAGCCAGAAAAGAAGCGGGTTGAAGTTGAGTTGAGCGATGAGGCAAAGGCTATTCTTGACAACTTGACTAAAGCTGGTAAGTGTGAATTAGGTGCGCTCAAAGAGTCTGCTGGCTTGTCCAATAAAAAGTGGGATAAGGCAATTAAAGAATTAACGCAAAACGGACTAGCCAAAGTAGAGAAGACCGAAGAGGGGCTTTTTATACAACCTATTGGCTAACTATCTACTTTGATCGAATTGGCTTCTGCGTCTACTGATCTTGAGGTCTTTAAGCGCAGAAGCTTTTATTTGGATATCTATTGTATAAGATGTGAAAGCACCAAATGGTATCCAGTTGGCTCGCATTTCCCAACAGCCTAAATCTCTATAAAGACCCACCGAGGTTTGTACAAACTCTTTAGCGTCAAAGTCGTAACCCGTGTTATATGTGACCTGCCATTTTGGTGTGAGTTGTAATTGTCCGTTGGCTCTGATGGATTGCCTAGTTGTGGTGTTTGTAGTAGACCAAGTGTAGCTATAGTCATAGCTGAGCCTAATATTCCAAGGTATTGTCACATCAACATAAGAGTTGGGATCATAAAAGTATTCAGGCAGAAGACTATTTCCTCCGTTATTCAAAGTTCCGAATGGGTTTGCCTCGCCAGCGATATTGTCTAGATCATTTGCATCATTTAGAATGTTTGTGCGTTGGTTTTGATTTGAATTATTTGCTTTTGAGTTAAGGTTGGTGCTCATGGATAGGCGCGCGGATCTAAGTCTTCCCAAGCCTTGACCAGACCTGATGGCCAGGCTGTTTACTCTGGTAGTGGTGGTAACTCCTTCCGTGGTAGTGGTTAAATAAGTGTAGGGATCAAGGCTGGCTCCCATGTTGATTTGGAGTTTCTTATTGAAAAGAGAAGTTCTAGCATTGATGTTGATGTTCGAAAGATTAAATGAATCGGCTAAGAAGTTGTAAAAACCAGAGAGCGCAAGGTTGTCTAGGATGGCTACCTTTTTTGCTTTGGCGGTATCGTTTTTAATCTTCATTTCAAGTTTGTTCGACACCGAGAAACTGATGGCTGCTGATTCTCCTAAAGAAGGTGATCCATTTAAGAATCCGTCATAAATAGAAAGTTGTCGGAATGTACCGTCACCAGTCGTATCTGTCTGTACAGTTTGGTAAAAGCCGAATTTTTCATCTCCAAAATTAGGCCGATAAGAAAATGAGACTGTTGGGGTTACAATATGTCTTATCGCTTCTATTTTTTTACTTCGTTTCATAGGGAAACTTCCATATATCTGAGTGGAAAGGCCTATGCCGGCACTATAAGTCATTGCTCTGCTAAAGCCAGGGATTGTGTCGATTCTTACTGCATTTTCGTCAGGTAAGAACTCATAATCCAATTGTTCTAAATACCAAAGCTCTTCAATGTTGAAAGATGGAGTAAACGTCAGATTTTCGAGAAAAGAAAATGAGGTAGAAAGGTCAACATTATGCCGTGCTCCGTTTGATGCATTATCTAAAAGTTCTGGCAAGCTTGCGAACGTCACTGCGATGGTATCTGTGGTGACGGCTTTATTCGCAATGGTGAAACCAGCCGTACCAGGTCGGACAACATTGGTAATTCGGTTGGATGCGTTAAAGCGCCAGCCTAAGTTGAGTCTTTTCAAAAAATCAGATTTCGATTGTTTAAAGGGTGTTAATCTATTCATGGTAAATGAAAACTCTGGTAAAGAGATATCTACCACACCCGTTTGTACATTCTGATTATGTCGGCCAGCGATGGCGTAGCTAAAGGGTGACCTCGGTATGGTGCCGCTCAAGTTTACATTTGACCTAAATTCAGAGCGTATATTGTTTTGAAAATTTACAGTAGAAAGGTTGTTCTGATTGAACGTACTTGAACCAGCGGTGACACTGGCAGAAAAGATTGAATTCTTTCCTTTTGCGTCTGGTCTGTGCGACCAAGAAACCCAAAAGTCTTGTGAGTTCAAGGGAACTTCATCTGTTTCTGGTGTAATATTTCGGTTAAAGCTAATGTCTAATTGGCCACTGTACTTGTACCTATTCTTATAAACCGTACGCATTTTTAAGCCCCAGCTTCCTTTCGAATAGATGTCTCCAGTAAACGCAGAGTGTACTTTGTCATTCCAAACCTGATACCAACCACCCTCTCTTAAGAAAATACCCCTACGCTGTTCATCACCATACTTTGGGAATAATACACCCGATAAGTTAGATTCATCTGTTTTTGGAAAAAACCCGAAAGGCAAGCCAAGCGGAGTAGGAATATCACCAACGTATAATAGAAAAGGGCCTGTTACAATACTCTTACCAGCTGTTACCTTGATTTTTTTCGCTTTTATGTAGGTGGTGGGGTTGAGTTCATCAAGACATGGTAAATACTTGCCTTGTGATATGTAGGTAGACTGGTCTGCATTTCGTTTAATGACGTCTCCTGTCAGTTGACCTTCTGGTTGAGAAGTGGCTACTCCTTTAATTCGGGCACGTTGTGTTACAAAATTATACCTGATTTCTTCGGTTTCATAAACACCAGATTTGTCCTTAAAGATTGGACGGCCTACCCATAAACCTGTCGAATCTTGAACGCCTTTAGCCCTTAATTCGTTTAAGTCACGATCTATTATAATTTGCTCAGCAATCAAGTTGATATCTCCATATTCGATTTTGGCCGAACCATAGAGATAGGTGCTATTTGTTTTGATTTTTGTAATAATGGAATCTACAGCGAAATACTTTATAGTGGTTTCGATTCCATTTACGACTACTTTAGCCGAATCTTGAATGCCGGGGAGGGTGTCATTTTTACTTTCTAACTGAGTGCCAAGAGAATTGGTACGGTTTTGAAGGGTAACAAGCGAATCAGGTTTTACGCCATTGACTTGTGCCTTCAAATTGATAATTGAAATGAAGAAACAGAGCGAGAAAAATATAATTCGATTAGAGAGCACGCTATTTTTCGGTTTTTCCGAAATTTTAAGACTTTTGTGTAAAGTTATTTTAATAGACCGTTTCATTCGCATCAAAGTGAAAAATTATAGCCTTCTGGTCATCTTTCTGATGGTATTCTGCCTCCAAGCAAATGCTATGCAGGCCCCTGATGGCGTAAAAAAGAAAAAATATAAGGTGGTACTTGATGCCGGGCATGGTGGAAAAGACCCAGGAACGCGTGGTAAAAACCTGAAAGAAAAAGATGTAGTGCTGCCAGTAACCTTATTGGTTGGTAAATACCTAGAAACATTAACAGACAACATTGAGGTTATTTATACGCGCAAAAATGATGTGTACAGTCACCCCAAAGTTCGTGCCATCATGGCCAATGACGCGGAGGCAGATTTATTTGTTTCTATTCATGCAAATGCAATGAATCCTGGTTATGAATCCGTTTCGGGTACGGAAGTCTTTGTGATGGGTACTAAGAATGAAGGTCGAAACTTTGAAGTGGCTAAGCGAGAGAACTCTGTTATCCTGCTTGAGGAGAACTATCAGGAGATTTATCAGGGCTTTGACCCAAATGCTCCAGAGGTAGATATTATGTTTTCAATTCAGCAAGAGGCATATCAAGAGAACAGTATTCTATTGGCTGCTTACATTGATGAGCAGTTTAAGAAAAGAGTGGGTAGAAAGAGTCGTGGTGTAAAGCAATCTAGTCTTTGGGTACTTTGGAGTACCTATATGCCTAGTGTTTTAGTGGAATTAGGCTATCTTACAAATCCAAAAGAAGAAAAAGAACTTGGGAACAAAGAAATTCAAGATTATCTGGCTTCGGCAATTTTTAGAGCGATCAGGGATTATTTTGAATATATGGAATCAATAGGAAATTAAAAGCGTGGCAAGAGGAAGAGAATTCAAGGTGGGCTTATTTGTAGTGCTAACAGCTTTAGCACTTTATGTAGGTTTTAATTACCTCAGGGGGCTTGATGTATTTTCTCCATTGAACACCTACTATGTTGAATATCAGAATGTCAGTGGCCTGAAAAAAGGTGACCGAGTAGTACTCAACGGTCTCGATGTAGGTAGTGTTATCGATAGGCGCTTTAATGACGAAAGTTACAACAGCATCTTAGTGACCCTTGCCATAGACAATACCATAAACCTTACGGATAGCACCATCGCTCGGCTTACGAAGCCTGATTTTTTAGGGGGTATAGAGATTAAGTTAGTCATGAACCCCGGCACACGGACGCTTGAGGCCGGTGAAGCCTTAATTAGCGATATTGATGGTGGGATAACCGAGCTTTTAACAGAGGAGGGGCTTTCAGCGGCCAACTCGCTTTCGGCATTGGTCAATAAGATCAATGGTGTTTTAGAGCCATTTGTTGAGAAATCTGACAGCATCGGCAAAGCGATTGACAACTTTACGCAAGCTTCAGAAAACGTCATGAATTTAACGGGTAGGCTAGAGGGCTCTCTCGACCTTGTAGAAAATAGAATTGCCTGGCTCACTGATTCCATTACCCATGCGCTCAGTGGCATTAAACCAATGACTGAGGAATATGCTAAGCTAGGTGAAAAACTCAATGCAATTGACATAGAGTCTCGTCTAGTGCACATGGATTCCTTACTGCTAGGCACTCAGAGCTTTATCGATCGTTTGAATTCTAATGACGGAACGCTAGGCAAACTGATGTCAGATGATTCACTTTATAATACTTTGAATCAAACCATGGCTGATTTGGATAGCCTGTTTATCGATTTGAGGTATAATCCGAAGCGCTACATGCACTTCTCAGTATTCGGTAGAAAAAATAGACCACCGGCTGAGGGGCGTGAGATAGCGAGTAAAAAGAAAAAAGACCGTTAAACTTTTCTCGCTTGAAAAGTCCACTTCTAGGGTCTAATTTTAGTCACAAGTAAACTATACGAAATGGCCAATGTTATTGGCAAAAACTAGACTTAATGGATATTGAATTCAATAAGAATCAGGATGAATTACAGCAACTCATCTTTCAGTTAGACACTAGACTGAAAAAAGTTAAGCTGGGTGGAGGAGAAAAGAAAATTGCCAAGCAACACGATAAAGGCAAGCTCACAGCACGTGAGCGGATTGACTACCTAATTGACGAACCCGATCAATTCCTTGAGATTGGAGCCTTTGTTGGCGATGGTATGTACAAGGAATATGGCGGTTGTCCATCTGGAGGGGTTGTTACCGGAATTGCGAGCGTTCGGGGTAGAACTTGCGTAATAGTTGCCAACGATGCTACAGTTAAAGCGGGCGCTTGGTTTCCTATTACAGCTAAGAAGAACATGCGAGCCCAAGAAGTGGCTATGGAAAATAGACTTCCCATTATTTATCTGGTAGATAGTGCTGGTGTTTTCTTACCCATGCAGGATGAGATATTTCCTGATAAGGAGCATTTCGGAAGACAGTTTCGAAATAATGCTAAAATGTCTTCGATGGGCATTATACAAGTAGCAGCCATTATGGGTAGCTGTGTAGCAGGAGGGGCATATCTGCCTATCATGAGCGATGAGGCCGCCATTGTTGATAAAACGGGCTCTATCTTTTTAGCGGGCTCTTATTTGGTAAAAGCAGCTGTTGGTGAAAGCGTAGATAATGAAACACTTGGAGGTGCAACAACGCACTGTGAAATCTCCGGAGTAACAGATAACAAGTTTCCGAATGATGAAGCCTGTCTTGATTACATCAAGAATATTTTTGACAAAGTAGGAGCTTTCGAAAATGCAGGCTTTGACCGCGCAGAAGTTAAGCCACCAAAGTTTGATGCTAAAGATATATTAGGCATTATGCCGACTGATCGAACAAAGCCATATGATGTTCGAGAAATCATCAAACGTATTGTTGATGACTCAGAATTTGACGAGTACAAGGAAAAGTATGGTCAGACCATCGTGTGTGGTTATGCTAGAATTGATGGTTGGGCAGTAGGTATTGTCGCCAATCAAAGAATTATAGTAAAGTCTAAAAAAGGCGAAATGCAGATGGGCGGAGTTATATATTCCGATTCTGCTGACAAATCTGCCCGCTTTATTATGAACTGCAACCAGCGTAAGATTCCGTTAGTTTTTGTCCAAGATGTCAGTGGTTTCATGGTAGGCAGTCGCGCTGAACATGGTGGTATCATAAAGGATGGTGCTAAAATGGTGAATGCCATGGCCAATTCTGTGGTTCCTAAGTTCACCATCATTACAGGTAACTCCTATGGTGCGGGTAATTATGCCATGTGTGGCAAGGCGTACGACCCAAGATTAATCTACGCTTGGCCAACCGCTCAAATAGCAGTAATGAGTGGTGCTTCAGCAGCCAAGACATTGCTTCAAATCAAAGTTTCTACTTTGAAGGCACAGGGCAAGGAGATTACCCCAGAAGACGAAAAGAAATTATTAGACGACATCACTGCCAGTTATAATGAGCAAATGAGTCCGTATTATGCCGCCTCTCGACTTTGGGTAGATGGTATTATTGATCCGCTAGAAACCAGGAGTGTCATTTCAAAGGGAATTGAAATAGCCAATCAGTCCCCAATTACCGAGAAATTCAATGTAGGCGTTATTCAGACTTAAGTATGCTAGCAGGAGAAAACCTGAATAATAAAGAGCTAAAAGCCATGGTCTCGTTGTTAGACGATGACGACTTTGAGATTGTCGAACACATAGAGGACAAAATCAAGTCCATGGGTACCTATATTATTCCTTATTTGGAATTCGAATGGGAGAATAGCTTTAACCCAGTCGTTCAAAAGCGAATTGAAGACTTAGTCCATAACCTTCAGTTCGAATTATTGAAGGAAAAGCTTTATGCTTGGCGAATCAATGGCGGAAAGGATCTTCTTGAAGGCGTTTGGTTGGTCAATACCTATCAATATCCGGACCTTGAGTATGAGCAATTGAGTAAAGAGTTGGAGCAGCTTTACTACGAAGCTTGGCTAGAGTTTAAGGCCGAAATTCACCCTGTTGATCAAATTAAGATTCTAAACTCAGTCATTTTTAGTAAGCTTCATTTTGGTGCAAACACAAAGAATTTTCATTCGCCTGGCAATTCAATGCTAAGCGTGGTGCTACAAACCAAAAAGGGAAATCCCATCTCTTTGTGCATAATCTATATGCTTGTAGCACAGAAGTTGAAGATGCCGGTGTTTGGAGTAAATCTTCCGAACCTATTCGTGATGACCTACAAACAAGACGATGTTCAGTTTTACATTAATGCATTCAACAGAGGTTTAGTTTTTTCAAAGAAAGAGGTAGATGAGTATATCGTAAATCTCAAGTTACCGCCCAATGATCGTTTCTATGAACCTTGTACGCACATAGACATAGTTGCTCGAATGCTGAGAAACTTAATTAATTCCCATGAGAAGTTGGGGCATACTGAAAGGGTTGACGAGGTGAAGGTGCTCTTGAATATTGTTGAAAGAGGAGTGGAGTAGCGCTCAAAAGGCACAGCACAAGTGAACAGAGCCTAAATGATCATATGATAAATCATACTGGGTGGTTAGCCCATTTTCTAAGATGGCACCATTAGATAAGTTCTGATCTCTAAAATCGGAAACGATCAATTGTTCCGCAAAGGTCAATTGTGTTCTACCATGAAGTTTGTAGAGCGCCTCTTTGGCTGTCCATATTTTAGTAAGCTTTTCTCGGTTGTTGGATGCCCATGAGGCCTCCGAAGGATGTAAGAACTTATGGGCAATGCGGTGAAGTTGATCTCTTTCAGTTTCGATATCAATTCCCACCTCACCATTTAAGTTGATGGCCGCTGCCCCAAATCCTTTGGCATGTGAGACTGAAATACCGATGGGCGTGTCTTTAAGGTGAGGCTTGCCAAAACGATCTTTATAAATATAGAACTGACCAATCTCCTTGACCAAAAATTTCAAAGCTGTCCGTGCACCTAACCATTCTAGCCTTCTAGTTGCTATTTTGACTGAATTCAAGTCTGCCAATTCTTCTTCGTTTAGCTTTAGGTGCTGAAGTAATTCTTCTTCGGTTTCAGATATTTCCCAAACTATGTAGGAGACATTCTTTGTGAGCGAAGATTTATGGGCAATTGGCATGAATAATTAATGAATGCTGGTTCTTGATTGACTAATTTTACCTCAAATCGAAGATACTAGCTTTTTCATTGATGCCTAAAATCGTAGTCAATAAAGTCAATTCTGTTGGAGGTCACTCAGATTGTGTTTATACCCTTGAACAAGGTCCAAGGCCTAACCAATTTTTCTCAGCTGGAGGAGACGGAGTAGTGGCTTTGTGGGACTTAAATGATATGGACAATGGGCGAATGATCGTTAAGGTGCCGAGCTCAGTTTATGCCCTTTGCTACTATGCCGAAAGAGATGTCTTAATAGTAGGTCAAAATTTTGATGGCATACACTTGGTTGACCTTGCTAAAAAGAAAGAGGTCGGATCTATCAGCTTAGGAACCAGGGCCATTTTCGATATTAAAGTAATCAAAGACCGGATTTTTGTTGCCCTAGCAAATGGCGAAGTACATATACTCAATATCGCGACCCTTGAAACAGAACACGTGATTCGTGCGTCAGAAATGAGTGCAAGGACTATCGCCATTTCGGAGTCTTTAGGACACCTTACCGTTGGTTTTAGCGATAATTTCATTCGTATCTATAGCTTGGTAGATTTCAGTTTGATCAAGGAAATAGAAGCGCATAAAATATCTGTTTTCACTGTACAGTATTCTCCCGATCAGCGTTACTTAATCAGTGGGAGTCGTGACGCTCATTTGAAAATCTGGGATACTCAAAAAGGGTATGAATTACATGAGTCAATCGTAGCTCACATGTTTGCAATTAACCATTTGGTTTTTAGCCCTGATGGCAAACATTTTGTAACTTGTAGCATGGATAAGTCCATAAAGGTCTGGGATGCTGAGACTTTCCAACTCTTGAAAGTCATTGATAAAGCAAGACATGCCGGACATGGTACTTCCATTAATAAGGTGCTTTGGACTAATTACAACAATCTGTTATTGTCGGCCAGTGACGACCGTAGTATATCAATCTGGGATATCAAATTTTAATTTTCGGTAAGTATGAACATTACACCGCTAGAGATTAGGCAAAAAGAATTCGAAAAAGGCTTTCGTGGCTATGACAAAGATGAGGTCAGTGCATTTTTGAATTCTCTTTCCATAGAATGGGAAAGGCTCTACGATCAAAATAAAGAACTAAAATATAAGCTCGAAGCCTCAGAAAATGAGGTGAAGAAGTTACGCGAAGTGGAGAACTCTCTGTTCAAAACTTTGAAAACAGCCGAGGACACAGGTGCAAATATGGTTGAGCAAGCTACGAAAACAGCCGAGCTGCACATGAAGGAGACTGAAATGCGCGCGGATGGTCTGATGAGCGAAGCGAAATCTAGAGCCAGATCAATCATCGAAGACGCTGAGAACAGAGCGCGTATCATTATTGATGATATGGAGGATGAAATCCGCCAGTTAGAGCAAGTTTTCAGAAGTGTAGATGCCAGTAAAACTTCTCTGGTTTCAGAGCTAAAACTTTTGGCGGAAGATATACTTAACAAACTTGGTAGGCACCAAGACTTTCCTACGGACATTAAGCCCATTTTAAAGAAAGCAAAAGAGCTAAACCGAGAGGTCAGTGAGAGCACAGCAAAACCGGTTGATGTTGAACGCATTATTGTGGAAAACGAGCAAAAGGCAGCCGATGAGAGTATCGATGAAATGGTTGTTACCAATGAAGAAATTCAAACCGAACTCATCGAACAGTCTCAAGAAGAAGTGACTGTTTCGGAGCCAAAAGAAGCCAGTGTTGAACCTATTATCGAAGAAATGGGAGAAAATACTGTAGCTGAAAAACTACCACAAGGCGAGGAAGAACCTAAAGAAGAAATTCAAACTGACACGGCAGAAGAGACAAAGGAAAAAAGCTCCTTCTTCGATAAGTTCGAGTAAGATGAACAAAGATATTGTTTCACTGGAAGGCATGGAGTTCTATGCCTTTCATGGTTTTTATGAGGAGGAACGAGAAAAGGGCAATGACTTTGTTGTAGATATCCATGTTACTACCGACTTTGCTATAGCATCAGAACATGATGATTTAGAAGGTACAGTCAACTATGAAGTCATTTATGCCATTACCAAAGAAGAGATGGCTATCCCTACTAAGTTACTAGAGCGCGTAGCGCAAAGAATCTTAGATCGATTGTTTGAATCTTTTAATGAGATCTCCACCATTGAGATTTCGGTAGCCAAAAAGAACCCTCCCGTAGGCGGTGCTGTAAAGCAATCTCGCATAACAATGATTCGTCACAAATAGTACTACACCCTAGTACCATCCTATGACCGAAGCCCAAGCCACCATAAAAAAGCTTAAGGAACTCCTTAGCATCGAAAAAGACGAAGATTACGCGCAGTATCAGCGCAAAATGCTCAATACCTCGGTAGATGAAAGAAGACAGAAGGGGGTTACTTGGTATCCGGTTCAATTGGTCAACCGATTTATCAGTACGGGTGATAGGTATACCCTGGAACTAGATCGCACTTCACATCTAGAACAGAACCACGCCTTCCAAGTAGGCGGCATAGCGAGCGTCTTTTCCGGACATGGAGAAGATGCAGAGACGGTTTCTGCAGTCATCAGCTATGTGCGTAAAGATAAAATGCGTGTGGTTCTCAACTCAGGTGACGTACCCGATTGGCTAAAGGATGGGAAACTCGGAGTCAATTTACTTTTTGATGAAGGCGGCTATCGCGAAATGCAAAAAGCCCTGAGAGAAGTGGCAAGTGCCGAAACAGGCCGACTAGCCGACTTAAGAGAAATACTTTATGGGAGTAAAGCCGCTTCATTTAAGCAAGGCTTTGATTTCCAGTCGGTCAATTTGAATGCAGGTCAGAATAAGGCCTTGAGTCAAATTTTCAATGCGAAAGATGTCGCCATTATTCATGGCCCACCAGGTACGGGGAAGACGACTACCTTGGTCAATGCCATTAAGGAAGTAGTCAAAACTGAAAAGCAGGTATTGGTTTGCGCACAAAGCAATGCTGCCGTTGATCTGATGGTTGAAAAACTTGATGGATTGGGTATTGAGGTACTACGCATTGGGCATCCTGCCAGATTAACCCCCGAGGTAATTGAGAATAGCCTCGATGTAAAAATATCAAAGCATCCTTTTTTTAAAGAACTGAAGGACATCCGAAAGCGTGCCGATGAGTACCGAAAGATGGCGCAGAAGTATAAACGGAACTTCGGTTTTGAAGAGCGCATGCAGCGAAAGCTTGTCATGCAAGAAGCGAGGATGCTAAAAGGCGATGCTGATCGCATTGAAGCTCAGATTACCGAAGACTTGATCGACCGAACGCAAGTAGTGGCCTGCACCTTGGTAGGATCCACCCACAGACTTATTCAAGATAGAACCTTCAAATCAGTCTTTATCGATGAGGCCTCTCAGGCTTTAGAGCCAGCCTGTTGGATAGCCATTAGAAAGGCCTATCGTGTGATAATGGCCGGAGATCATTTGCAATTGCCACCCACTATCAAGTCGTTAAAAGCTGCCAAAGACGGACTGGCAAACACTTTATTCGAAAAGGCGATCCATCATATCAAGGAATCTGTAATGCTGGAAACACAGTACCGTATGCACCCGGACATCATGAAGTTTTCAGGAGATTATTTCTATGATGGAAAGCTGAAGACAGCTGATGACGTACTATTGCGAGAGAAAGGTAGCGAACTTGAACACTTTGTCTTTATTGACACCGCTGGCTGTGGTTTCGCGGAAAAGGTGAAGGCAGAAACGTTGAGTACTTATAATGGAGAAGAAGCCGAACTCTTATTGAAGCATTTGGCCAATAACCTGTCTTTGGATCAATCTGTTGGAATCATCGCACCATACAAAGCACAAATCGAGCTGCTAAAGGATTTAGTGATGAAGAACCCTGCTTTTGACGCTGTGCGCGACCAAGTCGCTATCAATACAGTAGATGCTTTTCAAGGACAAGAGCGTGACGTAATCTATATAAGCTTAACCCGAAGCAATGAGCAAAACGAGATTGGCTTTCTAAAAGAGTACCGCAGAATGAACGTGGCCATGACCCGCGCAAAAACACAGCTGGTCATCATAGGAGATTCTGCTACACTAGGCCGCGATTCCTTCTATAATTCAGTGATTGACTATGCCCAGCAGATTGGTGGTTATAAGAGCGCTTTTGAGTTTATTTATTAGCCGAGACCAGCCTAATTGCAACTAATTTTATGGGCAAAAGAATAAAGGCAGCAGTGTCGCTTTATACGACATAGCTGCCTTTGGTATGTACATTCCAAGTCTTTTTAAAGGATCACTTTTACAGTGATCAAATTAAGAGTTCATTGAGTATTGTACTGAACTACTGGTTTGTTGGTATTAACTGAGAATAAAAGTTGGGGCGCCTTGTTACTGCATCAAGGCTGTTCAAGTATCCGAAATTTTTAGAACCATAATAAACAGCATAATATACATGATTACTTATGTCATTAACGCTGGTGTTAGTAGACCCTGAAGAAACTATATTTCTGCCTTCGAAATTATTTCTGCCCTCCATAATAATCTCCTTGCTGAAATAGGGATGACTGTCGATCCGAGTTGTATGCGCCTGTTGTAAAGTAGCCGTCAGTTGTGATCCTAAGGAAATAGTATTTAATGCGCTTTGAAGTCCTTGTCTGTAAGCATCACCTTTTCCATTTCTTTTCCAGTTTGGGAAGAATTGATTGGCTTTATCTATTGCAATTCTTGCATTGAGTACATATTTGGATCTTTGAGCCTTGTCTAAATCATCCCAATAAATGTGAAACTCCGAATTGCTCATTCCACTTTGAAAAAAAACCTGGAAGTTACCCATCTCTGAACAAGTATAACCATAGGCCTCGAAGTAAGAACAGTCTACGAGTGGTTTACCACCTTTGAATTTTTTTGTCTTGTCATATGTATCACCATAGCCTAAGTCTCCGAAATTTTCTCCTCCTCCTGATGAACCTCCAGAGTTGTCACCGCCATCGATTTCAATCATAGAACCTGCTCCGTCTTCCCAGCTGCCAGATAGCCAGCACAGCTCGAAATCATCAGAATACTTAGTACAATCCCAAGGATCATCAGGGTCGCTGCGTACGTTATTTAAGTCTTCGGTGTCAACGGTTTGATCTAGTAGAGGTACTAGTTCCGGGTTTTCACTACATGAACTAGCAATAAATACGATCGCTAGTAGTATCAGGTAAAGATTTTTAATTTTCATAATAATAGTTTTAAGATTAGAAAAAACATTTAAGCCGTTGCCGGCAAAAGAACTTTTTGTTCTTTCTTCTTAATTCCACTATAGTTTAAAACGTCATCAAAATATTTATTCTTTTTTTTGAGATCGCTAGAACCTGTTGATAATCAGTTCCTAAATTATTGCGAGTGAGTACTTTATTTGTAGCGGTTGCCTAGAGGTTTTTTGCCAAAACCTTAGCGGCTTCTGGTTTTAAGCGAAACCAGAGTTCGGGTTCGATAAGTTCTAACTCAATCAGTGCGAGTTGGCCGTAGTTGTCCTTGATGATGTCTACTCGTGCATATGTAGGCTGAGGATCACAAGCGGCTACTGCCTTTTCAGCAAAACGAATTTCTTCAGGGCTAGGAGTATAAAGATGGACAGTACCTCCGAAGTCATCTTGTACTCTAAAATCACCAGGCTTGGCCACTTTCAGTACGGCATGGGTATATTCTCCTCCCATGACCATTAAGGATACTTCTCCTCTTGCTACTATATCTTGCTGAAAGGGTTGAAGCATCATGGCCTCTTGAGCGATCAGTGCTTGGAAAATTTCTTCATGTGCTTGAAGATTGGCTGGGTTCAGTTTATACGTGTGCCTCGAAGCTCCAGAAACACAGGGTTTAAGAATAGAATCCGTCCAACCAGTTTCAACGAAAAGTTCTTCTAAGCTCGTTTGCTCACCGATTTCGATATAGCGTGTTTCTGGTATGTTAATACCTTTTTGCTCTAAGTCACCTAAGTAGTGTTTGTCCATGTTCCAATTGATCAGCTCATATGGATTGATCATTTGGGTAAGTTTACTGGTTGCATTTAGCCAAGCCTTCCATTCTTCGAACCTATCAAAATAATCCCAGGTAGTTCTGAAAATCACGGCTTTGGTACTAGCCCAATCGAAATCAGGGTCTGACCAGCTTTTTCTAGTCACGTTGAAGCCTTGAGCAGTTAGTGCGTCAACCACTAGGCCATCTTCGGTGAGGATGTTTTTTATATTGGAATCTATCTGTCGAGGGGCAACGTAGCGATCGTCTGTTAATACTACGATGTCGAAAAGGTGCTTCTTCATTCAGTAGTTACGCTATTAGGATTTACAAACGTGAACCCTCTAGCATCACTGCCTTCATAGAAATCTACTTCTAGACCAACGAGGTACATGGTTTGCCTTTTTTCAATATGAACAGAAATTCCCTCTATTTCATAAGTGATGTCTCCATCCTTTGGCTTGTCAAAACCAAGCATAAAGCCGTGTCCACCACAACCACCACCGCCTTTGACACCAATACGAAGGCCGTAACCTTCGGGAATACCTTTGTTACCCATGATGTTTTTTACTTCTTCAACCGCCTTTTGTGTTAGGCTTACTGGTTCAATGGTCATAAGAATGAGAATTATTTCACGTTTTCAGATGTAAACTTAAATACCTATTCGAGATTCTCACTAATTTCAGTTTTTAAATGAAAATCACCGAAAGGAATTTCAATCCATGGATGACATAACCGAATTTCTAAAATTAATAGTTCCAGCAGCGTTGGTGATGTATGCCATGTATTTGGTAATGCGTAACTTCTTGCAGAAGCAGTTCGACAATCGTCTGTTGGATATAAAGATTAAAAACAACGAAACTGTTTTACCAATTCGTCTACAAGCTTACGAGCGCATCTCACTTTTGCTGGAAAGGATTTCACCTAATAATATGCTTTTAAGGCTTAGTGATCCATCCATCAGTGCTTTTGCTTTTCAACAAGTGTTGCTGAATGAGATCAGGGAAGAATTCAATCATAACCTATCTCAGCAAGTTTACATGTCAGATTTGGCGTGGGTAAAGGTAAGAGCGACCGTAAATGATATTGTGACGGCAGTCCAAGATTCATCGCAAAAAATGGATAAAACGAAAAATGCGATAGACTTGGCCGAGGCCATCTTTGATTATATGATTAAATTAGACCGAGATCCTGTAGGAGAAGCTTTGACGCTCGTTAAAGAAGAAGCAAGACAGTTATTCTAATACTTGAATTACATGGCAAAAGAACCGTCCGCTAGAGAGAAAAAGTACTTCGGTCGCTTTAAAAAGAAGGCGATAACCATCGTGAATGATAGTGAGTCATTGAAATCACTACTCTTAAAGCTGAAAGTGAAGTTAGATGATTCTGAAAAAGATGATTCGCTACGCCAAAAACTAATTGACTACTTAAAGCTAGTCTCTCGAATGGTGACTAATTCGGTGAGTGGCACTTATAAAGACTTGCCATGGCAGACCCTGGTGATGATAGTAGCCGGACTAATCTATTTTATCGCTCCATTAGATGCCCTTCCTGATTTTATTCCAATAGCTGGTTATCTCGATGATGCTACCATTCTGGTGTGGTTAGGCAAATGCTTCCGCGATGATCTGGAACTTTATAAAACTTGGGAAGAGGCGAACTTTTCTGAATAACAATAGTGTTTGCTCGGTGTTAGCACATTGAACAAAAACAAAATGCCACCCTTGATCAATCAATCCCTTATTAACGAAGCCTATTCATATGCTTCTTATCGCCAATTTTTAGACCACCTTCTTGAACAAGGAAAAACTACGGGTACTAATCAATCAGAAAGTATGATCAATTATGCCGCCCTGAATCAAAAGCGTATGCGTAAATGGGACAAAATTGGTAAGCTCACTTCTGAATTGATGGATAAGCTAATGTCCGTAGATCGAAAGATGACTTGGCTCGTAATTACTGAAGGCTGGTGTGGCGATGCTGCCCAAAACCTACCTTTTCTTAATAAAATGGCCGAGTTAAACCCGAATATTGACTTGAGGTTTGTGCTCCGAGACGAAAACCTTCCACTGATTGATGCCTTCTTAACGAACGGTGGTAGGTCAATTCCAAAACTTATTGCCCTGGATGATTCTCTTAATGTTTTGGGAACATGGGGGCCAAGGCCGGAACCTGTTCAACAGGCCTTTCTTGCGAATAAGGGAAGCCAAAAGCAAACTAGTAAGGAGTTTACGGAGTACTTGCATTTATGGTATGCTAAAGACAAGGGACTTACCCTTCAAAATGAATTTTTGGCTATTTTAGATGTATGGAATCAAAAACTGCAATCATTGCCGGTGCAAGCGGACTGATTGGCCAGTCACTAACTCAATTATTACTGAATAGCAAAGACTATGGTCAAGTCATTGCGCTAGTGAGGAAGCCACTCGGAATCCAGCACGAGAAGCTGAAAGAAATTACTGTAAACTTTGATCATTTGGCAGACATGGAAGACTTTCCAAAGGCCGATGATATTTTCTGCACACTGGGAACAACCATAAAAAAGGCTGGGTCACAGGAAGCATTTTACAAGGTAGATTATACTTACCCCATGGAGTTGGCGAAGCGAGCCCTAAAGGAAGGAGCACAACGCTTTTTTCTGGTCACAGCCCTTGGAGCCAATATGAACTCCCGCAATTTTTATAGTAGGGTCAAAGGTGAGCTAGAAGATAAAATCTCCTTTCTAGATTATCGGACGATATACATTTTCAAGCCATCACTGCTCAGAGGAAATCGTTCGGAAAATCGTCCAGGTGAAAGGTTTGCCCAGGCGATCACACGGATCATTCCGTTTATCGGTCCATGGAAGAAGTATCGTCCCATTCATGTCGATAAAGTTGCTGATGCTATGATGAAAGTCGCCAAGCAGGAAGACAAGGGCTGTTATTTCTATCAGTCTGAGATTATGCAGAAGATGTAGCGTTTCGTTATTTCCTTAATACGTCACCCTGAACTTGTTTCAAGGTGACGTGCTCAATTTGGCTTTTAGGAACTGATTAATTAATCGCCTTTTCCAACGCGCCTTTTCCTCCAACTACCGGAATTGAAATTGACGTACCGTTGAGGTCAATCGTCAATTGAGTCCCCGGTTCAGGGTGAAGCGTAAATTCATTGTCGCTACTGAATATCATCAAGCCAATTTGCTGACCGGCAGGAATGATTTGATCATCAGGCTGTAAATCGAATGTTAGTTCGTAGAATTTGCCAGGGACCAATGGAGCACTTTTAGTCAGTGATTTATGGTTTTGAGGATCTGCCCATCCCCGGGTGATAATATTATCGTTAATCTTCACGCCTTCACCTTCATTCCAAGGAAGTGAGACCATCCATACCGACAGGTTAGCAGCCGGCTTATCACTCGCTACTTTTATTGTAATTGTAGAAAGTCCCGACAAATGAACTGCTTCTTTCAAAACTGGTGTTGCGAAAAGTAGTCTGTTTTCCGAATTGCGTGCTTTGGCTAATTCAGCTCCTGAAATAGTATAATCGTCAGTGAGTGTTTCCTTCTTCTTTCCCTTTGATTTTTTGCTGCTTAATGTACCAATGCTTGATCCATTACCACCTAAATATAGTTTGACTGATTTTGCTTCGGGGTTCGGATAATCAGCATAAGGTGTAGGATTTGTTCGGGCATCATCTTCCCTTACTATCCATGCTTTCGCATCGTTTTCAACACCATTGTCAATACCATGCAAATATTTTGTAAACCAACGGTTCATCATTTTCATTGGAGGAGGTCCTCCGTGACCAGCTTGGTGATAGAAGATTTGGGTAGGAATACCTTTTTTCTTAGCGGCTTGCGCTATTCGGTTACTATGCTCTGGCATTACATTCCAGTCATTAAATCCATGAGACATTAGTAAAGCAGCCTTCATGGGTTTCATGTCATTGAGGTAATCTCGGCCCGCCCAAAAGTCGTTATAGTCTCCTGTGATACGGTCTAGGTTATTCGCCATTTCGGTATCACGAACCGTTTTGTTGTTATAAGGTCGTTTGTCTTCAGCACCGCTATGTATGTAGTCGTATAAAACATCAATGTCTTCACCCAAATATCCTCCTGGGCTTCTTACTAAACCGTTAGAGCGGTAATAATGATAGTATGAAGTGTTGGGTGCAATCGGAATGATGGCCTTTAAAGCATCTACACCAGTAGTAGCAGCGGCTAATGGCAGCGTGCCGTTGTAAGAAGTTCCTGTCATTCCCACTTTTCCGGTGGACCAAAAAGCTTTTACTTTTTCATTGCCATCAGGTGTGGTGTATCCATTGTCTTTTCCTGCTAACCACTCGATAACGGCCTTAGGTGCTAATGATTCATTATCACCTCCAACAGTGGGTGCCCCCTGTGAAAGACCCGTACCCGGAGAGGAGGAGTGTACTACTACATAACCCCTCGGTACCCAAGTTCTGATTTGAGAATTTGAAATGATTGGGCGTTCACCTCTGCGCTTTACTTCCACATGAACTCTTGGTGGAGGAGTTGCTCCAAGTTCATGCTCCACATTCCAGAATAAGCCATCTACTGTGCCTGCAGTTCCGGCATAGTAAGGGCTCGATTCATACACTACCGGAAGCTTCAGCCCTTCTGTCTCTGTTTGCTTAGGACGAGTGACTGCTACATGCATTCGATCCATTTTACCGTCACCATCCGTATCGAATTCGGTTTCTACCCATAGGTCATGACGAATCCAGTCTTCCATTTTGCTGAAGGCTTCTACGACCTGAGCCTCACCGTCTTTGAAAACGGGGAGAGCTTTATCAGACTGAGCAAAGCTAGAATTAACTGAAAGAGTAAGGATCATAAAAAAGATCACAGAGGGCAAGACTAAACGCTTCATAAGCATAGGGTAAAGTTGATTTTTCTCGATTCTAATTTACAAAAGAAAAGCCTTCTGTTTCATTTTGTCTAAATAGAGCGAGTCAATCTATTTAAAATAATGGAAGTGGCTAATACATAGCCCAAGACTATCAATACAAAACCCGAAGTAGCAAACTCTGGATACCAGCTTTGCCAAGCTTCCCATTCGAATGCTGGGTTTGGAATGCTTCTGTAAAGTAGCATTAACGGTAAGGAGAAGAGTCCCAGAATAAGGAGTTTTCTCGTTTTAAGCTCTTGGAGTTCATACATGATCCATGTGGCGATAAATGGAAAGCCGAGATAAATGATGCGGGTCATATCACCACCAGCAAGAATACCAAAGGCTAGGTAGACAAAACTGAAAAGCACCAATAGGTTTCTCGTATTGTCGTACCGAAAGCTCCTTGCGTATTTGCTAAAAGTTAAAAAGAGAGCAGGGCCAAAAGCCATAGCCATTGCGGCTAACCACCTTAGGATTTCGAACGGATTTAGTATTGCTTCTTTGGCATGATACCCCAAAGTGATCAGGGCTCCTTTTCCAGCTTCGATAGGAGGAAAGTTCGCGTTAATAAGTGACCGAACAACAATGGCTAAAACTAGGGATGCGGCTATCAAAGGCAGGTCATAGAATCCTTCTTGTGTTTTTCGGTTGTGCCACCAGGCGTAGATTAGTAATATGACCATTAGGGCAATAAATGATTCTTTTTGCATCGTGGCCAGCGGTGCTAACCACAGCAGGTGAATAAATTTTCTCTTGATCAAAAGCCATAAAAACAGTCCTTGAAAGAAGTATAGCGGTACATCTACAGTAATGGGGTCGAAAGCATTGAGTCGGATCAGCCCAGTCCAATGTAAGAGCAACCAAGTGAAGCCGGCAATAAACCACTTGAGTTCAAAACCTAATTGTCTCCAAAGGAGGAATGTTATACCAACGGATAGTAAAGTGAAAATGAAGTTGATGAGTTGAAAATCGTAGCTTATATCTCCTGAGTTAACAAATGATGCTAAAGCCGGGACTAATATGCGTTGATGAAAGGGAAAGGCGACTTCGTAATCGGATTGCACACCTGAAAAGTATTCGTATACATTTCGGTAGTCGTTACCATCAAAATCAGATGCAAAATCATAGCTGACGGGTGCTTGAAAATGCTGATAACCAAAGAAGCAGGCGGCAGTAATGCCTAAAAAAATATACAGCCAGTATAGCCGAATTCGCATGAAGTGAAAATATGCAATTAACTTGAATCCTAAATTATTTATCGGGTTTTTTGCATCCGCATGATTGCAGTTGTCCAACGTGTTTCGGAGTCTTCGGTAAGCATTAATGATCAAGTTAAGGCCAGTATTGGCACTGGCGTGATGTTACTGCTAGGTATTGAAGAAGCTGATGATCAAAATGATATAGAGTGGCTAAGCCGAAAGGTTGTGAACATGCGCATATTTCCTGATGAAGGAGGTGTGATGAACAAGAGTCTGTTAGACATTGACGGAGAGGCTTTGGTCATCAGTCAGTTTACCCTGCATGCGAGCACTAAAAAAGGTAATCGTCCATCGTATATTAAAGCTGCTAGGCCAGAACAAGCGGTCCCACTTTATGAGGAATTCAAAAAACAATTGGCATCAGATTTGGGTAAAGATATAAGCGCTGGAGAATTTGGTGCCGATATGCAAGTATCACTCATTAATGACGGCCCAGTAACGATTGTTATCGATACTAAAGACAAAAAATAATGAATGAAGAAAATAAACCTTTATCGGCAGTTCAAGAAGAAGTGGATGCTTGGATAAAGGAATTTGGCGTACGCTACTTCAATGAGCTGACTAACATGGCTCAGTTGACCGAAGAGGTTGGTGAAGTGGCAAGGATCATCGCAAGAAGGTACGGTGAGCAATCTGAAAAGGAATCAGATAAATCGAAAAACTTGGGTGAGGAGCTGGCTGATGTGCTCTTTGTGGTAGTTTGTCTCGCGAATCAAACGGGGGTAGATTTACAGTCTGCTTGGGAGAATCGTATGACGAGTAAGACCTCAAGAGATAAGGATAGACATAAAAACAACGAAAAATTACTTTAAACTAAAATGATGAAAAGAATTATAGGGTTAGCACTTATGCTAATGATGATCACCAGTTTGGCGAATGCACAAAAGCCAACAAGGTATAACTTGAAGAAGGGTGATGTTTTTACTTTGACAGCAAATATCAAACAAGATATTGAACAAGAGGTTCAAGGGCAATCGATTACTACTGATCAGTCCATTGTAAATACAGATGAGTTAGAAGTCACGTCTGTAGATGGGGATGTTTACACCATTAAGATTACGGGTAAAAGGCGAGCTATTGCTTTAGAGTCTGTAATGGGTTCTCAAGAAATGGACTCTGATAAGGATGATGCGGCAAGCATGCCCCTGAAAATTTTAAATGGAAAATTCTACATTATTGAGATGAACAGTTTGGGTAGAGTTCTAAAGATTAGTGGAGTTTCAGAAATGAGAGATGTCATGAAAAAAGAGTTTTCGGATGCAGGTATGGGTGCTGTGGCAGATCAAATGCTAGCAAGTTTTAATGAGGATGTGATGAAGAATTCTTTTGAGTCGCAAATGAGTATTTATGATGAGAATAACGGTTCCGAATGGACTGTAACCACTACATCAGTTGTTAATAATATTCCCGTAGAGCTTGTGAACAGCTTGAGATGGGATGATGACAAAACAATTTTGGCTGAGGCTACTATAGACATGAGTGGTACCATGGAAATGATGGGTACCAGCGTTAAGTCTGTTATGACTGGCGATCAGCAAACGATCATTGATCTGGACAGTAAAACCGGTATGCCAACTAAGATTCAATCCATTCAAACTGTTGATGGTAACTTGGAAGCACAAGGCATGACTATCCCAATGAGCATAGTCTCTGAAACTACTACCACTATTGTGAAAAAGTAGTTTCATTAAGGTTTATATCAAAAAAAAGCCCATTGCAGTAATGCAATGGGCTTTTTCCATTTAAGGAAGAATAGCGATCAAATGACTAATGACCCCTCAACAAGTCTTGGTACTATATCAAATTCATCTGTTCTTGAACAGTATTCTATATCCTTCATGATACCAAACTTGGAAAGTCTAGCAGCATGACTACTTCTACTGATATAGTAAAACAGGTCTTTCTGCATGGCTTCATACAAGTAGAAAGCCGATGTTACTGCATCTGATGAAAATTCTGCATGTTTTTTCAATCCATCACAAACAGCCCCAGCAAATAAGCTGTCCTCCAGATTGTAATGACCCTTCCAGCCAGCACAGAAAAGCAAAATGTCTCTCTGCTGGGACCTCAAGTAATTTACAATTGCTGATAGATTGAGAAAAGCTCCAATGAGCACTTCAGGTGCTTCCTTGGACAGATCAATTGCTCTTGTTCCGTTAGTAGTTGTAGCGGCTACATTTTTGCCTTTTAAGGCTGGTTGCATATAGTCGAAGGGAGAATTTCCAATATTGAATTGCTCAAGCTTTTTACCTCCTCTTTCGCCCGCCATAATATAACCTTGCAGGCCTAAAGATTCACAGGCTTCGACTGTCGCTACTGGTTTAATACTTTTAATACCAGAGCCTAAACCCGCAACCATACACGAGGTGGCGCGCAACACGTCAATTACCACTACACATTTATCTGATACATCGAATTGATGGATCAGCTCTGGCGTGTAACAAATATCAATCTTCATTATTTATAAAAAGGCAGTTTAACCACCTCAGCTTTTAGTCTTCTGTTGCGCACTGCTACCAAAATTTCAGTACCCACTTTGCTGTTTTCTTTGGTCACATAGCCTAAGCCTATTCCGTAGCCAAGTGAGGGCGACATTGTACCTGAGCTTACTTCGCCTATGGTGTTTTCTGCACTATCCAGTAGTTCATAGTGGCTTCTTGGAATACCTTTATCTATCATTTTGAAGGCCACCAGTTTGGTTTTTACGCCTTCTTCTTTCTGCTGTTGTAGTGCTGCTGAGTTTGTAAACTCCTTGGTGAATTTCGTAACCCAACCTAAGCCCGCAGCTAGGGGAGAGGTCTCATCGGTAATATCATTACCATATAGACAATAACCCATTTCCATCCTTAAAGTATCTCGTGCACCAAGGCCGATAGGCTTAATGTCAAACTCGGCACCAGCCTCAAAGATTTTATTCCAGAGGTCTTCAGCGTAGTCATTATGTAGATAGATTTCAAATCCTCCAGCGCCTGTATAACCAGTTGCTGAAATTATGGCGTGCTCTATATCTCCAATGGGACCGACAACAAAGTTGTAATACTTGATTTCTGTAAGGTTTACTGAGGTTAATTTCTGAAGCACTTGGATTGCTTTTGGACCTTGAACAGCAAATAAAGAATATGAGTCGGAGACATTTTTCATGTCCACACCTTCGGTGTTGAATTTAGAAACCCAATTCCAGTCTTTTTCAATGTTTGAGGCATTTACCACAAGCATATACTTCTCTTCATTGAAACGATAAACCAGTAGGTCATCTACCACGCCACCGTCTTCATTAGGGAAATAGGAATACTGGGCCTGACCATCAACGAGCTTTGAAGCATCATTACTGGTTACCCTTTGAATTAAGTCGAGTGCGTTGGGTCCCTCAAGTACGAATTCGCCCATGTGAGATACGTCAAATACACCCACGCCATTTCTGACGGTGTTGTGTTCTTCAATATCCGAAGTATATCGTACAGGCATACTGTACCCTGCAAAAGGGACCATTTTACCTCCAAGGCGCACATGGAGGTCGTTTAATGCTACTTTTTTTA
Organism: uncultured Roseivirgaceae bacterium; assembly: GCA_964352205.1. GTDB lineage: Bacteria > Bacteroidota > Bacteroidia > Cytophagales > Cyclobacteriaceae > Roseivirga. The sequence goes on from CAYGQO010000004.1 coordinate 219,514, forward strand.
ATTCCATTTTTCCATAAGTTTTCCGCCCACAAAAGTAACCATAGCCAATTATAATTAAGACGAACTGATAAAAAAGTTAAGAGCGTCAATTATTTAACCAGGCTATTAGTTGTTCTATTTATGCAACCTTTGGAATCAAAAGGGCATCTACTGTTTAAACTCAAACTAAAAGGTCAAGACATGTTTAGTAATTTTTTTAAGGTCACCCTACGGAGCTTTCTAAAAAGCAAATTATTCGCATTCATTAATATCATTGGTTTAGGCTTAGCACTAGCCTGTTGTATTGTCGCTTATCTCAATTACAATTTCTCTAGTTCGTTCGATGACAATCACCTGAACAAAGATGAAATCTATCAGGTGAGTGTAAAAAGGCAAATTCAGGCAAATGAGGTTCCTTTTAATTTTGCCCCAATGATGTTGGCACAAAACCTTAAAGAAGACGTGCCAGGCTTAAAGCATGTATCGAGATACAATACTGGTGGGATTACCATTAAATCTGGAGATAGGGCTTTCAGGAGAAACATTGGTTATGGTGATGAAGACTACTTCAAAATGTTCACCTATCCCTTGAAGTACGGCTCAATAGAGAACTTCACAGATAAGTCAAATATTTTTTTATCTGAGTCTACTGCCATTGCCCTATTTGGAGATAAAAACGCTCTAGGGGAAAGTGTCGAGATCGTCAATAATGATGGTCCAAATTGGTTCTTAACTGTAGGAGGTGTGTTTGAGGCTATACCTGAAAACACGTTGATGCAATTTCAGTCATTTACCATTTGGGAAAACATGTATCTTCTTGAAAATCAACCACGGAATGATTGGAGGAGGTTTATTGCTGCGGTCTTTGTGCAAACTGAGAATGAGGAAACGGTTCGTCAAATACCTTCTCTTTTGGACAAATATGTGGGTATCCAAAATGAGGCGAGAGAAGACTTTATGATTTCTGGCTTTTGGGTTCAGAGTTTAGATGAGGCTCCGGTTAACCAAAGAGACTTAAATGGTAGTTCTATGTGGCAGGCGATGAATCCAGCGGCTATAGTGGCTCCAAACATTATGGCTATTCTTATACTGCTCTTAGCATGTTTCAATTTTACAAACACGGCTATCGCAATGTCGAACAAGCGATTAAAGGAAATAGGGGTGAGAAAAACCTTGGGAGGTAGTCGAAATCAACTTATGCTGCAATTCTTAGGAGAAAACCTCTTGCTGTGTTTTTTAGCACTCGTTGTAGGAATAGCTTTTGCCACATGGCTGGTGCCAGAATATAGCAGTATGTGGGATGGACTTACCATTCAATTAAGTTTTAGTGAGCATCCTGATTTATTGTTTTTTCTCATAGCGGTTCTTGTTGGTACAGCACTGATAGCCGGTGGATATCCTGCATTGTATGTGAGTAAATTTAGACCTGTATCCATTTTACGAGGAACTTTGAAAGTGAATAGTTCAAGCATACTGGCTAAAGTATTGCTGTCGGTTCAGTTTATGATTTCTGTGATGGCTTTGGTATCTGGTTTTGCTTTTTTACAAAACGCAGCTTATCAAAAACAGCTAGACCAAGGCTATGACGATGATCGCTTATTAATGATTCCCTTACAGGACTCTCAAGAGATGGTGCAGATGAAAAACCTCATAGCTTCCAACCCTAGTATTCAAGAGATGGCCCCTACCAGACATCATATAGGATGGGGTTCACCGACAAGACCTGTTAAAAACAAGGATCAAGAGTTTGAAGTCGATATCATGGACATAGGGGTAGAGTATATTAATACTGTCGGTATTAAGGTTTTAAGTGGTAGGGGTTTTAATAAAGAAAATGAACAGATAGACAGAAGGTCTTCGGTGGTAGTCAATGAAAGGTTGGCTAAACAATTTGGTTATTCTAACCCTGAAGCCATCATCGGTGAGACCTTTATTCTCTACGATACCATCAGATATAATGTCATAGGACTGGTGAAAGACTTCTTTGATGCTGGCTTATGGGATCCGATAGATCCAGCTATGATAAGGCTCTTTAACGAGGAGGAAGTAAATAATTTGGTCGTAAAAGTAAGTTCAAGTCAGTTGAATGAAATCAATGACTATTTAGAAGCTAAGTGGCCAGAGGTGGTTAGCGATCGGCCTTATGCAGGTTTTGTGCATCAAGAAAATATTCTTGGGGAGGCCGAAGAAGTCAACGCTAACATTGTCACCATCTTCATGTTCCTTTCCATCATTGCGATTATACTATCGGCCATAGGGCTATTTACGCTGGTGTCTATAAATATTTTGAGCAGAACAAAAGAGATTGGCGTTAGAAAAGTGTTAGGTGCCTCGATTGTGCGCATCACTACTTTGATCAATAGACCCTTTTTGACGATCGTTTTAATAGGTTCAATTCTGGGTAGTACGGCTGGTTACTATATCACAGATTTGCTGATGGATACCATATGGACTTATCACATGAATCTAGGCATATTGACCTTGGTGATACCGATCTTGTCTATACTCCTGGTTTCTCTTGTTTCAGTGTCAAGCAAGGTAATTGGAGCGGCAAGAAGAAATCCAGTGGAGTCCCTGCGCTACGAATAGTTCGTTGAAGGAAATGAAATGAAGAAAGTCGGCCATGGTCGACTTTTTTTGTAACCTAAAACAACATATTGAAGTTTGATTTATGTAATCACTTACTTAATTAACAGTCATGAAGAAAACTCAAATAACATTACTTGCCGCATTTGCGCTCATAGGGACAAGCCTAGCCTTTACTCTGAAACCCACAAATGATGAAGCCGCCATGGAGGAGGTGAAGGAATTGGTGTTCAATGCCTATATAAATGGTGCTTTCAATGAATTGGATGTTGATGCCATGAGAAAGGGCTTTCATGAAGATTTTGCCATTTATTCACCAAAGGGAGAGGCGATTAGCAAATACCCAATCAAAGCTTGGACTGACGGTGTCGCTAAGAGAAAAGTAAATAACTATAATGCTAAGGATCCTAAGAACAAATGGGAACATAATTTTGCAGCTGTAGATGTTACTGGTCATGCAGCCCAAGTGAAAGTCGAATTACATAATCAGGGCAAGCATGTATACACAGACTACCTAAGCTTATTGAAGTTTGAGAGTGGTTGGAGAATCGTAGCGAAGGTCTACCAAGAGCACTAAAATTCATTCAGAAAGTACCCATTCCAATTTAAGGCTTCGTCACCCTGAATTTATTTCAATGTGCTGAGGTATGAGTATTTTGTAATGTCCTTTACTTTCAAAATAACTCAGTCTGTTCAGGTAGTAATCTAAAAGACTTTCTATGAAGAGGTGTAATGCCTAATTCGCGAATTGCATCGCGATGCTTTTTTGTGGGGTAGCCTGCATTGGTTTCCCAGCCATATCCAGGATAGCGCTGTGCCGCATTTGCCATAAATCTATCACGATGTGTTTTAGCTAAGATTGAGGCCGCAGCAATTGACATATATTTTCCATCTCCTTTGATGATGCATTCATGAGGAATTCCAGAGTAAGCCTTAAATCGATTACCGTCAATGAGCAATATTTCTGGCCTAATTTTCAGTTTATCTACGGCCCTGTGCATAGCAATGAATGATGCGTTAAGAATATTAATTTCGTCAATTTCAATATGATCCACTTCAACGACCTCCCAAGCGAGTGCATCTCGCTTAATCTCAACTTCAAGTAGTTCAAGTACTTTTTTGGTTAACTTCTTTGAGTCGTTCAACAATGGATGTACATAGTCTTCAGGTAGAATCACGGCAGATGCTACTACTGGTCCGGCCAAAGGACCTCTTCCTGCCTCGTCACAACCTGCTTCTATTTTCCCCGAACCAAAATTTGATTTCAACATGATGGTGATAAACTTAGGCACTAACCTTAAGAACTAGAAACGTTTCCATAATTTTGGGCATGACTCAATACAAGAACCCTTGGAAAACTGTCAGTGGTGAATTGATTTATGAAAATCAGTGGATCAGGCTAGATGAGTTTCAGGTGATTAATCCTTCGGGTGGAGAAGGAATTTATGGCAAAGTATCCTTCAAAGGAAGAGCTGTTGGGATTCTGCCAATAGATGAGGACATGAATACTTGGCTTGTGGGTCAATACAGATATACCATAGACGAGTACAGTTGGGAAATACCAATGGGGGCTGTTCCAGAGCATGAAATCTTGGAAGAAGGGGCTGCCCGTGAGTTAAAGGAAGAAACTGGACTGATTGCCAAGTCGATGGAGTTTCTGTGCAAAATCCACACCTCCAATTCAGTAACCGATGAGGTAGGTTTGGTGTATGTGGCGCAGGATTTAACCCAATCAACAACAGCATTTGATGATACCGAAGATATAACCGTGAAAAAGCTACCCTTTACCGAGGCGCTGGAATGGGTGTTGGATGGTAGAATAACAGATAGCCTTTCAGTAGGAAGTATTTTGAAATATGCACGAGTGCTGGGTGTGTAAATGATGAAGCCTTTATCCTATAAGACCCATTTTAATAAGACCATGAATTTGGCATACCCTGTGATGCTGAGCCAGCTGGGCCATATTATGGTAGGCATGGCCGATAGTATTATGGTGGGCCAGTTAGGACAAACGCCTTTGGCCGCAGCATCGTTTGCAAATGGATTCTTCGGAATATTTTTAATGTTCGGAATTGGGCTCTCTTACGGAATTACGCCCCTAGTGGCACAGGCCGATGGTGAACGTGACGATACTAAGATTACTAGACTGCTAAGGCATGGTGTGATTTTATGTAGCGTGGCAGGCGTGCTTTTATTTTCAATTCTATATGGCTCAACTTTCCTCTTTCCATTTTTGCAGCAGCCTAAGGAGGTAATCTTATTGGGCACCCCTTATTTGTTGATCATTGCTTCGTCACTCATTCCTCTGATGATTTTTCAGAATTTCAGACAATTCTCTGAAGGGCTTTCGGTTACCAAACCGACCATGTACATCACCATTGTGGCTAATTTGGTCAATATCCTATTGAATTACCTTTTGATTTATGGTAAACTGGGGCTACCTGAAATGGGGTTGAATGGCGCGGGTTGGGCAACTTTCATTTCTCGAGTCATGATGGCGATCGGCCTCTATATTTTTGTAATTCGGTATGATAAGTTCAAGGTATATCGATCAGCTTTTCAATTCAGTAAGATTAAAGCTGACTTCTTCAAACCCATGCTTAAGATCGGCCTGCCGAGTGGAATTCAGTTTGTATTCGAGGTAGGTGCTTTTACTATGGCGGCCATTATGATGGGTTGGTTAGGTACAGGACCTTTGGCAGCACATCAAATCGCCTTGAGTCTTGTATCATTAAGTTATATGATGGCCTCGGGTATTTCGGCAGCTTCTACAGTTCGGATCGGCAATCAAATAGGGGCAAAGGATGGTTTTAATTTACAACGGGTGGGAAATACAAGTTTCTTGATGTCCCTAATATTCATGGCCTGCTGCGCCATTCTCTTTACGAGTTTGAGCAGCTTTTTCCCTACGCTATATGTAGATGAGCCAGAAGTAATTTCAATTGCTACTACCTTAATTATTGTTGCAGGTTTCTTTCAGCTCTCTGATGGCATTCAGGTAGTTGGCTTGGGAGCTTTAAGGGGAATGTCAGATGTAAAAGTACCAACTATCATTACCTTAATTGCTTATTGGGGATTAGCCATACCTGCAAGCTATATACTTGGCTTTACCCTAAAGCTTGGTCCTGCCGGTATATGGTATGGATTGTTAATTGGTTTGACGGCAGCAGCTGTTGCACTATTTATTAGGTTTAAAAGTTTAGCAAAGAAAAAGGCGGCTAGCTTTATCAAAAAGGAAGACGATAATGCAACCCTTGACCTTTCTATTAGTCTTTAATACGAATTAAAATTATGAATACCATGAGAACACTACTAGTCAGTTTTTTAATGCTTGCCACCCTCACAGCATTCGCTCAGAATAGAGAAACAAGAGACGTAGGTGACTTTGATGAAGTTGTTATGCGACTATCGGGTAAGGTGTACATCAAACTTGGCAATAAAAATGAGGTTATTTTAGAAGGTGATCAGGATGAAATTGACAAAGTAGAAACTGACGTAAGAGGCGGTAGACTTTCTATTGGTGAAGAGAGTAAAAGAAGGTGGAGTTGGAGAAGGTCGCGGAGTAACCTGAACGTTTATATTACGGTTAAAGAATTGAATGGAGCGGCTGTAAGCGGCTCAGGTGACATCATAGGACAGACTGTGTTCAAGTCTGATAATTTCAAAGTATCTGTGTCAGGTTCGGGTGATGTTGAATTAGAAATTGACGCTAAAGATGTGGATTCTAGAATTTCAGGATCTGGTAATATTGAATTGGCTGGTTCGGCACAATATACAAAGCTGAGCATCAGCGGTTCTGGTAAGTACTTGGCTGAAGAAATGAAAGTCGGTGAATATGAGATATCAATTTCAGGTTCAGGTAGGGCATCTATCGATGCACAGGAGAGCTTAGATGTGAGAATCTCTGGTAGTGGCAGTGTCTATTACAGAGGTAGACCCTCTGTCAACTCAAGTGTAGCGGGTAGCGGCAAGGTGAGACGAATTAACTAGATGATATTCTGAATGAAATTAAGATCCGGCTTCTGGCCGGATTTTTTGTATAAAGACAATGAGTCCTCGTACAATTAAAAATTGTGCTGCTATATAGGTAAGCATGATTAAGAAGTCTGCTGCCGCAAAGGCTTGGTTGAATTTATTATAGGCTAAGATAGAGTCACTGATCATAAAAAGCGTTGCACCGCACATGATCAGCCAAAAGCTTTGTCTGTCAGCCTTATCTCTACGCTTTTTTGCGGTGATCGCCATCATACAAATCACCACTGTATAGATAAGTGCAGGAATATACATATCACCGAGGTTGTCATTGATGGTGGCAAAAATGGCAAAGCCATAAAGCACAAAAATCAAATCTGACCATTCTGGTTTTAAGCTTCTCTCTGTAGTTGAAACGGCATTCATATTGATTAATATGTAAATCAAGTGGGCTAATAAAAAACTAATCAGTCCCACAAGGAAGAATACTTCTGACCTTGATTCAAGCATGATTAGCGTATCTCCTAAAAATGAAAAGAAGAGGGCTGTATAAATGAATCTATTTAAGGGAGAAGCTGGTGCTACTTGCGAAAAATAGAAGATTAATGAAGGAATGAGCAATGGTTTTGTAATACTGACTAACCCATCCATATGATTCAGCCAACTGGCCAAATCCAAAATCGCAATGATGATAAACGGAAGGAGGGATTTATGATACTTCATCTACTAGAAATTTCTGAAACACCTTTTTAGACCAATCTAGCCCGAAACTTAAGAAGAGAAAACCTAAGAAAGAAGCCGAAGCGCATACAATGAAGGCAGTTCTTAGATTCTCTATCTGGTTTTTATAAATATAACCCGCAATAAAAGCCCCTAATCCAATGCCAATTTCCAAGGCAATGTACATGGTAGCCAATCCTTTCCCACGCGCTTTGTCTAAGCTTAGATCAATTGTCCAAGCATAGATGGTGGGTGTGTTCATTCCTACGGCAACGCCAAAGGCAACAGAACTTGCAATGAGCATTTCTTGTGTTGTGGTAAAAGCCACCATTAAGTCAGCGATCACAATGGCAATGGCGGCATACTTGAGCACGATAACACGACCAAACTTGTCGGAGGCCTTGCCAGCGAGAACTCTTATAATCAATGAAGAGAGTACAAAGACTCCGAAGAATACCCCCTTATTAGATTGACTAAAACCTACATCTATCGCTAAGTCTGGCATTAAGGTGAGTGCTGCGCCAAATGAGAAAGATGTCAAGAGAAAGAATAGGGAAGGATTGAAAACTCTTGGTTCGAATATTTCATTTCTCTTTACACGAAGCAGTCGGGGATGAAATTTTTGCTTGTCGGAAAGTGTCTCTTTCATTCCTATAAGTATGATTACCGATAGGAGCGCCAATGCGGAGGAGGTATAGAACATAGTGTCTAAACCGAAGGCTTCAGTGATCTTAGGCCCGAAGCTCGGTCCGGCCGCCATACCAATACTGCCGAAAAGGCCAGAGTAACCCATGGCTTCACCTCTGCGGTGCGATGGCACAATGTCTGCGATGTAGGCAGACGTACCTGTAGGCTTGAACCCTGTGGAGAAACCATGTAAGAAACGGAGTAGAAGGAAGGCCCAAATAGTGCCAACCATGGGATACATAAAGCCCATGATAAAGCAAACACCAGCACCCAGAATCATCACGGGAATCCTCCCTATGGTGTCAGCTAGTTTGCCACTAAAGGGGCGTGAAAGCCCTGCTGTAATGGTGAAAAGTGAAATGACTAAACCTTTCATCTCGCCACCACCTAAAGAGGTCAGGTAGTCATAGAGATCGGGCACGATCATATTAAAACTCGAGAAGAAGAGGAACGAACTAAGGCAGAGCAAAAAAAACTGGAGTGAGAAAATATTCTTTTGCGCTGTCATTATCTATTGTTGCATCAAAAATGCCTTTATGAAATCGTCTAAATCTCCGTCTAATACATTTTGCACATCAGTTCTTTCTACAGAAGTCCGATTGTCTTTTATGAGCTTGTAAGGGTGGAGAACATAGTTTCGTATTTGTGAACCAAAGTCAACACGCATTTTTTCGCTCTCGACTTTGTCACGTTCGAGCATACGCTTGTCCAGTTCCATTTGATAAAGTCTAGACTTTAACATGGACATGGCACGTTCACGGTTTTCTAACTGCGACCTTGTTTCTGTATTTTCAATACTAATACCTGTAGGCGCATGCTTAATTCTAACGCCAGTTTCAACTTTGTTTACATTCTGTCCACCAGCACCACCAGAACGGAAGGTGTCCCATGAAATATCCGCTGGGTTGACTTGAATTTCTATGGTATCATCAATAATCGGATAGGCAAAAACAGACGAGAATGAAGTGTGCCTTCTACCGCCCGAATCGAACGGAGAAATTCTTACCAATCGGTGTACACCGGTTTCAGATTTTAATTGCCCATAAGCAAATTCACCTTCAAATTCTAATGTGGCTGACTTGATACCCGCTACTTCACCGGGTTGATAATTCACTTGCTTTACCTTCATGCCGTGTTTTTCGCCCCACATAATGTACATGCGCATCAACATTTCGGCCCAGTCGTTACTTTCTGTACCACCGGCTCCAGGGTTAATTTCGATCATTGCATTGAGCTGATCTTCTTCACCACTGAGCATCTTCTTAAACTCTAATTCTTCTAGGGTTTGTAAAGCTTTTTGAAATTCTTTTTCCACTTCAGCGGCATCTCCTTCGCCCATTTCAAAAAACTCATTGAGCGTTTCGAGGTCTTCCACTGCACTGTTGGATTTTTCAAAACCGCTCGTCCACACTTTTTTGGTGCGAATGGCTTTTAGAACCTTTTCTGCTTGTTTTGGGTCATTCCAGAAATCGGGTTGAGCGGTGACGAGTTCCTCTTCGTCTACTTCTCGTTTCTTAACATCGTAGTCAAAGATACCCCCTCAAGGCCGCAATACGAGCCTTTAAATCCTTCAGCTGATCTGCCGTCATGATGTTTAAATTTTGAACAGCAAAAGTGGCGAAATGGTATGGATATTTCAAGCCAATGGTGCAGGTATGTTTGGTGTTAATTAAACCCTGGCGCTTAGTTTAAGGCAACAAGTGGTTAGCCTAATATGCACCAATAATGAAGGCTTCGAATTTCGGATTAGTCAAGTCAATTTTCTTTCGCCTCATCCATTTTAAGCCATATCCTGTGAGTACGAAGATTGCACTTGTAGTAGTGGTGCCTTGGTCGAATGTTAGCGGGTTACCATCAATCACACTATTGTTGAATAAGTCAATGGCCAGTAAACCATAACCTGCTACAGGTAGTACATCTTCAGCACCTCTTAAGAGCGTAGATCTATTTGAAAATGCGTTGGAGACATTAACAGTTTCAATTTCATCAATTCTGATGATGTTGTTTTCTAGTACTATGGTGCTGTCAGCAAACTGTGTAATTCGATCAGAGTAAAAAATCTGGCGACCTTTCTGCTTATAGATGAAGTAATCTCCTGCCCGATACTCATACCTGCGTGTGGTGCCTTTTTTTCTAAGCACCATATAGGCTTGTGCCGAAGCTGCTTGAAAACAAAAAAGCAACCCAAGAACGAAAAATAGTTTTTTCACTTTCATAGAGGCTGCTAAGTAAATTAAAATCTTCGTTAAGTATTGTTAAACTTTGTACGTCCAACCATATCTATCATCTATAGCGCCAGTACGAATGTCGTTAAGCTCTTTTAAGATTTTGGTGGAGAACTCTCCGGTGGTCGGATTGTTAACTTCATAAACACCCTCTTCATGGCCAATTTTGGCGATTGGTGCAATAGTTGCTGCCGTTCCAACACCGAATGCTTCTTGAATACGACCTTCTTTTGCTGCGTCAATAATTTCTTTCACGGCAATTGGTCTTTCTTCTACTTTCATCCCCCAGTCTCTGGCAATTGTCAGTACACTATCTCTAGTGATACCTTTTAGAATCGTTCCAGAAGTAGGAGCAGTAATAAGGGTGTCATCTATGATGAACATAATGTTCATAGTACCCGATTCTTCAATGTATTCGTGTGTTTTTCCATCTGTCCACACCAATTGATGGAATCCTTTTTCTTGCGCCAGTTTTGCAGGGTAAAGGCTGGCAGCATAGTTACCTCCAGCTTTGGCAAAACCTGTTCCACCTTCGAAAGCCCTAGAGTACTCAGTTTCAATTTTCACATTAACCGGTTCAGTGTAATACGAGCCCACAGGACAAGTGATAATCATGAAACGGAAATTCTGTGAAGGTCTAATTCCAATGTATTCATCGTTACCAAACACAAATGGTCTTATGTAAAGCGCTGTATTAGGGGAAGAAGGAACCCAGCTACTATCCAGCTTCACTAATTCAGTTAATGCTTCCATAAATAGTGTTTCTGGCACTTCAGGAATACACATTCTCTCGGCAGAAATATTCAACCTTTTAGCATTCGCTTCTGGTCTAAATATCACAACCTCGCCCTCAGGATTTCTGTAGGCTTTCAGCCCTTCAAAAATTGTGATGCCGTAGTGCAAGGCACTGTTTGCTGGGCTTACCGAAATATTCTGATAGGGTTCAATTCTCAAGTCTTTCCATTCACCATCGGTATAGTCGGCAATAAACATGTGGTCAGAATATAATTGACCGAATGGAATATTGCTTTCCTCCAGTTCGTCTATTCTAGAATGACTAGTGGGTTGAATGCGGATGGCCTGAGTATCTATCATGTAATCAGTTTTATGTGAAATTTTAAGAATGCAAAGTTACATTGAAAACGTTCGATATGCAAACGTTGTCATAACTCTAAAATATTAGTATTCAATCATTTACAGGCTTTAAAAGCCAAATTTTATTATGGGATAAGCCACTTTTCCTAAGGGAATATTTTGTCAAAAAAATGACGAACCCAATTATTTACTGATTCAGTTTTTTGACTTTCTTGGTTCCCAAATGACCTCTTCTGCCTTTAAATCCTGCGCCATTTTACGGCCTAGAACAAACAGGAAGTCAGACAACCTGTTCAGATATCTAACGACAAGTCCGTCAATGGGTTCAACCTCATTTAGGCTAATTACCAAGCGTTCAGTCCTTCGGCATACGCAGCGGGCGATATGAGCAAACGAAACTGACTGGTGACCACCTGGCAAGATGAAGTTAGTCAAGGCTGGTAGTACTTTGTCCATGTCGTCCATGGCCTTTTCTAATTGCAGCACATCTTCTTCGTAAAGGTCAGGTTTTACCACCTTGTCTTTCCCCGGTTCTGTGGCCAATTCTGCCCCTAATGTGAAGAGTCTGTCTTGGATGGTTTTTAGTAAATCTTTATGGGCAGCGTTTACTTGTTGATCGCGGAGTAAGCCGATGTAACTGTTCAATTCATCTACTGTTCCATAGGCTTCAATCCGGATGTGTGCCTTTGAAACACGAGCACCACCTAATAAAGAGGTGGTGCCTGAATCTCCTGTTTTTGTATATATTTTCAAACTTATGACTCTTCTACTTGTAACTTCATTGGATTCACCTTGGTTGGGTTGTCGTTCACTACATCTGTTTCAACAAGGCCATCTCTAAGTCTTACAATTCTGTGAGAGTATTGAGCAATATCATCTTCGTGCGTTACCATAATAATGGTATTGCCTTTATCATGCAGTTCAGCAAATAACTCCATGATGTCGTAAGATGTTTTGGAATCCAAGTTACCTGTTGGCTCATCCGCAAGAATGATTGAAGGATCATTTACCAATGCTCGCGCAATCGCTACTCTCTGGCGTTGACCACCCGAAAGTTCATTTGGTTTGTGATGTGCTCTGTCGCCAAGTCCTACTCCATTTAATGCAGCTAATGCTCTTTCTTCTCTTTCTGATTTACTGTAACCCGCATAGATCAGCGGAAGCGCTACGTTCTCTAAAGAAGATGCTCTAGGAAGTAGGTTAAACGTTTGGAATACGAATCCAATTTCTTTATTTCTTATTTCAGCAAGTTCATTTTCAGTCATGTCACTCACATCGTTGCCGTTGAGTACATACTGTCCGCCAGAAGGCGTATCTAAACATCCAATCATATTCATGAGTGTTGACTTTCCTGACCCTGATGGCCCCATGAAAGAGACATACTCACCTTGCTTGATATCGATACTAACTGATTTCAAAGCCCTGATGGTTTCGCTACCCATTTGGTAGATCTTTGAAATGTCTGTTGTTTTTATAACTGTGTTGCTCATACTCGTTGGACGTCAAAAATTGACTAAAAGTTTAATACAATACTAAATAATTGTACAAAAGGTTTAAGGCTTCAAAAGAATCAAAAAGTAAGCAGTGTTTAAAAGCTCTTTACGTAAGCGGGTAACCTAACGGATTATAGGCGAATGCAGCCATTAAATCTTGCCTATCGATTGATTAGCTGTTGTCGCCTCTCTTCTAAAATTTTATTAAAATTTAAGTTGACCTTCGTATAAGCGGTGGCGTCAATCATGCCTTCAATTTTTGATAAAGCCGTTCTTCCGAAATTGCCAAGCCCAGTTCGAGCACATTGGTAGATATACGCTTCTAGTAATTCTGACGAGTTTACATTCACCTTGATGGCCTGCAATAGTATTTCATAAATTTTGTTGACATCCACTTCTGCTTCACGAAGCAATGTAATGGCTTCAAGAGTAGTTTCTTGATCGAAGGCATTCATGGTGGCGATTTGTACTAACTGTTCAATGTAAGCTGCGCTGTCAAGTTCTGAGGCAGTTTCTTTGGTTGTTAGTAGTAAATCACTGATATCGGCTTTTTCCGAATAATTAGGGAGCGCTTTGATATTATCGATAAAAGCTTTGAGCTGAGGCTCGTCATATCCGTTTTTCTGCGCACGATCTAGACTTTCAATGGTGAGCTCCACTTGCCCTTGATCGAATGCCCAAATGGCTTTTACGAAATTAGGGAAACCCGCAGTTCCTTGATTTGAAGCAATTGATATTTCAATCGTGTTAAAGGCCTTATTGATTTGCCCTTCATTATAGAGCGCCATTGCCTTTGCAACGAGTAAGAAATTACTGTAGATGTCATTTTTTGAACTGCTCAAATAAAAGTCAATAGCCTCAAGAATCACGGGTTTATCAGTTGATGCTTGATTTAAAGCGGCATTGTACAAATAGAAGAGGTCTTCTCTCAAGAGTAAAGTATCCTTATTGAGTTCAAGGTTGAATTCAATCAAGCTAGCTTGGGCATTCGCGAGGGCCTGTCGATTAATCATGACATGAATGTTATCGGTGTGCCGATAGTTCACAGTAGTGTCGAAGTTGATTTGGGCTGCTAAGTCATAGTTAAGCGCGGCTAGATTAGCTTCACTAATTATTGATGATTCCCCTTCGTTGCCCTCGAAGTATTGATAGGCCGAATCGTAGTTACTATACCTGTAGTGTGATAAACCAAGGTTGTTTTTGACCTGACCACTAGACTTGATTTCTGGTGTGCTCATTAGTGCAGTAAGCTCTCGGTATAGTTGATCGCGGTCTGCATAATAGTTTGCTAGCGCTATTCTAGCCTTTGGATTAATGGCCGCTTCTAAAATGCTCCTCAGTTGGTAGGGAACCTCATTGAGTTCTCTTTCACCTTCGGCAATTCTTGTGAGTGCGTAATTAGCTTTGAAATTATAAAAGTCGAGGTAGACGCTTTGTTTGTAATACTGATCAGTGAGTAATTCATTGTCTATCTCTTGTGCCAAAGCCGCTAGCATTGAGAACTGTCCTGCTTTCACTTGATAGTAGGGCCTGTTAGCTAGGTAGAATATTCCGCCCAGAAACATCACAAATGCTAAAAGCCTAACCATCAAAAGAGGGGCTCTCAACCCTTTAAAAAAGACTGGCCAGACTTCAAAATTAGAAAGCAGTGGTGGTATAAAATTGACTAAAGCATATGCGAAAAATATGATACCAAAAGTCATGTGACTAATAATAATCATCCACTCTAGGGCATTAATCATTGAGTCGTTCACCGATAAATGCGCCCAAGCGATGATGCCGAATGCAAGGCTGGCGCCAACAGGGTATAGCCAATAGCGGATGAGCTTAAGGTTAATATCACCGCTCATTCCCTCCAGTTTTCTTTCTATGCTAAAGAACCCCGATACTACCGAAAAGCAAAGGAGCACGTAGGGGTTGAGAAAATAAATACTGACTTCTGTATAGCCAGTACGCTGTAGAAAAAGAAGCGTAGCGAGGGATATGTAAATACCCCCGATGATTGAGAAATGCTTTAGGCTGTTTTTACCATTGGTTGAGCCTTGTGTTGTTAGTTTGAATAGGCTGAAAATGTTGTCTCCAGCGATGAAAACAATAAAGATGACAACGAAGATGATCGGGCTGAGTATTCCATAGGAGAGGTTGACTAGGTGAGGGTCAGCCACATTCGTCAATGACATGATAATGCCAATCAATACGCCATATAGTGTCAAACTTACTAAAAGCCTCTTCCAAAGTTGGGCCTGGGGAAAGAAACTCTGAAAGAGGTAGGTGGCCAAGAAATAGCCTCCAATTGCACCGTAGGTGAGATATGGATCCGATATACCGAGCTCTTCGAGCCTAAGTTGGATCAGCGCGAAAACCACAACGCCCGAAACTATGAAACCCGAAAACCGATCAAAGTAGCTGACCAATGTGGTGATGGTAACTAGCGATAAATAAAAGAGAACAAATACGATGGTCTCTGGCCAAACTAAGTAACGAATGTCTCCGGTAGTGAACTTTTGCCAACTAATGATTTGGTCTACATAAAGACCAGCCGCTTGGCCATTTAATTGAAAATATTCAAGGAGTAAAGGCCTTGTTTTGAAGGTGGTTTCTATTTCCCAAGGAAGGGCTAAATTATCTCCGACAATCAGTGCATAAACGAATAATACAAAGCAGCCGGCCGCTAAACCGATACCAGTAACTTTCAAGAAATTAAGAGCTTTGTTATTCAATGATTTGTTTTATCTGCAACGCTCAAAGATAACTATGCATTGCGTTTCATAACATTTGGTACTTTGAAGAATTTCTCGTCATGATCTGGAGCATTTTTAAGGCCGTCTTGTGTGCTGATCGTTTGCTCAGCGATGTCATCTCTCAATACATTCACTTCTTGAGTCATGTGGGTGAGGGGTGCTACACCATCGGTATCTAACTCTTTTAACTTTTCCACCCAAGATAAAATCTCAGACATGTCCTTTAATAGCTTGTCTTCCTGCTGAGGGTTAACATTTAGTCTTGCTAAATGGGCTACTTTGGCTAAGCTCTCTTTATCAATTTCCATCACTATAAAATCTATCCATCTGTGCTTCTATGGTTACTCTCACTCTTTGCTTGAGCAACTTTACGGCTTCATCATCATTGCCTTCAGGCCAAATTGGCTCATGCACATGCACGCAAATCTTTCCGGGGTGCATGGTTAGTGGCATCTTATCAGGCAAAAGTAGATGATTGAAAGGAATAGTGACAGGGACCACTGGGATTTGTTGCTCTACGGCAATTCTAAAGCTACCTTCTTTAAAAGCAACCATTTTTGGTGGCTCTTTTGAGAGGATACCTCCTTCGGGAAAGAAGACCAGACTAAAACCTTTGGCGATCGCCTGCTTGGCATTCAGCCAAGTGTTGTGTTTGCTCCTCATACTCTCACGGTCAACGAGTATGTGCAGTTTGTTATACATGTAACCCCAGATGGGCACTTTCTTGAGCGAAGCTTTCCCAATGAATTTATGATTATGCCGGATTAAGCCGATAGTGGGTATGTCTAAGAAAGAGGTGTGGTTGGCACAAAAAATATAAGTCTGTTTTTTATCAAGCTTCTTGTCAAATGTGAGCTTGGTTCTGTTCAAGAAAAGAAAAAAGAAGAAAAGTCTGGCCCAGATAAAGTTGAGGGTAGCGGCCATTCTTTCCAAGGGTTTAACGAAAATGGCAAGCAAGAAAAAGGGTAGTAGTATGATGAAGACTATGGCAAAAACCAATAGTCCGTAAACGGAATAAATTTTAAGTAGTCCCCTTTTCATCTATGGCAGCGAATATAGGGAAAACAGAAAACAAAAGGCCCCGACTTGTCGGGGCCTTTTTAAACTCGCGTACTCAATTTAGACTAAGAATCTTCTTCTGTGTCTTCATCCGATTCTACCTCATCTACAGTACCGCTATGCTTCTGTTCGATGTTGGCTAAGACATCATTGGCAGTCATGCTACCGAGGTAATCTGGTAGGTCGATGCCTACTTGCTTCGCTAAGTCATGTACTGGTGGAAGGGCACTGATAAAGTTTCTGATAAATCCAGAGGTAGCATTGGTTCCATCTCCTCCTGAGCCACTACCAGAATCCCAAACTGTGATTTTGTCAATTTTCAAGTTGGCTAAAGCCTCAGTTTGTCTAGTTACAAGTGATTCCATTTGCTCTAATAGCAGTAACGTTGCGGCTGCTTTGCTATCTCCACCACAGGCTTCAATAATCTCTTTATAACCTTTGGCTTTCGCATTGAGTAACTCTTCCATACCTTTTGCTTCGGCTTGGAATTTAAGGAGAGTAGAATCTGCGTCTCCTCGTGCAAGATTAATTGTCTCCTGAGCTTTCGCTTCTGCATCAATGACTTGCTTCCGCTTATTGATTTCGTTTCTGATGATCTCTTCTTTTTCAAGTCGAGCCAACTCGGCAATTTTTTCAGCCTCTAGAATCGCCTTCAAGGACTCGGCACGGGCCACATCACTTCTTCTTCGTGCTTCTGCTTTTCTTTCTTCAAGCTCTGCAATCGAGATTGCTTCTTTTGCAGATGATTCATTCTCTCCCGCAATGGCTTCTGCCTCTAGGTTGGCTACTTTCACCCTTTTCTTGGCTTCGGCAGCCTTTCGGCCTTCATCAGAAAGTGCGTTTTGTTCTGCAATTTGAATTTCTTGCTCACTAGTAGCCTTTGCTTCTCCAACAGCTGCTTGAGTTTCTACATTGGCTATGGCGATCCTTTTCTTGGCCTCTGCTTCTTTTACGCCTTCTTCGGATTGCGCTTGCTCTACCGCTACCTGAACATCTTTTTCACGGAATGCTTTCGCTTGACCCATAGCACCAGAAGTTTCCTGCTGAGCTACTTCAACAATGGCCTGATTGATGGCCTCTGCTGCAGCTTTCTTGCCGATCGCTTCGATATAACCTGACTCATCGGTAATATCCTTGATGTTTACGTTGATCAATTCAAGACCGATCTTATTCAATTCACTGGCAACGTGCTTGTTAATCAAACTCAAGAATTGCTCTCTGTCTTTGTTGATTTCTTCAATAGAAAGCGTGGCAATCACAAGCCTTAATTGTCCGATGATGATGTCCAAGGCCTGCATCTTAATCTCGTCCTCAGAAAGGCCCAAAAGACGTTCGGCAGCGTTCAGCATTATTTCTTCTTTGATAGAAATACCCACTGTAAATGTACTTGGCGTGTTAATCCGGATATTCTGCTTTGAAAGTGCGCCCTTTAAGTCAATCTCAATAGGGATTGGACTAAGTGTCAGGTATTGATAGTCTTGTATAATGGGAAGTATCAATGCGCCACCTCCGTGAATACACTTAGCACTTTTGTCGTTGCCTACTTTACCATAGACCACGAGAATTTTATTCGATGGACATCGCTTATAGCGAGAGATAAGGATGATAACCAGCAAGAGGAATAAGCCTACTCCTATGGCCGCGATTGTTGAAGTGAATTCCATATTCATTATTCAGTTATGTTATATTTTTCTACAAGTAATTTTTTGTTTTCGATGTCATATACCAATACTTGCTCACCAGTTGGTATTGCATCTCCCTTAGTTTGGGCAGTATAGGTTCTGAGTCCACCTTGAAGCGTGATTTGTATTTGTCCTTCGCCATTTTGTTGGGCAGGTATCGTTAAGTAAACTGTGCCTGTTTGTCCAATGGCACCTTCTATTCTCACATTACCTTTCGTTTCAATGCCTTTGAGCTTATTTAAAAAGTAGATGCTAAATATATAAAAGACGATTCCGACAGCGATGGAAGTTCCTAGAATTAAGGTACTGCCCATATCGGTCATATCATGTGCGAGGTATCCAGTCCACCCGGCAATGCAGAAGAACGCAATGAGCGCATTGAAAGAAAAGCCATCTCCAAGACCATCTATTTCGAGTTCGTCTACATCAAAACCGAAAAGATTGAATAATACGAGTATACCTAAAAGGGAGCTCGAGATAATCGCAATATTCCAATAGAGATCTACAGTCATTTGATTTGGTCTAATTATTAGTGAAGTGAATCGGCCTTAGAAAGATATCTAATTGGACTAACTATATCTTCATTATACCTCAAAAATATTATATCAATTTATGAATTGATCTCAAAAGGATTTTGGATTGGATAAACGGTTTTGTATGATGGCGCTGTAAACTTAACTTGGGTGTACTGAGGTTCTCTAACGCTCACCTGTCTGCCGTCAGGCAAGCTTGTAGTGAGTGCTAGTCTTCTGGATAACATACTTAGTCTTGAGAAGATCAGTCCGCACTGCAAGTGGGAATTAGGATGCAAATAGATATTTTGATTTTGTTGAAGTTCCCTCAGCAAGCTCGGGATAGAAAGGCAGATGTTATTCTCCCCAATCAGAGTCTCTTCAAGAGGACTCTGACTTCCTTAGTTCTTCCCTATCAGAGTCTCTCGAAGAGGACTCTGAAGATACTTTCTGCTTATCCTTCTCCATCAGAGTCTTTGGAAGAAAGACTATGGTCGTTTTGACTCCGTTATCACTTGGTTAAAGAAAAGGTTAATTCATTATATTTAAACATGAGTTCATTGTTCGTTTTTGATAAATCTGCTTTTGAAGCTACCAAGGGAGCAGATCAATCAAATGATTTCGCCTTTTGGATTGAAAAAAGTATTGAGGAGAGACTTGAAGCCACCTATTTTCTAAACTCTGCTGTCTTTGAGTTTACATCGGAAAACGAGCCGAGATTTGATAAATCTTCCTTCTCGGCTAGAAAAAGGTCTTAATGGGGAATTTGTTCAATGTAGACTTTTTAGAGTTTATCGATTGTATGAACCAATCTGATGCAAACTATATATTAGTTGGCGGCTATTCGGTGGTTATTCATGGGTATCCCAGGACTACGGGAGATTTGGATATTTGGGTTGAGCGCAGTCAGGAGAATTACACCAATGTCGTGAACGCATTCAATAGCTTTCATTTGCCTGTTTTTGATATGACACTGAAGAATTTTCTTGATGTCAGTAAGTATGACGTTTTTCGTTTTGGGAGACCTCCCGTGGCCATAGATATTATCACTGACTTGAAAGGACTAGCGTTTAGTAATGCTTGGAGCAGGGTTCAATCTCAGGATTTCGGTGGAGTTCGTATCAACTATATTCATTTCAACGACTTGATTACTGCGAAAAAAGCCTCATCAAGGGCCAAGGATATAAATGATATTGAGAATCTTCAAATGGGCAGTAGTGATGAGCCCTAGTTTCATCAACATTCCTTATTGTTACTTCTGTCTAAAAAGCTTTTTTCCAATTCAGTTGTTTATTCGAAATCAAAGTCTTTATTGAGACTATTGTCCTCCCTTGGAGGAGGTAAATGGATATTTTGACTTTGTTGAAGTTCCCTCGGCAAGCTCGGGATAAAAAGGCAGATGTTATTCTTCCCGATCAGAGTCTCTTGAAGAGGACTCTGACTTCCTTAGTTTCATTTATTAATCATATGCAAAGCCGCCTTATATACATAATCCCAAAACTCGTCTTTCTCTTTTTCGGGAAACGTGGCCTTTTCTAGGGCATTGTGCATGTGTTGTAGCCAATGCGTGGCTTCTTCCTTACCAATCTTCCATTGAAAGTGTCGCCTGCGCAACATCGGATGCCCTCGCTCATCAGTATACGTTTTTCTGCCACCGAGCACTTGAATAAAGAATAGTTTGAGTCTGTTTTTAGCAGGTAAGAGATCCTCTGGATACATCTTTCGAATGAGATCATCTCCTTCGACACCCTCATAAAAGTCATCTACCAATTGGAGAATGTTTTCTTCTCCAATCCTTTCATAAAGTGTTGAGTCTGCCATTAAATCTGATCTAAAGCTTGACCAAAGTCGGAAATCAAATCATCTGGATTTTCGATACCTACAGAGATTCTGATTAAGCTTTCGGTAATGTTGTTTTTGATCCTGTCCTCCTCGTTCATATTAGAACTGCTCATGGTATAAGGATGCGAAGCCAAGGTCTCCGTGCTTCCGAGCGAAACGGCAAGTTTGATGAGTTCTAGACTGTTTAAAACTTGGAAAGCCTTTGCTTCACCACCACTCACTTCAAAGGCCATCATGGCACCTGCCGAACTTTGCTGTCTTTTATAAATCTCATGTTGGGCACTTCCTTCTGGTAAATGCCCTAAGTAGTAGACTTTTTCAACTTTAGGGTGATCTCTCAGAAAGTCGGCCAACTTTTCGGCATTGGAGGCTTGTTTTTCCATACGGAGCGAAACGGTTTCCAAACTTCTAGTCACCAGCCAAGAAGTGAAAGGGGAGGCCATACAGCCTAGCGTAGTCCTCAGTCCTTTAATGGCCAAAATAAGGTCTTCTTTACCCGAGCAAGCCCCAGCGATAACATCGCTGTGACCGCCAATGTATTTAGTGGCAGAGTATAAATTGAGGTCGGCACCTTGTGCGAGTGGCTTTTGGAAGATAGGCCCTAAATAGGTGTTATCAACAGCAATGACTGCGTATATGTCTTTTTGCCTTAAGTCTTCTCTTAAATCCGCAACCATTTCGATATCAGTCAGCGAAAGGGTTGGGTTGGCAGGTGTCTCCACGTAGATAAGCTTGAGTCGCTTAGCCCTTGGGTGGTTGAGGACAAGTGCCTTGATTTTTTCCTGAGTACTTTCTGAGTCAAACTCTATCCATTCAATATCATAGAGATTGAGCGTTCGTTTAATGAAAGTATCCGTTCCACCGTAGAGGGGTGAGGACATCAAAATTAAATCGCCTGCCTTGCAGAAGGTCATAATGGTGGTAGAAATAGCCGCCATGCCACTTTCAAAGAAAGCTGCGTCTTCAGCCCCATCCAGTTGCGCTAAGCGAAATTCCGCAGCCGTGAGGTTAGGGTGATTGAGTCTGGTGTAGATGAGGCTACTGTTTCTTTCGTCCAAAGTGTCCGCACCTTTATACTTATCGAAAAAGGCTTTCCCTTCCTCGGCCGTATTAAACATAAAGGTTGAGGTTTGGAAGATTGGGTTCTTCAGGGAGTTTAAAACACCTGCTGGATCGTGTCCGCCTGCCACCACTAGGCTTTCGGCACTGAATTTTGCTCTATTCTTTTTATCCATTATTTGATGGCTCTGACTTTGAGTGAGCTGCCTTCTTGACTGATGACAACTACCCGCTCGTTGGCTTCTACATATTCTCCACGAGTATACGCATCATAGACTTCACCTTCTATTTCTATTCTACCACTGGGGCGAAGAATAGTACTTGCGGTACCCTGTCTGCCAACAAGGTCTTGGGTATATAATGTGGCTACATAGCCATCTTTCTTATCTTGGCTTGATGTTAAGGCAACCCTATCGAACATTTTTGATTGAGTAAGCCGATAGCCTAATACGAAAAGGAGTACAATTGACCCTAAGACACCGACACCTACAACGGTAGCCGCAGTTGATATTTCACCAACAGGTACATTGTCAAAATTGAAATTATCGTTGCCAAGCATGATAAAGATTAAGGCGCCAACCGTGCAGATAATGCCTGCAATACCTGCTACACCAAAACCAGGGATGACAAATACTTCTAAGGCTATCAGCGCAAAACCGACAAAAAAGGCAGCGATTTCCCAATTGGCCGCTAGGCCATTGAGGTAGTAAGGTACAAGGTAAAGTACCAAAGCAATGCCGGCTGCAGCCAGTGGAAAGCCAACTCCTGGTGTTTGTAACTCAAAGAAAATACCCGCGGTGATCACCAAAATAAGTAGACCACTGACAAAGGGATTTAGAAAGAAGGAAATCACTTGTTCAGCGCCCGAAAGCTCATATCGGATGAGTTCGTAATCCACAATTTCGTTCTTCTCAAGAATGTCTTGTATGCTGGCTACTTCTCTTTCACAATAACCATTGGCTATGGCTTCAGAGGTAGTGAAAGTGATGATTTTACCAGCTTCAGTTACCCCTTCAATTTCCACACGGTCGTCCACCATGCCCTCGGCAATTAATGGGTCGCGGTTATTTTCTTCAGCTGTTGAGCGCATAATAGAGCGCATATAAGATTGATACTTGTCTGGAGCCTGAGAGCCATCTGCACCATTCACTACGGTTGCCGCACCAATGTTAGCGCCAGGAACCATATAAATACTATCACAAGCGATTGAGATCAAGGCACCGGCCGATGCTGCATCATTGTTGATATAAACCCAAACGGGTTTTTCGTATTCGAGTATTCTGGTACGAATGTCGTTTGCATCGTTTACGGCACCACCATAGGTATCCATATCAATGATCACGATATCAGCACCCACCTCTGTCGCTTGGTTTAAAGCAAGCTCCACATAGCGATTCATTCTCGGGTCTATATCATTTCTGATTTCCATCAAGAAAACCTTCAAAGTTCCCTCTTGATATTTGGATTGCTCTGAGGCCCATGCCGCTGCTGCAAGTAATAAAAGGCTACACAAGGCAATTCCTCTGACTACGTTTCTTATTCCTTTGATCCCCACGTGAATAGCTTATTTTTGCTTCAAATTACAAATAAAGGACTTGTCAAAACAATTGCGACACGATTTTTCACATGACTTTGATGCCGATATCTGGGAGGTGCTCTCTTTTGGTAATCAATTGCTTATCACCATTCGTGACAGCGAGAAATTGTCCGTGAACTTCTCTTTATTTGATGTATCCAAAGGTGAGTTTATTTGGAAGGAGATCAGCTTTGAAGCCTCTTGGTGGATTAGCGTCTATCACTTTGCGGGAGATGTCATTATTTTTCAGACCTATGACGATACCCAGAATATCGAAGCAAGATCTGTCTTTGGCTTTGATACCAAAACATTGGAGGCAACCTGGTCGGTAGATGAAGTCAAGCTTTTCAATGTAGCCTCAGGTATGCTGAAATTGGCGTCAATCAATGATCCTGAGGCACAATTTTCTATTGATATCAGAACGGGAGAGGAGCAGCAAGAACCAACTATGGCTTCAGGTACTTCAGACGATATAAAAACACTACATCCGTTTCATTACGAACCAGACGGTGATCATTTTATAACGGTTGCCAAGTTTTTAAAAGAAAAGCAGTCATTTGAATTGGTTGGAAGTTGCGATTACCTGGAATGGGATGAATATTTTGCTGTGAGTGCAAATACTAAGGATGAGGCAGGCTATACTTTAGATTTGTTCGTATTTAACCTAACTGGGGAGTTGTTACTTCACGAATCCTTAGAGGAAGGAATGAAAGGCTTGGCGACTGGCACGTTTTTTATAGTAAACCAAGCCCTTATATTTGTTAAGGGTAAGCGAAATTTAACGATATATAGCTTTTAGGTATATGAGAAAATATTTAGGGATAATAATAGTCTTCTTTTTGATTGCTTCTGTTGGCTTTGCACAGACAGATTCTCTAGGTATAGAAAAGCAAGGGGATAAGGTATTTGTGGTACACAAGGTGTTATCTAAACAAACACTTTTCTCATTAGCCAAGCGGTATAAAACCACAGTTACAGAAATTAATAACGCCAATCCTGCTTTAGCCAATGGCCTGCAAATAGGTCAAACTTTAAAGATTCCGTTTGGAGGTACGCTTTCAGTCAAGGAGAAACCAGTCAAACAGACGGTGACTACAGAGAAAATACATAAGGTAGCTGCGGGAGAAACCCTTTTCGCCATTGCCAAACAATACGGAGTGAGTATTTCAGAATTGAAGACTTGGAATGATATGACCTCCAATTCCTTATCGCTCGGACAAGAACTAACGGTAAAAGTGAAAACTGAAGTGGCTGCTGATGCGCCAAAGACATTTGCCACGTCAAAGGTATCTGTCAAAGTGAAGGCGCAGCCTGAGTCTGGAAAGAAAAAAGATACTACTCAACCGGCCGTTGTCCCTCTGGTCGTACGAGATACAGCAAAAGCCCAGGCGGTAGTAGTTCCCGAACCTGAGGACTATGGAGGAAAGACCTTGAAACCCTTTGAAGTAGAAGGTTTGGCCGAAGTAATCGATGAGGAAGAGCCTTCTACTAAGTTTTTTGCATTACATAGAACAGCTAAAGTAGGTACGGTGATTAAGGTGAAGAACCTTATGAACGATCTAACTGTTTATGTGAGAGTGGTAGGGTCTATGCCGAACGTTACGGATGAAAAGGTAATAATCAAACTGAACCAAAAGGCCTATGACCATCTGAAGGCCATTGATAAGCGTTTCCGTGTTCAGCTCAGTTACTTCCAGTAGATGGTTTCAAACGAATTTGAAACGCTCAAGGCCTTTCTAGACCAAAAAGTAGCCCTTTATAATCAACCCTCATTTATCGCTCCTGACCCTGTCAGCATTCCACATGCCTATACAAAAAAGCAAGACATAGAGATTACAGGTTTTTGGGCTTCGATTTTAGCTTGGGGCCAACGCGTAACTATTATTAACAAGTGTAAGGAGTTGTTCGCCATGATGGACAATCAACCGCATGACTTTATTTTGAATCACAGTGAAGATGATCTTAAACCTTTGCTGAAGTTCAAGCACAGAACCTTCAACGATATTGATACGCTGTATTTCATTGCCTTCTTTAAAGAATTTTATCAAAAGCATGAATCGCTTGAGCAGGCTTTTTTGACCGGACTCAGCCAGCAAGATGAACACGTGGGCAATGCATTGGTTCACTTCCATAATCAGTTCTTTGCGCTGCCAGATGCACCACAACGAACCAGAAAGCACATCGCCACACCAGCGCGTGAGTCGGCCTGTAAACGCATCAATATGTTTTTAAGGTGGATGGTGAGACAGGATGACAAGGGAGTCGATTTTGGGATATGGGAAAAAATCAAGCCATCTCAATTGATCTGCCCTTGCGATTTGCATGTAGAACGGGTGGGGCGAAAGCTAGGCTTGATTAAACGCAAACAGATGGATTGGCAAACGGCATTAGAACTCACCGAAAACCTAAGACAATTCGATCCAGAGGACCCAGTCAAATACGATTTTGCGCTTTTCGGTTTAGGAATAGAGGAAAAGTTTTAGAAGAATGAACTATGACGGGTGAATGTTTAATTAAAAAGTGCTTCCTCTCAGTACCCATTACGTTTTCTTGCTAGAAGCTAGAAGCTAGAAGCTAGAAGCTAGAAGCTAGAAGCTAGAAGCTAGAAGCTCTTTGGAATGTTTAATGACGAATTAACAATGAATAGTTGTTAACAGGTTCTAGGTTTTGAACTTCAACTAATCAACTAATCGCTTGTCTTCCGAAGTATTGACATCAGTAGAATCACCCCCAACTCGCAGGATCTTTTCTCCATTCTTCTAGTGAGGCGACATCTGATTGATCGATGTAGCCCAATTCCATAGCTTTTTCAAGCATGATTTGATAATTGCTCAAACAATGCAGAGTGATGCCGGCATTCTTAAAATTTTCATCAGCTAACGGAAAGCCATAAGTGAATATGGCCAGCATACCCAAAACTTCGAAGCCTGATTTTGTCAACGCCTCAGCTGCTTTCAGGGAGCTTCCTCCTGTAGATACAAGGTCTTCCACCACAATTACCTTTTGACCTGGAGTCACTTTGCCTTCGATAAGGTTTTCCATGCCGTGTCCTTTGGGTTTTGATCTGACGTATACAAACGGAACACCTAAGGCTTCGGCTAGAAGTGCACCCTGAGGAATACCGGCCGTTGCTACCCCAGCTACTGCTTCATAACCTGGAAATTGTTTTTTAGCCGCATCTGCCAAAGCCTCTTTGATAAAAGTTCTTGTAGCGGGAAAGGATAGGGAAAGTCTATTGTCACAATAAATAGGAGATTTCCACCCAGAACTCCATGTAAATGGGTTTTCTTTGTTCAACTTTATAGCCTTGATTTGAAGAAGATCAGAAGCTACTTTTAATGCGATCTCTTTTTCGGTTTGGACTTTTTCCATGTCGCGAATTTAAGATATTTTTTTTCTGAAAATGTCATGATTTTCTTTCAGCTAGTTAGAGATTTTTTTTTCATATTGACAAAGAATTAGGCCCCTCAATGAGGATTTACATAAAGGATATTCCGCTAAGAATCAAAAGACCTGAAGAGGTAAAGGATAAAAGCATCTATGACGAGGTTATTCAAGAAGATGACCTGCTCATTAATGAGCGAAAGTTCAGGGGTCAAATGCTTATCTATAATGCGAGTAGAGAGACTATTAAGAGTATTCTATTCATACTGCACAACAAGAAAATCAAAGCACTCGAATCTGTAACAGTAGTAACACCTCACTATGATGAGGCTATCAAGTACATTAAGAGCAAGTTTAAGATTATTAAAGCGGGCGGAGGCGTAGTGTATAAGAATGGTAAGGTGCTTATGATTCATCGCTTGGGTAAGTGGGATTTGCCAAAAGGTAAAATTGAAGGAAAAGAAACATTCTTAGAGGGAGCAAGGCGTGAAGTAGAAGAGGAGTGTAACGTTCAGGTAAAAGTGCTCGACAAGATATGCACCACCTGGCATACGTATACTAAGGGTGAAAAAAGTATCTTAAAGAAGACTGTTTGGTACCAAATGGAATGTCTAGATGATAGCGATATGGCTCCTCAATTAGATGAAGGCATTGATGAGGTCAGATGGATGAGTAAAAAAGAGATAGATGTTGCGCAGTTCAATGCCTTTAGCTCAATTCGGCATGTATACAAAAAATTTAAGAAGCATTTGCT
>CAYGQO010000005.1:0-232783 GCA_964352205.1 uncultured Roseivirgaceae bacterium
CACTCATAAGATTGTATCGTATTTTTCTAAAGAATTTTATCATTGGTTAGCGGTTCGTTATAATGAAGCACAACGTTGGCTAATGAAACAAAAATGTGTCATTATATTCAAATATAACCGTGAAATGTGTCATTACACCACCTATATGGTTGGCTAATGAGCCTTTTTAAGATTTAAGGAAGCCTTTTTCTATTTCACCCTCCCCGGATTATCCGCCACAAAATTCTTCCAGCTTTTGGCCTTGCTTTGTAAACTGCCATTTTGGAAATGATGACATACCGCTACACTCAATGCATCGGTTGCATCTAACATTTTGGGCATTTCTTTGATGTCTAAAAGCGACTTAAGCATAGCAGCTACCTGTTCTTTAGAGGCATTGCCATTTCCAGTAACGGATTGCTTTACTTTTTTAGGGGCATACTCGGTGATGGGTATATCTCTAGCCAATGCGGCAGCCATGGCTACCCCCTGTGCTCTACCCAGCTTGAGCATGGACTGTACATTCTTGCCAAAGAAAGGTGCTTCTAGGGCAACTTCATCTGGATGGAATTCTTCTATTACAGAAGTAACGCGTTCAAAGATTTTCTTAAGCTTAAGCTCGTGGCCAGTATACTTGCTCAGATGGATCACACCAAATTGTAAGAGGGTTAGTTTTTTGCCCGTCACTTTCAGCAGTCCATAACCCATTACGCTGGTGCCTGGGTCAATGCCTAAAATGATCTTTTCTGGTACTACCGCCATGTGATTTGCAATATAATGAATCCGAATAGCTGGTCGATTTTATTCAAAAGAATTCCTCAAGGATTTGCCTTGAGGTTCAATTAATCGTCATTCTCGGCCCGAAGCTTCGGGGCCGGGAATCTAAATAAAACATGCTGCTATAAGCTGAATATCAAGAAACAACCCGCTTATTCTGATGGTGCAAGTGTATACAGTGTAGCCTAATGTTTTATTTTTCGATGAGAATGGTATTTATTCGTGTATGATCCTTGCCATCGGCATATATGTAGGCTATCTCCTTTTTCTCTTGGCCCTCATTTTGGTTTGGAATACTTGGAAGCCTTCGGTGAATGATAAGCCAGCAATTGCGATCTCCGTAATTGTCCCTTTCAGAAATGAGGATCAAAACTTAGCCCAGCTGATCGATAGCCTCAAAGCACAGGCGCATTCGGCATTCGAAGTCATTTTCATTAATGATCATTCGGAAGATGATAGTTTGGCCATACTGGATCATGCGCTTCGCAATGTCCCCTTTGCATTTCAAATCCATTCACTAGATACTCCCTTCGGGAAAAAAGAAGCGATTAAGCAAGGTGTGGCCTTGGCAAAACATGAACTAATTCTTACCACTGATGCCGATTGTTGCGCAGCACCGAATTGGCTTTCGGAAATGACTAGTCCCTTTTATGATGAAAGCCTCCAAATGTTAGTTGGGCCCGTGATGCTGATAGGAAATAGCTTTTGGCAAAAAATGCAGACCATTGAATTTTCTTCATTGATAGGGGTAGGAGGAGCCTTTTTGCGCATGCAGAAACCGTTGATGGCCAATGGCGCCAATCTAGCTTACAGGAAAGAAGCTTTCAAAAAGGTCGTAGGTTTTGAAGGCATAGAGGGTACGCCTTCAGGTGACGATGAATTGCTGATGCATAAAATACATCAGGTTTTTCCAAAGGGGGTAGAGTTTCAGCAATCGAAAAACGCTTTGGTACAAACTGCTGCTTTAACTGACTGGTCGGACTTTAAATCACAAAGGCTGCGATGGGCTAGTAAGTGGAAAGTTGGCTTTCGGTGGGCAACAATGCTCAGTGCGCTAGCCATCTTTTTGGTTCAGGTCATACAAGTTGGCTTCATTATCCAATTGTTTTTTGAACGGGGCAATCTTGAACTAATCATTTCGTTGCTTCTTTTTAAATTATTGATCGAGTTCATTTTCCTTTGGTCTGTCAGGCGATCCTTTGGACAAAAAATGCATGGCCTTGCCTTTTTAGTTAACTATCTATTGTACCCGATTTATGCCATATATTTTGGTGTAGCTGCTAACTTTGGAGCGTTCGAGTGGAAGGGTAGAGGATATAAAGTTTTAACAAAAAATGAGTGACGCAGAGTTTGATGTAATGGATGAGTTGTACTTTGTACAATCCTTTAATTATGTGAAGGAAGAACTCGAAATGACCAGTGCAGAACTGAAAAAAGTTTTGAAAGGCCTGATTGCTAGGGGCTGGGTCAAATGCTTTTACAATATGAATGATGAGGTTTTTGAAGACAAGCTAGACTTTGAAAATGAGTTTGAAGATTATTACTACCTAGCGACAAAAATAGGGTTACTGGCCCATAACGGAAGATAAATATGCCGCATAGTTCACTGCAAAACAGATTAGATCAAAAAGAGTTGGAGGTCAGCGCGCTCTTGGAGATAACCCAAGCGGTGAATAATAACCTGCCGGAAGCGGATATATACAAAATTTACGAGTTCACGCTGCGCGCCAACCTGAGGCTCGATAAAATGACTTTATATGTGCTAGAGGATGAATGGGAGTGCAAAGTTCAGTTTGGCACCAGCAAAGACTTTACTAAAGTGGCTATAGGTCCAAGTTGTCTTCAAGTGAGTGAGGCCACTGAGATTCGAAAATTGAACCTAGATGTCCCTTGTTTTTCGGAGTTCGATATTATCATACCTGTAAAGCATAAAGACCGACTCTTGGCCTTCGTTTTTCTAAAGGCGAAAACTGAAATCGAAGATTTGATCGATACTACCTTTATCCAAGCCTTGAGTAATATCATTTTGGTGGCGATTGAGAACAAGCGATTGGCCAGAAAACAGCTAGAACAGCAAGCACTTCAACGTGATATCGAGATTGCGAGTGACGTACAAAACTTTCTCTTTCCGAAAGACCTGCCCAGAACGGATAAAATTGATATTAAAGCCTTCTACCAACCATGCCAGACGGTTGGGGGCGACTATTACGACTATATAGAACTCGAAGATGAAAATCAGTTTGTGGTGTGTATTGCCGATGTTTCTGGCAAAGGCGTACCTGCAGCTATTCTAATGTCGAATTTTCAGGCTGTCTTAAGGACTGTGACAAGAACGGCATCAAATCCTATTGATGTAGTAACTGAACTGAACTATCAGCTCAGTAGAAATGCCAATCGCGAAAACTTTATCACCTTCTTTTTGGCTGTCTATGACTACAATACTCGCGAGCTGAGGTATATCAATGCCGGTCATAACCCGCCTGTACTGATGAACGGAAAAGCAGAGGTGCAACTCTTAACAGTTGGCACTACAGTGCTTGGTGCTTTCGAACCACTGCCTTTTATGGACATGGGCACTGTCAAAGATTTGGATGAATTTTCACTCTTCCTCTTTACCGATGGCCTCACGGAAACATTTGATGCAAAAGATGAGGAGTACGGAACCGATCGACTAGAAGCGTTCTTAAAGAACAACCACGGAAAGCCTTTGGATGATGTGCATCAAGACCTTTTAAATGAGCTAGATGACTATCGCAAATTGAAACCCTTTACAGATGACT
Organism: uncultured Roseivirgaceae bacterium; assembly: GCA_964352205.1. GTDB lineage: Bacteria > Bacteroidota > Bacteroidia > Cytophagales > Cyclobacteriaceae > Roseivirga. The sequence goes on from CAYGQO010000005.1 coordinate 3,537, forward strand.
TGACTTTCTTATCTTGCAGGGTCAAGAATGGTACCGCATAGAACCCCTATATTTTTCAAATACTTATGGCCCGGTCTGATTTGGAACGTCCCCAATCAGGAAAACCGCATTTACCTGACCTTTGACGATGGGCCAATTCCTGATTTGACAGCGTGGGTGTTAGAAACCTTAGCTGAATTTCAAATCAAGGCTACTTTTTTCTGTGTGGGCGATAATGTTAAAAAGCACGCTGAAATATTCCAAAGGCTAGTCAAAGCAGGACACGCTATCGGTAATCATACATTTCATCATGTAAACGGACATAAAACGGAGAGCTCCGTTTATTTAGAAGAAGTGACAAGCTGTGACGAAGCATTTGCTGAAAATAATTTGAGTACCGATCTATTCCGACCACCCTATGGTCGATTGAAACGAGGCCAAATGACCCGCCTAAAAGATAAAAGAGTGATCATGTGGGACGTTTTGACCAAGGATTACGATCAGTCACTTTCGCCAGAAGACATTTTGAGAGCTTCCATCAAGGCCACTAGATCCGGTTCTATCATTGTCTTTCACGATAACGAGAAAGCCACGAAAAACCTCAAGTCAGTCTTGCCCAAGTATATTAAACATATGCTTGCCGAAGGCTATCAATTCGATACGCTATGATAAGCACACTCTACATTATATATGTGTTGCTCTTTCTAATGGAGCTCTCGCTGATCGTTGCGCACTTGCTGACTTTTAAAAAGCCAGTATTGAGTCCATACGATGAGCAACCAAAGGTTTCCATCTTAGTCTGCGCCAGAAATGAAGAAACCAACCTCAAAGACTGCTTGGATTCACTATTGCACATCAATTACCCTTTAGAGAAAGTTGAAATTTTGGTGGGTGATGATAATTCAGAAGATGACACCGCAGCGATTGTTGCGGCTTATGCCCAAGTCCATGAAGTCATCAAGCCAGTTCACATCGAAGAAGAGAAAGACGACTTGATTGCTAAAGGGAATGTTCTCAGTCAATTGATTGATGCAAGTAGCCATGAATATCAAGTCATCATTGATGCTGATATGATTGTCACCAAAGATTGGCTTTGGCATATGGTTTCTGCCCTTCTCCAAGGAAAGGACATGGTCAGTGGGTACACTCAAGTCAAACAGTCTAATTGGATCGCTAGTCTGCAATTTATGGATTGGCAGTCGGTTTTGTTCGTTATGAAAGTGATGGCGGACTTGATCAGGCCAATTTCCATTTTGGGGAATAATATGGCTTTCAAAAAGTCGGCTTATGATAAAGTGGGAGGCTTTAGAGGGCTTGGGCCAACGGATGTAGAAGACCTCGGTTTGCTTCAGCGATTTCAGCAGCGTGGATTGAAGACGATACAATTATTGGCATCGGGTGGTCATGCCTACACTAAACCTCAGTTGACTTTTGATGAGCTGCTCACCCAACGTTGTCGCTGGATGAACGGGGTATTTACCCATCATTTTATTCTCGGTATTCCCGCACTCTTTGCACGTTTGTGGGTAGTGTTCGCTGTTATTTCGGTTTGGATCAATCATGACTTGGCATTATTTATCGCTTCCTATGGTTTGTTGACCAATTGGACAAAGAGCCGATTGATGACCTTAAGAACAAAATCTACAAAGTCTATCTTCCTCATTGCGCCAATAATTATTAGTCTTTTAGATACATTCGCATTATTAAGAATTATGATTTTTGGGAAAGTTAGTTGGAAAGGGAGAAAGCACTGATGATTGATACACATGCGCATATTTATGCCGATCAGTTTACGGAAGATATTGAAGCGGTTGTAGAAAAATCGCTTGAGGCCGGTATTGAAAGAATTTACATGCCGAACATTGATCATACCTCGATTGATGGCATGCTGGAGCTTGAACTTAAGTATCCGGATTTTTGTATCGCCACGATGGGACTACATCCCTGCTCAGTAAAGGCCGACTTCGAAAAAGAACTCTATATCGTAGAAGAGTGGCTCTGCAAAAGAGAATTTGTAGCGATCGGGGAAATGGGAACAGACTTATATTGGGATAAGACTTTTTTGGATCAACAAGTGGAGGCTTTTAAGATTCAAGTGGCCTGGGCCAAACAATACAAGAAGCCTATTATTATTCATTGCCGAGAATCTCTTGATATGACCATTGATTTGGTGGAACAACTCAAGGACAATGACCTCACAGGAGTTTTTCATTGCTTCAATGGAACTGTCGATCAATCCAAGAGAATTGCTGAACTGGGATTTCATATTGGCCTAGGTGGCGTTTCTACTTTTAAAAATGCAGGAATGAGTGAAGTGATTCCTGACTTGGACATGGGCCATGTAGTGCTAGAGACAGATAGCCCGTATCTAGCCCCTGTCCCATTTCGTGGGAAAAGGAATGAGCCATCTTATGTAAAGCTCATCGCACAAAAAATTGCTGACGACAGCGCAACCTCACTAGAAGAAGTGATTTCGATAACGACTGATAACGCCAACAAACTCTTTCAATTCAATGCTTAAGCTAAAACCAATAGAGCACTTTGATTTATTTGATCAACCAAAGGCTAAGATCTTAATCATCTATACAGGAGGTACGCTCGGTATGGACTATGATGAAAATGGTTCATTAGAGCCTTGTGGTTTTGATCAAGTATTAAAAAGAGCGCCTGTTGCCAAAGAACTTCAGATTAATTTATCCGTCATTTCATTTGAGACTCCTATAGATTCGTCAAAAGTTGAGTTAACACATTGGCAACGCATGGCCGAGGTGATCTATGAGCACTACGATCAGTTTGACGGTTTCTTAATTCTTCACGGTACAGATACTATGGCGTATTCAGCATCAGCCCTGAGCTTCATGTTAGAAGGCTTAAATAAACCTGTGATTTTTACTGGTGCTCAATTACCGATCGCCTCACCTCGCTCCGATGCTAGAGAAAACTTAGTCACCTCTTTAGAGATAGCTTCCGATAAAAAGGATGATAAACCGATCATCACAGAAGTGTGTATATTTTTTAATAACGCATTACTTCGCGGCAATAGGTCTAAGAAAGTGGAGAGTGAGCGCTTCGATGCTTTTGAATCAGAGAACTATCCCACCTTGGCAAAAGCTGGTATCGCCATAGAGTATCAATGGTCTTACTTGAGGCCCTACAGGCCTGGTGAACTAAAGCTTAACACTGCAATGGATCCCTCCATTGTAATACTGAAACTTTTTCCGGGTTTAAATGCTACCACGGTTGAACACATAGTTAATGCACCTCTTGTAAAGGGCATTATACTAGAGAGTTACGGGGCAGGAAATGTGCCACATGAAACTTGGTTTCTCGACCTTCTAAAATCAGGAATAGCTGGAGGAAAAATAATATTAAATATTAGTCAGTGTAATGGGGGTAGGGTATTGCATGGAAAGTATCAAGCCAGCGGAGCGCTGGATAGGATAGGTGTATTGAGTGGAGGTGATCTTACTACAGAGGCAGCTACTACAAAGATGATGTATGCTCTTGGTAAGTTTGATAACCCAGCTGAAGGTAAAATGTGCCTGACAACTCCTATAAGAGGTGAAATGAACTGATTTTTACTAGCTGACAAAAACAAATTTCGGCTTGCATACTGAAATTATTATTGATTTATTTGTCACCCTGCGAGAAGCGCAGATATCGAAAGGAGAGGTGTCCGAGTGGCTTAAGGAGCACGCTTGGAAAGCGTGTGTACCTCTAAAGGGTACCGAGGGTTCGAATCCCTCTCTCTCCGCACTATCAACTAAAACTTTAAGTGATAATTTCTTTTAATCATATTTATTAATAATTTAGAAATCGTTTTAACCTTATATTAATCAAAACTAGACTATGAAAAAGTTATTTTCTTTACTGATGATCCTCGGCATTTTTGCTTTCGGATTCAATGCTGTCGCTCAGGATGAAACCGCGGGTACAGCTTCAGATACAACTGTCGTAGCTGAGCCAGATCCAATTCCGGAACAACCAGAGTACGAAATGGAAGAGGAAGCACAGTCGTTCGACCAAATTATCAAAGACAAATTTATCGAAGGTGATCCAAAATTTATGTCACCTGTATTGATCTGTTTGATCTTAGGCTTAGCTATCGCTATCGAAAGAATCATCAGCCTTAACTTATCTACTACTAATACTCAGAAGTTACTTAGTAAAGTGGAAGACGCTCTTGAATCAGGAGGTGTTGAAGCTGCTAAAGAAGTAACTAAGAGCACAAGAGGACCTGTTGCATCAATTTTTACGCAAGGCTTAATGAGAATGTCAGAAGGCATCGAAATGGTTGAAAAATCAGTTATTGCCTACGGTTCTGTTGAAATGGGTAGACTTGAAAGAGGTCTAGTTTGGATTTCACTATTTATATCTCTCGCGCCAATGCTTGGTTTCATGGGTACTGTAATCGGTATGATTGGAGCCTTTGATGCAATTGAGGCTGCTGGTGATATTTCACCTTCATTGGTTGCGGGTGGTATTAAAGTAGCACTTTTGACTACAGTAGCTGGTCTAATTGTTGCGATCATCCTACAGTTATTCTACAATTACTGTGTTTCTAAGATTGATTCTATTGTGAACTCAATGGAAGACGCTTCTATATCATTAGTTGACCTATTGGTTAAGCACAATCTTTCTAAGTAATCATTGTCAACTCTAAAAAGATAAATTATGAGTCAGGAACAATGGATTGATATTGGATTATATGGCGCCATCATTTTAATAATAGTTGCTACCCTAGCGGCTATTGGAATGAACTTGGTAAATGCCTTCGGTAATCCAAAGACCCTAATAAAGGGAGCAGCGGGAATTGGCGTTTTAGCCATTATTTTCCTAATAGGTTATTCTATGGCACCTGCAGAATTTGGTGCATCTACGGCTAAAGCATTGGAAGCTTCTAGTATTGACCCAGGTAGTGATGCCGCAGGATCAATGTACAAACTAGTAGGCGGAGCAATGACAACAACATTAATACTGATTGTTGTCGCTTTAGTAGGATTAGTTTACTCATCTGTAGCAAGAATCGTAAGATAATTTTATGGCAAGAAGTAAAGATAAGGGAAGTCAAGAAGTGAATGCCGGCTCAATGGCCGATATAGCATTCTTGCTATTGATTTTCTTCCTTGTAACAACCCAGATTGCCACTAACAAAGGATTAACGCTTCTTCTTCCTCCTAAGCAGGAGGATGATGAACCAATTGAAATCAAGCAACAAGAGAGAAACCTGTTTAAAATACAGATTAACTCTGCTGATAGATTATTGGTTGAAGAAGAGCCGTTAGACGATGTTACGCAAATCAGGGAAATGGTATACGACTTTGTATTAAACTTTGGAAACCCTAGCGATAAAAAGAAAGGCAAGGATGAAGTGAGTGACAGAGATGTATACGAGACGCTACCAGCTACAATGAAGTCATATATAGGACGGAACTTAGGCTCTTCAGAATCTTCTGATGGACCAGGATCGGCTATTATATCATTGAAGGCTGACCGTGGAAGTAGCTATGATATTTTTATAAGTATCCTAGACGAACTAAACGCGGCTTACAATAAAATTTATGGTGAGAGAGTAGGTTTGACTGATGAAGAATTCAGAAAGTTGAATAGAAACGACCCTCGCCAGAAAGATTTGTACGATAGAGCTAGATCGGGAATACCGAAAGCGATATCTATTGCGGAACCATCAAGCGTAGGAGGATAATATGTCTAAGTTCAAGAAAAAAAGTGAATCGAGTCAGGACATTCCTACGGCAGCATTACCGGATATTATCTTTATGCTTCTGTTCTTCTTTATGGTAACTACCGTACTGAGAGAAACTGAGCTAAAGGTAGAACAAAGAATTCCGCGTGCTGAGCAGTTGGTGAAGCTTGAGAAGAAAAAATTGGTGACCTACTTGTATGTAGGTGCTCCAAAGGATAAAGCTCTTGGGTCGGAATCTAGAATTCAAGCCAATGATGCCTTCATCGGTATCGAAGGTATAGTTCAATGGGTGAACCAAGAGAAGTCTAAGTTGAGTGAAGTAGAGCGTGATCAAATCACTGTTTCTATGAAAGTTGATGAAGAGACCAAAATGGGGATCATCGTTGATATTCAAACTGAATTAAGAGAAGCAAATGCTCGTAAGATCATGTATGCTGCTCCGACTAAGGCAAAGGATAATTGATAAATAACTTTTTCAATAAAAAGGGACTGCACTGTAGTCCCTTTTTTTATGCATTTTTAAAAGAGAATGGCGAAGATTACTTTAAACAATAAACGAGTTACTAATGGTTGGTGTATGTATGATTGGGCCAATTCAGTCTACTCCCTGACCATAACAACTGCCGTATTTCCTATTTACTATGAGAGCGTAACAACTGGTAGTGATGGCAGTAAACTAGTGAACTTTCTGGGCTGGCAATTGCCTAATACGGTGCTCTATTCTTACGCGCTTTCTCTATCTTTTCTTTTGACTGCTTTTATGCTTCCACTGTTGACGGGGATTGCAGATTATACCGGAAAAAAGAAATCGTTTTTGAAGGGCTTTGCCTATCTGGGTGCCACAAGCTGTGCTGCCATGTTTTTCTTCGATGGAACCAACATAGAGTTCGGTATACTTACTGTCGTACTCGCGAGTATTGGTTATTCAGGAGGGCTTGTTTTCTATGATGCATACCTGCCTGAAATAGCCACAGCTGATAGGTTTGATAAGCTTAGTGCAAAGGGATATTCTTTAGGCTATCTCGGAAGCGTAATCCTTTTGGTATTTAATCTATTGATGATTCAGAAACCTGAGTTATTCGGATTGGAGCAAGGCTCACTCCCTGCGAGAATTTCATTCTTAACGGTGGCCGTATGGTGGGCTGGTTTTGCACAAATCACCTTCAGAAGACTACCAGAAAACCCGTTCAATAAGACTGTTACTGAGCACTGGTTCAAAAAAGGCTATCGAGAGTTGAAATTGGTGTATGCCCAAATCAGGGAATTGCCAAACCTTAAAAGATATGTATTGGCTTATTTCTTCTTCAATGCGGGAGTTCAAGCCGTTATGTATTTAGCATCTCTATTTGGTGCAAAAGAACTTCAGTTACCAACAGACGCGCTTATTAAAATAGTACTTATCATTCAGCTAGTAGCCATCGGTGGTGCCTATTTATTCGCCAACGTCTCCAAGAAGAGAGGGAACATTACGTCATTACTGATGATGATTTGTATCTGGATTGGAGTATGTATACTCGCTTTTTTCATTCAGACCGAATTGCAGTTTTATGGGCTTGCTGTTATGGTCGGTTTAATAATGGGAGGTATTCAATCATTATCTAGGTCTACCTATTCTAAGCTAGTACCGGAGGACACTCAAGACCATGCATCTTTTTTTAGTTTCTATGACGTCACGTTTAATTTATCAATTGTAGCGGGAACTATGGCCTATGGTACCATTGAGTTACTAACAGGTTCAATGCGTTATAGTGCGCTTGGTTTAAGCCTCTTTTTTATCACAGGCCTTTTACTAGTAAGAAAAGTCAAAGTTCGTCAAGTCTAATCAAGTGCGCTCTCGATTGTCTCCATATCGCAAACGTTTGCAATGACATTCGTACCCTGACAACGCTTATTCGAAGCTTTTTATGATTATTATTGATTTCATAAGAATTTTATGGATAGGATACGCCCGTCTGATGGAATCGATTTTCACAATAATTTAAAAGAGCATGAAAAAATTATTTTACTCATTCATTGCAATGGCCACGTTGTCCTTTGCAATATCTTCCTGTGACAATGGGAATTCAGATTTCGCTATTGTCGATGTTGCACCTGTAATTTCAATCGCTGACCCTGGAAACGTAGTTCAAGGAGCTGCTGTGAACATTGATGTGAGCTTTACAGATGGCGCAGAAAACCTAGCGCAAAGTACGTTAGCTTCGGCTACTTATGATTTGTTGAGTGGCACTACTTCAGTAGCTACTGGTACATTTACGGTTTCCGGAAGAACTGCAACAGGCACTGTAAGTGTAGCGGGTGGTCTAGCCGCTGGTGATTATACGCTTTCTGTAACAGCAACTGATTCTAATGGCAACGCTGCATCATCAACGTTTGACTTTAGTGTTACCTCTGATTTTTCTGTGGGAATTATTGGCTCTGCTACGCCTACTGGATGGAACTCTGATACGGATCTTGCTTTTGTAACAGGGACGCAATACCAGATTACGATTGCATTGACCGCGGGTGAAGCTAAGTTCAGGGCAAATGATGATTGGGGAACTAACTGGGGTGACGGTGCCTTCCCGACAGGTACTGGTTTACAAGACGGAGCAAATATTCCAATTACCACCGCAGCTACCTACTTGGTGACTTTTGACACCTCAACTGGTGCTTATACTTTTACAGAGCAGTAACAAGTATTAAATCTTAATAAAAAGCCCGTTTTCGGGCTTTTTTTAACTCATTATTATTATGCGATACCCTATAACCATTGCGTTTCTCATCTTATCTATCTCTCTTTCCATGGGGCAGATTGTGACACTCCAGCCGGCTAGTGCCAATGGAGAACAAGAGATAAAGCTAATATTCGATGCTACTCAGGGAGATGCAGGGTTAGTGGGTGCAAGTAAAGTTTATATGCATTCTGGTGTGGTTACTGATAGTCCAACAGGAACCGCATGGACCTATGTAAAAGGAAATTGGGGTGCGGATGATGGCATAGGTTTAATGACCAAGGTAGCGGGCGAAAGTGATAAATGGGAAATTACCTTGTCATCGACAGCTCGCGATTATTATGGCGTTCCTGAGGGAACCAACATGTTTAGGTTATCGATGGTATTTAGAAATGCCGATGGTTCTTCAAAAGGAGCGGGTACACCTGGAACAGTCACTGGGGGCGAAGTAGCCTCAAATGGAGATATCTATATGGATTTGAACGTGTCAAACTTTGTAACCATAACAGCGCCCACGGATGACGATATCTTCGTAGTAAGTGGCCAATCGGTTACCCTGTCGGCACAAGCTTCTAGCGCTGTTACCGCCATGGCCCTCTCCATTGACGAAGGCAACGGTTTTGAGGAAAAAGCATCCGTCAGTTCGGGTACTACCATCAGTTTTGACTTTTCACCATCGAGTAGCTTCAGAGGCACAATGAAAGTTACAGCCTCACTAAATGGAGAGGATTTAGAGGTAACCCAATCGCTCAATGTTAACTTGACGTCTGCTACTCAGGTAATTGCATTGCCAACAGGCCTTAAAAAGGGAATTAACTATAACACTGACTTAACCAAAGTAAACTTAGTGCTTGAGGCACCTGGAAAGGATTTTGTATACGTGGTTGGTGATTTTACGAACTGGGAAATTAGATCAGAGTATTTAATGAATGTGACCCCAGACGGGGAGCTTTTCTGGATAGAGTTATCAGGATTAACACCTAATCAAGAATATGTTTTTCAATATTGGGTGGATGGAAATATTAGGATAGGAGATCCTTATGCGGATAAGGTAGCGGACCCATGGAATGACTCATTTATACCGAGTACGGTACATAATGAAATTCCTACCTATGATAAAACAGATTATGCAATAGCCACCACTTTACAAACAGGACAAACTCCTTTCGCTTGGAACGCTTCTGAAGATACTTGGGAAAAGCCAGCGAAAGAAGACCTAGTGATATATGAACTATTGGTAAGAGACTTTATTGGCACCCATAGCTATAAAGATCTCATAGACACCTTAGACTACATTTCAAACTTAGGAGTAAATGCCATTGAGTTAATGCCCATAATGGAATTTGAAGGGAATGAGTCGTGGGGGTATAACCCAATGTATTTTTTCGCTCCAGATAAGTACTATGGCACCAAGGATGACTTAAAGACATTTATTCAAGCATGTCATCAGAAAGGTATTGCAGTTATTTTAGACATGGTGCTGAACCATGCATTTGGTTTAAATCCAATGGTCAGAATGTATTGGGATGAAGCGGCCAGTAAACCAGCGGCTGACAGTCCGTGGTTTAATCAAGATGCAACACACCCTTTTAATGTAGGTTATGATTTTAACCATGAAAGTACCTACACGCAAGACTTTGTGGATTCTGTAAACGCTTATTGGGTGAAAGAATATCACTTCGATGGCTACCGTTTTGACCTGTCAAAAGGATTTACCCAAAGAAATAACCCTGATAATGTAAGTGCATGGTCAGCTTTTGATCAATCAAGGGTTGATCTCCTTAAAAGGATGAGCACTAAGCTCTGGGAAACAGAACAAGATGCTTATGTCATCCTTGAACATTTTGCAGATGGGGCTGAAGAAACTGCACTGGCAAACGAAGGTATGATCCTTTGGCGCAACGTAGGCTTCCCATATTGGAAGGCCCTTGGAGGATCGACAGGAGAGACCTTTCAAGGAGCAACAGCCTCAACACACGTGTCGTACATGGAAAGCCATGATGAACAGCGGCAGCTATGGGAGGTTTTCCAAGAAGGCGGAGCTGTAGATGGCTACAACACGAGAGATACAACAATAGCCTTGGAACGGTTAAAGATGAATGCCGCTTTTCTCTATACTTTACCAGGGCCTAAAATGCTTTGGCAATTTGGTGAACTGGGCTACGATATTGATATCAACTTTAATGGTAGAGTTGGGAACAAGCCGATCGTTTGGGGAAGTGGAAACCTAGGCTATTATGAAGATCCTTTGAGATCATATACCTACGATGCCTTTGCTGCTATTATAGCCTTGCGTAAGCTGATCCATGCAGAAGCTAACTTGAATTATACTTATGATTTTGGTGGAAATGATAGGTCTGTTACCATAGATTCCGATGATTTAGATGTATTGATAGTTGGAAATTTCGGCCTAACGGAAACTACAACAGATATAACGTACACGAAAACCGGAGACTGGTTTGATTACTTTTCTGGGGCAACCGTTACCGTGGGTGCTACTGCTGCCACATTAACCTTATCGCCTGGCGAGTTTAAAATATTTACTTCAAATGATGTTTCTGATGGCTTTCCTGGAGTCGTTGAACCTTTCGTCAACCCAGTGACCGTGAGTCCAACAGTATTTGGTCCAGACGATGAAGTTACCATTACGTTTGACGCGACTAAGGCTAGCGCTGACGGCACCAACGGACTTGTAGGTGCCTCTAAGGTGTATATGCATGCAGGTGTCGTTTTCGAAGATGTGAACAGTGAAACTATGCAGAATATCGTAGGTACGTTTACTGATGATGGGCTGGGCTTAATGACTAAGGTTGATGGACAAGAAAATATCTGGCAGATTACTATTACCTCGACAGACTATTTTTCCATTACGAGTGGAGAGGCTGTAAGACTAGGCATGTACTTTAGAGATGCTGACAATTCAAATGTAGGTAAAGGGTTCCGAGGCTCTACCGTATTTGTCGATATGCAGGTTGATGGAGAACTGATTAGTGTTTCACCTACTGAATTTGGTCAAGATGACCAAATCACACTAACCTTTGATGCACGTTTTGGTAATAGAGGGTTGGTTGGTGAAAGTAAAGTGTATATGCACTCAGGTGTTTCTTTTTCTGAGAATGGAACCGCTTTTGAAGATGGTTTTGTCATCGGGAATTGGGGAGAAGATGATGGCGTAGGTTTAATGACTAAATCATCGGCAAACGCCAATCAATGGCAGCTAACTTTTACCCCAACGAGCTACTATGGAATGAGCGATACCGACATTGCTTACAGGCTGGCCTTTGTGTTTCGAAATGCGGATGGTAGCAAAAAGGGTGAGGGCACAGCTGGGGAATATGAGTGGGGCACTGTTTTAGCCAATGGGGATATCTTTTTCAACATACCCATGATCAAAGAAGTAACAAGCATTGAAGACGAGTTGCCGGGCTTCAATTATTACCCGAATCCGACACAAGGCTTAATCAACTTTTCCGGTGAAATACCGGGAATTCCTCGAGCCATCAAGATATTCGATATAAATGGGAATGAAGTCTTAAACCAAACCTTATCCCAAGGGAGAATGGAACCTGTTGATATGACAGGGTTAAAGTCAGGGCTGTATTTATTAAGAATCTTGACAGATCAGAAAAGATACACTATGAAGGTTTTGGTTCGTTAGATACGGTCAGAACTAAATAAAAAAGGGGCTTAAAAGCCCCTTTTTTATTCGAATTTCATGTGTTTCACAGAGTCTCCCGAATCTCTCAATTCACGTAGAGAATCTATGCCAATATCAAGATGGGCATTAACGTAGTCGGATGTGACCTGACTGTCACTTGCTTCGGTTTTGACACCTTCAGGAATCATCGGGTTATCAGATACCAGTAGCAGAGCGCCTCTCGGTATTTCATTTACAAAGCCTACAGTAAAAAGGGTAGCAGTTTCCATGTCTACTGCCATTGCTCGTATTTTTCTCAAATACTTCTTGAATGCCTTGTCATGTTCCCAAACGCGTCTGTTGGTAGTATAGCAAGTGCCGGTCCAATAGTCTCTTTCATGTTTTTTAATCATTGAAGACACTGCACGCTGCAATCTAAAAGAGGGGAGCGCAGGGATTTCAACGGGCATGTAATCATTGCTTGTTCCTTCTCCTCTAATGGCCGCAATGGGTAAAATCATATCGCCAATTTGCGTCTTCTTCTTTAAGCCGCCACACTTTCCTAAGAACAGAACCGCCTTAGGATGAATACTGCTTAATAGATCCATTACAGTGGCTGCCATAGCACTACCCATTCCAAAGTTGATAATGGTAATGTTTTCGGAAGTGGCACTTTGCATGGGTTTGTCTTTACCTCTTATCTCTACTCCAAATTTCTCGGAAAACATATTGACGTAATTCATGAAGTTGGTAAGTAGAATATACTCGCCAAACTCTTCATTTGGTACTCCAGTGTATCTGGGTAACCAATTTTCTACTATTTCTTTTTTGGTTTTCATATGAGTTTAATGGTTCGGGGGAATTATATAGCTTTACCGCATGCTCGATTTAAGGCTTCCTAAATACAAATATCGTATTGAAGAAAGGGATGGCAAGTTAGCCATTTTCGATCCGATTAGGAAGAAGTTCATTGTATTAACCCCTGAGGAATGGGTGCGACAACATTTCTTGAATTTCCTCAATCAGCATTTGGGATACCCAACAAGCTTAACCAGTGTTGAAACAGGTCATAAGTATAATTCATTGACTAAGAGGAGCGACATAATGATTCTCGATAAGGCGTTGAAGCCATTGGTATTAGTAGAGTGTAAGGCTGCATCAGTAGCAATCAATGAGGCTACAGTTAGACAATTGGCTGTTTATAACACCACATGTAATGCACGGCTATTAATCGTTACCAATGGGATTGTTACTTACGCAGGTTTATGCAAAAGCACTCCGGATGAATTTGAGCCCTTAGATCAAATTCCTGATTATAAGGGTTTGACTACTATGCTTTGATTGATTAAATTTCTTCGTGAGTATTATCAAGAAAATTGGGTTTCTGACAGCATTTATAATTCCACTGCTGGCTATTCTAGGCTACTATTTGGGAGATTATTGGAATTATATGGCGACAGTTTTTGTCTTCGTAATCATCCCTATTGCCGATTGGCTCATTGGCCAAGACCCTGAAAACATGTCAAAGGAAGAGGCTTTGATTGTTTCAGAGCAATTCTATTACCGATTGATTACCTATATCTGGACCTTCTTTCAAATTGCCTTTTTGGTTTGGGGTGCGTTTGTGATAGTGGAGAGTGCCATGGAGCCTCTTGCAATGATCGGCTTTATTTTGAGTTTTTCCTTGGTTACAGGCGGTATTGGTATCACCGTAGCACATGAATTAGGGCATAAGAAATCTCGATTAGAAAGACTTTACGCGAGACTTATTCTAATGACGGTGTGCTATATGCATTTCTATATAGAGCATAATAGAGGTCATCATGTATATGTTGCTACACCAAGAGATCCGGCTACGAGCCGAAAGGGCGAGAGTTTTTATGCTTTTTGGTTTCGTTCAGTAGTGGGAAGCTATTTCAGTGCTTGGAAACTTGAGAGGACTAGGCTTGAAAGGAAAGGGCGCTCTTTTTGGAGTTCGAATAACGAAATGATTTGGTATACAGTGTTGCCACTACTTTTTGCAGCCGTTTTAACCATTGGGTTGAGTTTGGTATTTGATCGTATGGTTTGGGAAGTGCCGCTCTTCTTTTTTGCCCAAAGTATCTTGGCTTTCACCTTGTTAGAGATTGTGAATTATGTTGAGCACTATGGAATCGTTAGGAGAGAGGAATCTCCGGGTGTTTACGAACGAGTCAATCCCATGCATTCTTGGAATTCAAATCACAGATTGAGCAACTTCTTTTTATTTCAGCTTCAGAGGCATTCTGATCATCACGCCAATGCCATCAAGCGATATCAAGTTTTAAAGCATTATGAGGAATCTCCTCAATTGCCTTCAGGTTATCCGGCAATGATTCTTTTGGCTTCGATGCCACCCTTGTGGTTTAAATGGATGAACCCGAAACTTAAAAAGTGGGAAGAAACTGTTTATAAACAGGCTGATTAAATGCGCTGAGTTGCTTTTTCATCTGCACGTTTTGCATGGTTTTTTCGCTGTATGTTGCCCACCATATTGGCCACTGTATCTCTGCTCAGCAAACGCGGCAGGAAAGCGCTTAACTTATTCCAGAAACCAGGAACCGCGACTACTTTGCCACGCATAAGGGCTTTGTAGGCATAGAGCGCCACGTAGTCTGTATCCATGATGTTGAATTTGATGTTAGGGTCATCGTTCCCATTAGCCTTCGCAAAGTTTGTCTTTGTCATGCCAGGACAGATTACTGTTGCTTTTATTCCTGTTCCTTTAATTTCGTTAGCCAATGCTTGGGTAAAGTTCAGTAGGTAGGATTTTGAAGCATGATAAGTAGACATCAATGGCCCGGGCACAAAGGCAGCTACAGAGGCATTATTTAGTATATAACCTTTGCCTCGCTTCACCATATCAGGGAGCAATAGCTTAATCAAATGAGTGGCTGTTACCATGTGTACTTGAAGCATGGCCCTATCTTTGGCCCAGCTACTTTCTGCGAAATAGCCGAAATTACCAAAGCCGGCATTATTGAAAATTAAATCAACCGTCAGTGAATTGGTATCCAAGAAGTCAACAATTCTTGTAGCTGCATCATCACTTGATAGGTCCTGAACAAAAAAATGCACGTCACTTCCTGTTTCTTGGCTTAGCTGACTAGCAGAATGCTCAAGTCCTGCTTTATTGACATCAACCATGACTAGGTTGTAGCCCTTGTGGCCCAATAATTTACAGAATTCGTATCCTATACCACCGGCAGCGCCAGTAACTAATGCGGTATCAGCCATTTTATTCTTGTTTGAAGAAACTTATACAAAAAAAGGAATCCCTAAAAATAGAGATTCCTTCGTTATATGTTTTGATGTACTTAAGCTAAGTATTTGTCGATAGCAACGTAAGGCAAGTTAAACGCTTCAGCAACGGCTTCATAAACTACGTCACCATTGATTACGTTCAATCCTTTCGCTAACTCCATGTTGTCGTTACATGCTTTTTTCCAACCCTTATTTGCTAATTGAAGCGCATAAGGAAGTGTAGCATTTGTCAATGCGATGGTAGAAGTATAAGGTACTGCACCTGGCATGTTTGCTACACAGTAATGGACAATATCATCAATGATAAATGTTGGGTCAGCGTGTGTAGTAGGTTTACATGTCTCAATACATCCTCCTTGATCCACTGCAACATCTACAAGTACTGTACCTGCTTGCATGTCTTTCAACATATCTCTAGTGATCAAGTTTGGCGCTTTAGCACCAGGGATTAACACAGCGCCAATGATAAGATCCATAATAGGAATAAGCTCTCTGATGTTTACTTCATTAGAGTATCGTGTTACAACATTTGGAGGCATCACATCATTTAGGTAACGGAGTCTGTCAAGATTGACATCCATGATGGTTACTTGAGCACCAAGGCCAGCAGCCATTTTAGCAGCTTGTGTTCCAACAATACCACCACCAAGAACAAGTACTCTGCCTGGACTTACGCCCGGTACACCACCAAGCAATACGCCTTTACCCATAATAGGCTTTTCTAAGTACTTAGCACCTTGCTGAGTTGCCATTCTACCAGCTACTTCAGACATTGGAACGAGGAGTGGTAAGCTTCTATCTGCTTTTTCAACAGTTTCATAAGCTAAACAGGTTGCCCCGCTTTCAATCATTGCCTTTGTAAGTGGCTCGTGAGAAGCAAAGTGGAAATAAGTAAATACCAATTGATCTTTTTTGATCAGCTTGTACTCTGACTCAATGGGCTCCTTGACCTTCATGATCATTTCCGCAATAGCGTAAACTTCCTCAATTGTTGGAAGAATCTTAGCGCCTACTTCTTCGTAAAGTTCGTTAGGGAATCCGCTGTTAAATCCAGCTTGATCCTGCATATAAACTTTATGCCCTTTTTTAATTAGTTCTAGTGCACCGCCTGGTGTTAGTGCAACTCTATTTTCGTTGTTTTTTATTTCAATCGGTACACCAATGATCATGATAAAAGACGTTTAAATTTTTATGAGCGCAAATATAGTAAGCGGAGTCTACAAACGTTTGCAATTGAAATAAAAAAGAGCTGATCATCTGATAATCAGAAGGAAATGTGATGACTAGGTAGAATCTCAAAATTTTGTTCTTTTTCATCAAAATTGAAACGAATAATATTTTGAAAAATCTTATAAATCAGAATTCAATAATCAATGAAAAATCATTAACAGAATAATATTCTATAGATGTTGTTTTTTCGTAAACAAAACCAAATTTGATTTGTCTTATATATTGATTACTTTCGTCTTCCTTTTTTTAGGAAAACAATCGTTCATTAAACTGTCTAGCCTGTGGGAGCAACTAAGAGTATTAACAAACGAAAAGTTAGTGTAGAAGAAGTTCTGAATGACTATCGATTAGTCTGCGAAAGTAGAGAGGCTAGTTTGATTGGTCGGAAGGAAGTTTTTATGGGCAAAGCCAAGTTTGGCATCTTTGGAGATGGCAAGGAGCTAGCGCAAATAGCCATGGCGAAAGTTTTCCAAAATGGTGATTTTCGGTCTGGCTACTACAGAGATCAAACCTTCATGTTCGCGATTGAGGGGCTCACAATCCAACAGTATTTCGCTCAGTTATATGCTCATACCTCAATAGAGGCAGAACCTGCTTCCGGGGGACGACTGATGAATGGTCACTTTGCTAATCGTCTTTTGGACGAAAATGGTGACTGGAAACGTCAGACAGAGATGAAAAACTCAAGTGCTGATATATCTCCTACAGCAGGCCAAATGCCTCGCCTTGTTGGTTTGGCCTATGCCTCTAAGTTGTATAGGCAAAATCAAGAATTGCATGGAATGACTGATTTCTCTATCAAGGGGAATGAAATAGCCTTCGGGACCATAGGTAACGCCTCAACTTCAGAGGGCCATTTCTTTGAAAGTATTAATGCAGCTGGTGTGCTTCAAGTACCTATGGTCATGTCCGTTTGGGACGATGATTATGGTATTTCTGTGCCAAAAGAGTATCACACCACTGGTGGAAGTATTTCTGAATTCCTAAAAGGGATGCAGAGAACTAAGACTAAAGCTGGCTATGAAATTATTAAAGCCAAAGGTTGGGATTACTTAGGCCTTGTGGAAGCTTTTGAAAAAGGAAGTCAAATAGCGAGAGAAGAACATGTACCAGTGCTAATCCATGTTCAGGAGATGACACAACCTCAAGGGCATTCTACCTCAGGTTCACATGAAAGGTATAAGCCGAAAGAGAGACTTGAATGGGAAAAAGAGCATGATTGTCTCGTTCAATTTAGAAAATGGATTCTCGAGAACGAGATCAGTTCTGAGGAGGAAATTGATGGCATAGAAAAGAAAGCAAAAGCTACGGCTAAGACCGCTAGACAAGACGCTTGGAATGGCTTTATAAGCGATATCAAGAAAGATCAGGATAGAGCCGTTGAAATTCTGGAAGCACTAGGAAACGAAAGTGAACATGGAGGAACTATTCTTCAGATTGTTTCAGAATTAAAGAATACACTGAATTCTATAAGGCTCGATACTTTCAAAGTGGTTAAGAAAGTCCTTCGAATCACTCGAAATGAAGAGACTTCTGCACGAGCATCCTTGCTTGCGTGGTTAGATAATGCCAATAAGGAAAACCATGATCGTTTCAACTCTCATGTGATGAGTCAATCGGCAGAGGCCTCTTTGAAAATCGCTGAAGTTAAGGCAGAGTTTTCGGAGTCTTCTCCGCTCGTAGATGGGAGAGAAGTGTTACAAGCATGCTTCGATGCGGCCATGAGCCGTGACCCAAGAGTTTTTGCGATTGGTGAAGACGTAGGTAAAATTGGTGATGTAAATCAAGCGTTTGCAGGTCTTCAAGAGAAGTATGGTAAACTAAGAGTTACAGATACGGGTATCCGAGAAACTACTATCATTGGTCAGGGTATCGGAGCTGCGTTAAGGGGGCTAAGACCAATAACCGAAATTCAATATTTAGATTACTTATTGTATGCGCTCCAGACACTTTCGGATGACTTGGCGACCCTACAATACAGAACCGCTGGAGGCCAAAAAGCACCACTGATTATTCGTACAAGAGGACATAGGCTAGAGGGTGTTTGGCATTCAGGCTCACCTATCGGAATGATACTCAGTAGCCTGAGAGGTATCAATGTATTGGTGCCGAGAGATATGACTCAAGCGGCTGGTTTCTACAATACAATGCTTAAGTCAGACGACCCAGCTTTGATTATAGAGTGCTTGAATGGTTATCGACTAAAAGAAAGAATTCCAGATAACATTGGCGAATTCACAGTCCCGCTTGGGAAACCAGAAATTCTGAGAACAGGTAGTGATGTAACGGTCATTACCTATGGTTCTATGTGCAGGGTAGTAATGCAAGCTGCTCAGGAATTAGAAGAGGTTGGAATTTCGTTAGAAGCTATTGACGTACAGACACTATTACCATTTGATGTTGATCATTCTATTGTTGAGTCATTGAAGAAAACGAATCGCGTTGTATTTGCAGATGAAGATGTTCCTGGTGGGGCTTCAGCATATATGATGCAGAAAGTGCTTGAAGAGCAAAAGGGTTACTTACAACTTGATTCACAACCGGTTACTATTGCTGCAAAAGAACATAGGCCAGCATATGCATCGGATGGAGACTATTTCTCCAAGCCTAATACCGAAACCATATTCGATAAGGTGTATGAGTTAATGAGTGAAGCTGATCCGGCTAGATTTCCTTCGATATACTGAGCTAGTTAGATGAGACGGTAATGCCTTGAAGCGTAAATTCCTCTGAACGAGCGATATTACTTTCATTCAAAGCTCTATCTCTGATTTTGAATTCTAGCATAATAGTATCTGTTCTAAAGAGCGGTAAAAATAGGCCAGAGTTCATCTCATAAGTGATTACACCTTCTATTGGTCGGTCTGTGTCTCGAATAAAGCCACAAGGATTGTCTTCACTAGATAGACATGGAAATCTACCGTCAAACGAGGTACCACAAAGTGTGGTTTCATTAGCGCTGCCTCTAGGCTGAGCCCTCAGATCGAATTCTTCAAAAACACCATTTTTCTTTACAAAGAAGTCTACTTCAATATTGAATTGATTTTTATTTGGGTTAATCAATAGCGTATCTAGAAAATCCTGATCATTATTTAAGTCCAAGTTCTCCGTGTCTTCTATTACATAATTAATGCATGAAAAGAGAGGGTCTGTTGGCCGATCTCCAAACTCTATTGGGCCATTAGGCCCAGGAATAAGTTCGAAAGAGTTGTATGGAGGGTCATTTTCACCACCGTCTAACCCTAAGTCACCATTTCCGTCTTGTACATTGAATGAAAGGCTTAAGGTTGTCTCTTCGAACAAAGGATCACCTTGATTTCTAATTTCAAACTTTACGTCTTCAAAACTAATAGTGGGCTCATCAGGTAAGACTGGTGGCCTATTGCATCCTGCAACCAATAGCGCACACACGCCAATTGTGAGGAAAATCTTTGAATCTGGTGTAATTCTCATGCAAAGCATTTAAAAGAGTACAATTATAGCAATATTTGCCCTAACTCTGTATTCATATTTCATAACGAATGCCTGATATCAATAGTTTATCCCAAAGAATTATTTCTGTCAACTCCTTGACATTTGACGATCTGGCACTCGAGATCTTTAGACTTCAATTTGATCAAAACCTTGTTTATCGGTCGTTTGCTCAAGCTTTGGGTAAACAACCAAACGGTGTCATGAAGGTCGATGATATCCCTTTTTTACCAATTGAATTCTTTAAAACACAGAACGTAAAATCTGGTAAATGGAACGCAGAATGTATTTTTGAAAGTAGTGGAACTACCAACAGCAATACGAGTAGGCACCATGTTTTTGACGAGGGCTTTTATTTGAAAAATGCTTTAATGGGCTTTGAAGAGTCCTACGGATCCTTGGATGACTATACGATACTTGCCCTCTTGCCTTCTTATTTAGAAAGAAGTAATTCTGGGCTTATCTCTATGGTTAACTTTTTTATTAAAAAGACGAATAATGCGGAGTCTGGTTTTTTTCTCAATGAATTCGATGTTTTAAAAGAAAAGCTGTTGTCCCTCAGAGATCAAGGCACTAAGGTTATTTTGATTGGTGTAACCTTTGGCTTACTAGATTTTTGTGACGCTCATACTATTAATTTTCCAGACCTCATTGTAATGGAAACTGGGGGTATGAAAGGGAGGAGAGAAGAGATGATAAGGGAAGATGTGCATGACGTATTGAAGAAGTCATTTAATGTCGGGCAAATTCACTCTGAATACGGAATGACTGAACTTTTTTCTCAGGCTTATTCAAAAGGGTCAGGAGTTTTTAGACCAACAGCTACCATGAAGGTAATTGGGAGAGATTTAAATGACCCATTGTCTTACCCATATGCTGGACGCAATAGCGGATTAAATATTATCGATTTGGCCAATTTTAGTACATGTTCTTTTGTAGAAACAAAAGACATGGGTAGCGTGAATGAAGACGGTAGCTTTGAAGTAAAAGGAAGAATTGATAATGCTGAATTAAGAGGCTGCAACCTTATGGTACTATAAAATATTCTTTAATGGAGGGCGTTTGGAGGTAGGTTAGCCTGCAGTAAGATTATTTTGTTTAGGGTTAATTTTTAACTTTGTCGTATAACTACTGAAATGAACATTAAAAAAATCATCATAATAGTGCTTGCTGTAGCTTTTTTGGGCATAACTTCTTGTGCGCAGAAAATATGCCCAGCGTATGCTAAGGTTGATAAAAAGGAAGAAAAGAAAGAGAAAAGAGAAGGTCAGTTTTAATTTTTAGACCAAATATTTCTTTACATCTTCTGCATCAATACTTTCACCGCACATAATCACTAATCTTTCGGTAACATTTCTGAGTTCCCGAATATTACCTGACCAGTCATAGGCTTTCAGAGCTTGGAGACCATCGGCAGTTAATGCTTTCTTTTTGGTGCCATATTCGTTTGCTATATCGTCTAGAAACTTATCTACAAGCAGGGGAATGTCATCTTTTCTTTCTTTTAGCGCAGGAACTTGGACTAAAATTACGCTCAGTCTGTGGTAGAGATCTTCTCGGAAGCTAGCCGCTTCAATTTCTTTCTTTAGGTCTTTATTTGTGGCCGCTAAAACCCTAACATTGACGTTTATGTCTTTGTCTCCACCTACGCGAGTAATCTTATGTTCTTGCAGGGCACGGAGTACTTTAGCTTGGGCAGAAAGGCTCATATCACCAATTTCATCCAAGAAGAGTGTTCCTTCATTGGCCTGCTCAAACTTTCCAATGCGTTGCTTATGAGCAGAGGTAAATGCTCCTTTCTCGTGTCCGAATAGCTCACTTTCAATCAATTCGGCAGGTATAGCGGCACAGTTTACTTCAATAAAAGGTGCGCTTGATCGATTGCTTCGCTCATGAATTCCCCGGGCCACCAGCTCTTTACCACTTCCGTTTGGACCAGTGATTAATACACGAGCATCTGTTGGACCAACTTTATCCATCATTTCTTTTACTACAGACAATGATTCGGATTCACCGATCATTTCATAGCGTTTAGAAAGTTTTTTCTTTAAAGTTTTGGTCTCTGTTACAAGAGAACTCTTATCTAGTGCATTTTTTACGGTGAGTAAAAGTCGGTTTAAATCGGGTGGTTTAGGTACAAAGTCAAACGCACCCATTTTAGTGGCGTCAACTGCGGTTTCAATAGTACCATGTGCCGAAATCATAATGAACTGCGTGTCGAGCCCGGCCATTTGAACGCGTTCTAGGAGCTCAATGCCATCCATTTTCGGCATTTTGACGTCACATAGCGCGATGTCGTATTTATTTGCGATTAGTTTATCTAAACCTTCTTGGCCGTCCTTTGCCTCATCTATAGTGTATTTTTCATACTCTAGAATTTCTCTTAGAGTGCTTCTAATACTTTGTTCGTCATCTATGATTAAGATCTTCGCCATAAAATTTCTTTTAGTCAATATTAAAAGGTCGCGACATTCTAAACAAATAGTTTGCCACGACCTTTTTAAAAACAAGCCGATAAGCCGGGTTCTGTCATTTCTCGACTAATCGAGAAGTTCTTATCATTTATCTAGTCACAACATTACTATCGTGATCAATCTGCCTACCCACCTACATCGGGCGGGTACCCTCAATCGTAGGCTTACATGGCATTTCACCGCATAGAGTTTACCTGATTTCACTACAGCTTAACCTGTACATTCTTTCTGTTGCACTTGTCCTCCCCCGACTTGTCGGGGTGACGGCTGTTAACCGCTATGCTTCCCTATGGTGCCCGGACTTTCCTCCCCAACTCCCGAAGCTTCGGGACGGGGCGATAAGATGGCTTGCCCCACAAAGATAAGTCCCTGTATGAGAGAATCCATTTTAGTCTTGTTTTTTATGCGTGCTCAAAGTTTTGATAATTAATTTTTGTTTTTGGCTTGAAATGTGTGACGACCTTTTTCGACTAACTGGAACTAATACAAGGAATGAGCTAAAAACTAATGACTATGAAGACAATTTTTTACGGACTAAGCATGGGGCAAATGGATAATCATGTGAAGTCTTCTACCGAAAACTACTATACCTCCATTTTAAGGCGATTGATAAAAGAATTTGAGTGTATTGATGCAGAGCTATTACAAATAGCAAATGACAATGCAAATATGCCTACCACAAATAAAGTGGATGCGTTGGTGGCTCAGGGTTACTTCGTTTTTAAACTGAGACAGGAAGTTTATTTCTCTGATATTCTAAAAACAACAGAGCTTGTAATGGAAGAGGTCGCGGGTAAAATCGTTAATGGCTCTAAATTTTACAAAAACGAGCCTGAAAGAATTCAATTGCTGGAGAGTTTCAAGGTTTGTTTTAGACCGTATTGCGTTGAAAAAGAGTTCTTCCACGATTTACCACAAGAGGTGATAGTGGAAACTGTGAAGTCTGAACTTGCCCAGCAGGTAAGTATGGGAAGAGGTATACCATTGGCCACTAAGCGCTCAATAGTTGGGCTGTTATTTAACCATAAATGGAATAGAATGTCCATTTAATTCACGCTTGCTCGTATTGAGCTGGTTATTTTATCCAATGTGCGTTCGGGTGGTTTTATTTTAATACAATTTTTTATAGTTTTACAACCGTAGCTGGCAGGGGACAAATAATTTTTTATTTAAAAAGCTACGTATGAGACAAAATTATTTAGCCTTAAGCATGGGGCTAATCAACCCTGAAATCCCAAATCACAACCTTACGAGTCAAGTCAATATATACTCAGATATTTTGAGAGATATTGCTCAATCGTGTATTGATTATGGAGTAAAACTTTATCTGCCATTTTCTGTGGAGAGCATAAACTCACTTGACCAAGTCTACAATTTAATCTGCCGCAGCGGCTATTGCGTGGTTGCCTTAGACAATGAGGGACAAGATGATATCCTGAACGAAAAAGCTATAGCCATTGTCAGAAGGTATGCAGAGAATCTCTCGGCAGCCATAACGGACGCAAGCCGGTGGGATCATATAGAAAACTTTGTCAAATGTTTTCGACCATATGCCATCACTATCGGTCTTGACGAAGTCAAGTCAACGAGTGATCTCTTTGATCGCATTGTTAAAATTTTGACAGAGGTTGTAGATAGAGGTAGAAGTTTATCAATAGACACAAAAGCTTCTGTTTGTGAACTATTAAGACCACTACAAGTAACACGGGCCGTAGGGTAAAAAATACTCAGTTACCAAAAAGCACTTCAAAAATCTTAATTATTGAATAGTCATAGGATGTAGGTTGTTGGTTTATTCCATTCATATTCTGTAAACGTCAGGAATGTAATGGTAAGGCCACAACTTTCATTTAAACCCAATTTCCGTGTTTCTTGAAGGAAGGTGGTAGACCTCTGACTACTATTGGCTTGGTGATTTGCGTTTTTTGTGGTGTGATCGCATGGATCAGTAATAGAATAGGTGACCTTTAATACCACTTTTGGTGAATTCAAGGGTAGGGGCAGGTAGGCGGACCATGTCAGCCATGAAGAGTAGTACTTGTAGCCATTTCTTGTCAGTTTTGATGTAAGATAAGTCAAAGTCAATACCAAGGTAATACTGCCGAAAACTTTGAAAACCGGCATTAAGGTTCTGACTGTCTCTTGCGAAAACCATATTCTGGGCTCCATAACCTGCCGATAAATTCAGCCATTTCGGAAATCGACTTTTTTTACTGAAAGCATGTATGTCAATAGATGCCCAATAGGTTTGTCCATTATAGTCTTTAAGAAGCTCTTCTAATAATCCACTACCCAGTAGGTTGGGTCTCAAGCCAGCTAAACTAGTTTCGTGAAAACTCCACTTGATTTTTATGCGCTGTTCTTTCCAAACTTTCTGCTGAAAAAAGAAGAGTCCTGAACCAGCAGCGTTTGCTATCATATCGCCATACGAGAAGCCAAAGCCTGGAGAGAATCCGTCAAGTATCTCTACGGGTAACAAGAGCAACGTGCTTAAGGTACTGCTCCACATCACTGATTTATGATCAGATAAGTGAGTCTTTCTTAGAAGCTCATAATTGACGCGTGAAAAATTGTACGTGGTGAATACATGCCCTAGTTTATCAACCTGCTTCCATTCTGCATTGTCATTAAAGAATTTGAACCGGTCAAACCCCTGTTCTTTATACCATGCTTGGCTAAGAATTAGCATGGAAGATCCGTAGCCTATGCCGCCATATAGGGCTATTTTTTTGAGTCGGTCAGTGTGAGCCGTACTGTCTTGACCGAAAGAGGAAAGTGAGGTTCCCAAGACTAGGCATACAGATAACAGCAAGGATCGCATGCCGCAAGATAATTATTCTACTTACCTAATGCTGTCTTGTAGGTGTCTATTGCCCTAAGCCTAGCAAATTTATGGTCTACCATTGGTTCGGGGTATTCATCGGTGCCGTATTCGGGTATCCACTGCTTTATGTATTTGAGCTTTGAATCAAATTTTTCAGTCTGCGAGGACGGGTTGAATACCCGGAAGTAAGGCTGTGCATCCGTACCCGTGCCTGCTGCCCATTGCCAACCACCATTATTTGAGGCGAGTTCGAAATCTAAAAGTTTTTGTGCGAAATAGGCTTCCCCCCAACGCCAGTCTATCAGCAGGTGTTTGGTTAGAAAGCTAGCTACAATCATTCTCACACGGTTGTGCATGTAACCTGTTTCATTGAGCTGTCGCATTCCTGCATCCACTATAGGGTAGCCGGTTTTGCCAATACACCACTTTTGAAAACCAACTTCGTCCTTATGCCATGGAATGGCATCATACTGAGGTTTAAAAGCATTGCCCACGACATGCTGATTGTTGGCTAAAATCATGGTATAGAAATCACGCCAGATTAATTCATTGAGAAAAGTGCTATTGAGCGTTTTTGCTTTGAGTGCTAATCTGCGAATACTGATGGTGCCAAATCTCAGGTGCACACCTAGCCTAGAAGTAGCGTCTAGTGCAGGGAAGTCTCTTTGTACATCATACTTTCTAATGATCTCTTCATCTACTTCGGCCTTGGGTACCCGGATATTAGAAGGCGTAAACCCCATTTCAGCAAGTGGAATTATGTTACCCTTAGATTTTGCCCAATTCTGAACTTGTAATGCATCTCCTTGAGGAATAGGTGGCTTGGAGTCGAATTTATCTCGCCAAACACGACTATAAGGAGTAAAGACCTTATAGAAAGTGCCGCTTCCTGATACTATCTCTTCACGCTCAAAGATGATGTGATCTTTGAAAGTATAGAACCCGACACCCGATGCCTTTAGATATTTTTCAATTTCGGAGTCACGCGTGTGAGCATATGGCTCATAATCTCTATTTGTGAAAACGGAGTCGATCTCGAAATTCTCTATGAGGTATTTGAATGCTTCTAAAGGTTTTGAATAGAATGTTTTTATGCCAGCGTCTACCTTGCCAAGTGCTTGGTTCATTTCACTTAAGGTCTCATGAATGAAGCTAACCCGTGCATCGTCCTTGTCTTCAAGTTTATCAAGAATATTTTTATCAAAAATGAAGATTGGAAGCACCTTCAAGTTTTCTTTGAGGGCATAACTTAGTGCTGTATTGTCGTGAAAACGGAGGTCTCTTCTAAACCAGAAAATATTGATCTTAGGCATGCTAATTTTTAATTCAAAGTACTAAC
This sequence comes from uncultured Roseivirgaceae bacterium, assembly GCA_964352205.1. Classification (GTDB taxonomy): domain Bacteria; phylum Bacteroidota; class Bacteroidia; order Cytophagales; family Cyclobacteriaceae; genus Roseivirga. Next base: position 30,188 of record CAYGQO010000005.1, read on the forward strand.
CGGAAAGAGACGAATTAGTTTCCACCGACTGGCTCGGTGGGTTCATTTTCGGTAGTAGTTTTTCTTTTTTTGCGCTTTTTATTCACTCCTGAGAAGAATTCCCGAAAGCTATTGAAGCTCGTAGTTTGAGTGATACTTGCACCGGTGGTGTTAGTAGTTGCACTTCTTGAATTGGCCAAGTCGGTAAGGTCGTAATTACTACGTGAGTAAACTTTGACTTTATACCTGCCATCATCGGTTAGCAAATACTCCGCGGTCCAGTCCCCAGCAATGCTGTTGACATCGACTAAATTTGTCAGTCCTCCTTCACGCGTAATCCTCAATCGACCATCTAAAAAAGTATAGGAGAGTCTAAGTCTAAAGGTGTTAAAGGCATCTTGATCTAAGTCAGCAAGGTCTAGATCGACTTCTAAATTGTCGTCTAATTGTGCAATGAGTTGACTGAATTGATTGGAAAGAAACTGACTTACGTTTTGTGTTGTGGTTCTTCCACCAATAGTAATACCCCCTTGGTCACTAAACCTATTCAATACAATTAAACTGAGCACTTGTCTATTGAGTTCTTGCTCATCGCTCAAGAGTCTGTTTTTAAAAGCATTGATTTCAACTTGATTTTCTTGACTTTGGATTTGGCTGAAATCTATGTCGAACTTAATTTCAGGGGAGAGCATAGGGCCATTAAGTGCTAGTAAAACCTTTGTAGGGAAACGCCTGCTGACGCCACCGCCTGTGCCGTTGTCTTGTGTGGGATCTACCAAGCCTGCCTGTTCTAAAATAGGTTGAAGAGAGGTGTTTTGCGAAAATGAGGCGTTTAGATTTAAGATGCCGGCATATGGGTCTCCATACCAGTTGATGGTACTCGGGGCCTCAATTTCGAATTCCTTAGTAATGATGTTGTATAAAGAGAAATTATAACCGCCTTCAGTAATATTGAGGCCTCCGGTCATTTTAAAGTCTCCCTGAGGGTCTATGAGTAGTCGCAGTTGGCCATTACCTCTACCTCTGATGATATCTCCAGATTTTGGGTCAATAATGATTTCCACATATGCATCCGGGGTCACATCAATGTTTAGGTCTAAGTTTAGTCCTTCAATTTTGATTTTATTTACCTCGTCTTGGGTATCATCGTTTGTGGCAACAACTTTGGTGGTATCAGTTCTATCAATAAAAGTTATGTATTCAGGCGTATCACTTTCATCTGTACCCTCACTAATAGGAATAAAGAGTCTTGTTTCTCCAGACGTTTGCACATTGGCAGCTATGGTAAGGTTAGCCGCTTCGCCCTTTAATTCAATTTGCCCTGTAGCATAGGCAGTTCCATAGTACAGGTCGCTCATTTCTTGGTCTGTATTTAGTACCTGAAAGTCATTGAGGTTGCCCAAGAGGTCTAAGCGAAAGTTGCTAAAGGAATCGTGTGTAACGTTACCTTTAAAATTGGCTTGACTTCCTATCTCATCGATAAAGGCAATGTTAGAAAGCTCAATGAGGTCTTTCTTGAAAGCGATGTTGCCGTTAAAGTCGTAATTGGTGTTCAAGTAGTTAATCTTCATTTTGGCGTCCTTTAATCTCCCAGTACCATTAATTACAGGTGAGAAAGTAGTGCCGCTTACTTGATATTTACCAGTGAGAAAGCCTCCCATGTCAGTAAAATATTCCTCTATGAAAGGTTCTGCAATTCGCAGGTTGGCATCGTTCAATTCTAAGTCTAGCTTAAGTTGGTCAGTTTTATTAGAAGGGTAGAAGTCTCCACCCAAAGAAATAATCTCTTTGCCGAGTCTCTTCACAGTAAAGTCGAGATCGAATTTCTTTCTGAAATCATTCCAAGTTAGGCTTCCGTCTAAATCTCCAACTAGGAAGTTGTTCACCCTGAGCTCCTCTAATTGAATGTTTCCAAAAAGTAAAGGGTTGTAATAGATGTTTTGTGCCGAAAGCCTGCCCCTTAACTTCCCTGTAAAGGTTTTGGAGGTTAAAGGGTTAATGTTTGCTATGGATACATCATTAAATTCAATTCCTAGAGTTTTTGTACTGTCTTTACTTACTGCAACTTGTCCGTCAAAACTGATGGATTGGTCTGTATTGTAAACACTGAGGTCTTTAATTTCAATTCGTTTTTCCCCAAAAATCACACGATTCTTATCTTTTATGGTCCATTGTTCATTGAGCGCCTGGAGTGTAGAGTTTTTAAAGTGGAGGATGGTGCTGTCAGGGTAGAAGTCGATGTCTGCGGCTAACTTGGCAAAATTCCCACTGCTTTCTTGGGATAAGCTTTGTTCTAGGTCAATATGAGTTCCGTCCCACTTCGCTGTTAAGGTTAGGTTTTCGGTCTCAGATGTGTTGGCGTATTTTTGACGCTCAGAACTAAGGTACCCTCGCGTAAATACTTTTGACGCATTTCGTAAATCTTTTGAGTTAAGGGCAATGATGTTTTTATAGAACCATACATTGGCCCACTTGATGGTATCAGCATCTGCTGAGAGGCTCAAATTGGTATTTTCTTCATTCGTGAACCTGCCTTGCAAATTTGACTGGCGAGAAACATAAATTGAAGTATCGAACAATTGCAATACAGGAGTAATGTTGTTCAGTTCCACCTGGTATCCAATGTCAAAGGGGATTTCACTTGTTTTGTTTTTTGCCAAAAAGCGATCTACTTCTTGATATCTACTCGAAAAAATTAGGCGGTACTCTTCATTTACAGTTTCGAGTTCGTCTAGTAAGTTTGTAAATTCAAACTGCCCGTTTAACCGAATATCAAATTGATTTTGAGAGGCGAATCTAACGCTCCGACCGTTTATGTCTCTTTGAGATACAAATTGTAGTGAATCAAACACTATATCGTTTTCCTGATATTTTAGATAGGTGTTATTCAGGCCTATATTACCTAAGATACTGTCCAATTGAATTCCTGTGATATCGATATTGAAATCGCTAGCGATGGTGACTTCATCTTGGATGATATTGAGTTCTTTCAATCTGGCGGTGTCAAGCCTACCTGATATGCTAAAGATTTGTTTTTGATCTCTTAAATCAACCGATCCTCTGGCTACCATTTGAATATTTGAATCGAGGATGGTCAATTCACCATTGAAGAATGATTTTGCGAATGTTCCATCTGTTTCAATGTTTTTATAGTCGTAACCATTGATGCCTACGCTGGGAATACTGGCGTCCAATATGAAATTAGCTTCTTCTAATGTAAAACCTGAACCTTCAATGGTGCCGTCCACATCTACTTTTTGAAATGTATTGTCTCCGGTGAAAATCCCTAGGTCGAAATCCTTCATGGTTAAGTCTCCATTGTATTTCGATAACTCTCCTGGTATAGATTCAATCTTCGTGTTTGACGAAAAGGAGCCAATCTCAGTGTCAAACTGCCCGTCAGCAACAAAGTCATTTATAAAGCCAATAAAGTTTCCGCTTAATTTAACTTGGCCAAGCTTACTCGTGATGTCGTAAGCCTTTTTACCGATATATGCCTCAAAGTCATCGGCTTTAATGGTGGAATTGTTGAGCGTAATAGAGAAGTCTGTGGTTTCAATATTGGGTAACCCTTCTAGCTCCATGGCGCCAGTCAGAACCGTTTCATTACCAAATTCGATCTTAAAATCATCAGAAAAGAAGTCTCTAATATTACCCTGAAAAAAGCCGTCAATTTTCACCAGCTCATCATGCTTTTCGAACTCGGGAACAAAGTAGCTTAGTTCATCGGTATGTAATCTGGTATCACTAAAGTTTATCCTTAAGTCCACACTATCTACAAAGTAGCCCATGTTACTGGGTTTGTTCATACCAAAGATTACTTCATCTGTGATGCGCGACTTGCCCATTTTTAAGTCAAGATCATAAAAAGCCATTTCTCGCCAAGAGTTTCTGAAGAAGGTTTTCAGCTCATCGATTTGAAGGCCTGAGGCGCTGTCTCGCGTGGCAAGATATTTTATATCTATCTGAAATGTATCGGCTACGGCCCTAAGGTTCAGTAGGTCGGCATTGATGTCTAACAGCTGAAAATGGTTGTAATCAAAGCCGGTTTTAACACTGTCACGATTGCTATCTGATATGCTGAATTTAGAGTCGAGCAGTGTTATTTCGTCAACCATAAATGCTGAGGCTTTCACTGGGCCATCTACTGGTTCGGAGGCCAGAAGTTCGCCAAGCTTAATGATCCAGTCGTCAATGTTAAGTCTCCGAGGTGTCTCATCTCTCAAGTTTACATCGGCACCTTTAATCCATGCTTGCCCAGTTTCAAAGTTTTGTTTACCAATTAAATCCCGGAGTTTGAAGGTCAGCACCATCTCATCAATGCCAATCATTTTGACATCATTGAGATCGTATATCTGGGAGCCATCAACGGAAACGGCATTAAACCACTTGATGTTGATGTAGTCAATTTCGGTCTTATAACCAGTGCCTTCAGTAAGGTAAGTGGTGATACGGCCGCTAATGTAATTTTGGACTGGGGGTAGATGTATCAGGAGCGCTACAAGCGCTAGTAAAATGAATGGAGTAAGGACAAGCCAAAGAATTGATTTAACAATCCGTTTTTTAATAACTTGCGATCTTTTAATTTTCTCCTTCAATGCCTTCTTCTGAAATCAAAATCTTAGCCATAGAATCCTCTTGTGACGAAACGTCTGCAGCTGTCGCAGTAAATGGCAAAGTACTTAATAATATAATCGCAACGCAATCCGTGCATGAAAATTATGGGGGAGTAGTACCTGAATTGGCAAGTCGCGCACACCAACAGAACATTGTTCCTGTTGTAGATCAAGCACTCAAAAATGCGGCCATCGATAAACGTGACCTTTCTGCCATTGCTTTTACGCGTGGACCGGGCCTGATGGGGGCTTTGTTAGTTGGTACATCTTTCGCTAAGTCAATGGCCTTGGCGCTAGGTATTCCATTGATTGAAGTGAACCATATGCAAGCCCATATTTTGGCCCATTTTATTGATGAACCAGAGCCCAATTTTCCGTTTTTATGCCTCACTGTAAGTGGAGGTCATACCCAAATTGTACTAGTCGAAGACTTTCTGAAAATGGAGGTGATTGGCGAAACCCAAGATGATGCAGTGGGGGAGGCTTTCGATAAAACAGCAAAAATGCTCGGCTTAGGGTATCCGGGCGGGCCTATGGTTGATAAATTGGCGCAACTAGGCGATCCGCTGAAGTATAAGTTTCCCAAGACAGAGATGCCCGGCCTTAGTTATTCTTTCAGTGGAATTAAAACGGGAGTACTCTACTTTTTAAGAGATCAGTTAAAGGAGAATGAGGACTTTATAAAAGACAACCTAAATGACATTTGCGCTAGCGTACAACATACTTTGGTGCACATGTTATTACAAAAACTAAGAAAAGCTGCGAGACAGTATAATATCAAAGAAATTGCCATTGCAGGAGGTGTTTCGGCCAATAGTGGTTTGAGAAGTGCGCTACATGAATTGGCAGAAAAGGAAAGTTGGAATGTCTATATTCCTTCTTTTGAATATTGTACTGATAATGCTGGCATGATTGCAATGGCAGGGCACTTTAAGTATTTGAAAGAAGAATTTGTAGGTCAGGATGTGAGTGCCTTACCTCGAATGAAATTGTAAATGAAAGACCTGCCGAAAATAGGAGATATTAGAACGCATCAGTTTATCGTTACTGACGATCATCTGGCCACTTTTGAAACGGGGCCTGTGCATCCTGTTTGTAGCACCTTTGTTTTGGCAAGAGAGATGGAATGGGTGAGTAGGCTTTTCGTCTTAGAATTTTGTGAGAACAATGAAGAAGGTGTGGGTACTTTGTTAGAAATAGCCCATAAGTCACCGGCCTTTGTCAGAGATGTAGTCATTTTAACCGCAAAGGTCTCTGAGTTTGAAAATAATGAGTTGATTTGCCAAATAGAGGTAAAGTGCGGAAAACGACTAATCGCTTTGGGTAGGACTGGGCAGAAAATCATGACTAAAGATAAGATCACTCAAATTTTCACTAGTTTAGATTGATAGATGGCAAAGGATAAACAACGTTTTGCGAGGACGGTAAACATTAAGAATAGAAAAGCGAGTTACGAATTCGAATTTCTAGACAAATATGTTGCTGGCATGCAGTTGATGGGTACGGAGATCAAATCGATTCGTGAGAGTCTGGTGAATATGCAAGATGCATTTTGCTATTTTCAAGGAAATCAGCTCTTCGTAAAACAGTTACACATTGCGCCTTACGCGCAGGGAACACATTATAACCATGAGAGCGACAGAGAAAGAAAGCTTTTGTTGAACAAGCGTGAGTTGAGTAAGTTGGCTGAAAAGTCAAAGGAGAAGGGGCTGTCCATTATTCCCACCCGACTATTTATTACTGATAGAGGGTTTGCTAAATTAGAAATTGTACTGGGCCGAGGTAAAAAGCTCCATGACAAAAGAGACTCCATTAAGGAGAAGGATATAAAAAGGGATTTAGAAAGAATCAATTATTAATCTATGCCAATAGAAGATTATGGTGTTGTTAGGTTGAGTATTGTTCCCGTAAGGGGCGATCATTCAGATGCATCTGAAATGATATCTCAACTACTCTTCGGAGAACACTATCGCGTATTGGAAACCTCTGAGAACAAGGCTTGGATTAAGGTAGAAAACGCCTTCGATGGTTATCAAGGTTGGATAGATGTCAAACAGCACCACCCTATATCAAAAGACTATTTTGAACAAATAGATAATAGTGATTATAAGATATGTACGGAGCTTACTAGCAGAATCCTTTTCAACCACCAAGTGAGCTTTATTACCTGTGGGGCTATTCTTCCCCTACTGAACAATCCAATTTTTAAAGAAGAAGCTAACGTAGTCTTTAACGGAGAGTCTAAGAGCATGCATCAGAAAGTAGGTGTTTCTACTTTGGTCAATACCGCTAAGATGTATCAAAACGCACCTTACTTATGGGGTGGTCGATCTCCCTTTGGTATAGACTGTTCAGGTTTTACACAGGTAGTGTATCGTATGTCTGGCTACAAGCTTCCACGAGATTCTTCTCAACAAATCATGAAGGGTGATGAAATAAGCCTTGATGAGCATGTTGCTGGTGATCTAGCCTTTTTTACCAATAAGGAAGGTAAGATGAATCATGTAGGTGTTTTGATTGGAGAAGATGAGATTATTCATGCCTCAGGAAAGGTGAGGATAGATCAAATTGATAAAAAGGGGATATTTAATAGGGAACAAAATCAGTATACACATCATTTATTTAAAGTGAAGCGAGTGATAAAGTAAGTTGTTCATGAGACGTGTGCTAGTTCTTAATCAAGATTATAGTCCACTGTCGGTTTGTTCGGCAGAGAGAGCATTTCTCCTGATTTATTTAGACAAAGCCGAACTTGTTCATGGAGACCCAAAACTTAAGCTTCGCTCAATTGGGTCTAGCTATCCCGCTCCTTCAGTAATCCGGCTTCAAAAGTATATCTACATTCCATTTAAAAGTGTGATGTTATCGCGGCAAAATATTTTTAAGCGAGACGCTCACCAATGTCTCTATTGTGGAAGTTCAAATGACCTAACCTTAGATCACGTATTACCAAAATCTAGAGGAGGAGGGTCTAACTGGGCCAATTTAGCCACTGCTTGCAAGCGATGTAATTCAATTAAGGGAGACAAAACCCCAGAAGAAGCAGGAATGCCCCTTTCGCAAAAACCGTTTAAGCCATCCTATATTATGTTTGTGAGGAATTTCAGTGGCTTTACCTCAGACGATTGGCTGCAATACCTCAGCCTGAATTAAATCAAGCTCGTTTTTATTGCTTGATGTAATCAATTAGAAAATAAATTATTACCTTTGCAGTCCGTTTCAAATGAGGCGGTTTTCTGTGATAGGCACAGGATATTCTATAACCAAAATTCCCCAACATTGTGCCCTGCATGTTGAAGGAAGTAATCACAGGGCAAATTTATCATGTCAGAAGAAAAAAAAGCACCTGAAGCAACAGAGGAAACTGTAGTGGCTCAGGAAACTCAAGAGACACCAGTCGTTGAGGAAAAAGTAGAGGCAACTGAGGTTGCTGAAGAAACTCCAGCAAAAGAAGAGAAGCCAAAAGCAAAGAAAGCACCAGCTAAAGTAGAAGCTGAACCAGCTCAAGAAGAATTTGATTGGGATGCTTTTGAAACCAAAGGTTTTGGCGAAGGCTACTCTAGCAAAGAGAGAGAAGATTTAGAGGAGCTTTATGGCGATACTCTAAATACTATCGAGGAGAAAAAAGTAATCCACGGTACAGTGGTTTCTATTACTCCAAGAGATATTGTATTAAACATCGGCTATAAATCTGATGGTTTGGTAAGTTCTTCAGAATTCAGAGATACACCAGATTTGAAGATTGGTGATCAGATTGAAGTATACATTGAAGAGCAAGAAAACGCGCAAGGACAATTAGTACTTTCTAGAAGAAAGGCGAAAATTGTTCGAGCTTGGGAATTAATCCAAGATGCTAGCGAAAATGATAAGGTAATCGAAGGCTTCGTTAAGAGAAGAACTAAGGGTGGTCTTATTGTTGACGTATACGGTGTTGAGTCATTCCTACCAGGTTCACAAATTGATGTGAAACCAATCAGAGACTTTGATGTTTTTGTAGGTAAGAAAATGGAAGTGAAAGTTGTGAAAATCAACTACACTAACGACAACGTAGTAGTATCACATAAAGTACTCATCGAGAAAGATCTTGAGAAGCAGAAAGCACTTATCCTTGAGAACCTTGAGAAAGGCCAAGTACTAGAAGGTGTTATCAAGAACATGACCAACTTCGGTGTATTCATCGACCTAGGTGGTGTTGATGGTCTATTGCACATTACTGATATCTCTTGGGGTAGAATCAACGACCCAGCTGAGGTGTTGAACCTTGATGAGAAGGTGAATGTAGTAGTACTTGACTTTGATGACGATAAGAGAAGAATTTCTCTAGGTATGAAGCAATTGACTGAGCATCCTTGGGATCAGTTAGATACAGCTATCGAAGTTGGATCTAAAGTGAAGGGTTCTATTGTAAATGTTGCTGATTATGGTGCATTCTTAGAGCTTAACGCTGGCGTTGAAGGTTTAATTCACGTTTCAGAAATGTCTTGGTCTCAGCACTTGAGAAATCCACAGGACTTTATCAGCGTAGGTGATGAGCTTGAAGCAGTTGTATTGACACTTGATAGAGACGAAAGAAAAATGTCTCTAGGTATCAAGCAATTGACTGAAGATCCTTGGACTAAGCAAGATGTATTAACGAAATACGGTGTTGGAACTAACCATACTGGAATCGTTAGAAATCTAACAAACTTCGGTTTGTTTATCGAGCTTGAAGAAGGTATCGATGGTTTGGTACACGTTTCTGATCTTTCTTGGACTAAGAAAATCAAGCACCCATCTGAATTTGTAAAAGTTGGTGATGAGCTTGAAGTACAAGTACTTGAGTTAGACATTGACAACAAGCGTTTAGCATTAGGACACAAACAGCTAGAAGAGAATCCGTGGGATACTTTCGAAACTGTATTTACGCCAGGTTCTTCGCACAAGTCTACTGTGATTTCTAAAAATGATAAAGGTGCTTCTCTAGAATTGCCTTACGGACTTGAAGGAATTGCAACTAACAAAAACTTGAAGAAAGAAGATGGTTCAAATGTAGAAGTAGGTGAAACTTTAGATTTCGTTGTGGTTGAGTTCTCTAAGGACGATAAGCGCATCGTAATGTCTCATACTTACACGCATACTGCTCCTGAGAAGCCGGTTGCTCCTGTTAGAAGAGCAAGTACTGGAGGATCTGCAAAAGCTAAAGCTAAACTGAAGAACAACGATTCTGAAGTTTCAACTTTAGGTGATCTTGATGCTCTTTCTGCTTTGAAGTCTCAAATGGAAGACAATACCAAGAAGGCTAATGAGAAGAAAGCAGCTGACAAGAAGAAGACAGATGCTAAAGCAACAAAAGCTAAGAAAGAAGAAGCTCCTAAGGCTGAAGTGAAAGAAGCAAAAGCCCCTAAGGCAGAAGCTAAAGACGCTGACGCTGCTGAAGAAGCAACTGAAGAGTAATATTTCATAAATACATAAAAGCATCCCGAAAATATCGGGATGCTTTTTTATTACTTAATCGTTTAAAAATTGGTGTGCCACACGATTATTGATAAATTTGCACACTGAATAAATGGCGTTGTGGCCGAGTGGTCCCAGTACATCGGGAAGCACTGCAAAAGGAGTAGTCATACTTCTATTTAAGAGTAAGAACGAAAGCCACATCGTTAATCAAATGGCGCTGTGGCCGAGTGGCTAGGCAGAGCTCTGCAAAAGCTCGTACAGCGGTTCGAATCCGCTCAGCGCCTCACATCAAAGCCCCGACATGTCGGGGCTTTTTTTGTTTGAAGCTTGTGTATCAGTGCTAGCCTTGAAAGCCTGGAGTATTATCGATTTAGCTTATTCAATAACCCTATCACAGTTAAAATCAAAGCCAGAATTTTTTTTAAAAAACGCCAAACTATTTTAGCCATTTCAGGTACAGACTATGCATAGTGATGGCCTCGCTGTCAAGCATAAAAGGCTTACTATTATTGCCAGAAAAGAGTGTGCTGCATGGCATACTACAAAAGGTTACGATAGGCTGTGTTATTTGTATTATTTATAATGAATCTAAATAGTTTTTCCGTCTGAAGTGTAGTCTTAAATATATGGTTTACAGTGTTTTAAAGTTTGTTTTCATCTGCTTTGGGTGCTTAAAAAGGTGTCCGATTTTAGTTTGAATTACCAGCTTCCGATACTACCTTTGCCGCTACATATTCAACATTGAGTTAGTCTGTGATTAAAAATACATTTTACATGGTAGCGAAAACAACCATTGTCCGATTTGCGACAGCATGCTTATTTGTATGCTGTCTTCTTTTTTCTGGAGCAAATGTCTTTGCCCAAAGAGAGGCAGTACCTACTGATGAGGCCATCATCAAAACTGGTGCCGGACTTTTTGAAGAGTACGCATGCAACACTTGTCACAATGTGGAAACCAAAAAAGTTGGTCCTGCTTTAGCCGGTGTTTATGATAGAAGAGAATTAGAGTGGATTTACTCTTGGGTAAAGAACTCTACCTTGATGATTGAAGCGGGTGACCCTCAGGCGGTTGCTTTGTACAATGAGTACAACAAGCTTCAAATGGCAGCCTATGATCTTTCGAATGATCAAATTCTTTCCATTCTAGCATATGTCAGAGATGTGGAGGAGAATCCAGTAGTTGCTGCGGCCGATCCTGCCGCTGGTGGTGAAGGAGCTGCTGCACAAGGTGGAGGTCTTCCAGCCCAGTATCTCAATGTTATGGTTGCTGTACTGGTTTTTGTACTGGTTGTTATCATGATTGTGCTTGGCCTTATCATTAGCGTGTTAAGAAAAATCGCACAAGATAAAGGCGAATTATCGGAAGATGATGAAGCTGTAGTTAATGAGAAATTCAGTATCTCTTCATTTATGAAGAGCCCTGGAGTTATCGGGATTATAACGTTTCTTGTAATTGCGTTAGCAGCTAAGAATGTTATTGACGGCCTTTACACTGTAGGCGTTCAACAAGGTTATGCACCTGAGCAACCAATCGCATTCTCTCACAAGCTTCACGCAGGTGAATACGAAATTGCATGTCAGTATTGCCATACAGGCGTTGAGATTGGGAAGTCTGCAAACATTCCTTCTGTGAACATTTGTATGAATTGCCACAACTTCTTGAAAACTGATTCGCCAGAGATTCAAAAACTTTATGCTGCACAAGAATCAGGGCAGCCAATAGAATGGGTTAGAATTCATAATCTGCCTGACTTAGCTTATTTCAATCACTCACAACATGTGAAAGTAGGAGAGGTAGAATGTCAGACTTGTCATGGAGAGATTCAGGAAATGGAAGTTGTAAAGCAACATGCTCCTTTAACAATGGGCTGGTGTATCGACTGTCATAGAAATACAGATATCAACTCTCAAGGCAATGGCTATTATGACAAACTTGTAGAGCTACATAATAAGAGTTCGAAGACGCCAATGAAAGTGGCGGATATCGGTGGTTTGGAATGTGCTAAGTGCCACTATTAATTGATTACACGATTTCTGATTGATATACAATGAAAGAAAATCAAAAAACATACTGGAAAGGAATTGAGCAATTAACAAACGATTCTGAGTTTGTTAAGAAGAACGAAGGTGAATTTCCAGAGTACCTTCCTGTCACTGATCAAGAAGGTAACAGCAATAGAAGAGATTTCTTGAAACTGATGGGCTTCGGTATTGCTGCAGCATCATTAGCTGCTTGTGAGGCTCCTGTAAGAAAAGCTATTCCTTATTTGAATAAGCCGGTTGACGTAGATCCTTCTGTACCTAACTACTACGCATCTACCTATGTAAATGGTGGTGACGCAGTGAGTGTGGTGGTGAAAACCAGAGAAGGTAGGCCAATCAAAATTGAGGGTAATAAGTACAGTACGATCGGTCAAGGTGGTACAAACGCTCAGGTTGAAGCTTCAGTTCTTTCTTTATACGACAAAGAACGCCTTGCATTTCCTATGAAGGACGGTGCAGAAGCGGATTGGGCCATGCTTGATAAAGAAGTAACTGCTCAATTGAACGCGATTGCTACAAAAGGCGGTCAAATCAGGGTGGTTAGTCAATCTGTTTTGAGTCCGACTACAAAAAGAGTAGTGGGTGATTTCGCGGCTAAGTTCCCGACTACACAGCACATCACCTATGATGCAGCTTCGGCATACGGCATCGCGGAATCGCATAGAAGATCTTTCGGTGAGTCAATGGTTCCTTCTTACGACTTTAGTAAGGCGAGTACTATTGTGAGTATTGGTGCTGATTTCTTAGGCACATGGATTTCTCCAATTGAATTCACTAAGCAATACAGCAAGACAAGAAAAATTAACGACCATCACCGTGTGATGTCTCGTCATTTTCAGTTTGAGTCAAACTTGTCATTGACAGGTTCGAACGCTGATTATAGAACTCCAATCAAACCTTCACAAGTTGGACCTTTAGTTGCAGCCTTATATAATGGTATTGCTGCAAAAGCTGGTCAGGCGAAAGTGAGTGGTGGAGCTACTGTTGAGCATGCGAGCGAGGCAGTGAACGAACTCTGGGCAAATAGAGGGAAGTCACTTGTAGTGGCTGGCTCTAATGATCCGATGGTGCAGGTACTTGTGAATGGCATCAATAGTATGCTAGGCAACTACGGTACGACTATCAATGCAAACGCGCCAGTTCATTATCGTCAAGGTAACGATCAAGCCATGAGTAGCTTGGTGAAAGAAATGAACGGTGGATCTGTTTCTGCGGTGATTTTCCTTGACTGTAATCCAATGTATGATTCAGCTGAGGCGTCTGCGCTAAAAACAGCTATCTCTAAAGTTGGATTGACTATATCTACCTCTGATCGTTTGGATGAGACTGCTTCAACTGTGAAGTATGTTGCTCCAAATCATCACTTCCTAGAGCAGTGGAACGATGCAGAGTTGAGAGAAGGACATTATAGTTTAGTACAACCAACAATTTCTCCAATCTTCAAGACGAGACAATCGCCAGCGTCATTATTGAAATGGGCTGGTCAGGATGCTGACTACTATACTTATTTGCAAAATAACTGGAGGGAAAACTTCTTCGGTAAGCAAACCGATACTTCTAGTTTCCAAACTTTCTGGGATAAAGCACTTTATGATGGTGTTTTTGAGACTGGTGGAAGTGATAGAAGTCTAAGCTTCAATACCACAGCGGCAAATGATGCAGCTACGAGCATTGCTCAAAACTATAAAGTGAGTGGTGGAGGTTTTGAACTAGCACTTTACCAAAAAATTGGTATAGGTGATGGTTCTCAGGCCAATAACCCTTGGTTGCAAGAAATGTCTGATCCGGTGACTAAGGCCACTTGGGACAATTACCTGACCATGTCTATCGCTGATGCTAACGAAATGGGTATCACTTTAAAAGAGGGCGCCACCCAGTTAGTTGACTTAACAGTGGGAGGTACCACAGTGAAGGTTCCTGTTCTTGTGCAACCAGGTCAAGCCAAAGGAACTTTGGGTATGGCAGTAGGTTATGGAAGAACTAATGCTGGTAGAGTAGCTGATGGCCTTGGTGTCAACGCTTATCCATTCATGACAAAGCTTAATGGAGCTAATGTGACGGATGTTTTTGCTGGCGTTACAGTGACTGCTACAGGTGAAGACTACAGAATTGCGCAGACTCAGACGCACCAGACTTACATGGGACGTGAGAATGTAATTCAAGAATCTATTCTTTCAGAATACAAAAAAGACGCTGGTGCAGGCAGATGGCGTCCAAAAATATATAAAGGAGGGGAGTATATCAAACCTTCGAAAATTACCTTGTGGAAAGGGCACGAATACAGTAATCACCACTGGGCGATGACAATTGATATGAACTCTTGTACTGGATGCTCGGCTTGTACCGTGGCATGTCAGGCCGAAAACAACATACCTGTTGTCGGTAAAGAGGAAGTATTGAACAGAAGAGAAATGGCATGGATTAGAATAGACAGATACTATTCTGCAGCTAATCCGACAGGAAGCAAAAAAGAGCTAGAGGATGCTGCAGAGAATCCTGAAGTTACTTTCCAGCCAATGATGTGTCAGCATTGTAACAATGCACCTTGTGAAACTGTATGTCCTGTTGCAGCGACAACTCACAGTTCAGAAGGCTTGAATCAAATGACTTATAACAGATGTATTGGTACTAGATACTGTGCTAACAACTGTCCTTACAAAGTAAGAAGGTTCAACTGGTTCAAGTATCATGACAATACGCAGTTCGACATGAACTCGTCAATGAACAACGATTTGGGTAAGATGGTATTGAACCCAGATGTAACTGTTCGTGCAAGAGGTGTGATGGAGAAATGTACCATGTGTGTACAACGTATCCAAGCTGGTAAATTGACTGCGAAGCGTGAAGATAGAAGGCCTGTTGATGGCGAAATCAATATGGCTTGTGCATCTGCATGTCCTTCAGACGCATTAACATTTGGTGACTTGAACGACCCTAACTCTAAGATCTCGCAAATGCTGCAGATTGAAGAGAAGAAGGATGGTGAAGGTGCTACCGAGCGTGTAGTCAATGAAGAGCGTGCTTACCATGTATTAGAAGAGATTAACGTCAACCCTAATATCTGGTACATGACCAAGATCAGAAACAAACAAAAAACTGAAGCTTAATTTTAAACCGAAAGAATATGCAGGTTACTTCGTCCGTAAGAAAACCTTTAATCACAGGCGGTAAAACCGTTCATGATGTTACAGAAGACATCTGTCGCCAGGTTGAAGCTAAGCCTTCGAAACTGTGGCTGATGGCCTTTGGTGTATCCGTGGTTACATTGGCCATTGGCTTCCTAGCCGTTGCTGCTACCCTTTGGGAAGGCATCGGTATGTGGGGGCTTAATAAAACAGTGGGCTGGGCATGGGATATTACCAACTTCGTATGGTGGGTAGGTATTGGTCACGCAGGAACACTTATTTCTGCTGTACTATTGCTGTTCCGTCAGAAGTGGAGAATGGCCATTAACAGAGCATCAGAGGCGATGACAATTTTCGCTGTTATCTGTGCTGCTATGTTTCCAGTACTTCACATGGGTAGACCATGGTTAGGAGCTTATTGGGCGCTACCATTACCAAATACCTTTGGTTCTTTATGGGTAAACTTTAACTCTCCTTTATTGTGGGACGTTTTTGCTATCTCAACTTACTTCTCTGTATCGCTTGTATTCTGGTACCTCGGTTTAGTACCTGATTTTGCAACCATCAGAGATAGAGCAACAGGTATCAGAAAGAAAATTTACGGTGCACTTTCTTTAGGATGGGATGGCGCTGCTAGAACTTGGTCAAGATACGAGTCAGTTTCTCTAATCTTAGCGGGTTTGGCTACACCACTCGTACTTTCAGTACACACTATTGTATCCTTTGACTTTGCAACGTCAGTGATTCCTGGATGGCATACAACGATTTTCCCTCCATACTTTGTGGCAGGGGCGATCTTCTCAGGTTTTGCCATGGTATTGACGCTAATGATCGTTACCAGACAGGTATTTAAACTACACGACTACATCACGATTGAGCATATCGAGTTGATGAACATTGTAATTATTGTTACGGGTTCTATCGTAGGTATCGCTTATATCACAGAGTTTTTCATCGCTTGGTACTCAGGAGTTCCGGCAGAGCAATATGCATTCTTTAATAGGATGCAAGGGCCATATTGGTGGGCTTACTGGTCGATGATGACATGTAACGTTATTTCACCACAGCTTTTCTGGTCTAAGAAAATTAGAACCAGTATTGCAGCCACGTTCATTATTTCAATTATTGTGAACATTGGTATGTGGTTCGAGCGATTTGTAATTATTGTGACATCATTGCACAGAGATTACTTGCCTTCTTCTTGGGCTATGTTCTACCCAACTGTGTATGATATGGGTGTCTACTTGTTCACATTTGGATTGTTCTTCACAGCATTCTTCTTGTTTGCGAAGTTTTTCCCAGTGATCAACATGGCAGAAGTGAAAAGTATTGTTAAATCATCATCAGAAAAACCTGCTGAAAAAACGGCTTAATTATGAGCGACTCTAAAGACTTTATACTAGGCGTTTACGATGACGAAGATGTATTGCTAAGTGCAGTACGAAAGATTCGAGGTGCCGGAATTAAAATTGACGAAGTATATAGCCCATTTCCTGTTCACGGACTTGATGATGAGTTAGGCTATAAGAAATCGAGATTACCCATTGCTGCATTTATGTTCGGTATTTTGGGTACAACACTCGCTTTGACCATGCAAATCTGGATGCTAGGTATCGACTGGCCAATGATTATCGGTGGTAAGAACCATGTAGCACTTCCTGATTTTGTACCTGTAACTTTTGAGTTGACTGTACTATTAGCCGCTTTTGGTATGGTAGGTACATTCTTGGTTTCAAGTGATTTGAAGCCTTGGAAAGACCCTAAGTTATTGGACATCAGAATTACTGATGATAAACACATCATGGCCATTGATCTTGGTAAGAACAAAGCTGTTGATGCTTCTAAAATTGGAAGTGCTCTGAAAGATTCAGGAGCTGTTGAAGTGAATGATAAAAAAGTTGAAGAATAAGCTGACTAACGTTATGATCCATAAATTAAAAGCTTTTGTTCCCCTTGCACTCGTTGTACTTATTAGTGCTTGTACTGCTAAAGGTGACAACCCTGGTTTAGAATACGCTCCACAGATGTATCACTCTGTGCCTTACGAGCCATTGACTCAGATAGTTGATGAAGATAGAGGTGAGTGGTTGAGTAATAGGGAAGATGGAAAAGGAGAATTTTATAACTCTAACCCAAACAATCCTTATGCACAAAATGTCAGGATACCAGTAGAAGGAACAGTGAGAAGAACGGCAAATAACATATTACCTTATAGACTGGAAAAGGATCAACTAGCTGAAGCTGCTTTGATCGAAAATCCATTCCCAGCTAGCCCAGAAGTGCAAGCCGAAGGTAAAAGGTTGTATACTGAATATTGCCAGCACTGCCATGGATCAGATGGTAAGGGTCAAGGTAAAGTAGGGATTATTTACGCTGGTGTACCTTCGTACTCGGCACCTAACAAAAAAGACTTATCGCAAGGACATGTATTTCATGTAATCACACATGGTTACAATCGTATGTGGCCTCACGGATCGCAGATCAGTGAAGAGAGACGTTGGAAAATCGCAAGGTACGTTCAACAATTACAGCAACAGTAACAGATAAATTTTTTAGAGATGTCAAAAGAAGTATTTGATTTTAGCGCTGGGATAAAGAAGAAGCTTATGATAGCTTTTATCTCAGGAGTTGTTCTGTTGGTTGCTGGTAATTTACTCTCATCAGGCGGACACGAAGAAGAGCATGGGGAAGGTGATCACACTGAACTTGCTGAAGGTGGAGATCATGGCACTGGTCATGATGCTGCTGAAAAGACTGAAGGAGAACATCACCAAGGAGATGATGTAGATGCGCATGCGACCGATGGTGAGCATGAAGTAGAAGCAAAGCATGAAAAGACTTGGTTCAATCGTGTTGTAATTGATCTTTGGATCAATAATGTCTATTTCACAGGATTGGCGCTTATTGGTCTATTCTTCTTTGCAATCCAATATGCTGCGCAGGCTGGATGGTCTACCTACATTTTAAGAATTCCATTGTCAATGGCAAGCTGGATTCTTCCAGCTGGTATTTTGATGATCTTGACATTCTTATTCTTTAATCACGATATCTTCCATTGGACGCACAGCGACCTTTATGAAGTGGGTGGTGCTCATTATGATGAGTTGATAGCTGGAAAGAGTAGCTTTTTCTACTTGCCAGTAGAACCAGGGACATTTCCGGTATTCTTTGTCGCTAGAATGGTGATCTTCTTTGGTGCTTGGATATTATTATTTAGAAAATTAAGGTCTTTATCCAATCTAGAAGATGAATTGGGTGGAACATCTTACTGGTACAAGATGAGAAGAACTTCAGTTGCTTTCTTACTAATCTTTGCAGTATCATCTTCCATCTCAGCATGGGATTGGATCATGTCAATCGATACACACTGGTTCTCGACTATGTTCGGGTGGTATGTATTCGCAAGTTGGTTTGTGGCTGGTTTAGCACTCATCACCTTAATCACTGTTTTATTAAAAGAGGCTGGTTATCTACCACAGGTAACATCAAATCATTTACATGACTTGGGTAAATTCGTGTTCGCGTTCAGTATTTTCTGGACGTATATCTGGTTCTCTCAATTCTTATTGATTTACTACGCTAACATTCCTGAAGAGTCAGTGTATTTCGTTGAACGTATGTATGGCGATAAATACTCTACGATTTTCTTCGTGAATTTAATCATGAACTTCTTCTTCCCATTCTTGGTGTTGATCACCAGAGATGCGAAGAGATTATTCGTATTCCTGAAAATAGCATGTATCGTAATTATACTAGGGCACTGGATAGATTTCTATCTGATGGTGACTCCTGGCACAATGGGTGAGTCTGGAGCTTTCGGTTTGACGGAAATTGGACTCTACCTAGTATTTGGATCTGCGTTCTTATTTGTTGTACTCAAGGCACTTTCTTCTTATGCTTTGGTACCGAAGAATCATCCAATGTTGGAAGAAGCAAAACATCACCACATTTAATACATAGACAAACTAGTAGATATGTTCGGTTTTTACATAGCACTTGCGGTTCTCTTAGTTGTAGCCATTTTACTATTGATCTTTAGGGTCACTAGACTGGTAGGTATCGTTAAGGGAACAGGGGAGAAGGTTGTTACAGGAAGTAACAATGCGAATGCAGCGATGATGATTGTATTCATGGTGTTGTTCTTTGGCTTAGCGGCTTGGTATTCTTACGCCTATTTTGATGCGTATGATCCACCAGTAGCCTCAGAGCACGGTGAGTTAACGGATAAGCTTTTCTGGAGAACCATGTGGGTGACTGGAATAGTTTTCGTAATCACTAACATTCTGTTATTTGTATTTTCTTATAAGTACAAATATGATGAGAAGAGGAAGGCTTTATTTTACCCTCATAACAACAAGCTGGAGTTGATCTGGACGGGTGTTCCTGCCATTGTTTTGACATGGTTGGTAATATCAGGCTGGATGGCTTGGGATGGTATTATGAGCGAGGCGCCTGAAGAGTCTGAACAGATAGAGATCATGGGGTATCAATTCCAGTGGTCTATCAGATACGGTGGCGTAGACAACCAAGTGGGAGACTATGATTACCGATTAATCGATGCTGTGAATGAACATGGACAGGATCTTTCTGATCGCTCAAACTTTGATGATTTTATCTCAAATAGCTTGGTTATACCAAAGGGCGATCCGGTATTATTGAAAATTAGAGCAAGGGATGTGCTTCATAGTGTTTTTATTCCTCATATGAGGGTAAAAATGGATGCCGTTCCTGGTATGCCAACTCAGTTTTGGTTTGTGGCGAATAAGTCAACAGCTGAAATGAGAGTAGAAGAAGGTAACCCCGATTTCAATTATGAACTTGCATGTACAGAGGTATGTGGGGGAGGACACTTCTCAATGAAGAAGCGTGTAGTGGTTTTGGAACCAGACGAGTATGCTGAGTGGAAGATTGACCAAAAATCGTGGTTATCTAAACACCCAGAGTACTTGACACAGGTACCAGAAAACTTGAAAGAGTTAGCATTAGTTACAGCAGGAATTAACGAATAAAAAGACATTAAATCAGTGCATATGGCAACGGAAGCAGCACAAATCGATGTTCAGGTTCATGAAGATCATCACGATCATGATCATGAGCAGTCATTTATTTCAAAATATATTTTCTCAACAGATCACAAGACAATTGCCAAGCAATTCCTAATCACAGGTATTTTCTGGGCAATTATTGGAGCAGCTATGTCTGCGATCTTCAGATTGCAACTCGGCTTCCCTGAAGCGGATCTGGGGTGGTTAAAACCATTATTAGGTAGATGGATTACGGAGACTGGTCAACTAGATCAGGAATTCTACTTGGCACTCGTGACAATGCACGGAACCATAATGGTTTTCTTTGTATTGACGGCTGGTCTGAGTGGTACATTTTCTAATTTCTTGATTCCATTGCAAATTGGGGCAAGAGATATGGCTTCCGGCTTTATGAATATGCTTTCATACTGGTTCTTTTTTGTTTCTGGTGTGATTATGTTCATTTCGCTGTTCCTAGAGACTGGTCCTGCATCGGGAGGTTGGGTCGTTTACCCACCATTATCGGCTATCCAGACTGCAATGCCAGGTTCCGGTATGGGAATGACCTTGTGGCTAATAGCCATGGTCTTCTTTATTGCCTCGTCTCTATTAGGAGGTATTAACTACATCACAACTGTCATTAACCTGAGAACAAAAGGGATGACCTTTTCAAGGTTACCATTAACGATATGGGCTTTCTTTTTGACAGCCGTAATTGGTGTATTAGCATTCCCAGTATTGTTTGCTGCTGCATTGTTACTTGTGTTTGATAGAAGCTTCGGAACATCATTCTATTTATCTGAAATCTATATTAAGGGTGAGGCACTTTCTAACGTAGGAGGTAGCCCGATTTTGTATCAGCATTTGTTCTGGTTCTTAGGGCACCCTGAAGTATACATAGTACTATTGCCGGCATTAGGTATTACGTCCGAGATTATCGCGACAAACTCGAGGAAACCAATCTTTGGTTACAAGGCCATGATCGTTTCTATGCTAGGTATTACTTTCCTTTCGTTTATCGTGTGGGCACACCACATGTTTGTGTCAGGTTTGAATCCTTTCTTAGGATCAATCTTTATGTTCTTGACACTGATTATAGCAGTACCATCCGCTGTAAAAGTATTTAACTACCTAACCACTTTATGGAAGGGGAACATCATATTCACTCCGGCCATGCTATTCTCAATTGGCTTGGTGTCAGTATTTATCTCCGGTGGTATTACCGGTATATTCTTAGGTAACTCAGCAATTGACATTCAGTTGCACGATACTTACTTTGTAGTGGCTCACTTTCACTTGGTGATGGGGGCGGCTTCAGCATTCGGTTTATTAGCTGGTGTTTATCACTGGTTCCCGAAAATGTTCGGTCGTATGATGGATGCCAAGTTAGGATATATCCATTTTTGGCTAACCTTCATTGGTATTTACTCAGTGTTCTTCCCAATGCACTACATTGGAATTGCAGGCTTCCCAAGAAGATATTATTCATTCACCAATTTCGATGCATTTAGCGGATTTACTGATCTGAATCAGTTCATATCAGTGGCAGCTATTTGTACTTTCGTTGGTCAGTTTATCTTCTTGTTCAACTTCTTCTACAGTATGTATAGAGGTAGAAAAGCACCTGCCAACCCTTGGAAGTCTAATACATTGGAGTGGACTACGCCAATTAATCCTGGGCATGGTAACTGGGTAGGCGAAATTCCTGAAGTATACAGATGGCCTTACGATTACTCTAAGCCGGGTGCGGAGGATGATTTCATACCTCAGCATATACCATTCTCTGAAACAATGGAGTCTAACCTGCCACATGAAAATGACTTAATAGCATTAGAAAAAGAGCAGGCTGAAGATATCGTTGTGAATGAGTCTGCCGGACACTAATACGAAATTATTCAGACGGTTTTCAGCCGTTACAGTAATAGCCGTTTACCTGTTAATAGCAGTGGGCGGTATAGTGAGAAGCACAGGGTCAGGCATGGGATGTCCTGACTGGCCCAAATGTTTCGGAAGTTGGGTGCCACCTACAAGTGTAGATGAACTCCCACGAGACTACAAAGAGGACTACGTTCAACAACGGGTTGAAAAGAATAAGAAGTTCTCTAAGTATTTAACAGCATTGGGTTTTGAAGACTTGGCTTATCAAGTTGAAAATGACCCAGACATTCTTGAAGAAGAAGATTTTAATGCAGTTAAGACTTATGTAGAGTATATAAACCGCTTGATTGGTGCGGTTATCGGCCTGTTGATCTTTGGTACTTTTGTATTGTCGATCAGATTTTGGAAGAAAGATAGACCTATTACCGTTCTTTCATTTATTGCATTTGTATTGGTCGGTTTTCAAGGCTGGATTGGTTCCATAGTAGTAAGTACAAACTTGTTACAATGGATGATTACGATCCATATGCTCTTGGCAATCGTCATAGTGGGGCTGTTGATTTACGTTTATTTCAGGTCCAAGAGAGACCACTTGGTCAATGTGCAGGGTGCATCGCCTAAGCTGAAATATATAGTGATTGCTTGTTTAGCGCTGACTGTGATTCAAGTTGTACTCGGAACACAGGTAAGGGAAGGCATAGATGTAGTAGCTGCATATGCTGCTCGGTCTGAATGGATTTCTAATTTGGGAATGACATTCTTAATTCACCGTTCCTACTCCTTAGTATTGTTAGCGTTACATGGTTATTTGTTCTATTTGCTAATAGCCAACGATGGATTGAAGTCACTTACAAAATGGCTTTTTATCATTGTGGCTATTGAAATTTTAAGTGGAGCCTTAATGGCCTATTTTGGAGTACCGGCTTTCATTCAGCCAATACATTTGTTATTAGGAACACTAATTGTGGGAGTGCAGTATTATCTGTTACTCTTGATAAACCATAAAAAAGAAGCATTGCTTGAATCATGATATCAGGTAATTCAGCAAATATTAAAATTGCAACGCTCTTTGCTCAAAAGGCTAAGGCTTATGTTGAGTTGACGAAGCTGCGACTTTCACTAGTTGTGTCTTTTTCTTCGGCTTTTGGCTATGTCCTAGCGATGAGAGGAAGTGTTGATTGGATGCAGCTCTCTATGCTTTTTATAGGAGGCTTTCTGATTAGTGGTGCATCATGTACGATTAACCAAGTGCTAGAAGTTCAGTACGACAAAGTAATGAAGCGCACGCAAGGGCGCCCTCTTCCTACGAATCGATTAAGTGCTACTGAATCATTGTGGTTTGCAGGAATTGTAGCGATACTTGGACTGTATGTATTGATGATCTGGACCAACTGGCTGACAGTAGGACTTGCAGCACTTTCAATGATTCTATACAGCTTTGTTTATACTCCGCTCAAAAGGGTAGGACCGGTTGCAGTATTCGTTGGAGCTATCCCAGGGGCCTTACCACCTCTATTAGGCTGGACTGCAGCTACCGGTGATATTAACCATGCGGCAATGATCATTTTTGGTATACAGTTCATCTGGCAATTCCCACATTTCTGGGCCATTGCTTGGGTGGCTGATGAAGACTATAAAAAAGCTGGCTTTAAATTACTTCCGGTAAAGGGGGAGAAAGATCTTAAGACGGCATTTCAAATTATGACCTATACCTTGTTTTTAATACCAATGGGTTTACTTCCTATGTATTTTGGATTAACAGGTATAAACTCTGCTGTGGTAGCAACAGTATGTGGGGTATTGTTCTTGGCTTCAACAATTAAGTTGATGAAAGATCAATCAAGAAAGTCTGCGTTGCGGATTATGTTCGGTTCGTTTTTATACTTGCCGATTGTTCAGATTGCGTACCTATTAGACATGGTGAATTGATGGTGGAGGATTATAAACTAGTAGATGTACCCTTGGAGCAACCGCTCTCAATGCATCCAAAGAAATTTGCGTTGTGGTTATTTATTGTCACGGTTGTGATGATTTTTGCCGCTTTTACAAGTGCACACATTGTTAGACAAGCTGATGGTAATTGGTTGATTTACGAGGTTCCTTCAATGCTTTGGGTTACTTCGGGAATCATTCTGGCCAGTAGTGTTTTTATGCAATGGGCGTACTTTGCCGCTAAGAAGGATAAACTAGAGCAGGTCAAGCTTGCACTATCAATAACAACAATTTTAGGGCTGGTATTTTTATATGGCCAGTTTAAGGCATGGGGTCAACTTGTAGACGCAGGAGTATTCTTTGTTGGAAATCCAGCGGGAAGTTTCATGTATGTTTTTACAGGTATTCATGCCGCACACCTTATTAGTGGTGTGATTTATTTGTTATATATGCTAATTTCGTCCTTCAGATATAAAGTGCATTCAAAGAATATGTTGAACATGGATATGTGTACAACCTATTGGCATTTTCTCGGAGGGCTCTGGATATATTTGTTCATATTTTTATTGCTGAATCATTAATTAAACTGTTCTATGGCAACTACTGCTACAGTAAATAAGACAAGCTTATGGGGAGGCGGAATTGAGCCTTTCAAAGCCAGCTATGGAAAGCTGATGATGTGGTTTTTTCTACTATCTGATGCTTTTACTTTTTCTGGACTACTCATTACATACGCTTTTTTAAGATGGAGTGCTCCTGCTTATAAAGGTGACCCGGAAGCATTTACATTTTCAACAGAGTATTGGCCAATCCCTGAAAAGGTTTACGAGGCCTTTCCTGGATTGCATGGTGTAGAAGCACCCCTCTACTTTGTAGGTCTCATGACATTCATACTTATTTTGAGCTCCGTTACAATGGTATTAGCTGTTGAAGCTGGTCACAGAATGGATAAGAAAGGCGTTGTTAAATGGATGCTTTGGACAATTATTGGTGGTTTTGCTTTCTTAGGTTGCCAAGCTTGGGAATGGTCTCACTTTATTCACGGTACTGACATTGCTACTATTGGTGATGTCGTTAAGAATGGTATCTGGATGGAGAATTATGAAATCATAGGTGCCAATCTAAGTTTTAATCAATATGGACCTCCGGCATTTGCCGCACTCTTTTTCTTTATCACAGGTTTTCACGGTTTCCACGTGTTCTCTGGAGTGCTCATTAATGTGATCATATTCTTTAATGCTGCTAATGGCACGTATGAAAGACGAGGCCACTATGAGATGGTTGAGAAAGTTGGTTTGTACTGGCACTTTGTAGACCTAGTATGGGTATTCGTATTTACATTCTTTTATCTGATTTGATCGATTTTTATTATGGAACAAGTAACAAGTAACGTAGTAGTTCAGCCTGTAGACAAAGCCAAGATTCGTGGTATTTGGAAAGTGGCGTTGATTCTTTTCATTATCACAATGGTGGAATATGGCTTCGCTTTTACTATGGATGCAGGTATGACCAGAACGGTAATTTTTGTAGGCCTGACCATTGTGAAGGCTTGGTTTATCGTGAGTGAGTTTATGCACCTAGGTCATGAGGTTAAAGGGTTGATCTATTCAATCATTCTTCCAATGATGTTTATTATATGGCTGATTGTAGCCTTAGTGAACATGGAAGGTGCTGCGATAAAAGATGCTAGAGGGATTGTAGATGTTGAACAACCAGCGACAGAACATGTCGGTGGCGAAGAACACTAAATGAAATTGATATAATTTATACATAAATCAGGCTGTGTTCATGGCCTGATTTTTTTGTTTGAGCTTATGAATAAAAAAGCTGTTTTACTCTTTTTAGTCATCGGTTTACCGGTGGTTATCTTTCTTTTTTTGAAAGCTTTTGGAAATAATGAGTTTACCATTCCTGTCTATTACGAGCAGGGGCTAGGTGATTCATTATCCACTCCCTGTTTAGATCGTTCTGCGCAACAATATGTGGTCAAGGATGCAAGTCTGCCTATAGGTGTTCTTAAGGTGGTCCATTTTGAGAGAATGGATGGGCCTGTATTGAAAACAAGATTAGAGGAATTAGAACGGGTACAGGACGTTTTTTACGATATGGAGTATATCCAATTGCTCACATATTTAAATACCAGTACAATAAGAGGGCAAGAGATTAGTGACTATGACAAGCGAATCCAATTTTTGGATCAGTTTTGGAAAGTCAATGAGTTAGATTCTACCGCTTGGGCAGACCTTAAGTATTGCGGAGTGGCCATGTCATCTTTGGATAACAGAGTAGTTTTAGTGGATGATGAAAACAAAATTCGGGGCTACTATAATATATTAGAAAGAGATGAAACAGATCGGTTAATTCTTGAGTTAAGAATTCTAAATTCAAAAAGAAAATAGTATGTCGAAGCGGAAGATATCGATGTTCTGGATTAAGTTACTGTCAATAGTGATACCCTTGGCTGTAGCCGTCTTATTAGGGCTACCTACCAAGCTCGATCTTGGTGACTGGGTATATAACCTACCTCACGTCATTGGTGTAATTAATACATTGACAGCCATTTGTTTGATTTTGGCGATTGTCTTCGTGAAGCGCAAGAACATTGTGTTACATAAAAAATTCAATTCGGCAGCATTTATACTAGGCGCTATTTTTCTCTTGTGCTATGTGACTTACCATGCCAGTGCACCATCTACTTCTTATGGAGGAGGTGATACAAGTAAATACATCTACTATTTCTTTTTGATCAGCCATATTCTACTCTCGATTGGGGTTGTGCCGTTGGTACTCCTAGCATTTTATTATGCGCTAAATGATATGATAGACAAGCATAAACAAATTGTGAAGTTCACTTTTCCCATTTGGTTATATGTCTCCGTAACGGGAGTTATCGTTTACTTAATGATTAGTCCTTATTACATTCATTAGTGGGATATCAGCGGATTGAAAGTTAAATTTGTATTATGTTCAGACGATTGAGAACATGTTTCTTTATAGTGCTTGCTTTAGTTATTAGTAACGCAAGCGCATTGGCCCAATGTGCCATGTGTCGGGGTTCTGTTGAGTCCTCCGTGAGTGCTGGTGAAACCTCAATGGCTTCTAATTTGAACTTAGGTATTCTATACCTGTTTTTCGCACCGTATCTGCTTGTAGGCCTAATTGCTTATTTCTGGTACAAGACTAGTAGAAAGAATGTCAAGAAAGCCAAAGGTATTGGCAGTATTGCAGGGTAAATGCCCTCAATGCCGCGTGGGAAATCTATTTACTCATAAGGCATACAATCTACGTAATTTCACAAAAGTAGATCAGCACTGTTCTCATTGCGGAGTCCGATTTGAAAGAGAACCAAGATTTTTTGATGGGGCCATGTACATCAGTTATGGGCTATCTGTAGGCCTGTTTTTAGTGAGTGCCTTTATAATCTACTCGTTTTTTCATCCAGTTTCTGAAAATGTTTATCTCATAGCCATCATTTCGGAAGTATTTTTGCTGTATCCTCTAATGTTCCGTTATTCTCGGATTTTTTACCTCTATCTTTTTGGAGGTCTTAAGTTTAAGCCAGAATTAGAGCGGAAAGAAAATAATTAGTAGATTCCGTTTAAACGGCATTAGGTTCAATATTTTGAGTGATCAGCAAGGTTTTTTTAGAACCAATAAATTTCTAATCATCAGCATAGTGCTGGTGATGATCACCTTAACTATTGATGAAGCAATATTTTCTGATCAGAGTAGAAGAGTAGATCCCCAAACAACGATTACAACCAACCTTCACTCTTCTTTACAAACTTTGGATAGTCACATCGAGGATATCAGTAATGTGGCAATTGTCGACCTGAACAGACTCTTCAGCCGATTTACCAATAATGAGGATCTCCCATATTTTATCTACGAAGATGGTAATGTGATTTACTGGAGTACTAATCGATTCGTACCAAAATACGGGACACTAGGGGGCGCCTATATCTATCGCTTCTTGGAGTTGAAGAGCGGTCAGTACATTGCTAGGAGAAAGGTTATCAACAGTGCACAGAATAGGGTCGTTGAAATATATGCACTATTACCGCTTTCTTCGGATGTAGCTCTGAACGATTCGTTTGCTGAATACGGTTTGAACGGAGAAATCTTTGGACGCTCTTCCTTTTTACTTGCTGACGATGAAACTAATGAAGGTAAGAACATCTACTCGCCACAAGGGACATTTTTGTTCTCTTTTAGTGGTACAGAGCGAATGAAGATTGATTACCCAAGCTTTTCGACCTTTATTTTTCTTCTATACCTTATATCCATTGTAGCATTTGTTTGGTCTGGTTTTGCATATAGTCAAAAGCTAGTATTATCAGGGAAGCCATACTTGGGTGTGGGCCTCATCACCATCTTCATGTTCGTGATTAGATGGTCCATGTTACGTTACGAATACCCATTGAGTATTATAGAGTGGTCCCTTTTTCAGCCAGATAAATTTGCAGCAAGTTGGTGGGAGCCTTCTTTAGGCGATTTTATACTCAATCAATTGGCACTGTTAGTGGTAGTTGGTTATGGTTATAAAGTGTTTACTAAGAGGCAGCTGACCTTTGCTGAAGTGTCATTGCGTTCTGTAGTGATGCCATTTTTATTACTGCTATTGACCCTATTTTATTTTATAGGTGAAGTTGAGTCATTGCTCGTCAATTCTCAATGGTCTTTTGATGTAGTACGGGACATTAGCTTTAGCCCTTTTAAATTACTCGTGTATTTCGCCTTATTTATTATAGCGATTATGCTCTTTTTAATTGGGCAGTACCTGAGTAAGGCACTCCGTTTATTGGACAAAGCTAAATTGGTCAACATTGTGTTTACTATTATCCTTTTGGCCAGTATTGCGCTAGGGCTTTGGTCAGGATGGGATCACTTACTACTATTAGGCTTTTTAATGGGCTACTTGCTGGTGGTTTTCAACTTTCAGCTATCAGACCACCTGGATAAGGTAAACTATAATACATTTCTCTACTTTTTTATTGCAGCATTCTTAATAGCAGGAGTATCTACTTCCATATTGACCACACACATTAAAATTGAGAACCTACAAGATAAGCGTGCTTTAGCTACGCGATTATCTACGGAAGAAGATATTGCAGCAGAGTTCTTATTGTCGAAAGCCCGAGAGAGTATTCAAGAGGATATCAGAATTCAAACGAGCATAACAAGTCCATTTGGCTCTAAGGAACAGATTAGGAGAATTATTCAAAGAGTCTATTTGGGTGATTACTTTGATAAATACGAAATAGAGATATTCTTATTTAACGGAGCAGGCAGGCCTATTAATAGTAACACGACTATCGATTATCAAGGGTTAATGGACACCTATGCTCAGCCTGAAAATGCTTCTGATTTTGAAGGCCTATATTTTTATAGAGAGAGCTATCCATTGACCTTGAACCAATACTATTTGTTCAATGAGATTAAGCGTTACAACACCACAGTAGGCTATATTCTGGTAAAACTTGATAGGAAAGAGCAATTAAATAATAGCATACTTCCTCGTTTGCTCCTTGACGATACTTTCGAAAAAGACAATCAACATTTTGACTATGCTATTTATAATAATGGCGAGATGCTGAGTTCAAGTACAGGTGACTTTAACTATAATCGAAACTTCACGGTCAGTTTACTAAAGGACTCGCTCCTTTACAAAGAAGGTCTTCGACTAGCGGGTCACCATCATTTAGGAGTAAAGGCAGGGGTAGATAATCAAGTATATGTAATTAGTAATAAGCTATATCCACCTAAGTACCTGATAACTAATTTTGCCATATTTTTCTTGTTTATGGTAGCTGCCATTATACTCATTTTCGGAGTCAGTGGTATGTTCTATAACCTTAGAAAAACAAGTACAACACTTTCAGCAAAGATTCAGATACTGCTCAACTTTGCTTTTTTCTTACCTCTAATCATTGTAAGTATTGTTGTGCTTCGATTGGTTAACCGAACCGTTGAAGAGAAAATTGAACGTCAGTACTTGTCTATTACGGAGAGTGCAGCTAAAAATTTAACAAATGAGCTTCAGTACTTTTTAGAAGGCCAAAACTCAAATAATGAATCCCTAGAAAATCGAATTTCTGAGATTAGTCTCTATGCACAAGCAGACATTAACCTCTTTAATAGGAATGGAAGGCTTATCGCGACTAATCAACGATTGATATTTGAAAATGAAATACTTGCTGCATTTGCCAATCCATCGGCAATGGCGAACATTGTAGAGGCAGGTAACAAAGAACAATTGAGTGTAGAGCGAGTAGGAGACCTAGACTATCGCTCTACTTTTTACGGTATTAGGTCAAATGAAGACAATCGTTTACTGGGTGTTCTGACCATGCCGTTTTTCGATTCTGAGGATCAGCTTAAAGCAGAGCAAAGGGATATACTTTCCAATATTCTAAATGCGTTCACATTCATCTTTGTCATTTTTGTGGTGTTATCGTTTTTGGCTTCTCGCATACTCACTTACCCTTTCAAGTACTTAACACAGAAAATTAAGGCGACTACCCTCTCAACCCTCAATGAACCTCTTGTATGGCAAGCCGATGATGAAATTGGATTAATGGTGCGTGAGTATAATAAGATGCTCCTCAATTTAGAAAAGAGTAAGAAAGCCTTGGCTTTGAGCGAAAAGGAGAGTGCATGGAGAGAAATGGCCCAACAAGTGGCACATGAAATTAAGAATCCACTCACGCCAATGAAGTTGAAATTACAACACTTAAAGAGGGTATTGAGCGAAGCGCCTAATGTTGACACGGATTTTAATAAGCCAATTGACAGTTTACTGAATCAAGTGGATACCTTAAGTGATATTGCCACCTCGTTTTCTTCTTTCGCTAAAATGCCATTGCCGATCAGCGAGCGTTTAAACTTGGTGGAAGAACTTCGTAAATCAGTAAGACTCTTTAAGGGTAACAAAGCAGAAATCAACACCAACATTCCCAAACAGCCGGTATGGATTAAAGGTGATACCAAACTGCTTGGTCGAATTTTTAACAACCTGATTCTAAACGCAGAACAGTCGTTGGTGGAAGATAGACCCGGTAAGCTTAATATTGAACTGTTAATTACGCATAATAAGGCTCGCATTACCTTTGAAGATAACGGAAATGGTATTTCTGAAGACATCAAGGAAAAGGTATTTATCCCTAAATTTAGTACTAAGGAAGAAGGTTCAGGTATTGGATTGGCAATAGCCAAACGTGGGGTAGAACATGCCGGTGGGAGTATTTGGTTTGACTCAACTCTTGGTAAGGGAACTACCTTCTACCTTGAGTTTCCGCTAACCGATTAATTGTGCTTCGTAAATCACTCGTTTTATTAATTACATTGTTGCTCAGTGCTTCGCTCTATGGGCAGGCGGGTGACTTGTGTAAATGGATAACGCAGTTTGATCAACCTATTACGCTAGACTCTCTAACGGTTTACCCACAGTCGGTCAGAATTTCTAAGCCAGACACTGGCCTTAAATTCACTTTTGATTTAAATACGAATACAATATTGGTTCCAAGCGCTGGAGTCGATTCTGTTTTGGTATGCTATCGTACACTGCCTTTTGATCTGCACAGTCGTAAAGCCAATAAGACTTTAGATATTTATGACTCTACCGCACTGTTTAAAGATGCTGTTTTGTACCAACAAGCCTTAGCACTACCTGAGCGAGAAGAGGTTGTATCTACAGAAAATATTACAAAGACAGGCAGTATTACCAGAGGAGTTTCATTTGGAAATCGGCAAGACGTCTTTGTAAACTCCACCCTTAATTTGCAGATGGAAGGGCAGTTGACAGATAATGTAAACCTAAGAGCGGTCATAACGGATAGAAACGTGCCTTTCCAACCGGAAGGCAATACACAACAGTTACAAGACTTTGACAATGTGTTCATAGAGCTTTACAATGATAAGTTTTCTTTGAAGGCAGGAGACGTGGTACTGCAAAACAAGGCGTCTAATTTCCTTAGATACTATAAAAATGTTCAGGGTGCTCAGTTCAAAGTTGATTATGAATTACCTAATGGCTTCAAGGCTCAAACCGCTCTGGCAGGCTCTGTAGCCAAGGGACGTTTTGCCTCAACCAATATTGATCCAATTGAGGGTGTTTTAGGACCTTACAGAGTTCGTGGCCCTCAGAATGAGAGGTTTCTTATTATTCTGGCAGGTTCTGAAAAAGTATTTATAGATGGAGAACAAAAGGTGAGAGGATTCGAAAATGATTACATCATTGATTACAATCTAGGAGAAATTACCTTTACCAATAAAGTCCTAATCACTCAGTTTACCAGAATTAGAGTTGATTTCGAGTTTTCTGATCAGAACTATACTCGATCAATTTTCCAAGCCAGCCACTATCAATCCAACGAGAAATTAAACTTCTCCCTAAACTATTATAGCGAGAAGGACAATCGAAATCAACCCTTATCCTTTGAGCTGAGCAATGAAGAAAAGCGAATATTGGCAGATGCCGGAGACGACTTAAATCAAGCCTTTACAAGCCGAGTAGATAGTGTTGGCTTCACACCCGATTTGATTCTTTATAGAAGAACAACAGCAAGAGATGCTGATGATGTAGCTTATGAAATCTTCGAGTACTCAACCGATTCAGAGAATGCCTTTTTCGATGTCCAGTTTACGGAGGTAGGGAATATGCAGGGCAATTATAGGCTACTGAGCACCACATCTAATGGGCGGATATATGAGTGGGTCGCTCCTGTTAACGGTGTGGTACAAGGTAATTTTGAGCCGATTTCTATCCTGAATGCACCAAACCAAAAAACCATGTTTACTGCCGGTGGAAGCATTAAACTAAACCAGTATGATCTCCTTGAAGCCGAGGTAGCGTTATCTCAAAACGATATTAACCTTTTTTCAGAGCAAGATGCTGAAGACGATAACGGCACGGCACTTAAAGTTATTCATAGCACAGCCAACCGGCCAGTTAGTTTTCTACCTCAATACCAATTCAATTCGGAAGTATCATTTGAGTATAACAGCGAGCACTTTTCTTTCATAGACCGGCTGCGCTATATAGAGTTTGATCGTGATTGGAGTTTTAACCCAACGGATTTCACGGAGAACTTCTCCGAAAATATTTTGAGTGCATCGCTTAACCTATCGAAGGATATTTCTAACAAGTTCGACTACCGAGTTGTCAGAAGAAAGCGTGGTGAAGCTGTAGATGGGTTTCAGCAGTACTTCAATTTTTCGAAGCGTTTTGGTAAGCTTCAAACGAAGCTGGACGCTTATTTAATGCGGAACGATCAGGCAATGCTTCAATCGGAATGGAATCGGCTTAATTTAGACATTGCCTATGGTAGCAAATGGTTCATTCCGGGCTATCGTTATAGGCAAGATCGAAATGAAGTAAGAAGCCAACTGGATAATAGCATTGTCAGAACAGCTATGAATTTTGACGAACATACTTTTTACCTAAAGAATGCCGACACCTTGAAAACTATCTATGGGATTGAATATCAAATGCGAGAGGATAGACTACCCATCAATGGAGTACTCTTAGACAATAATCAAGCGGAAACGTGGAATGCTTTTTTCAGGACAAACTTTGATGATAACAATCGACTGTCGTTGCTACTTACTTATCGAAATCTTGAGAACCTAAATGAAAGCGGTATAGATAGAAATGACGAAACCATTATGGGTCGAATAGACTGGATTGGTTCTTTTTTTAATAGAATCGTTAGGTCTGAACTGAACTATAACCTTTCAAATAGTAGAGAGCTCAGAAGAGAATTTATTTTTATTCAAGTACCAACAGGGCAGGGTACACATACCTGGCGCGATGACAATGGAGATGATATTCAAGACTTGAATGAGTTTTATTTAGCCATCAATCCTGATGAAAAGAACTATGCGAAAATCTTTGTGCCGACTGATACTTTCGAAGAGGCATTCAATACGATTATATCTTATAGGTTCAACTTAAATTTTCCAAGGGTATGGAGTCAGGAGACGGGCTTTAAAAAGTTTATTGCTCACTTTTCCAACACTACAGCATGGTCTATGAATGCTAAAATCACCGATGATGATTTGGGTAGCCGGCTACTGCCTACCAATGTAGCAGACTCACTTGTTTTAGGTTTGAACGAGAGTGTGCGATCTACGCTTTTTTTTAATCGTTCAAACACCAAGTTTGGGGCAGACATTGGTATCGCTCAAATTCAGAATAAGCAATTGCTCTTGAATGGTTTTGAAAGGAGGGCAAACCGCGATGTCAAAACACATGTACGCTGGAACATTAACCGCAGTCTAAACTTGGATATCAATTATATTGACGGAAACAGGAGCAACTTTTCAGATGTTTTGGTTCAACGTAATTATCAAATTGAACAAACTACCTTTCAACCTTCCTTGTCATGGCAGCCCTTTAGAACCATGAGGTTTACAGGTAAGCTCTCTCAGAAAGACAAGCAAAATGTATGGCCCGAAGGTGCAAGCGAAACTGCCACCTTAAGAGAGTTCGAACTGAGCATGCGATATGCTCGAGCTTCTAAAACAACATTAAGCAGTGGTTTCCGATTGATCAATATAGACTTTGAAGGAACGGAGAATACACCAACCGGCTATGAGTTACTAGAAGCCTTACGACCCGGCCAGAACGTCACTTGGAATATCAATTGGCAACAGAAACTAGGCAAAGGCTTACAGCTAGTATTGCGTTATGACGGAAGGAAATCTGCCGATAACAGAGCTGTTCACCTAGGTCGGGTTCAAGTGAGTGCACTGTTCTAGAGACAAACAGTTGTTTGTCTCTTTGAGAAGATCTTTGTCTTTTGCCTCATCTTTTAAGCAGTTCTATTTAGTAATATGGTGGTCTGACTAAAGAGTCGATAAAGATGAGAAGAGAGCAGGGGTTAGCCCAATGCTTTAAATTTTCGCATCATTTTGTTGGCAAAGACGAAGTTGTCGAGCTCTTCTACTCCGGAATGAATGATGTCATTGTTAGATCCTTCCCATAACTTGTGGCTATTTGAGATGAATAGGATATACTCTCCAATCTCCATCACAGAGTTCATGTCATGTGTTACAATCACAGTAGTGATTTGATACTCAACAGTGATCTCTTGTAGCAATTGGTCAATCTGTATTGATGTCTGTGGGTCTAAGCCTGAATTAGGTTCGTCACAAAAGAGGTATTTGGAGTTGTTGACGATAGCGCGGGCAATACCGACACGTTTCTGCATACCACCACTAATTTCGGAAGGCATCCGTTTGTTTGTATTTTCTAACTTGACACGCTTAAGAATAAAGTTGACCCTGTCTAATTTTTCGTCCTCGGGCATCTTTGTGAGCACGTCAAGTGGAAATTTAACATTCTGTTCCACATTCATAGAATCAAAGAGTGCGCCTCCTTGAAACAGCATGCCTATTTCTCTTCTAATATCCGTCTTAGTGTCACGATCGGCATTGATGAAGTTTCGTCCATTATAAAGGATTTGTCCCGTGTCAGGAGTAAAGAGTCCAACTATGTTTTTCAGCATAACACTCTTTCCCGATCCACTGGCTCCGATAATGAGGTTTGTTTTGCCTTGTTCAAAAACACCATTGATGTCTTGAATTACCGTCTTGTCTCCGAAGGATTTCGTAAGGTTTTTAACTTCTATCATCAGACTAAGAGTAATTGTGCTAAAACAAAATCACTTAATAAAATGGCAATACAACTTACTGTCACAGCACGTGTACTGGATTGACCTACCTCAAGGGCTCCTCCTTTAGTAAAGAAACCCATATAAGCCGAAATAGAAGAAACTAAAAAGGCAAAAACCACTGATTTGATCAACGCGAAATAAACGCTGAATTCATTAAATTCTAGTTTTAGACCAATGAAATAGTCTGCTGGTGCTAGTACTCCACCAAATTTAGCGGCTAAGAACCCTCCAGAGATGGCGAGCGTTCCAGCTAAGATGACAAGGAATGGATACATCAATAGTGTGGCAACTATCTTCGGTAATACTAAATAAGAAACGGAGTTAATTCCCATCACCTCTAGCGCGTCAATTTGCTCGGTGATTCTCATTGTACCTAGGTTTCCCGCGATACTCGAGCCTACCTTACCTGCGAAAATGATTCCTGTAATAGTTGGAGCCAATTCTAAGATTGTCAAATCCCTAACGACAAGACCAATTACATTATCTGGTATTAGAGGGTTAACCAAATTATAGGCTGTTTGGAGGGTAGAAACTGCACCCATGAAGACAGACACAATTGCGACTAGCACAATACTGTTAATCCCGACAAGTATACATTCGTCAAGAATTAGCTTTCTATAAGTCCTGAATGACTCAGGGTTCTTAAAGAGCGCACTTAGAAATAAAATGTATTCTCCTAGTTTTCGCATTAACCTTATTTCTTCCAGTTGGAATCAATAGAACGTAAAATAGTAAAACTTGCTATAAGAGTGCCTTCAAATCAACAAAAATGGCATTTAGCGGTTTACTATTCTGCTACAAAGAGCGATTTACGAAGAAGCCGTTAACTTTGAGCATTAAACAGAAAAATATGCGAAAACTGGCAGTAATTAGTAGTGGTACCAAAGGTATTGGAAAGGCCACAGTTGTGAAGTTTCATAAGGAAGGATTCGATGTAGCCACCTGTGCTAGGAGTGAAGAGGACTTAGCAAAACTAAAGGCTGACTTAGAGGGAACAAATGGCCCTGGGTCCATCCATGTGAAAGTGGCTGATATGTCTGTTAAAGTTCAGTTAGAAGCCTTCGCCAGTTTTGTAAACAGCCTGAATCAACCGGTAGACGTTTTGGTTAATAATACGGGAGTTTTTTTACCGGGCGCTGTTCATGAAGAAGCCGATGGCAACCTCGAAAAAATGATTGAGACGAACCTGTATAGTGCTTATCATTTGACTAGAGCATTCATTCATGAAATGAAAGCAAGAAAAGAAGGTCACGTATTCACGACAGGGTCTATTGCGGGCATTCAGTCTTATGACAATGGAGGGAGCTATTCAATCTCGAAATTTGCACTCCATGGTTTTACCAAGGCTTTAAGGGAAGAGATGAAAGAGCATGGTGTAAGAGTTACTTCTATTCTGGCTGGCGCTACCTATACGGCTAGTTGGGAGGGAGTGGAGTTACCCGAAGATCGCTTTATGAAGGCATCAGATATCGCAGATGCCATATTTGGAGCACATAGTCTTTCTAAGCATACAGTAGTTGAGGAAATCTTATTGAGACCTCAGTTAGGAGATATTTAAGTGGCATCTGATAAAAGAAAGGAAAAGAATTTTTGGCAATCATTCCATGGGTATGGAAGCCCAAGCCAAGTGCCTAATTGCGTGAGACGACTCAATTATAAAGATGAAGATATCTACGATAGCCACTTGAGCTGGATTGTTAATAGAATCGATCGCATTGAAATTCTTGATTTAGACAATACCTGCATCACAGGGGCTGGGCTTAAAGAATTATTGAAACTAAGTGAGTTGCAAGAATTGTCACTAAAAGGTCTTGATGAGATAGGCGATGAGGTCATAGATACCTTGGTAACTATTTCTGGACTTTCATTTCTTCATCTTGGAGGTACTTCAGTTACACCTGAAGGTCTAAAAGGGTTATCCCAAGCAGAAAGCTTAAGCAGCTTAGTGCTTTCAAGTACTGTTTGGACTGAGATGGAGGTTGAATCACTTGAACGAGCTTTGCCAAATGTGGAAGTATTCGTCAATCGAAATTAGATCAATACATCATTATTCAGTCTTGACCCAACAAATCATCTCATTTCAAGTTATCTTTGAAGCAATCAGATACCCATGAATTCTAGCGTAGCTTCTGCCAAAAAATATTGCAACAGTCTTGTCAAATACAGCCGTAGAAAGACCATCCCTGTGAGGGTCGGTGACGTTGTAATTGGTGGTGATAACCCAATAGTTATTCAGTCCATGACTACCATCGACACCATGGATACCATGGGCTCGGTGGAGCAAACGCTCAGAATGGTAGAGGCAGGTTGCGAATTGGTAAGAATTACTGCCCCTAGCCTCAAAGAGGCGGAGAACC
Organism: uncultured Roseivirgaceae bacterium; assembly: GCA_964352205.1. Taxonomy (GTDB): domain Bacteria; phylum Bacteroidota; class Bacteroidia; order Cytophagales; family Cyclobacteriaceae; genus Roseivirga. Next base: position 68,256 of record CAYGQO010000005.1, read on the forward strand.
TGAGAAATATCAAGGCTGAGTTAAGAAAAAGAGGCTGCAATGTGCCTTTGGTTGCAGATATTCATTTTACCCCTAATGCGGCTGAACTTGCCGCCCAAATAGTGGAGAAAGTTAGGGTTAACCCTGGCAATTATGCCGACAAAAAGAAATTCGAGAACATCGAATATACTAACGAGACTTACGAAGCCGAACTTCAAAGAATTAGGACCCGATTTACCCCGCTAGTAGAATTGTGTAAAGCACATGGTACAGCCATGCGCATTGGTACCAACCATGGCTCACTCTCTGACCGAATTATGAGTCGCTATGGAGATACTGCTTTGGGTATGGTAGAGTCTGCCTTGGAGTTTCTAAGAATCTGTGAAGACTTATCGTTCTATCAGATTGTCATTTCTATGAAGTCTAGCAATGCACAAGTGATGGTAGAAGCTTATCGCCTGCTGGTGCAAAAGCTGGAGGAAGAGGGATTGAAGCCTTATCCTTTACATTTAGGAGTTACTGAGGCGGGAGAAGCAGAAGATGGTAGAATCAAGTCAGCTGTGGGTATTGGTACACTGCTAGAAGATGGTTTGGGTGATACGGTAAGGGTTTCGTTGACCGAAGAACCGGAATTCGAAGCGCCTGTTGCTCAAAAACTAGTTGATAGATATAATGATAGAGAAGGTCATGCTGAAATCGCTGAAATTGACGAAAGCCCAATTGATCCGTATGCTTATCACCGAAGAAAAACCAGAGAAATAGTCAACTTGGGAGAGACCAATGTACCGCGTGTGCTGGCCGATCTTAGTCAAATTGAGAATGTTACAATAAAAGACTTAAAATCAATTGGTCATTTCTATTTGCCAGAGCCTGATAAATGGACGATGAATGATCAAGGGGCAGACTATGTCTATTCTGGTAGTAAGGCAATTTCTTTTATGCTTCCAAATGGCATTAGAGAAGTAATAGACTACCCAACCTGGCATAGGTTAGAAGACAAGAAGAACAGACACCCACTCTATACGCTTGATCAAATTAAGCAGGCTGAAACTTGTGATGATACGCTCAACTTTTTGAGAATTAATGACAATCAGTTAGACGCTGAAACTATGTCTCTTCTGGAAGCTGATAATATCGTTGTATTGCTTGAAACAGAAAATGATCATGCAATGCCAGCTTTGCGCAGGTTCTTTTTTGAGCTAGAAAAGAGGGAGCTTATGGTTCCTGTAATCATAGAAAGAAAATATCAAGTCACTGATGAAGAGACTTTCTTAATACAATCATCCACTGATATTGGCGGGTTGTTAGTTGATGGTTTTGGTGATGGGGTGATGCTGACTAGCCTGGTTAACGAAGGGTTAGAAGTGATAAAACTTAAGAATCAGACCGCATTTGGTATTCTACAAGCAGGTAGAACTAGAATGACAAAGACAGAGTATATCTCATGTCCAAGCTGTGGCCGAACGCTATTCGACTTACAAGAGACAACGGCTAAGATTAGAAAACGTACAGATCACCTGAAAGGTGTGAAGATTGGAATCATGGGCTGTATAGTAAATGGTCCTGGAGAAATGGCAGATGCCGATTTCGGTTATGTAGGTTCAGGAAAAGGAAAAATAACCCTCTACAAGGGGCAAGATGTAGTAAAACGAGGTGTGCCTTCAGAGCAAGCCGTTGACGAATTAATAGAAATCATTCGCCAAGACGGTAAATGGATGGAACCTCAAACCATAGAAGGATAAAGACATGTCAGAAGAGAAGAAGAGTACAGCAGAAAACGAAAGAGTAAAATTGACAGCCAAAGAAGCATTTAATTTTGGCCCTTTATTAGGATATTTCTTTCGCAAGAAAGACCCTAACCGTCCGACTAACTTCAATTTGAAGATGATGCATGGAGTAAATAAAATTTCCATCCTCATGTTTTTAGTAGCTTTGACGGTTATGATTGCTAGGGCAATTTCGCGTAACATGTGATACGCATAAACTATTTTTTTAACGCATGTATATTGACGTGTTCAGAGATTATTGTCTGGCAAAACCAGGTGTGACAGAAGACACTCCGTTTGGCCCTGATACGCTAGTGTTGAAGGTGATGAATAAGGTTTTTGCTATTACCGGGATCGTTGAATTTGAATTCGTCAACCTAAAGTGCGATCCGGAGAAGGCAGCTGAATTGCGTGAACAGTATGAAGGTATTCGGCCAGGTTGGCACATGAATAAAACCCACTGGAACTCCGTTTTTGTAGATGGGTCTGTGCCCGAAGACTTGATCCGCGAGTTAATTGATCACTCTTACGAACTGATAGTCAGTAGTCTTTCCAAAAAATTGAGAGAGGAGCTAAGCGCGCCCTAAGGGACTTCTTTGATCACAAAGTTGTGAAATGTGTAGTTGTCATATTCACTCACACTTAACTCTATCCATCCTAAAAATTTCTTACCCAAGACATCAATACGTACCGCTAAGAACTTATTGTCTAAACCATTCCAAAGCCCTGTAACGGATTGCCCTGTTAATACAGCTAAGGGAAGGTTATCGGCATTTACCCAGTTTTCAGAAGTAAGCGTTACTATATCTCCGGCATTTAGGGCCTGAACATCCCCATCATCATTGACTGAAACCCTCACGTTTATATCATTGGTACTTACGGTTAGTCCTCTGTTTCCATTAAAATTTTGATAAGCAAGGAGGGTAACATCGAATGTTAAGTCAAAATTAAGGTTAATGGGCCGTGGAGAGCTGTGTACTAGATTGAGCGCGGTGGTGATGGGTGCCGATAAATTTGAAGAGATAATATTGTCACTTGTTGTATCGCCCATTATCAGTTGGGTAAACTCCTCTGCAATTTCACTTTCATTGTTACAGGCTGATAATAAGTAAGCAATGGAAAGAATAAGTAATGGTTTTAAGCGTCTCATGTTATCTAAATTATGTCTGCCAATATAATGTCTGAGGCTCTATTGGGTTTTCAAAAGGAATTTTCTCCTCTTGACATTTTTCGTAACGCGCACGAATGGCATTGTACCATTTGGCTTGCATATCGGGATCGCCCATCAGCATCAGCGGAGGATTATTGTTTAAGCCCTCTTTTAGCTTTTTAAATACATCTACATCTTGCTGTATAAAGGTGTCGGCAAAACGATAGAATATCGGTCTGAGCATTTTAAACCAGCTAATATCAGTGTAGATGAACTGAGTTAATTCTGTTGTATGCTCATTGACAGGTGTAAGGGTGGTCATGATAAGAATGACATTCTCACCGACAGTCAAGTGCTCTATTCTAATGCCAGGTAACTGAAAGCTAATCTCAGTGGTCTGCTCTTTCTTAAGGATTTTATAGGCTGCTGAGTTTTTAGAAGGTGTATGCCGAACCATTTTAAAACCTAAATGGCTTGGTGCAAACTTCTTCTCTTTCAGTTTAAGGTTATTGCTCTTCCTGAAAAACCATGATTGATGAACGAAAGGTACGTGTGCAGGATCTATTAGCCCAATCACTGAATGATCTAAGCTACAATCCATCGGTTTGGCCGTTACAAAATCGAAAGACTTGTCTTTTGCCAAAGGGAAATGGGGGAATAGACTTTCATCAATGTCCTCAGGTTTCCTCATGTCGCTTGGCATGTATATCAATACTATACCATGTACTTCTCTTACTGGATAGTATGGCGCTCGAACTTTGGTGACATCCAGCTTAGCGTTAGGAGGTAGCGCAGGGATTTTAGTGCAGGTCCCATCTGTCTTAAAGCGCCATCCGTGATAGCAGCATTGAATTTCGCAGCCATCGAATTTACCATAGGTTAAAGGAATTCCTCGGTGTGGGCATTGGTTTTTGAGTGCAAAAACCTTTCCTTGATCATCTCTCCCTAAAAGGATTTTTTCACTGTCAATCTCCTTTTCGATGGTCTTGCCTTGCTCGAGTGCACTCCCATGACAGGCCACATACCAGATGTTACGGAGGTTATTTGACTTGCTTGCTTTCATTCCGCAACAAACATAATGAATAAGATGCTTATTGGTATATGATTAAAATCAGAGTATTTCAATCAATGCCTTTTTATCTAAGACTGTCGCGAACTCCTCATTGAGGCTGGCCAAGGCAGTTTGGTGTATCAATTCGGCAGGAAATACTTCTCAATTTAACCCTTTTCGATCAAATGTAGCGGAGGCATCTGTTACTAAATAAACCTCAAAGCCAAAGTTTCCAGCCATTCTGGTGGTGGTGGATACGCAATGGTTGGTAGTTAGGCCTGCAATCACTAATGTGTTGATTTGTTGTGATTCAAGTCTTTCTTGTAAATCAGTGCCTATAAAGCCTGAGTTAACATGCTTGATAATTAAGGGCTCGTTCTCTAGCGGTTGAAATGCATCAAGCATTTGAAAACCTGGTTTACTTTCATGAAGCGCTGAGTTGGGGTCCTTAGAGCTATGGATAATATGAAATACAGGCAATTTTTTGTCTCTCCAGGTTTCGAGTAATTCTAGTGCTATTTTTTCAGCATCTGGATTATTGCGGTTACCTCCCCAGTGCTCGGTTTGTTCCCAACCTTTTTGAAGATCAATAAGAATTAAGGCGGTGTTTTTTTCGACTAGGCTCATAGCATATGGTTGAGCTGCAAAATAGCACCTAGTTTTTTATTATTGGGGCTAGCACCTCCAACTTTCCGTCTATTTCTGGGAGTTGTGTAATGCCTAAGACTTTTGCAATTAAGGGGTAGACGTGGATGTTGCGAAACTTATCAATGTTCATCCCTGATTTGAAATTGGGGCCTTTTGCATAGAAGATGGCGCCCATGTCTTCTGTTTCATCTGGGTCGAAGCCATGTTCTCCACGATAAGACTGATTTGATATCGCGTTTGCTTTTCTGCCTTCAGAAGTAAGGTAGTGGCCTGGGTTCATTTTGATAAACAAATCTCCAATTCTGTCACTAGTACCATAATGCCAATGTGCTGGCATTTCTGATTTAAAGAAGACTTCGAAATTTTTATTGCCTGGTCTATTCTTTAAGACTTTAGCGACTTGCTGAAGGTAGGCTTGGTCTGGAGAATAGAAATGGCCATGGGCACCATTGTTCACAAAACGTATACGATCCAAATCAAAACCTTCGAGTAAGTCGCTCACGGTGATATAGCTTTCTTCTCTTGGCTCGATTTCATTCATACCGTGATCAGATGTAATTACGATGTTTATCGGTAGATCAATCTCAGCTACAGCTTGAACTAACAACCCCAATAACCTATCTGCTTCAAGTACAGCTTCTTTTGTTTTTTCGGCATTGGGACCGTTTCTATGTCCTGCATCATCAACTAATGAAAAATAGAGGGAGATGAAGTTGGGGCGCTCCTCAGCAGGCAACTTTAGCCAATTTGTTACGGTCATAATTCTATCTCCATTGGGTACTTGGCCATCGTAAATGCTGTAGTAATCAGGAAAGCTACCTGCCACAGGAGCTTCGGAGCCTACCCAAAAATATGAAGCTGACTTCATTTCGTTTTGTTGGACAAGTTGCCACAATGGAAGCCCACCATAGAAAGCTGGATTTTCAACGACACTGCGATTACCTATACTGTACTGGACGTCTAGGCTTTTATCGTAAAAACTGTTGTCCACCAAGCCATGATTGTTTGGGTACATTCCGGTGACTATGGTATAGTGATTAGGAAAGGTCTTGCTTGGGTATGATGGAAGCATAGCTTCAGCACTTACTCCCTCTTTGATAAACTGTTTGAAGTTCGGTGCATTGTACTTCTCTACATAATCATGCCTAAACCCGTCAAAAGAAACCAGTATGACATACGGTGCTGGCGAATTATCTTGTATTTGATCAACAGATACGAGGCATACAACTGCCAGTAATATGATTAATTCAAAATGCTTTTTCATTACGCGATATTTCGAAAGTAAAGGTAATATCAGCGAGAGGAGCATAGCGTTTTATAAATGTTAAGCTTACATTAATAAACGTGGCTTAATCAAAGTATGCCTGGTCAAAATCGAGGGTTAGTGCCAGTTGATTCATCAAAGTTTTAGCCAATCCTTTCGTACGACTCATTTCATATTTGTAAAAGAATTTCATGGTATGGATTTTCCCTGTCATGCTGACTTTTTGCTGCATATCTGCCTGCATCACTTCATGAGCTATGTTCGCGATTTTTAGCCATTGCCATCCTATGATTACTGTGCCAAATAAGTCCATGAAGATAGTGGCATCGGAAAGATATCTTTCAAAGTCGCCTTGCTTTGCAATTGGGGCTAACTCTGTTAACACCTGTTGAATCATCTTTAGGTTTTGTCCCAACTCATTAGCATAAGTGGACAATTCCTCGTTTTTAGCAGCTTTCTGAATAGTTTCAGTGATTTCTTCTGCAAGCCACTGCAGTACTTTTCCATTTTTGAGATTTACTTTCCTACCCAATAAGTCAAGAGACTGAATACCTGTAGTGCCTTCGTAAATCGAAATGATACGAATGTCTCTGTAATACTGTTGTAGTATGAAATCTTGACAGAAGCCGTAACCACCAAGTACTTGTAAGCCTTGGCTCACAGATTCCAATCCTTTTTCCGCTGGGTAAGTCTTAACGATAGGGGTGAGTAATTCTAATAGTAAGTTATAACGTTCTTTTGCTTCACCTTCGGCCAATTGTTCTTGGTCTAAATAATGAGCGGCTTGAAGCACTAAACTCAGCGAACCTTCAACGATTGACTTCTGATGCAAAAGCATTCTCTTAACATCAGGGTGATTTACAATGAATGTCTGCTCTTGATTTAAATCTTTATCTCCGGTGGAAGTCAATTTCCTGCCTTGAGGTCTTTCCCTAGCGTATTGGAGCGAAGCGTAGTAGGCAGCAGAGGCAATACCTGCACCCATTCTTCCCGTGGCTACTCTAGCTTCATTCATCAGCTGAAACATATAAGTTAGACCACGATTTTCTTCGCCCACCAGCCAAGCTTCTGAATTTTCGAATACTAAATGTGAAGTGCAATAACCCCTTTGGCCAAGTTTCTCAAACTCCCCAGCAGTGATTACTTGGTTATCTATGAGTTTGCCATCGGTACCTGTTTTGAATTTAGGAACCACAAAAAGCGACACACCTTTAGTACCTTCAGGAGCGCCATCTACTCTTGCGAGTACTAAATGAATGATGTTTTCTGCAAACTGATGATCACCTGAAGAGATGAAGATTTTCTGCCCGTTGACTGTATAATTTCCATTTTCAGTTGGCCTAGCACTGGTAGTAATATCTGATAATGAACTACCTGCTTGTGGCTCGGTTAAACACATAGAACCTGTCCATTTCATACTCAGCATTTTTGACAAATACTCATCCTTTAAGGCCTGGTTTCCAAAAGTAGCGATGAGATTGGCTGCACCCGTGGTCAAGCCTAAATAACCCGTTACATGATTGTTGGCAGCCTCCATTATATAATATGCGGCATGGAAAAGCGTGTTTGGCATCTGCAAACCACCGTCTTCTTCATTAAAAATTGAGGCAATTAGGCCTAGTTCACTGGCTTGCTCGAAAATCTTTTTAAACTGTGGATGAATAGTGATTTTTCCATCCTTAAAGACGGAAGGATTCTCGTCCATATCTTTAATGAAAGGGAAGAGCTCAGTGTCACTCAAAGACTTAATCGAGTCTAGAAACATGTCTACAGATGAAGGGTCGTAGGCAGAGAACCTCCCTTTACCTAATACAAGGTCTGTTTGGTGAACTTGATGAATTAAGAACTTGAGGGTTTCTAGGTTGGTATATTTATGTTGCATGCGCAGGGTATTAAAGTAATGGTGCTAACAGTCGGCAAAGCGATTCTTTCAGTTTTTGTTTCAAACCACGTTTTCGCCAGTCTTCCAATGTTATTTGAAAACAATCCAATTTATCTTCCTCAAACTGCATGAGCAAGTTTTTGACTAGATCACTGTCGTATAGGTAAGTATTTACTTCATGATTAAGGTCAAAGCTTCGGTAGTCCATGTTGGCCGTTCCGACTGAAGCAAAAGAGTCATCAATCATGATCACTTTTGAATGTAAGAATCCTTTTTTGTAGAAATATACATGAATACCAGCCTCTAACAAGTGTTCAATGAAAGACAGAGAAGCTGACTGAACTATCCATGAGTCGGACTCATATGGAATCATCAATTCTACCGTAATGTCACTTTTCGATACTGTGGTGATGGCATCTAAAATGCTTTCGGTAGGTATGAAATAGGGCGTAGCAATTCTAACAGTACTTCTTGCTGAGGTAATGGCAATGAGGAAGGAGTCCATGATACTGGCCAACTCCCAGTCAGGTCCACTTGCATTGATTTGAACGCAATGATCGCCAATGTTGGGGGTGGGCGGAAAATATTTCTCCTGAGTCTTCAATTCATGCTGAACAACAAATTGCCAATTCAAGAAGAATAGAAATTGCAAAGTTTTAACGGCCTCTCCTTCAATCATCAAGTGGGTATCACGCCAATAGGCCGCATGAGTACCATTGTTAACGTATCGATCGCTAATGTTGATTCCACCTGTGAATCCTACCAAGCCATCTACCACAACAATTTTTCGGTGGTCGCGATAATTTATCTTACTGGTGAAGGATGGAAAGAGCACTGGCATAAATTCGGCCAATTGTACACCACCATTTTTAAGTTTTTTGAAGAAACTTTTCTTCAAAGCCAATGAACCAACACCATCCAGCAACATTCTTACTTCAACGCCTTCGGAAGCTTTTTTAATAAGAAGATCAGCCAATGCTCCTCCTATGGCATCATCTTCAAAAATGTAATATTCAATATGAATGTGATCTTTAGCTTTTGCCACAGCCTTCATTAAGGCAGGAAATTTCTCTTCTCCATTTTTGAGAACAGTGACTCTGTTGTTAAATGTGAGTGGGGATAGGTCGTTTTTTAAGAAACGGATTAACTTTTCGTATTGACCATATGGTTTTATCCGCTCTGGGTTTGGCTTATTCTTTTGATCTAAGTGTTCTTGGGCATAGAGAGGACCAAAGGCTTGATTGATGAGGCCGCGTTTGGCAAATATTTTTCTTTTCAACTGATTCTGCCCAAAAAAGAAGTAAATCATAACGCCTACGAAGGGAAGCAGTAAAAGAAGCAATAGGTAAGAGTGGGTTTTTAACGGGTTCCGATTCTCCAGCAGCAAGTTGATCACCACAAAGAAAATGATGACGTAATACAACGGAAGTATGTATGGAGAGATGAGTTCCCAAACGCCAAGCATACCTAAAGATAAACTACTTGAGCATAGATTTTATAAATGCAGCCCCAAAATCAAGAATAGGGGTAGAGGACATGATTTTAAGTTCCTCCTTTAGCGATGTTTCCTCGTCTAAAAATTTGAAGAATGCTTTGGCTCCGCTTTTCTTAAACATGGCCGTAAAAACCTCATCACCCGTAAACTTGCCTGAATTAAGAACACCTAAAAGCGTAGCATCATACTTTTTAAATCGTGCTTTTTGAAAAGGGAGCTGCTTGAGTGGATCAATTCCCAAAGCTAAGTTATCTACCATTTTGGTGATAATTTTCTGCCCGCGTAAAAAGGTATAGCCCGTTGAAGGTTTTGCAAAACCGCCATTAATACCAATCCTAATTACATGATCACTTACACGCATTTTAAAGTCAAAGTCGGTCATAGGAATGACACCATGTTCTGTCTCAAGGATTTTGTACTCATTAATGCCTAGCTGGTCGATATAAGCCTCTAGTCTTGCTTTGTAGACTTCTTCTGCTAAAAGCGTGTCGTTGAAGAGCGTGTATTCAACGAGGGCTTTATGTTCACTAAAGGGCAGTACATAGCCAAATCGGCAATCGCCTTCTTGGTCTATGCTAAAATCCATGTAAGTGAATTCTTCAGTGTTGAAAGCTGGCTGAGCTGTTTCTATTACATAACCCTGAAAGTGTTGTAATAACGTAGTGGCTCTGGTCTTCTTGAGTTCTTTAGCATCAAAAAGGCTGTTAAATACAATTTCTGCTTTATAGCTGTTCTTGTCTGTAACTACCGAGCCGTCTGATTTAATTTCTTGAATGTCTTCTTTTATCCAAGTAACCCTTTCATCGTCTTTCAGACAATGCTTGATGTGGTTATAAAAGTCAATGCCGCGAATCAGCTTATAGGTGTAGGGAGCAATGTCAAATGTTTGATTGAAACCAGTTCCAGAATAGGTGGCTTTTTGCCAAGACTTGAAGACAAGGTGCTCAAATAGGTTCTCGTTTTTTTCCCAAAAGGACCACGTTCTATCATTTTTTGACTTATCTTCCCTATCAATAATCAGGATGGATTTTTTCAAATCCTTTTTAATTATCGACACGTATGCCAGGGTAAGCCCAGCCGCGCCCGCACCGGCAACTATATAATCGTATTGCTTCATTAGTCAATAAACTTACAATGATTATCAATCATTTCAGTTTGTATGGTCAATAACCATTTGACTAACGTTATGTTAAAGAAATCTTCAAAGCGATTTTGACTAATCGTTTTGAAAACTTAGTAATATTGTGAACCCCTCTGGGGGAATCGAATGAACAAAACAATCATCATAAGTCTCCTGGCTATAGGCCTGCTGTCATCCTGTGCAGTACAAACGGTATGCCCTGCATATCAGTCAGCCTTTGTTTTAGACAAAAGGGAGCAAGATGATATTTATTCATTATTCACCGTAGTAGAGGGAGATACATTACCCAAAAGACCACTGGGGTTTCGTTTTAAAGCTGAGGGAGATTCCTTAATGGAGAAGTTCATTGAGGCAACCCCAGGTAGAGGTTTTAGGGTGCAAAGTGGCCGTATTCACTCCTTAGAAAAGGCTGGTTTCACATATGATAACCGAAGAAACGAGAAACTTTGGGCGAAACTCTTCAAGGGGCGCGAAAGACCTGTTTTAGAAAATCCGTATCTATTTGATCGCATCACTAAAAAGAGACCCTTCTACAAGTTGGATGGGCTTGAGGCCAGTCTGATTCACTTTAATCGTACGGCATATGATTCATTGGTCAAATCAATTATTAACAGTGGTGATACTGCACGCTATGATACACTCATGGCAGAAATGGCAGTGCTGCCACCTGCCATTCAGGTACAGTACGCACCTTTGCTTCGTGGAGGCTTTAATGTGGAGCAAGAGGCTTACAATAAACGTTTTCAAGAATATTTCCTGAAACTAGAGGAGGCCGTAATTGAGGATGAGGCCGATACCATGGGACTTATGGATTTTCAGTATGATACCCTTTCCACCGATACTATTGCCAAAAAGAAAGGTTTATTCGGCATTTTTAAAAAGAAGAACAAACCTCCAAAGCCCAAAAAAGAGCGAAACAAAAAGTCTGGTAACGATAATAATGAGGGCTTATTAGAGGAGGAAGAAAACCTCATTCCTTAGCACATGGTTCTTCTATGGAGTACGCATTCATCGGAACATTGAAATCATAAAGACTCCATACACACTTACACATTTTATTTAGTGGAATATTGAATCAGTTATATAAAATCTCCCAATGATCTTGACTTAGGTTTGATTATAGGCTAGCTTCGATAACTAAATACTTAGGAGGTCTTTATGCGTGGTTCAATAATAGTCTTATTTCTTCTAGTCTCAACGATTTCTTTTAATGCCCTAAGTCAAGAGGCGAATGCTAAACTTCAAGGAGATTGGTACACATCTGATGGTTCAAATCTCTTAATACTTTCGGTGGCAGATGATTATTTGCTATACGATAGTGAGTTTTGGGGTTACGAAATCGAAGAAGGCAAGCGCTTAGAGTTGGATAACCAGAGCGAGAAAAAGAAGTTGGCCTTCACATGGTCAGGGGATGACCTTATGCTAGGCCAAGGCAATGAGCGGGTCAGGCTTGTTAGGGAACGAAGAACAGACATCGGTCAAAGGCCTACAACAAACCTTGATCTTAGAGAAGATTTCTTGAAAATAGATCAGGTAGTACTACATGGAGTTATCACTCCTATAGACACTATGCCCTTGGTTGCTTCGGTAATTTACAATGATGCCTTTCAGGAAAGCCAGCAGAAATATTCAGCTGATGTAGATGAGCAAGGCAGATTCAAACTCATATTTCCACTGAATAATGCGCAAGACATTTACTTTCGAGCAGGAGGAATTTACTTTAATTTCTATGCGAGGCCAGGTGGTAAAATGGCTATTAAAATAGATGAAGCATCATTTGGAGAAGGAACTAGCCTTTGGACAGATCAAAAGGAAATTGGCTTTATGGGTGATCTGGCACAGTTAAATGAAGAGTACCGATTATTGCATCCTGAATTTATGAGTATCCGCAATTATGAGGAGAATGATAGTCTTCAAAAGGCCTTAACGTCAACTGACTATTTAAAATATCGCCTTAGACGTTATCAAGAGCAGAGCGATTTTTTTCAAGGCTATTTTAATGAGTACCCTACTAGTGAGGTAACAAAAGATTTGTCATTGAGAAGCATACGAGTAAATGCTGCCGAAGATTTAATGCGCTACATCTGGCTTCACAATATGAAAAGTGGACGTATAGATCCTGTAGATGTTTCCAATGATTATTTAAGGCAGGTTACGGCTTTAATGCCTGATGATGTATTGGATTTTGCCGCAGGTAATTATGCGTATTTAAACCGCGAATTTACAATGGTGATGATGCCAAGAGAGGCTAATGCATTGCACGATAAAAGACTAGCAGCCACCTATGATTTTCTATCTAACTCAGTCGTGTCCGAAAATTCAAAAATGGTTTTAAGTAAATGGAAAGAGGAGGAGTCTGTCAGAGAAAAGCATTTCGGTTACTTGGCTTTCAAAGGAGATATGAAACCAATCTTCGATCAATACAAAGGCGAGATAAAGGACCTTAATAATAAGGTAGATTGGGATCATTTAATGAGCAAAGCGATGAACTTCAGTACGGTTCAAAGGTCTAGTATGGTAGCAACTTACCTCAGCCAGAATTACCATACTAGAGGTATAGAAATACCAGAATACATTGTTGAAAAACTCCAAGATGTGGATTTGTTACCTCTGATTGCCGGGCGGATCAATGATCAGATTAATGACTTTGAGATACTCATGAACAAGGAGTTCGTTGAGGGTATTGAAATAGCATCAAATGCTGACAACATCCTTTCCGAGTTAAAAGAGAAGCACAAAGGAAAAGTAGTTTATATAGACGTTTGGGCTACTTGGTGTGGCCCATGCATTGCAGAGTTTAGTTATTTGAAAGAACTAAAAGCGAATAAGCTGAAAGATGTTGTCTATGTGTATCTCTGTGGTCAATCTACCAAAAAGACCTTCGATCTTATGGTCAAAAAGCATGAACTAGTTGGAGAGAATTACTTCCTAGATAAAGAAGCGTATTCACGCTTTGATAAAGAAGTGAATATTACGGGTTTCCCTACCTATATGGTCATTACCAAAGAAGGGAAACTCGTAAGAGAAGGTATTAAACGCCCAAGTGCTAGAGAAGATCTCGTAAAGCAGCTAAAAGAATTCGCTGCTAGAGGAGATAAGCGCTAAATGACCAAATTCACAATTTTCTTTGGAACAACGATGACTTTTTTCGGTGTCTTGCCTTCGAGCCATTTCTGAACGTTCTCATTGGCCAATGCCGCAGCTTCGATTTCATCCTTACTGAGATCAGCACTTAACTGAATCTTAGCACGCATTTTTCCATTGATCATTACCGGATATTCGATAGAGTCTTCTACCAAATAAGTGGCATCAAAGGTTGGGTAAGCTGCATTGATAATGCTCTCTTCATGTCCAAGCAAGGACCAAAGCTCTTCGGTAATGTGAGGAGCGTAAGGAGAAATGATCACAATCAGGTCTTTGAGAATACCTTTGTTATTGCATTTCAAAGCAGACAACTCGTTGACACAAATCATAAAAGTACTGACGGAAGTATTGAACGAATAGCGCTCAATGTCTTCTTCCGCTTTCTTAATGGCCTTGTGCAACGACTTTAGCTCATCTTTTGAAGGTGCAGCATCCGATACATTGAAATTGCCTTCCTCATCATGGAAAAGCCTCCAAAGCTTACGCAAAAACTTATTGACACCATCAATACCATTCGTATTCCAGGGCTTGAATTGCTCCAAAGGACCCAAGAACATCTCGTATAGTCTTAATGTATCAGCTCCGTAACGTTCAATGATCTCGTCAGGATTGACGACATTGTACTTGGACTTGGACATCTTCTCGACTTCCCAGCCACAAACGTACTTCCCATCTTCTAAGATGAATTCAACGTCAATTAAGTCAGGTCTCCATTTTTTGAAGCCTTCAGTGTCCAAAACATCATTTCTGCAAAGGCTTACATCTACATGCATAGCCGTGGTATCGTGTTGATCTTTCAAACCCAATGACACAAATTTGTTTTCTCCTTTGACTCTATAAACAAAATTCGATCTCCCTTGGATCATTCCTTGGTTGATCAATTTTTTGAATGGCTCTTCTTCATTTACAAAACCTAAATCGAACAAGATTTTATTCCAGAAACGGGAGTAAAGCAAGTGACCTGTAGCATGTTCAGAACCGCCAATGTATAAATCTACATTTCCCCAATACTCCTGAATGTCTTTGTCAATGAATGCGTCATTGTTGTGCGCATCCATATAACGGTACCAATACCAGCTAGAACCCGCCCAGCCAGGCATAGTACTCATTTCCAAAGGATACGAATTATCTTCACCAGCGGGGGAGTAGTTAAAGTTTTCTGCTCTACCCAATGGTGGATCACCATCTTCAGTTGGTAAATATTTGTCAATTTCAGGAAGGACAATTGGTAAATCTTTTTCATCTACCAAATAAGGCGTGTCGTCTTTGAAGTAGACAGGAACCGGTTCTCCCCAGTAACGTTGTCTCGCGAAGATCGCGTCTCTGATACGGAAATTTATCTTTCCTTTACCGACTCCTTTTTCCTCGGCAAATTCAATCGCTTTAGCAATAGCGTCTTTGCAAGAAAGGCCATCTAAGAAGTCAGAGTTCATCATCACTCCATCCTTGGTCGAATCAGCTTTCTCGCTGATATCAGCACCTTTGATCACCGGAACGATCGGCAATTCGAAATGCTTCGCGAAATCGTAGTCTCTTTGATCACCGCAAGGAACGGCCATCACTGCGCCAGTACCATAACCGGCCAATACATAATCGGCTACCCAGATTTGTACTTTTTCCCCGTTAAACGGATTTGTCGCATAACTTCCGGTAAACACACCAGAAATAGATTTTACGTCCGTCATACGATCACGCTCAGATCTATTTGAGGCTTGCTCTACATAACTCTCGACAGCTTCTTTCTGCTCGGGAGTAGTTAAGGCTTTTGTTAAGTCACTTTCAGGAGCTAGGGACAAGAACGTTACACCAAAAATGGTATCGATCCGCGTAGTGAAAACTTCAATTTGAGCCTCAGAATTTTCAACTTGAAACTTAAGCGTTGCACCAATGGATTTCCCGATCCAGTTGCGCTGCATTTCTTTTAAAGGTTCGGACCAATCAACGGTGTCTAAACCTTGAAGCAATCTTTCGGCATAGGCCGTAATGCGCATGCTCCACTGCTTCATATTTTTGCGAACCACTGGGAAGCCGCCTCTTTCGGAGAAGCCGTCTTTTACTTCGTCATTGGATAAAACGGTTCCTAATTCTGGACACCAGTTTACCGCTGTTTCTGATAGGTAGGTCAACCTATACTTCAACAAAATGTGTTGCTGTACTTTTTCTGACCAGCTGTTCCATTCATCCGCAGTGAAATCTTGAATGTCATCATCGCAAGCGGCATTAATACCTGCATTACCTGACTTTGTGAATTTCTCAATTAAAGTATCAATATGCTCAGCCTTGGCAGTATCATAATTGTACCAGCTGTTGAAGATTTGCATAAAGATCCACTGCGTCCATTTGTAATAAGAAGGATCGCAAGTCTGAACTTCTTTATCCCAATCAAAGGCAAAGCCAATGTTCTTTAATTGCTCCTTGTAGCGAGCAATGTTTTCTTTGGTGGTAATGGCAGGGTGTTGACCCGTTTGAATGGCATATTGCTCTGCGGGTAGACCAAATGCGTCAAAACCCATTGGGTGTAAAACGTTAAAGCCTTGGTTTCTCTTAAACCGAGAGACAATGTCGCTGGCAATATATCCGAGTGGATGACCTACGTGTAGGCCTGCTCCTGAAGGATATGGGAACATATCCAAGGCATAAAATTTTGGTTTGGAAGTATCCTTTGTTGCTTTAAAGGTTTCTTGTTCTGTCCAATATGCTTGCCACTTGGGCTCTATATTACGATGATTGTATTCAGCCATTACCGCTTAACCTTTTTTCTGGTTTGAAGTCTGCAAAAATAGTGTTTTTAGTGCCTTTGGAAATGGTTTTGAGGAATTATCTCTGTTCATTTAGTACGTCATCCCCGACTTGATCGGGGATCTTCCGAATGGTGTAAGAATTAATGAGGTTTCCGCATAGTCGAGAAAGACAATCACCAAACTGAAAGAAAGATTTGCCTTCAGACTTCTCATAGTTTAAAATGTGGTGATATATTTAGCCTTTAATCTTTCAATATGTTCGGACTGTTTAAAAAGAAACCCAAAGAAAAGCCACTGCCTAAGTTGCTTGACTTGAACAATAACCCTATTGTGGAAGGGTCTGTGGTAAAATCACTTCGTTACGAATTGGGTGAATGTACGGTGGAACTTGACGGCCAAGAATATTTCTATGTTTCAAAGAAAGATGGACAGCGCATAAGCTATACCCGCATGGTTGATGCCATTACGGAAAACCAGAAGGTGATGTTGCTCATGGAGGCAGACAAATAGTCTTTCTTAGTTAAACTGGCCAAAATGCCAGAGAATTCCAGAGGGGTCGTGCAAGAAACACTCCTTGCCCCAGCTTTCGATTCTAATTGGAGTGAGTCTCACCTTCTCATATTTGTTGTGCAGCCCTAGCTCATTAAGTTCTTTCCAGTACCTGTCTACACTGTCTACTTCAAGAAAAAGCATAGTATTGTCTACCCAGTCTTTGACATAGGCCTTCTGCAAATAGAAGGCTAGATTTTCTGTGACTCGAAAAAGCGACATGTTATGTCCAATGACTGTTTCTTCGAAACCCAATTCTTGATAAAAAGTCCTTGATTCTTCGAAGTTTTTGGCTCCAATAAAGGGTCTGATTGATTTAGCTTCGTGTTTCATGAGTTTGGTTCTGAGTGTCTTTCACCTGCAATTAAAGGATTTGACGAATAGGAAGCACTTGATTGAAATCAAGAAATGCTAAAATGAGCTATCGATTGGGTGAAGTATTTGTAATGTTCGGTTTAGCATGGTGTAATAAGTGAATCAATGGAGTTGCTTTTTGTAATGACATCGGTTTCACAAAAAATAACATAGACTTCATGAGCTTTTTTCGATCAAGACCGTTACTTATGTGAAAAGCACATCATCATGAAAAAACTATCTATTCTATTTTCTTTTGTTCTCATATTCAGTTGTACTGCAGAAGCTCAGTTGCTAAAAAAAGCCAAAGGCCTTTTAGGAGGCAAAGGTTTCTCTAAAGAGGAGGCTGCAGAAGCTTTGAAGGAAGCTTTTATTCAAGGTACTGGTAAAGGGGTGGATGTCTTATCAGAATTGAATGGCTACTATGGCAACCCTAAGGTTAAAATTCCCATTCCAGCTGATGCCAAGAATGTGGAAGATAAACTAAGGGCGATCGGTCTAGGAAATGAGGTAGATAAGGCAATTGAATCTTTGAATAGAGCAGCAGAAGACGCAGCCGTTGAAGCCAAAGATATTTTTGTGTCTGCTATAAAAAGCTTAACGATAACCGATGCACTCAACATTGTCAGTGGTCAACCAGATGCAGGTACGCAGTTTTTACAAAGTCAAACTACTGACGATCTTACTAGTAAGTTTAGTCCTATCATTGACAATTCTTTAGCAAAAGTAGACGCAACTAAATACTGGAGTGACATAATGGGCAAATACAACAAGATTCCTTTTGTCAAGAAAGTTGAGACAGATTTGACAGCTTACGTCACGCAGAAAGCCATTGACGGTTTGTTCGTTATGATTGCTCAAGAAGAATTAAACATTCGTCAAAACCCAGCTGCGAGAACTTCAGCATTGTTGAAGAAGGTGTTCAACTAGGGTTGGTAAAGAAGAAAAAAGCCTCTCTGATTTATTCAGAGAGGCTTTTTTGTGCTATTTATTAGGTTGTGGTGTTGTTCTTAAATATGGTTTAATAACCTTATGCCCTTTCGGGAATCGCTCTGGTATATCTACTGTAGGAATGGAAGGGGAGACCACCACATCTTCGCCATCTTTCCAGTCGGCCGGTGTGGCCACGCTGTAGTTCGCAGTCAGTTGTAGCGAATCGATTACCCTTAACAGTTCATCGAAGTTTCTTCCGGTGGAAGCAGGATAGGTTAAGGTTAGCTTAACCTTCTTGTCTGGCCCAATGATAAACACAGATCGAACCGTCAATGTATCATTAGCATTGGGGTGAATCATATCATATAGTCCAGCCACGTTTTTGTCTTCATCAGCTATAATTGGGAAGTTCACCGAAGTATTTTGCGTCTCATTAATGTCATTGATCCATCCATGATGTGATGCCAACCCGTCAACTGAAACGGCTAATACTTTTACGTTTTTTGCCGCAAATTGGTCATTTAATTGGGCCGTTCTGCCTAGTTCGGTAGTACAAACTGGCGTGTAATCTGCAGGGTGTGAAAATAACATGCCCCAGCTATCGCCTAGCCACTCGTGAAATTTTATTGTGCCCTCAGTAGTTTCTGCTGTGAAGTCAGGTGCTATATCTCCTAGTCGTATGCTCATCTTTTTTTGGTTTTTAGAGTTTATGTACTGACTCTGTAACATGACCATTTTTTGAAAAGTTCTTTAAAACTTATTTCATTTTAAGAAAAAAAATAGTCCTTAAAATATATCGAAAATAGGGTGCTGTTAAAACTGATTGCTCGATCACTTGAATGGAATATTCACCTTAGTGAATCATGCCAAAAATGCCATGCTAGGCTATTTCGTTTTTGCTTTTGAGCTTCTTTGAGTACCTAACTTATGTGAGAAAGAAATGCCTACTAGTGATATTCCGCCTTCGCCCACAGGTTCGCCACGCGTGCCTACGTTGACTTCATAACCGAAAGCTGCAATTAGGCCTAGTTTGAGGTTATCACTAAGTACAAAGTCATATCCGATACCAAGAGTGGGTTGGAAGACGCTGATTTTTGTGTTGCCGGTTCTGGCAGGGTTGTCGTCTCTCCAGTCAATATCTAGAAACCACATACCTGCTCTAGCCTCTACAAACCAACCTGAGAAATCCGTTTTCAGGTAGTGTCTGTAAGCAGCCGTAAAGCCAAGGCCACCACCTTCTTCGCTATCATGCTTTCCGAAATCTTGTCGCATGGCCTTATTGTAACCAACTTTTCCAATAAGCAGAGATTTTACGGATATAGCCCAGTCTGTTTTGAGGTTAAAAATTGTGCCGGCAGGGTAAAGTTGCACTTCGGCCCCAATAGACTCTAACCCACGTTTACGGACGCTTTGCCCAATGGCTAGTGTGGAAATTAATACCATTAAGCAGGCCGTTACAACAATTTTCATCTGAATTAGATAAAAGTAAAAGTGTAATTGGCTATGAAATTCCAGAGTACTACTACGGCTATAGCGATCAACTTAGCCCAGTAGAAATTCATGTCCTTCTTATTAATTAATAGGTAAATGATGAGCGTGTTAATACCTAAACCTATCAAAGCAAAACTCATATACTTCGAATACTGAATCAGTTCATCGGGGTTTTGGTCATTGAAAGTCCAAAATTTATTGAAGAAAAAATTTGATGTGGCTGCGCAAAGAAAACCTATGCCATTAGCCAAGTATTTGTTGATTTTCAGTTTTTCTTTGCCTAGAAAAGTAAAGCCATAGTCAATTGCCATACCCGAAAGGCCTACAAGACAGAATCTAAAAAATTTGAAGCCGAGTTCCAGCATTAATTGTGTTTGTCATTAAGTCTGACGCTACAAATATGTAGAACAATTTTGATTTCTTGAAAAGCTGTACTTTTGCACTAACACTGAAATACGAAAATGTCGCTGAACAACGCAACTTCTACGAGTCAATCCAACAAACTCTTCTATACTTTTTTGGCCATTTGGTTTGTCGTAGGGCTAATCCAAAACTATTTCACAGAAGTAAATGGTGAAGAGGCCTACTATTGGTTGTTTTCCCAGTTTCTAGATTGGGGATACTTGGATCACCCCCCAATGGTAGGAGTAGTTACTGCCCCTGGTTATTGGCTGATGCCAAATCCACTTGGATTGCGAATGGGCATGCTGATCATTAATATCTGTACTATGGCCGTGGTATGGAAGACCACAGAAAAGCGCGATACAAAGTTATTGATCTGGATTTTCTTGGCAATGCTTTCGGTCCATGTAGGTTCTTATATGGTGAAAACTGACGTGCCATTGATTCTTGGTGTGGCCCTGTTTTACTATTTCTACAAACAGTATTTGAAGGAGGATAGCCTAAAAACAGTATTTCTGTTAGCCTTATCTATCGCTTTGATCCTAATGAGTAAACACCATGGAATTCTGGTGGTGTTCTTTACTGTGCTTTCAAATGTTAAATTATTGACAAAAAAGACTTTTTGGATGACAGTTGGTTTCACTGTGATCCTAATGTTGCCACATACTTACTGGCAGTATATGAATGAGTTTGCTACGATCAAATTCCATTTATACAATCGCATTGATATGGGGTTTAGTTGGGAGAATATTGCCTATTACATAGGTGTTCAGCCGCTTGTTTTTGGGCCATTGATAGGAGTTTCACTATTAGCAGCTAGCTATGCCAACAAGAAGAAGTCTGATTTTAATAGGGCTTTGAAGTTTACGATTGTCGGTGTGCTGGTGTTCTTTTTGGTGTCGACCTTTAAAGTAGAATTTCATAAGCATTGGACGAGTGTGCTTTCAGTACCTTTTATGCTCCTCGGCCATGAGTTTATAAGCAATCATGAAAAGTGGAGGAAGGTGTTGATCAGACTCTCAATTGCGTCAATTATTTTGGTAATTCCGGCACGTATCTATTTGATGTATGACTTCTTTCCTAAGCAATGGACGGAAGGATGGGATGTACTTCATAATTGGGATACTTGGGCTGAGGAGATAGAAGAGCTTAGTGGAGGCTTACCGATTATGTTTAATAATCACTATGAGCGTTCTTCTAGATATGCTTACCTCACTAAGGATATTGTGCATTGCTATAATACATTTGACTATCGTGAAACACATCACGATTTACTTCCGCTAGAGGAGAACCTTCAAGGTGAAACTGTCTTTCAGATCAATCGATTTAGAGACACTGTTAATTACAAAGACTATTTTACTGAAATTGGAAAGGGAATCCATTACCGAACCGTAGAAAATTTTAGGAGCTATAGGAATGTTTGGGTCGAAATCGAGAATGGCGAGAAGCACTACGATTTTAAACCTGGAGAAGAAGTAGATATGACACTGTTACTGACCAATAAGTACAAGCGTGATATCAACTTCGCAAATGCCGGCAATCGACAAGTGACTTTGAACATCCACTACTTAAAGGGTTTGAAGCCTGTTGGAAAGCAGCAATTACTCACCCTTACGGGTAACATGCTTGAAGGTGCGCTATCTGAATACGATGTGAAACTCACCATTCCGAACCTAGAAGGCGATTTTGACATTCGTTTTTCAATACAAGTAGGGGAAATAGAGCCTCCGATAAACAGTAGAAAGATAAAAGTGACTATCGACTAAAACCTGTCTTCTATCTGAGACTTTGATTTCGAGTTACCATCCTTGTCGAATCGCTGTTTCAACTGATATTCTGTAACACCTATGACTGCAAATAGACTTAGCGTAGATGCGCCTACAGCAACAAAAATGGAGGTGTTAGGTTCGAGTACAAAATATGCAAAGATCTGTACTGTAATGGCAAAAACTGCCGACCATGCCATCAAGTTGCCCGCATATTCATTGGCAAACTTCCAAGCTGCCTGACTTTTCATAGACCTAATTGTTCTATACCCCATTAGAGCGTTGGGTTCTTCGGGCCTTAAAAACTTACCGAGCAATCCAATCAAAATAGATGAGGCGGCTATAATGATGTGAACCATTATTAATTCTGAATTTTGCATGCTAATCTTCTTTATTACTGTTTCTCTTTAACCTGTTGGCTTCTTTGAGCGCTTTGTTCACGATCCATTCCATTTGGCCATTTGTACTACGAAACTCATCTGCAGCCCATTTTTCGACTGCAGATAGGAGTTCTGGATCTAAGCGTAGTACAAATGGTTTTTTCTTGGCCATGTGCTAATGTTTCTCCTTTCCTAAGACGAGATAGGCGCCTTGTGTCATGCTTGTTATAACGCGCCAACCTTGTGAAGCCATACCGTTTAAACGTTTTTCGAATTTCTCGGCCTTTTCGAATGGTCCTTTTGTTATTAGTTTATACTCCATGTTTAATGGTTTAATGGTTTAATGTTCCGGCATTGACGATAGGAGAGGCAGACTTATCTGAACAAAGAACTACCATTAAGTTACTTACCATAGCGGCTTTTTTCTCTTCATCTAAGTCTACAATTCCCTTTTTATTCAATTCTTCTAATGCGGTTTCTACCATGCCAACAGCACCTTCCACAATTTTGAAACGCGCGGCTACAATGGCAGTAGCTTGTTGCCGCTGTAGCATAGCACTGGCAATTTCTTCGGCATAAGCTAAGTAACCAATACGAGCTTCTATCACTTTAATCCCTGCAATGGACAACCTTTCAGTTAACTCTTCCTCCAGGTCGTGATTAACTTCTTCCATTCCTGATCTTAACGTAATTTCAGAATCATCTTCAAAATTGTCATAAGCAAAAGTATTCGCAAGCTTTCTCACCGCGGCATCTGACTGCACCCGAACAAAATGTTCATAGTCGTTTACATCAAAAGCAGCTTTGAATGTATCTTCTACCTGCCAAACCAAGATGACGCTGATCATAATCGGATTACCGAGCTTGTCATTCACTTTCACACGCTCACTATCGAAGTTATGTGCCCTGAGCGACACCTTCTTTTTTACATAGAAAGGGTTTACCCAATAAAACCCGTTCTTCTTGACCGAACCTTTGTACGCTCCGAAGAAAATCATCACCCTAGATTTATTCGGTTGAATGATGAAGAAGCCGGGAAGCATTAAGAAAAAAAGTAAGAAGAGTAATCCAAATTGCGGAGCGTGGGTTGTAACAAGTCCGAAAATAGTGCCTGCAAAAATTAATAAGGCTAGTGTAAGCATACCAAAGCCTGACATAGGCTTGAATGGGGTTTCGTGTTTCTGCATAATCAGTAATTTAATATGATATTAAAATGATATCAATAAGTTATCAAATATACGGACTCTTTTGAAAAAGGTTTTGGTTACATCTACTTTTCATGCCAGGAGTATTAAATTCGAATATGATCGCAGCTATTACTCGTCCGACCCTATTAATAGATACCAAGAAGGTAAAGGCCAACATCAACAAGATGCTGGAACGAGCGGAAAGGCTAGGAGTTAAATTAGTGCCACACTTTAAGACGCATCAGTCAAAGGAGATTGGGAAGTACTTCTCAAATCATGGAGTAGATGCCATTGCTGTTTCTTCCGTTAAGATGGCAGAGTATTTTGTGCTCAACGGATGGAAAGATATTACCATAGCTTTTCCTTTTAATCGATTAGAAACCCAAGTGATCAACGGTTTTTTAGGGCAAGGTGTCAAGGTGAAACTTCTTGTTACTGACTTAAATACAGTAAAGTACCTATGCGAGCATCTGATAGGTCGTGTTGATTTGTTTATAGAGCTTGATGCTGGTTATCACCGATCTGGCGTCTCCACTGATGATGTAGCATGTATAAAAGCAATCGCTGATGAGATTGCGAAATCTGATAAGACGAACTTTTACGGTTTGTATTGCCACCCTGGTAATACCTATCATGAAGATTCAATTGAAGGAATTAAGGTGCTCTGGGCTAATGCAATTATAGCAGTAAATGCTATTCGAGACCAGTTAGCTTCTGTTTACAGTAATATTGTTGTGAGAATGGGAGACACTCCGGGATGTTCAGTCGTAGAGGATATGAAAGGTGTGGATGAAATTGGGCCTGGTAATTTTGTCTTTTACGATTTGGTGATGAACTACCTGAATGTATGTAATGAGGAAGATATAGCCGTTGCCGTGGCCTCTCCGATTGTCGCCAAGCACCAAGAACGTGGAGAAATTATAATCCATGGCGGAGCTGTACACTTCTCTAAGGATCATCTTTTTGACGTAAATGAGTATAAATTTTTTGGAGAGTTGGTGATTTTAGAAGAGGAGGGTTGGTCTCAAGTTATTCCAGATGCGAAACTTATTTCTATCTCTCAAGAGCATGGGATTTTAAAAGTGCCCAAAGAAACCTTTGATGCCCTAGAAATTGGTGATGTGATTGGCGTTTTACCCATTCATTCCTGCCTAACAGCTAACCTCATGGGCGCGTATTTTACAGAAACTGGTCAGCATATAGACCATATGTAATTACTGTTGTGCTTGTTAACTTTTTTTTGCCTGAATCGTCCTTTGAACAGACTGACTGAGGTCACTTTTTATTCTGCTATCCATTAGCTAGATTTTTGGAGGTCATTTTTCGTAGGTCTGCAACCTTTGAATAGTGTTTCTAATCTAATCCATTAGTCTAACTAAGTTTTCGATACTTCACCGATCAAAAGCGATGCTTTACCGATAGCACTTTTTAAAAAGGATATACTTCATACAGTTTTGTAACACAACGGTCAAACTCAAAAACAATGATTAAAAACTATCTAAAGGTTGCGATGAGAAATCTCTTTCGTAACAAATTCTATTCTATTTTGAATATAAGTGGCTTAGCAATAGGGATTGCCTGTTGCTTATTGATTGTCTTATTCGTTTCTGATGAACTCAGTTATGATAAATACTATGACAATTCCGAAAACACCTACAGGTTGACAATGGCCGGGGACCTAAATGGTTCGGCATTTGACCTAGCGGTAGTGGGCGATGTGGTTGGAAAGACCATGGTTGAAGATTTTCCTGAGGTTATCGATTTTGTTCGGTTCAGGCAAAATGGGTCTCCGTTTATTCGTACAGGAGAGAATATTTTTAAGGAAGAAAAGTTCGTCTGGGCCGATCACTCCGTGATTGATATTTTTGATCTCGATATCTTAATGGGTGATGTTAATACTGCACTTACAGCTCCTAAGTCTTTGATCATAAGTGAAACGGCTGCTAAAAAGTACTTTGGTAATGCAGACCCTATTGGACAACAAGTTGAATTTCGACAGGATAAAGACTATAGTGTAACCGCTGTCTATAAAGATATTCCCAGTAATACACATTTCGATTTTGATGTAATCGGCTCAATGGAAACGATAGACGAAGCCAAACAAAATATTTGGATGAGTATGAATTTCCAGACTTACATAGTCTTGACCCCTGATGCTGACATTGAGAAAATGGCTTCGCTTTTTCCAGCGATGTTAGAAAAGTATATAGGGCCAGAAGTGAAGCGATTTATGAATATGGAATGGGAGCAAATGGAGCAAAGCGGTTCTTCACTAGCCTTTAGTTTACAACCGGTCGCAGACATACATCTTAAATCTGATTTACAAGGTGAGTTAGATGCTAATGGAGACATGAGCTACGTTTATATCTTCTCTGCTATTGCGTTTTTCATTCTATTAATTGCATGCATCAATTTCATGAACTTGGCCACGGCAAGGTCGGCACACCGTGCAAAAGAAGTCGGGATAAGAAAAGTATTAGGATCCGTTAAGTCACAGTTGATTTATCAATTTTTGGCAGAGTCTGTGTTAATCAGTTTCATCTCTTTCATCCTTGCAGTAGGAGTAGCCTACCTAGCGCTACCGTTTTTCAATGATTTATCAGCCAAAGAATTAGAGATACCTTTTACCAATCCAATTTTCCTTGGGTCAATGTTCAGTGGTGTACTTATTGTGGGCTTTTTAGCCGGTAGTTACCCAGCATTTTTTCTTTCAGCTTTTAAGCCAGTCACTGTACTTAAGGGGTCTTTGAGCAATGGAATGAAAAGCGGTGCCCTCAGAAGTGTTCTTGTAGTAATACAATTCTGTACCTCCATTTTCTTGGTGATTGGTACACTTGTAATTTTAAATCAGCTAGAGTTTATCCAAAACAAGAACTTAGGTTTTGATAGAGATCAAGTACTGATTGTGAATGACGCTTACTTGGCAGGTGGCAATGTGTCTGCATTGAAAACAAAAGTTGAGTCTTTCTCTGAAGTAAAATCTGCATCACTCAGTGGCTTCTTGCCAACGCCTTCAAACAACAACATGAATCTGTTTTTTAATGGAACAGTGCCGAGCGAGGGCAACCAAGTAATCATGAGTAATTGGACGATTGACTATGAATATCTCGAAACACTCGGTATAGAATTATTAGAGGGACGGAATTTTTCTAGAGATTTTGCCACCGACTCTACAGCAATGATTGTTAATGAAGCGGCTTTAAAAGAGCTCGAAATTGAAGGAGATCCTTTAGGTAAAATTGTAGGGACTTTCGTGAGCAATGAAGGTGATGTTCAAGGTTATAGAATAGTCGGGGTGGTAAAGGATTTTCATTATCAGACGCTGAAATCAAAAATTGGCCCGTTGGCATTGCAATTGGGAAATAGTACCGGGCTATTGAACCTGAAAGTGAACACCAAAGATTATGCTGGCTTGCTAAGTAAGCTTGAATCTTCTTGGATGGAGCTAGCACCTAATCAGCCTTTTGAAACTTCCTTTTTGGATGATAGGTTCAACAGAATGTATGATGCAGAACAGCGACTAGGAAAGATCTTTGGAGTGTTTGCTACGCTTACAATTGTGGTAGCATGTTTAGGCTTATTTGGGCTCGCTGCTTATACGGCTGAGAATAGAATTAAAGAAGTAGGAATTCGTAAAGTGCTTGGTGCCAGTGTAGGCCAAATCGTATTTTTATTATCTAAGGATATGGGCAAGTTGGTGTTAATTGCTTTTGTGTTTGGAGCACCCCTAGCTTGGTATGCTATGAACAGCTGGTTACAGGGTTTTGAATATAGAACCTCAATTGGCTGGACCATCTTTGCAATGACTGCCTTGGGCTCTTTGTTGATTGCCTTAATTACAATGAGCTATCAATCATTAAAAGCTGCGGTGAGTAACCCTGTCAAGTCCTTGAGAGCAGAATAAAAGGAACCAATTTTACTTAAAAAGAGCAGTTTGTTCAAAACTGCTCTTTTTTATTTTAATCCGCAGACGAATTGTGCGTTAAAATTGTTAGAATAGTATTTTGACAGATTAATGAAGTCTTTCGTAAAGTATCCCGTCTTACTTTGGATGTTTTTCTCATTGCTAGTGTATGGCAGTGTTTTGGTGTCTCCTCTTGATATAGGATATTCTGGTATTGTGTCTTTCGGGATTCCTTTTGTGATTATTCTAAATTTCCTTTTCCTACTCCTAGCGTTGATTTTCAAATCGAAGCTGGGTTGGATGGCGGTTTTTCTACTGATCTGTGGATGGCCATTTGTTAATATCGGTGTTTCGCTAAATGGTAATAATGACATAGAGCAGGAGGGTATTAAAGTATTAAACTACAATGTGAAATGGTTTGTGGGAGCAAAAGCAAATGATTATCAAGATGTGATTGACTGGATAGGAGGTGTTGATGCAGATATTATTTGTTTTCAAGAGTTCTATCCGCTCAAAGGTATTGCCGACAGAATTAAACGATCAGGAGATTACTATATATCTATGGATAATGATCAATACAACACTGCCATTTTCTCAAAGTACCCGATAATCAATGAAGGCCTTCTCTTTGATGATGCCTCCATTAATAATATTCGTTTTGCGGACATAAAGATTTTGACGGACACCATTAGGGTTTATGGAGTGCACCTTCAGTCTGTAGGTATTGATCCTGAAAAAATTCAAGACCGCGAAGGAATTCAAAACGAATATGATGACGTTAAGTCAAAATTTTTATTCTCCAGTACTTCTCGGACAGAACAGATCAAAAAGCTTTTTGAGCATATTGAAACTACTGATTACCCAGTAATTATTGCAGGAGACTTTAATGATGTACCCTTTAGCTACAATTACTTTCAGTTCCGAAAAAAATTTACCAATGCTTTCGAAGCCCAAGGGCAAGGTATTGGCGTTACCTTCAACCATAAAATTCCTTATTTACGCATTGATAATCAATTCTTTTCAAAACAGTTCAGGCTAAAGGCTTTCAAGACCGTAGATGACATTTATTATTCTGATCACTTTCCGCTAATAGGTATTTATGAGTTAAGTGATTAACTTGAAGTTTCGAATGGGTTATTTATGGCTGGGAATAACAAAAAACTTACTAGATCAAGTTCAGACAAGGTAGTAGCAGGTGTATGCGGAGGTTTGGCTGAATGGTTGGGTTGGGACATTACTCTCGTCAGACTCATTTATGTGTTAATTTCAATTTTTAGCGCAGGATTTCCCGGATTTATTGTTTATGTAATTCTCTGGGTCATTATGCCGGCTGAACATTAGACACTTTTCAACTCTAAAACCATAACTGAACTAGATGAAACGACTATTACTTGCTTGCTTGGTCTGTACGACCATAGCAGCAGTGCCTTCATGTGACTTGAAGTACTTTGAAAGCACGGAGTTTGGAGATATTATCTTCGACCCTTCACTCGCCATTCCAGTGGGAACCATTACTTACACTGTAGCAGAACTCTTCGAAGAATTAAATGACGGAGGTGCCGTCATTGCTCCCAATGGAGAAGATGTCGTTACTTTGACGTATACCGAAACTTTACAGTCTCAAAGTGCTTCTGGATTCTTAACTGTTTTAGATCAGAGCTTTGGGTCAAGTTTGGCCTCAGGTACTAATCTGTCAAACCCACCAGTTGCTACCACTATTTCAGTATCAGAACTTTATGAGTTTGATTTAAGCCAAACGGCTGATGAGGCTTATGATAGTATTCTGTTCAATGCAGGAAGTTTTGATTTTACGGCAAGTTCAGACATTGGTGCAGACGTAGATTTTACTGCTACATTTATTTCTTTGGAAGATGCCTCTGGGACAATTGTAATGTCGGGTAGTTTACCGGCAGGAGGAGCTTCTTTTGCTCAGTCAGCATCACTGGTAAATGGAAAAGGATTATTTCACTTAGATGATCAAGGAAATCCATCATCAAGTAAATTCTTAGTTAGAATAGAGTATAATATTAGTGTTGGGCCTGCTAACAGTATTACAGATGCTCAAAGGGTATCGTTTAATATAGGTATCAGCAATACAACTTTTCAGACCGTATATGGAAATGTAGGGAATCAGTCACTAAGTGTTGGTCAGCAAGACATCAATCTTGACTTTTTTAGCACCTTCGCTGGAGGTAACATTACCTTCGCTGATCCTACTGTGAGATTCATTTTTGACAATAGTTTTGGTTTTCCATTGGGACTAGATTTTCGGCAAATAACCGCTGTTAGTGGGAATGGAACGAATATTAACTTAGAAGGAGCTGTTGTTGATAATTTACAAGTCGTAGGTGCCCCAGCAGTATCACAACAGGGTAATACTGTCAGGACTGAAATAGAAGTCGGCACAGGCAATTCAAATATCGCAGATTTATTGTCTTCCAAGCCAACGAGATTTCTCGTAAATGTGGGTGCTGAATCAAACCCAACTACGGCACCAGCTGCTTACAACTTTATTGATATCGCTAATATTTTAGATGTTTCGGTTGAAATAGAAATTCCACTAGAACTCAATATCAATGGATTGACTGCTGAAGAGGTAGTTAACTTTGGCAATGGTGATGATTTAAGTGATGCTACTAGGCTGCTCTTCAGGGTCATTGCTGAGAATGAGTTACCTCTTGGTGGACAAGTCGAACTGCAATTCAGAGATGCTAATGGTGATGTTATTTATACCGTAGATGAACGCCCGGCATTTACTGCTGCTTCAGTCGGGGCCGATGGTAGAACCAATGAAGTGGCCATGTCTACAGTGGATATTTTGATTCCGAATGAAGGAATTAGGATAATCGAAAACGCAGCTAGTATTAATGTAGTCGCTACACTTACAACAACTGATGCTCAGTCTGCTACCTCCGTTAAGTTTTTCAACGATTATGAGTTGAAATTCCAATTATCGGTTCAAGCAGATGCAGAAGTAAACTTAAACGGTAACTAAGATGAAGAAGCTACTAACAATCGCGCTATTGGTTTTGGGATTTTCAAGTGTTAATGCCCAAGGCTATATGTCTTTCTACCAATTGAGAGATATTGTACCTCAAACCCAAGGATTACAACCTGCATTTATTCCCGATAATTCCTTAACAGTAAGCATGCCCGCATTAAATGCAGGTGTTTTGATCCAAGGAGATTTAAAGTTACAGGAGCTATTTTCAAGACCAAATGGTCAAGCTGAGCTAACTGTGGATTTTGATTTACTTAACGCTGCCGCGCAAGCAGAAAACTTCTTGAACTTGGATATTACTTCTAACCTTTTTCACATAGGATATAGGACTAGGGTCGGATCTTTCTCCTTGTTTGCAAATGCTAGAGCAACCGTTGATTTTGCCTATGGCAAAGGTTTGACGGAGTTTTTAGCAAACGGAAATGGTAATTCTATTGGAGAGGTCATTGATTTTTCGGGCACTCAACTTAGAATGGAAGCCTATCAAGAAATAGGTGTTGGGTATGCTACAACTTTTTTAGACGAGAGACTGACCGTAGGTGCTAGGGCTAAGCTAGTTACTGGTATTTTCCACGGCTCTTTTGAAGAAGGTGCTAGCGCCTCTTTGACTACAGCGGCAGATGATTTCTCATGGCAGATTGCTGTGCAAAACGGTACAGTTAACACGGCTGGACTTGACTTCTTGTTCAATTCAGATGATTACGCAGATGATGCGCTTCAAACTTATATGTTTGGCAACGAGAATAGTACCTTAGCATTTGA
Source organism: uncultured Roseivirgaceae bacterium (assembly GCA_964352205.1). Taxonomy (GTDB): domain Bacteria; phylum Bacteroidota; class Bacteroidia; order Cytophagales; family Cyclobacteriaceae; genus Roseivirga. The sequence continues at coordinate 99,246 of CAYGQO010000005.1, forward strand.
TTTGGGTGCCAAATTTAAGCCACTTAAATGGCTCGAATTAGAAGCTTCGGTAAATGACATTGGTTCTATTAATTGGAAAGAACAGGTGAGGAACTATAACACTGCCGATACAGTGGCCACTTTTTCAGGGCTGAATCTTGAGGGGCTTGAAAATTCCGGAGATGTATTCAGAGACAGTCTTGAAAATAAGTTTAGATCGAATGAAACTAGGTTAGGCTTCACGACAAACCTTCCAACCAGAGTTTATTTAACAGCTTCGGCATATTTGACCGAAAAAGACAGGTTTTCACTGACTTATTTTCAGTCTGGTGCACTTACTAATCTTCCGGCTAACTACGCTTTAGCCTATAATCACCGCTTCGATAAATTCGTAATTGGTGTTTTAGGAACATTTAGGAGGTCTAACAATGAGACTAACATTGGTGCCAATTTGGGTACAAATATTGGCCCTGTACAGCTTTATATGGCGCTAGACAATGTGCTTGTTTTAAATAAGCCTGAGCAATACTCTAAAGCAGATTTTAGGTTTGGTTTGAACCTGATGTTCGGCTATAAGAAATGGAGTAAAAAGGCTAAGACTGTTGATCTAGATCGGCTCTAGTCTTTTTCTCTACACCCAGAATAATTAATGGGAGTAGCGTTAAGTCAAGTATTAAGGCAATTAATGCTGTAAGTACAATAAAGAAACCCAAATAAAAGGGTGATGAAAGCCCTGAAGTCAAGAACAGGGAAAAGCCAATTGAAAGGACTAAACTAGTCATGAAGATACTTTTCCCTGTACTTGAAATACTGTGTTTAAGACACCAAATCGTTGTTTTAAACTTCCTTCTCTCCAAATAATAGCGTGCCAATAAATGGATGCTATCATCTACTGCTACACCGAAGGCCACCGTGAAAATGATCGCTGTAGATATGTTCAAGTCAATTTCGAAATAACCCATTAAGCCAAAGAGCATTAGTATGGGTAAAATATTTGGTATGAGGGAATAAATAACGATTTGCCAATTTCTAAAAAACAGAAATAAGAATAGTGACACGCTGATAATGGCAATCCCTAACCCTTTAATCAATGATTGAGAAATATAGTTGTCAGTTTTATCAATCAAGAAGGACGTACCTGTAAGCCTAGCCGTCAATATTTTTGGGTCAATTTCCTTCAGGAAGCTTTCCAATGGTAGGTTCAACGTCCTTCCGCTAGCACTTCCAATATCTTTTGACCTTCCAATTAACCGAATGGTCTCCCCAGAAGGGTTTTGAAAAGCGAGTCTTAAATCCTTTAGTTTGGGTGAATTATATAGCCTTCTTAATCTTACTCGGTCCTTTTCTAATGGCAGGGAATAATAGCTTTTAGAAGCTCCATAAAGCCCAGCATTTAGAGTACGGATTAGGTTTAGAGGAGATTCAATTTTTTGGACAGCATATTCACGCGCTACAAATTGTTCAATGTTTTCTAAAGCTTTTAGCACTTCGGTGTCGAATAAATCACTTCCATCCGAAAGCCCAACCCCAATTTCAAAAGGTTTATATCCATCATAATTGCTGTCGAAATAGGCCACTTCTTCAAGCTCAGGTTCATTTTTTTGGAAGCCCACTAGGATAGAAGTATTCAAACGAAGTTTGGCAATGCCTAAAAATAAGAAGGCAGAGATTATAAAGATGGACCAAGCTACTTTCTTTCGATTGCGTAAAACTGAAATAAATAGCCCATCAAATTGGCTCTTCCATGAGGCTTTCGTTTTAAGCTTATTTTCTACCGGTTTAGGATAAAAATACAGAAACGATGGTACTAATAGAAAAGTAATCAGGAATGCAAAAACAACTCCTATTGCCGTATATAGACCAAAGTCTTGAATTGGGCCAATCGGAATAACATAAATGCTTAAGAAGCCTACAGCAGTTGTAATGGAAGTTAGGAATGTTGCCTTACCGATAAATATTATTGTGGTTTTTAATGACGCTTCTTTGGGTACATTGCGATATATTAAATCATCATATTTATGCACAAAGTGTATTACATCCGATAAGGCAACAATCAGAAGAATAGGCGGAATGATGACTACTAAGACGTCAATAGACTTCCCCGTAAGTGCTAAAAATCCCATTGTCCAGATTACACAAAGGAATAGGGCCAGTAGCGGAATTAAAACTCCTTTAATTGTTTTGAATAAAAAGGCTAAGACGATAATTACGAAAATGCATACTATGACAAGGAGAGAGGAAAGTTCTTTTTCTAGCTTCTTAGTGAAGTCAAACTGCATTTGAATCTTGCCAGATATAATGTGATCGTTTTGGTAGTTTTCAGTGAGGTATTGCCTTAGCTTGACCATGAAGGCATCTGAGGTTTTGTTATCATCAAAGGCCTGGTGTCTAATGATAAACATCAAAGACGCCTCATCTCTCCCAAAGAACTGTCCATCGAGGCCGTTTTCTAGAATAGTTTCCCGAGAAACCCCTTTTTCCGCGACAATGATCTTATTGGAGTTAATTCCAAAAGGTGTTACCTGAATCTTACCGATATCAAAAGGGCTCTGGATATCAGAAACTACTTTCCAATTTTCAAGGTGCGTTATAATGCGCTTGGTAGTTGTTAAAGTCTTTTTATCTCTTGGGTTTGGTGATTTGAACACTACGAAAAGGAAGTTATTAAATTCTCCAAATTCTTGATTGAGCGTTTCGTAGTAGGCTAGGTCATCATCAGCGGGTGGAAAGAAGCTGTCAAAGTCATAATTGAATTGAATTTTTGGTATTTGAAAGGCCAGAGCCAAAGTAATTATCATCAAAATGATTAGACGAATGAGTGCTTTCCTCTTATTGAGCAAAGCAAAATTGTTAATCCACCTAGAGTTGCGAAAAACTTCAGTTCTTAGCTTCCGGTTAGTGACATTTTGATTTAATTTGTTCATTCATTCAAATCTAAAAAATCATAGTCATTATGAAGCAGTACCACGACTTAATGAAGCACATTCTTGAGAATGGCGTAGAAAAGGGAGATAGAACGGGTACTGGGACAAGAAGTGTATTCGGGCACCAGATGAGATTTGATTTGTCTGAAGGGTTCCCCGTTATTACTACTAAAAAGCTACACCTAAGGTCTATTATTCATGAATTGCTGTGGTTCCTAAAAGGTGATACCAATATTGAATACCTGAAAGAGAATGGCGTAAGGATATGGGATGAGTGGGCTGATGAGAAGGGCGACTTGGGGCCAGTTTATGGTTATCAATGGAGAAATTGGCCTGACGGAAAAGGGGGGACTATCGATCAGATTGTAAAGCTTATCGATCAAATAAAGACTAACCCCAATAGTAGAAGATTAATTGTTAGTGCCTGGAATGTGGCGGATGTTGATCACATGGCATTACCCCCGTGTCATACTTTCTTTCAATTCTATGTAGCGAATGGAAAGTTGAGTTGTCAACTCTACCAGCGAAGCGCTGATGTGTTTTTAGGAGTACCATTTAATATTGCCTCTTATGCTCTATTGGTGCTAATGGTGGCACATGTTTGTGATTTAGAGCCTGGAGAATTTGTGCATACCTTCGGTGACGCTCATTTGTACTCAAATCATTTTGAGCAAGCAGAGCTTCAGCTCACAAGAGATTTCAGATCGCTTCCATGTATGAAGATCAACCGAGAAGTGAAAGATATTTTTGATTTCAAGTATGAAGATTTTGAATTGGTTGGCTATGATCCTCACCCACATATCAAGGCTGCTGTAGCTGTCTAATTACATCTGCCAGAATAAATTCGGGACTTTCATATTTCTCTTTGCCTATTTGAGAAAAATATTTAATTCCGGCTGCGTTTGTGGAGAATACAGAGTCGGCATTTATCAGAGTTTCCTTTGACTCTAATACCTCCTTTACTTCTATTTTCGATTGTCTCAATAGATGAATTATTGTATTTCTCATAATACCGTCAATACAGCCTGTGCTTAGTTGAGGTGTGAAAAATTGTTTGTTTTTAAGCCAAAATAGATTTGAAGTATGAGTTTCTGATAGTTGCCCTTGATTATCTGTCAGAATTATTTCGTCTAAGTCTTTTCGTTTTTTTTCTTGCCCAGCCAAGACATAGATTAAGGCATTGGTGGTCTTGGCAAATGAAATGGGTGAATAATGGGTATGGCAGTTATCAGAAAAATCTCCCAGAACCAATTTTTCGAAAATTCCTGTCTCCGATGGCTTAACTTCTAAGTAGAAAGAAGCAGATGATGCTGTGGGAGTATAAAGACCTCCAGTATCTCTCCAAATAGTCAGTCTGGCTCTTGCATTAGCTGCTATGTGATTCATTTCACACAATTCGTTTATCATTTCCTGAATAGAGTTAGCATCAATTAATGCTGGAAAATCAATGTCTAAAACTTGGCAGCCTCTCTTTAACCTAGATATATGTTTTTCAATTAAGTTAATTCTGTCTGGCCCTGTAACAATTGTTTCAAAGAGGCCGTCTCCATAACAAAATGAACGATTGTCGGTTTTGATCAGGTAATCGGATGTTTTAACAATTCGAGAGTTAAATATTGCTTTCATGGAGGGTATTAACCTTTCAAACATAATAGAAATTTAGGTAGCACTTATTTATCTAATATTGAATCTTAATTTTGCAGCAGCAATGGCAGACCAGAGTAGTGTATTTGATATGATAGGCCCTGTAATGATAGGTCCTTCTAGCTCTCATACAGCTGGTGTAGTGAGAATTGGCCGCGTAGCGAGAAAGATTTTGGGTAAACAGCCCGAACAGGCAAATATTACTTTCTATAATTCTTTCGCACGTACCTACGAAGGTCATGGGAGTGATAGAGCAATTATTGCAGGTTTGTTAGATTTTAAAACAGACGACATTCGAATTAAAACAGCTTTTGACGAAGCGGAAAAAGCGAAATTCGAATTTAAATTTCGCTCAATGGGAAATGCTTCTACGATGCATCCTAATACAGTTAGGGTAGTTGTCTCTGCTGGTGATAGAAGTATTGAGGTTGTAGGAGAAAGTAGAGGGGGAGGAGTAATAAAGATAACTGAGGTCAATGGTTTTAATGTGGGTTTTAACGCCAGCCTTACCACTATGATCTTACTAGCAAATGACCGAAAAGGGGCTATTGCATTCATTGCCACCATTTTAGCAAATGACGAATGTAATATTGCATCAATGTCGGTCAATAGAAAAGGTAAAAACGACATGGCATGTCACGTGATAGAGATGGACTCTAAACCACCGACAGTAACCATAGATTATTTAAAACATTTGGATTGGATTAGAGAGGTCATATTCATTCCAGATATCGATTTTTAAAATGTAAACATGAATATCAAACAAAAACTCTATTTGAGCCTGATGCTCTTTTTTACGGTGAACTTGGCCATTGGCCAATCCACTGATAAAATGGAATGGACGCTGGAAGAATGCGTAAAATATGCTTGGGAGAACAACTTAACGATTAGAAATAATGAACTGACTCAGCTACAAAATGAGATTGCGGTAAAACAATCGAAGTTTGCACGATTACCTAACCTAAGCGCTGGAGGGCAGGTAGGTCAATCCTTTGGTCGTACCATTGACCCAGTGTCTAACTCCTTCGTGAGTCAAGATATTGTGACTGGTGGGCTTCAGGCTAGCTCTAATGTTACTTTGTATCAAGGAGGAATTCTACAGAATACCATTAAGCAAAATGAATTGAACCTTCAGGCGAGTGAGTTCGACTTACAGAAAGCCAAGAATGATATCGGCTTAACCGTGGCTACTAATTTTTTAAATGTGCTGTTAAACAGAGAGCAATTAGAGAATGCGAAGTTTCAACTAGAGGTGACCAAAAATCAATTGGATAGAACCAAGAAGTTGGTCGAAGCTGGATCTCTTCCTTTAACCAATGAATTGGACTTGGAGTCGCAAAATGCTTCTAATGAAGTTCAGGTGGTTAATGCAGAGAATAATTTGAATTTGGCCATTCTTAACCTTAAGCAATCAATGCAGATGCCTGCAGATCAAATGCTCAATGTTGTTGCGCCAGATTTGACGGTGGAAGATGTTGCCATGTCTTTGGAAACGCCATCAAAAGTGTTTGACTTTGCTATTGAAAATCAACCTGAAGTAAAAAGTGCAGATTTGGGTATTAAGAGCAATGACATGGCCGAGAAAATCGCTCGTGGTGCTTTTCTCCCTTCTGTGAGTATCAGTGGTAGTATATCCACAAATTACTCAGATCGAGCACGTCAACTTTTGGGTAGCCAACTGGTGAACGTTCCTGCACAAGATATTGGGTTTGTACAAGGCTCAGGAGATCGTGTTTTCGTAGATGCATCACAGCAAAATGTACCGCTATTTAGCGATAGTTATAGTGCGACTGATCAATTCAATGATAACTTAGGGCAGTCTCTAAGGATTAACTTGAATGTCCCAATATTCAGTAGATTGTCTAATACGTCCAACTTGCAACGTGCTAAAATCAATAAGCAACGTGCCGAAATAACTGCTCAAAATGTAAAGAACCAACTAAGGCAGGCAATTGAAACGGCTTTTAACAATGCAGTAGCAAGTCTCAAATCTTATGAGGCCACAGTAAAAAGAGTAACCGCTTTGCAAGAGTCATTCCGTGCAACAGAACAAAGATATGATGTCGGTGATGTGAACTTTGTAGACTATCAAGTAGCAAGCAATAATCTATTTAGTGCAAGAACGGATTTAGTTCGAGCGAAATACGAATACATTTTTAGAGTAAAGATTTTAGATTTTTATTTAGGTAACCCAATTACATTAGATTAAGAAGATGACTAAGAAGAAAAAAGGATCAAATAAGATCGTTTGGATATTACTAGTATTAGTAGTACTGGTTTTAGTGTTTGCCATAGTTGGGAAACAGGCAGGCGTAATTGGTGGTGAGAAAACCATCAAAGTTGAATTTGCAGAAGCAGGTAGGGTAACGATTGTTGAGAAAGTGACTGCTTCGGGTGTGGTTCAACCGGTTACGGAAATTGCTATTAGTCCGGATGTTGCAGGGGAGATCATTGAGCTCAATGTAGAAGAAGGTGATGATGTAGTTGAGGGAATGATTTTGGTGAAAATTAGACCTGATAACTTACAGTCTGCTTTGGATAGGACTAGGGCCAATTTAAATCAGCAGAGAGCCAACTTGGCCTCTTCAAAAGCCAGTAAGTTCCGTAGTGAAGCACAACTGAAGCAATCGGAGCTTGCATTTAATAGAGCTGAGCAATTGAGAAAAGAGAAGGTAATTTCTGAAGCCGATTATGAAACAGCCAAAGCAAATTTTGAAGTGGCTAAATATAATTTAGATGCTGCAGAGCAAAGTGTTAAGGCAGCTGAGTTTATTATAAAATCGAGTCAGGCAACGGTAGAGGAGGCTGAAGAGAATGTAAGACTTACCACTGTAAGAGCACCTTCTACCGGTACTATTTCTAAATTAAATGTGGAACAAGGCGAGAGAGTTGTAGGTACACAGCAAATGGCAGGTACTGAAATGATGCGTCTTGCGGACTTGAATCAAATGGAGGTCCAAGTTGATGTGAATGAAAATGATATCATTCGTGTAAATGAAGGAGATACAGCTATTATCGATGTTGATTCTTATACATCAATGGATAAAAAATTTAAGGGCGTGGTAACGGCAATTGCTAATACAGCCAACCCTAAATCCTCTGCTGATGCAGTCACTGAATTCAAGGTTGAAATTAGAATCTTGAATGATAGCTTTAATGACTTGCTTTCCGAAATTCAAGGACCGTCTCCATTTCGACCGGGTATGACGGCAAGTGTAGAAATTATTACGACAACCAAAGCCAATGTCTTATCTGTTCCGTTGGCGGCTGTAACCACTCGAAATCCGAAATTAGATAAAGCGAAGTCTAGCAATGCTTTTGGTGGCGGTGATGAAGACGAGCCAAGGGTTACAAACAGTAATACTCGACCTGAAGAGAAGACAGATATTAAAGAAGTTGTCTTTATCAATGACGGTGGTACGGCTAAAATGGTAGAGGTTAAAACTGGAATAAGCGATTATGATAATATCGAAATTTTATCAGGGCTTAATGAAGGAGATCAAGTTATCTCGGGGCCATTCTTTGTCGTATCTAAACGACTGAAAACCGGAGATTTGGTAGAACAAACAGGTGCTAAGAAAACACCTGCTGACACCAAATAAGACAAATTGAAATAGAGCATTAAAAAAGGGGCGTTTAGCCCCTTTTTTAATGAAAGGTTTGCAATTCTTTATAAAGCCTATTTAAGGGGAGGCCCATTACGTTGTAGTAGTCGCCTTCAATACCTTTAATTCCTACCATGCCAATCCATTCTTGAATCCCGTAAGCACCTGCTTTGTCATAGGGTTGGTATTTTTGTATGTAATAATTTATCTGCTCATCGCTCAAGTGATCAAAGGTTACCGAGGTTGTTTGAGTAAAACTTACCCTTTTTGAAAGCGTTCGCAGGCAAACACCCGTAGCGACTTGATGTGTTTTACCGGATAACTGTTTAAGCATAGTAAAGGCTTCCTTCTGATTGTGCGCCTTTTCTAGTATGCTAGAACCTATGAGCACGGTGGTATCAGAAGTAATCAATAGTTCATCGATCTCTAGCGTGTCGAATTCATCAGATTTTTTATTGGCGAGATATTCGGCAACCTCCTTTGGGTGCAGCGTGTTTGGGAAAGATTCGTTAATTGGTTTTACTATCACTTTAAAGTCCAAGTCAAGACTTTTTAATAAGGCTTGCCTTCGGGGTGATTTAGAAGCTAGGATCAATCGATATTTCAAACTCATCTTTTTTAATCGATCCAAATAAGTAACCGCAAATGACCTTGGGATAAAAATATGTAGACTTTTGCGGAAGCGTATGGCCTGAGTAGCACACTTGTTTTACCGTATCCATGTCAATCTCTTGTGTAATGATTGCAAACTGTGATTCTCCTTTGATGGTCTTGGTGAGGCAGTTCGCAAAGTTTCTTTCAAAGGTGATATTAGTCGATTTCCTCTGATCTTTTCCCAGAATACCTAGTGCCTTTTCAATAATGAAGTAATGCATTACTGTAAGGTCTAGTCTCTTAATCACATCTGGAAAACTCCATTCCATTTCTTTCAGAACATCAGGTTTTAAGCGCACTTTATAGGCTTCTTCTCCGAATAGGAGGCCAAATGCCCAAGGTTTCCCCTGAATGATCTCGATAACATCATTGGGGTTTTCTAATGGCTTAATGATAAAGTTTAATGCTATTTTTTCTAGAAAATCAGCCTTGCTAAAATTATGAATTCCGTTGATGAGTCTATGGGTGGGTAGTATCCTTAGGTCGTCAGACTCTCCATTCGTGAGGTACATCATATGATAGTGATACCCTTCATTTCCAGTGTTAGTCTCTCCCTTGTCCATCAATTCTTTCCTGTAGACAATTGAGCTTTCAAGCCTGTGGTGTCCGTCTGCTAGGATCACTTTTTCTTTACCGAGCTTGTCGATAAATTTTTGAATAACTTTTCTGTCATGAATGACAGATAGTACATCGCGAACACCTTGATAGTCTTCTGTCTCATAAATTGGGTTCAGCATACTCTCATCCATATGCCTTTCCAATTCAAATTCTGGGTCGAAGTATAAACCATGGGTAGGACTGACATTCAATTCAGTAGCCCTTAAAACTTCAACACGATCAGAAACAGAGTGAGGTATAGTATTCTCATGCCTCAGAATATCTGAATCAGGCTGACCCCAATCTGTGGCTTCTATAAAACTGATGAACCCTTTGCGGACAAAATCTTTTGAGCTGCCGGGTAAGGAGAAGTGTTGATAATAAACGTATATGCCGGGTAAGGCATCTTGCTCTAGGACACCACTTCTTTTCCATTCTTCAATAGTCGCATGTGCGTTATCTGGTGTTTCACCATGCAGAGGTACACTTAGGTGTATACTATTGTGAGGATGTAAGTATAAGGCGTCACGTTGTTGTTGAGAAATCACATCAAAGAGGGGAGAGGTTAAATCATCAATGTTTGAAGACAATTCTCGGTTGTACCGCCAAGCACGGAAAGGTATAATTCTAGCCATTTTTATTGTCTAGTTCTCAGTTTCCATTTGCTCATCTTATTCTCATTGTGCTGAAGCTCTTTACCGTTTGACTTTTTGTTGAATATATGTGCTGCCAGAGCAATAGCGAGTTCTTCTTTCTCAGGGTCGTTATCGTTTAAAGATTCTGGGCTGAAATACTTGTCTACGAATTTTGTGTCGAAGTTACCGCTTATAAAGGCCTCATGTTTAAGCGCAAAGTCACAAAAGTCTAAGGTAGTCGCAACACCCGTGATTTGGTATTCATTAATGGCCCTTAGCATCCTAAGTCTTGCTTGTTCTCTATTTGCTCCATGCGTAATTAGCTTTGATATCATAGGGTCATAATAAATGGGGATATCCATACCTTGCTCATATCCATCATCCACTCTAACACCAGGGCCTTGAGGCACTATGTAAGTATTTAGTCTGCCCGTATCAGGAAGAAAATTCTCTCTAGGGTTTTCAGCATACACCCTTACTTCCATGGAATGTCCTTTGATTTGAAGGTCTTCTTGCTTAAAGCTAAGTTCTTTTCCCTCAGCGATAAAGATTTGCTCTTTGACTAAGTCTATTCCTGTTATTTCTTCTGTTACAGGATGTTCTACTTGTAGTCGTGTATTCATTTCTAGGAAGAAGAAGTCTAGGTTTTCATCGACAATAAACTCTACAGTTCCGGCTCCGTAATAGCCACAGGCCTTCGCAACTGCCACTGCAGCTTCTCCCATTTGTTTCCTTTTTTCAGGAGTAACTACTGCAGAAGGTGCTTCTTCAATTACCTTTTGGTGTCTTCTTTGAATTGAACACTCTCTTTCAAATAGATAAAGAATATTACCGTGCTGGTCGCCTAAGATTTGTATTTCAATATGCCTTGGAGAGCCAATGTATTTTTCAACAAAAACCGAAGAATCTCCAAAGGCCGATTGTGCTTCACTCATAGCACGCTTCATCTGGCTTTCAAGCTCCTCCGCATGTTCTACTACGCGCATCCCTTTACCGCCACCACCAGCACTTGCTTTGATTAAAACGGGGTATCCGATCTCATGAGCAATTTCTTTAGCCTCATCAATTTCTGTCACGGCATGATTTACACCCGGTACCATCGGTATGTCGTACCCTGAGACAGCGTTTTTGGCAGCTAACTTGTCACCCATGACTTCAATAGCGTGAGTAGAAGGACCAATAAAGGTTATCCCGTGTTCTTCTACCTCTTTTGCAAAGCTTGCATTTTCAGAAAGGAAGCCGTAGCCTGGGTGAATTGCATCTACATTTAGCTCTTTACATACGTCTAACACTCTTTTGGTGTTTAGATAGGATTGAGAAGAAGCAGGCGGGCCTACATTGACGGCTTCGTCAGCATAGGCAACGTGAGGAGAGGTAGTATCAGCGTCACTGTAGATGGCTACAGTCTTGATTCCCATTTCTTTAGCAGTTCGCATTACACGAATGGCAATTTCTCCACGATTGGCAATAAGTATTTTATGGATCTTTTTTGAAGACATATCTCTAGTTAATCAGCATGCAATGCTAATTAATAATAATCGTAATGAGAACCAATGAATGTGTTATATGTACTCTTATTTTTGATAAATGGTGTTTATAGTGTTACCTTCGCATCTTGTTTTAGCGAGTCTAAAACTTCTTATACTTAAAGACAGAAGACGTTGGATTTATTTGAAAAGCTACTGACTAATCGAGGCCCTTTGGGCAAACACTCTGATGTATCCGAAGGATATTTCATGTTCCCTAAATTAGAGGGTGAAATAGCACCTCGCATGAAATTCATGGGTAAGGAAGTGTTGACCTGGAGTTTGAATAATTATTTAGGACTTGGGAACCATCCCGAAGTAAGAAAGGTAGATGCTCAGGCTGCTGCTGACTGGGGGATAGCCTATCCTATGGGTGCCAGAATGATGTCGGGTAATACTAAGTATCATGAGCAGTTAGAGCAAGAGCTTGCGACTTTCGTGAGCAAAGAGGCTGGCTTATTATTGAATTATGGTTACCAAGGTATACTCTCTATCATAGATGCAGTGGTAGACCGTAAGGATGTAATTGTATACGATGCCGAATCGCATGCTTGTATTGTTGACGGAGTGAGATTGCATATGGGTAAGCGTTTCGTTTTCCCTCATAACGATATTGAAAACCTAGAGAAGCAACTTGAACGAGCAACTAAGTTGACACAAGAGACTGGTGGCGGCATATTAGTCATTACCGAAGGTGTATTCGGAATGTCGGGTAACCTAGGTAAGCTTAAAGAAATAGTTAAGCTGAAAGAGAAATTCCAATTCAGACTTCTAGTTGATGATGCTCACGGTTTTGGTACAGTCGGTAAAACGGGTGCCGGTGCTGGTGAAGAGTTAGGCTGTCAAGATGATATTGATATCTATTTTTCAACATTTGCTAAGTCGATGGCTGCAATTGGTGGTTTCGTAGCAGGTAATAAAGAGATTGTCAAATTCTTAAAGTATAACCTGCGTTCTCAAATATTTGCAAAGTCATTACCAATGGTATTTGTAATTGGTGCTTTGAAAAGGCTTCAGATGCTTAGAGATAATCCTGAGCACAAAGACAAACTTTGGACTATTGTAAACGCGCTGCAAAGCGGTTTAAAAGAAAAAGGCTTTAGTATTGGTACTACTCAATCACCAGTAACACCAGTGGTACTTAATGGAACGGTAGGAGAGGCGGCTGCGCTGAGTAAAGACCTTAGGGAGAACTTCGGAATCTTCTGTTCAGTGGTAATTTACCCTGTAGTGCCTAAAGGGACGATTATTTTGAGATTAATCCCTACTGCATCACATTCTTTGGCAGATGTCGAAGAAACTATTGCAGCATTCGAAGCTATAAAAGGTAAGCTAGCTACTGAAGAATACAAGAAACAAGAACTGGCATTGGCTTTTGGTGAGTAAAATCAAAAAAAGGTGCCTTCACTGTTGATAGTAGAACATTTTGCTTTATATTGCTAACAGTTAGACATTATTATCAACAACCTTAAAACACGATAAATATGAGTCAGTTTAGTAAAGTTCAAGATTTAGTAAATTCTTTAGAAGGTGATTTCGAAAAGTTCTACGACAAAGGAAATCAAGCAGCTGGAACTAGAGTAAGAAAAGGGATGCAAGACCTTAAAAACCTAGCACAAGAAATTAGAATTGATGTTCAGGACAAGAAGAACAATGCTTAATTAGCAAAATCCAGATAAAAAAGGCCAATCGTAAGATTGGCCTTTTTTATGCGCTTTAGTGTAGTAGTTTGGCTATTTCGGTCTTTAAATGATCTGTGGCCTCTAGTAGTGGAAGTCTGACATTATTACTACAAACTCCTTTTTGTCTTAATATTTCTTTTAGCCCAACAGGGTTACTTTCGGCATACATCAACGGGTTTAGTTTTTCAAATGAGGATGATATGAGGTTCGACTGAGTGATGTCTCCGTTTAAGGCTGTTTTGGCGATTTGACAAAACTCAACTGGGACCCCATTGGCCAATACCGAGATCACCCCGATACCTCCCATTTCGATAATATCGGTTGTTAGTAGGTCATCACCAGAGGTTAGGAAGAAATCAGATTCCATTCCATTGATTATTTTTTGGCATTGATCTAAATCGTGAGACGCCTCTTTAATACCAATAATATTTGAGTGTTTGGACAGCTTTAGCGTGGTTTCAGCTGTCATGTTTGACATTGTTCTGCCGGGCACATTATAGAGCATAATAGGTACGGGGGAACGGTCAGCCAGATATTCAAAGTGGGCAACTATACCTGCTTGACTTGGCTTATTGTAATATGGGCTTACAGATAGTAGGGCGTCAACGCCATTGAGGTCTGCTTTAGAGATGTCTTCGGCTACCTGTAGCGTATTATTTCCTCCAGCTCCATATACAATGGGTAGGCCTTTTGGGTTGTTACTTTTTACAAATGCTAGGATTTCAGCTTTTTCTTTAGCTGAGGTTGTTGCGGACTCTCCGGTTGTACCATTCACAACGTAGTAATCAACTGCTTGTCCCGTGAATACGAGAAGCTTAGCTAGTCCATCGAAATCAACAGAACCATCAGAGTTGAAAGGAGTGACTAATGCTACACCTGTACCTTCAAATTTTTTCATTAACGTATCGCTCTCACGTATTTTAACATTTGTTCCGCAAAATTAGAAATGCCAGCACTTTTATTGATACCGATCATCAACTCATAGTAATTTGTACTATTTGAATCGTGCATACCTATTCGACACTTGGCCTTAGTTTGAACTAGAATACTCTTAATAATTTCATCAGACTCAAAGTCAAAGTGAAAAAGATAATCATGCGGAGTCTTGATAAACCTTTGCACTTCCTCCGAATTGAGCTTGCCAAAGCTTGTAAGTATGGATTCATCAAAAACAGGGTTCTCAGTTGAGATGGCTGTTTTTGAAGTATTGAAACAGAGTATATTCACCTGCTTCCCCTCACTAATTTCATTGACAAATGATTGTAAAACCTCCTCTTTCTTTGTGTCTGCCCAAGTATATAAGATGCCAATATGAGTGGCTTTTTCAAAAGGGACTAGATTGGCGTCACTTTTTTGTCTTTTTGATGGACGATTGAAAAGGGTTAATATTTTTTTTCCAAGTACCGACATTATGTATCAAGGAGGGCTAAAAATTCTAATTCTGAAATAATATTCACTTCAAGTTTTGTGGCTTTTTCAAGCTTTGCTGGCCCCATTTTATCGCCAGCTACTAGATAGTCTAGTTTGGCACTAATGGAGGATACTACTTTTCCGCCATTTGCTTTAATCTTTTCTTTCAATTCATCTCTTGAAAATTGACTAAAGACTCCGCTGATCACAAACGTTTTATCCATTAAGTTAGATCCCTCGCTGATCACTTCTTTTTTAACAATCTGGAAGTTGAGGCCAGCAGCTTTTAGCTTCTCTATTTGGTCTATACTTTGCTGATTTGTAAAAAACTGAACTACGCTTTCGGCAATACGCTCACCTATTTCTGGCACTTCTATTAAGGTCTCAAGAGTAGCATCAGCAATGTTTTCGATTTTCTCAAAATGTTCCGCTAATTTTTCAGCGACTGTTTGTCCTACATATCGAATGCCTAGACCAAAAAGCACCCTTTCAAAAGGGATGGCTTTTGAAGCTTCTATGGCTTTAATGATGTTTTGCGCAGATTTCTCTCTCAAGCTTCTTTGGCTGAAATCGCCTTTCTTTTCGGAGAACGTTTTGAATTCTAGACCATTCAATTGCTCATAAGTGAGGTTATAAACGTCTGCGTAATTCTTTATAAGTCCATGATCTAAAAGGCCTCGAATGGTTTCTGAGCCAAGACTATCAATGTCCATGGCTTTGCGTTGGATGAAGTGTTCAATTCGACCTTGGATTTGAGGTGGGCATCCATCGACATTTGGGCAATAATGATTTGCTTCACCTTCGGATCGCACTAGTTCAGTATTACATTCTGGGCATTGTGTAATATATGCTACAGGTTTGCTAAATAGGCTCCTTTGAGAAAGTTCAACCGCTGTTATTTTGGGTATTATCTCACCGCCTTTTTCAACAGCAACTGTATCACCAATTCTTACTCCTAAGCGTTCAATTTCATTAGCGTTATGGAGAGAAGCCCTTTTCACCGTTGTGCCAGCCAGTAGAACGGGCCTAAGGTTAGCCACTGGCGTAACGGAGCCCGTTCTACCAACTTGATAGGAAATGCTTTCTAAAATAGTGGTGGCACTTTCCGCTTTGTATTTGTAGGAGATAGCCCAACGTGGACTTTTTGCCGTAAAACCAAGCTCATCTTGTTGGTCTAGGCTATTGACTTTTATCACTACTCCATCAGTCTCGGAGGGGAGTGTGTGTCTTTTTTCTTCCCATTCTGCTATATAATCGAGTACTTCATTGATGTCATTACACTTGCGGTAAGTTGGAGATACGTTAAAACCCCATTGCTCAATCTGTTGTATTGCTGCCGAATGTGTGGGAAAGTTTAGTCCGTCTCCTAAGAGATAATACAGGTAGCAGTCAAGTTTTCTGCTGGCTACAATTGATGAATCTTGCATCTTAAGTGTGCCCGAGGCAGCATTCCTTGGGTTAGCCAATTTATCTTCCCCTATGTCTTCCCTTTCTCTATTTACTCGTTCAAATTCGTGCTTTGGAAAATAGACCTCTCCACGTACCTCAAACTCAGCAGGAACATCCTGATTAATCCTTAGCGGGATAGACCGAATTGTTTTTGCGTTGGCGATTACATCATCACCCTTATTTCCATCTCCACGGGTTACGGCTCTTTTCAAAACACCGTTTTCATAGATTAGACTTAGTGCCACGCCATCAAATTTCATTTCGCAGAAATACTCATAAGTATCACCGTCAAGTCCTTTTGCCACTCGGTTGTCCCATTCAATCAAATCTTCTTTTGAATATGTGTTACCCAAAGAAAGCATTCTATACTTATGGACTACATTCTCAAATTCTTTGGTGACTGTGCCGCCAACTCGCTGGCTAGGTGAGTCTTCTGATTTATGTTCGGGAAATTCAGTTTCTAGTGCTATGAGCTTTTCTAGCAATTGATCGAACTCAAAATCACTGATTTCGGATCTGTTCTTTTGATAGTAGAGATCATTGTGATAATTGATTTTTTTGCTAAGCGACAGAATTTCTTGTAGTGCTTCCTGTGATGTCATGCTAGTTCAATTTTTCTAAGGAAGTTTGTAAGTCTGTTTCGGCATTCTGGAGTTTGTCTTTACAAGAGCCAATCAAAAGGGTAGCTTCTTTAACCAGACTGGTAAGTTCATCAATATCTAGGTCGGTGCTTTCCACCGAATTAACAATCTCGTTAATTCTATTGATTGCTTCAGTATATGAAAGTGTCTTTTTACTCATTATTTAATGCCGTTACTTCGCTTTTAATTTGCTTATCTAATGTTCTGGTCTCTAGTCGATCACCAATGTTCAATTCTTGTCCAAGAACTGACTTCCCATCTTTCAAAGTAATAGAATAGCCTCTTTTAAAGATGGTAATAGGGTCCATTAATTTTAACTGCTTTTCCAAAGTTTTCAGTAGCGAATCTTTACGCTCTAAATGTAACTGTGCAGCATATTTCAATGTAAGTGACTTTTGGTCAAGTTGATGTCTTTGGCTTTTCAAAATTCGCTCGGTAAGCTGCTTGATCTGATTAGAAACGTACTGAAGGTTTTGTTGTTCAAGGGTCAATTTGGATTCATGAACTTTTTCGATCCTATATAAATACTCATGAAGGAGGTCGTCAAAGCGATTCATGCCAGCTATTAGGAATTCCGCAACTGCTGTGGGCGTTTTTAGGCTAGTGTGTGCTACTAAGTCCGCTACCGTCTGATCTCGTTCATGTCCAATTCCTGTTAGCACTGGCGCAGGAAATAGGGCTATAGCACGTGCTAATTGGTAGGTATCAAAACAATCGAGGTCCGCCTGAGCTCCGCCTCCTCTTATGAGTACAATCACATCAAAATTCAAATCACTTTCATGAATTTCCTTTAGTGCTTTTCTAATAGAAATTACAGCCTCGTTTCCCTGCATCAAAGCTGGGAAAAGCTTTGAATTGAAGTGGAAAGCGCGACTATTATCGCTTAATTGGTTCATGAAGTCGCCATAGCCAGCAGCTGATTCTGAACTGATTATAGCAATGTTCTGAGGTACAATTGGAAGCTTTAGCTGTTTGTTTTTGTCGTACAATCCTTCTTGCTGAAGCTTGAGTACAGTTTCTTCTCTAAGCCTTGATCTTTCTCCAATGGTGTAATTAGGATCAATATCATTGACTGTTAGACTCATTCCATACACTTCATGGAAATTTATGCTCAAGTTGAATAGAACTTTGATTCCAGGTTTTAGTACAGTACCAGTAGCTTGCTCAAATTGTCCATTAAGGGTGCGATAAGTATAAGACCATATGTTGGCTCTAATTTTGGCCTGAATGAAGTTGTTTTCTTTTTCAACTAGCTCCATGTAGCAATGACCTTTCTGATTTAACCGGAGTTCGCTTATTTCCGCTACTACCCAATAGCTAGGCGCTAAATGCGTTTCTAGCTTTGACTTAATAAGGTTGTTGAGCTCGTACAGAGTCAGTTGTGCCATATTGCAAATTACATGAAAGCATTATGGCTACAAACAAAAAAACCTGCCGAATGAACAGGTTTTTTATAAATAATTCTCTTTAGTTTCCTCCGTTGTCTTTGTCTGGTTTTCTTTCGTCATCTGGGCGATTGCCTCGACTAACTCGCTCCATTAGGGATCGCCTGAAATCAGAATCGAACCTGATGAATCGCCATACTTGTTGCATAGTTAATACTTTTTTAAACCTTCCTAAATACTTCTTCTCTAAGTCAAGTTCGGCTTGTTTTTGTTCTAGGTACATCGCAAGCATTTTATCTGCATTTTCGTCCGATATCTTTCGAGTGCCCTCATCGAATAACTCTCTTTTTTGAGTACCATACTTCTTTGAGAGTGTATTCTTTTCGTTATCATATTCCGTAAAAAGAGGCCAAAAGACTTTTGCCGTTTCTGACGATAAGTCTAAACGGTTGGTTAAAAAAGCAATGCGAGCGGCTTGCAATTTTTCTCTGTCCATTTGCCGACCTCTTCGGTTGCCGTTGTCCTCTTGAGCAAAGGTTAAGGTTGTACAAAAAAGTAATAACAAACTGGTATATATGACTTTCATATTTTTAATAGTCAAAGTATTCAAAATCGTATTCTAATTCAGGATTAGCAATTAGTGTATTAACAAAACTACTGGCTTCATCTGCATAAATAGCATCTAGGACACTATCAATTTCATCTAGGTTCATGAACAGATCATCCGCTAGAGCATTCTCACTTTCTAAAAATGAAATAATGGTTTCATCAGATATGCTTGATAAAATATCCGAACTGGTCTGTGAAGGTTGATTAAAATAGACAGCTGCCAGTAGCGCTAAAGATGCGGCAACAGCCATCCATCTCGTCAAAGGTTTGTCAAAGAACCTGACTTTTTTCTGTTCTAAAACTAATTTTGATTCAATCTGGTCAGATAGTTCTGAGAAATAGTTTTCGGGTACTGTAAAAGGAGATTTCTTAAGGTGCAGGTTGTATTTTAGATCGCTTTCTTCTGCATCAATAGCATTCATGATTCGCCCAGATAGCCCTTCGAAATAGTCCTCTTCCACTTGGAAGGGGAGCTTCTTGAGTTCTGGGTTGTCCAGTGGTTTATTATAGTGATCTTTTTTATTCATCTTCTATTTGATAATCAAAGTGTTAAAGGGTTTAACCCATACTCAAAGACTCTTCAACTTTTTTAACTGCCAAGTGATAGCTGGCTTTCAATGCACCTACACTTGTGCCCGTAATTTCCGACATTTCATCGTATTTTAAATCGTCAAAATAGCGCATATTAAAAACTAAACGCTGCTTATCAGGTAGTTTCAAGAGTGCCTTTTGCAATTTCATTTGAATTTCGTCTCCATCTATGTGGTCAGACTGACAGAGCGTATTTTCTAACTCTTGGTATACATCATCCATGGATACAGCTTGTCTGCGCTGTCTTTTCTTTAGGAAGTTTAATGCCTCGTTGGTAGCAATTCGATAAATCCATGTGAAAAGTTGAGAGGCCTCTCGAAATGTATCAAGGTTTTTGTAAACCTTGATGAAAACTTCTTGAACGACATCGTCAGTATCGTCATGAGAGATTAAAATCTTCCTTACATGCCAATAGACTCGTTCTTGGTATTCTGCCACCAAATGTTTGAAGGCAAAATCCTTGTTTGATGATACTCTAAAGGCCTGAAGTATTTCTTTATCTTCCAATGGGTGCTGAACTTTCGAAAGTTTAGATAGTATTTTGAAACAATAGTTTAACCAATGACAATTTAAATATAGCCATTCACTCAATAGTAGACGTTTCCAACGTTATTATAAGGTTGATTTACAACTAATTACTAATTTAGTACCAATGAAACTTGTCACACCGTATGGGTATTGAAGAAGATATAAAGCAGGGTAAGAAATTCGAGAACGTTTACGAGAAGCTTATTGTGAATATTATGTTCACTAATAGCTGGATCGTAGACGAGCAGAGTCGCATTTTTAAACCCTATGGTATTACAACACCGCAGTACAATGTCCTCAGAATCTTAAGAGGCCAATATCCTGATGCATGTACTGTAAATACTATTATTGACAGAATGATAGATCGCATGTCAAATGCTTCTCGAATTGTTGATCGTCTAGAAAATAAGGGTTTAGTAGAGCGTAAAGTATGTGAGACAGACCGAAGGGCAAAAGATGTTGTGATTACTGAAAAAGGACTATCGGTGCTCAATGAGGTAGATAATGCCCTGCAGCTTTGGATGAAGAAATTGGAGTTGGTTACAGATCTAGAAGCTCACGATATGAATGAGCTACTAGATAAGATGAGAAGTATTTAGGGTTTCAATCTCTTTTTTAGAACACCATATCTTGCTGCTCTAAGCTGGCAATAGACCCAATTCCCAAAGTATACTAAGTCAAAGCATTTTGTTATCTTCCGTTTCAACCTTGAAACGCGCCATGAAAAACAATGCAATAAAGCTTTCGCTTTATATCAACTACTTTGTATTTGCTATCCTACTGAATAGTGTAGGTATTGTAATTCTGAAATCACAAAATGTATATGGCGTAGATGAAGTTCAAGCGAGTATTCTTGAAGCATTTAAGGACCTTCCTATTGCCTTTGTATCTTTTGTGATCGCTTCTTTTTTACCTCGCATTGGCTATAAAAAGGGGATGTTAGCCGCATTAGCTTTAGTTTCAGCGGCCTGTATTGGAATGTATTTTGGTAATTCCTTTTGGACAGCCAAACTTCTTTTTGCCACAGTTGGTGTCAGTTTCGCCATCATTAAGGTCTCGGTCTATTCAGTGATTGGCCTTATTACTACAACACCGAAGGAGCATGGAAGTCTGATGAGTAATATAGAAGGCTTCTTTATGTTCGGCATTGCTTTGGCATACTTCCTGTTTCCGGCTTTCAATGTGAAGGGCGACCCAAATGCATGGCTTAATGTTTACTGGCTTTTAGCAGGTCTTTCCATGTTGTCATTTCTATTCTTACTAAAAGCTGATTTTAACGAGGGGGAGGAAGTTCCGGGAGATAATCTTGGTGAAGACTTTTTACAAATGTTTAAGCTGATTGCTAAGGTTTTGGTGATAGTGTTTGTTGTAGCAGCTTTCCTTTTTGTGATGATAGAACAAGGCATTATGACTTGGTTACCGACTTTTAATGAGCGTGTTCTTAATCTACCTGAAAATGTGGCCATTATGATGGCAAGTATTTTAGCGATAAGCTTAGGTGTTGGTAGAATACTAGCGGGTCAGTTAGCCAAGAAGTTTTCGTGGGTATGGGTGTTGACTGTTTGCATTTTTGCTTCAATGGCAGTTGTCCTTTTTGTATTACCAAAGGCTGTGAATGCTGAAATTGGATTAGTTGAGACCTTGGCTGATGTCCCTGCTATTGGTTACGCTTTTCCTTTGGTTGGACTTTTTATAGCGCCTATTTATCCGTTGCTGAATTCCGCTGTACTCAGTGCGCTTCCTAAAAAATTGCATAGTCCGATGTCAGGCCTGATTATCATATTCTCCGCTTTGGGCGGAACCCTTGGTTCTAGAGTAATTGGTATTTTATTCAAGGAATTAGGAGCTGATCAAGCTTTTACATACACGCTAATTCCTATGGGGCTATTACTTGTAGCGCTCTTTTTCTTAAGACGGCTTACGGCCAAAGAAGCTGCTTCAGCTTGATTAAACCATTGGTATAAATTGAAATCTAAATCAGGATTATATTAAATAAATTTCTTTCCGAAAATTAGAAACTATGAAAAACGTGTTTAAAGCTATCCTTTCAATATTTGTGGTTGTATTCATAAGCAGTACGAGTTCCAGAAGTCAGTCCGATTTGGGTGCTAATTTGGTAGCTGCTGACGGTATTGAGATCACTGGAAAAGTAAAGGAGATTATTGAGGCCAAATGTATGAATTGCCATAAGCCCGATGCTAGAAATGAGAAGGCACGAGAAAAACTACAATGGGTAAAGGTGCCTGAGATGAATCAAGAGGAGCAAAAGCATCTGATAGCCGAACTTTTTGAAGTACTGGAAGACGGTAAAATGCCACCAAAAAGAACTGTAGAGCGCAGACCAGAAATGAAACTCACTGATGAGGAGACCAAAACATTAATGGATTGGGTAGAAAAGGAAGATAAAAGACTTAGAGGGAAATAGGGCTTAAATTTCCCTAATCAAATCTAGTAGCCCAGCATTTTTTCCCTTAGGTCTAACAACCATCATTGGAATGTCGTTATTGTATTGAATCAATTGCTCTGCTCTACTACCAATAAACAGCGCAGTAGTAGAGGTTCTTCCCTTTACGCCAATAAAAATAGCTCCTGGTTTATTCTTATGGGCAAAGTCAATAATATCCGTTACAGGGTTGTCATTTGTATCTAATGAGTATTCAACATCTAGGTTGACTCCCTCATGGTCAATTTCCGCCATAAAACGTTTATAATCCCTTTCAGCATTATTTTTCATCACCTCTGCAAACTCTTCATAAGTCTTGCCAGAGTAATGATATCCGCCAGGAACCGTGAATACATTCTGACACATGATTTTCACATCGTCATACTTTCTCGCTACTTTGATTGCCTCTTGCATAGCTATTTTGGAGTGCGGAGAGAAATCGCATGGTACGTGAAGGAGGTGGGTACTTGGTTCGACACCTTCTGGAATAATGAATAATGAGCATGCAGCTCGTCTTGCTAATCGGCTAGATAATATTCCGCCACCAATGAAGTTTTTATGCCTTCCCATCATTATGAGGTCAATGTCGTTTTTTTCGACAAATCTCAGAATAGCTTTAGACGGGGCACCTTCTTTGATATGGACTTGACAAATATCCGCTAGTTTTTTTGATAGAACACTTTTTGCGAGTACCTCTATCTTGCTTTTGCGTTCAGCAATAGACTTTTCCTTAATCTCAGGAAATTCCTTCAATACATCGTCAGGGATTTTCATCTCACTGATACTGTTGAAGAAATGAATTTCTTGGGTTTCGTTTGTCGTGGCTATTATTTCCAAGAACTTCAGCAGGGTTCTATCCGCATCTGAAGTATCCATCAAAACCATTATTTTTTCTCTAGAGGGCATAAGCTCAAAATTCAATGCAAAATTAACACTTCTTTTGCATGAGAATTGTGGAATGTCGTAAAAATATGGAATCCATTGCTGAAACTAGAACTGATTCGAAACTAGATAGTTGCGTTGATTACATCTACGAGTAGCTCCATTTGTTCTTTTGAATGTGTAGGGAAGGATGCTATACGTATCTGCTTGTTCTTGTAATTTCCGTAGCCATTGCCCAATACGAAGCCTTTACCTTCCAAAGTCTTTAGTATTTCTCTTGAGTCTCCTGTGGTATTCGCTACTGTCACTGTTTTAGACCTTAATTTTCTATCTGCAACAAAGTGTTCGAGCTTAGAATGACTTTCAACGAGTTGATTTAGCAAAGCTGCTTTGTAGTTGGCCTCTCTCTTAATAACGTCCATGCCTTTCTCAAGCATGTCTCCACTCACTTTAGCCAAAAGGAAGATGTTTAGCACATTTGCTGTGAAAGTAGTTTGGTGTTTATGGCCGTTTTTGAGCAAATTTGGTATTGACTGGTAAGCGCCAATTGAATGACCTAAAGCTAACTTTTTTTCAGCCTTTGCTATTGCCCGAGGACTTACAATCCAAACCCCAAGGCCCGCAGGTAGGCCAAAACATTTCTGTACCGAGAAGTAAGCACTGTCGACCTGAGAAAAATCTAAATCGATAACTGGCAAAGCTGAAACACCATCTACGGCAATTAAGGCACCCGGATGAGCTGTTCTAATTTTATAAATATCTTCTATCGGAAATGAAACTCCAGTGCTTGTTTCATTCAGTGCCAAAGTAATCAATTCGGTATCAGAAGGAATTAAGTCAGGGTTTGTATCTGGTAACTTGCCGAAATCTGCTTCACTCTTCTCAGGTTTCAACCCCCATTTGAGAGCAAAATCATAGAAACGATTAGAAAATGCTCCCATGCAGTAATGAAAGGATTTTTCTATGACCAAATTCTGAAGCTGCCTTTCCCATATTTCAGTAGCAGAACTCAAGAAGAAGATTTGATAGTCCTCCGGAATGTTCATTAAGGCGCTAAGGTTCTGGACTGCTTCGTCATAGTAACCCTCGGCTTGACTACTTCGATGGTTGATTTCCATCACTTGAGCTTTTAAAGCCTGCTTTAAATGTTCTTCTACGGTGAAATAAAGTGCTGAAGGACCTGGGGTGAAGAAAATCTTTTTAGGCATTGAGTTCTGCTTCTTTTAGAATGGCTACATGTCTCTCATAGTGCTTTTTCACAAATACGAAAAAGTAGATTAACGGAAACAAAAGTATGACTCCCGAAACAAAAAACATATTAGCCAAGCCATAATATTCAGCGATGTATCCCAGTGATATTGAGCCTGCCGCTATACCTAAATCTACGGCTGAAAAGAAGGTGGCATTTGCAGCACCTCTTCGCTCTAGTGGTACCATGTTGAGTGCCATGGTTTGAATTGTAGGCATGATGATGCCATTGCCAATACCTACGAGCACACCTACCGCCATGAACTGCCAAAAGCTGTGCACATAACTAAACCAGATTAGGCCTATGATAGTAACAGCTAATCCTACAAAAACTAACATGGACGGGCCACGTTTGTCCATGATTTTGCCCACAAAAATTCTGGCGAGTCCAACGCCTACAGCCATGAAAATGAAAAAGAGAGAACCTTGCTCAATGCTGAGTTCTTCGCTATAAAGCAATATGAACGAGAAGATGGCAGCATAAGGGAATGCTCCTGTAAACATGACTATCGCTATTCTATTTACACGCTTATCGAACATTTTTGAGATACCAATCTTGGTTTCACCGGTCTTGATCTTAGGCACCTTAATCAAAAGAGCAAGCAGTAGCGCAGCTACAGCAAAGGCAAATGAGATAGTGAACAGGTTGAAAAAGTTGTTTTGTCCCATGATCTGATCTCCTGAAAATGGAGCCAAGGCAATAGCCAAGGTCATGGCTAGGCCGAAATAGCCTATCCCTTCTGCTCTACGACTTTCGGGAATCAAATCTGCGGCAATGGTACTACCGCCTGTCGTTATAATTCCCCATGTGAATCCATGAAAGACCCTAATTACGAGAAGAATGTAGAAAGTGAACGAGTAATGATACATCCACATCAAAATCGTAAAAAGGACAAGCGCTACGAGATAAACTGTTCTACGTCCGTATGCGTCAAGTACATAGCCACAAAACGGTCTAATGGCTAATGCAGAAGCAGCATATACGCCAATGATCCAACCGATCTGATTTTTCTTAGCGCCTAAGGCCACTTCAGCGTATGTTGGAAGTGTAGGCAGCAGAAAATAGAAGGCAGAAGCCATCAGAAAGTAAGAGGTGAAGTGCAAGGTGTAATCTCGCGTCAGAATTTTGTCAGTAGATAAACTCAATGTGTATTTGTCTCACCAATAAAGCATGCAAGCTAAGAAATTATATGTCAAATACCGATTTGCGTATTTATTCAAAAAAGACGCCTGACTTAATAAAAATGTAACATGAATTCTTAAGTAAAAGAGTTTTTTGAAACCAAAGACCTGTTATGTTTGTATACAAGAAACAGTTTTGATAAAGATTTCCCATTTGAGCTTAGACTAGTTTTCGAACTTTACAATTATAAATCAAATACCGGGTGAATCCCTCTCAAAACAAGGCCTCACCCCGACTTGTCGGGGCCTCGTTCTTCGGAAAAGGATAACAGTGGACTGTTGCGAGTCTAAAGGATAGCCCAAATCTTGTCTTACATAGAGGTTCGAAAGACCTTTAGGCTTGAATTGGGATAATTATAGAAGCCTCGACTTTGTCGGGGCTTTATTTTTTTGAGGCAATTAGAATACCCCTAAGCGTTTCTACCACTTGATCTACATTGTCTCTAGTGAAACAAAGGGGCGGTTTTGATTTAATAACCGAATCAAACGGTCCATCTGTGCTAATGAGGATATGTTTGTCACGACAGGTGTTTTTAACGTGTTTTGCTAACTCGGTATTAGGTGCTAGAGATTCATCTTTGATGAATTCAATTCCGATAAATAGTCCAGATCCTCGCACATCTCCGATAACAGGAAATTCCTTTTGTAATTCTCTTAGGCATGTCATGTGATAATCACCCACTTCTTTAGCATTACTTTGAAGCTTTTCTTCTTCAATGACTTGCAATACGGCTTTTCCAATTTCACAAGAGACAGGGTTTCCACCAAATGAACTAAAGAACTCCATGCCATTGTCAAAGGCATCAGCAACGGCATCAGTTGTAACCACGGCTCCCATAGGGTGTCCATTCGCAATCGGCTTACCCAAAATTACAATGTCAGGCACTACGTTTTGCATTTCGTAGCCCCAGAAGTAATCGCCAAGCCGTCCAAAACCAGTCTGAACTTCATCACTGATACATAATCCTCCTTGACTTCTGATATAGCTGTAGACTTCCGTCAGATAACCAGGGGCGAGAGGTACCTGCCCACCACAACCCACGATAGGCTCACTGATGAATGCTGCAATTTGAGCTTTCGATGCCTCCAATCGTTTAATAAAATCTTGAGCGAAAAGATGACCATGTTGTGAAGCGTCAACATTATAAGGACTACGGAAAACATTAGGTAGGGTGGCTTCAATCACTGTCTCTTGTTTGCCCTTTCCGCCTTTACCGTTGTATTTGTAATGGCTAATATCAATACCCAAACGTGTATTGCCATGGTAACCATGTTCCATCACCGCCAAAGTCTTATTGTTCGTAAAGTTTTGAGCTAATCGAACGGCTAAGTCACTAGCGGCACTTCCCGAGTTCACAAAAAACACTTTTGAGAGGGGTGAAGGAAACTTAGTTAGAAGTAGTTCTGCATACCCATGTAGGGAATCATAAAGGTATCTGGTGTTGGTGTTTAATTTACCGACTTGGCGTTGCGCTGCTGCTACTATTTCAGGGTGTTGATGGCCAACATGGGGAATGTTATTGTAGGCGTCTAGATAAGTGTTGCCATACTTATCGAACATATATTGGAAAGCTGCACTTTCCATATAAATAGGGTTTTGATAGCTGATAGATATGTTTGAACCGATTACATTTTTCCTTCGGCTGACCACTGTTTTGACAGGGTCAACTTTTGGAACTTTTAAATCCGCGGCCTCGTAAAATTTATCTCTTGCTAAAAGAGGGTTGATAGTCATCCATTTTTCCAGCAGATCCCATGCAGGTCTCTCACTTATCGTAATGTAGTCGCTATCTGGTTGCTGTGTTTTCTCTTGGGCCGATTTGCATACACTAGTAACTAGTCTTCCTGCAACTAAATAATAGAGTACATCTAATTCTTTGGGCTCAAGGGGTAAATGACTTTGGTAACCTTTGATAATATAAGCAGCCCAAATTAAAGGATCATCCTTGCCGAAAATGGCGTAAGTGATGGTAATGGCAAGCTCATTGATCAGAGAAGTATAAACCGAATCGCCAAAATCAATAATTCCTGTTACCCGATCTCCTTTGGTGAGAATATTCCAATCGTTACCGTCATTGTGAATGATTGACTGACGTAGTTCGGGTAGTTTGGGTAATACATTCAATTCCCATTGAATGAAGAAGTGCTTGACGAGTTTACGTTTACTGGGGTCTTGGATTTGTTCGGCAAGAGGTTTTAACCAAAGAAGATTCTGAAGATCCCATTCAAGTTTTCTTCTTTCAATTCCTGCACTACGAAAGCTCATTAAGGCAGAGTCAATTTTTGCCATGAAAAGGCCGAGCGATTGAAACAATGCAGGGGTATGTTGGGCTTTAGCTAAAAATGTACCTTCTACAAAAGATAAGAGTCTAAATACCTTGTCTTCTACCTTTATGACTAGCTCACCTTTAAGACTAGGAATGACCTGAGAGACTTGCGAATCCGTTAAATGAGTTAGCTGATTTATAGTGTCCGTCTCGCCTGTAATTTCTTCAAATACATCATGTGAATGTTTGTAAACTTTCAGAACAAATGCACCTTGATCAGAATTAACCTTATAGTTTTTACTGATATAGCCTGCCATTGGCTCAAGCTGGCAATGGGTAAGACCATAGCAATCGAAGAGTATTTGCTCCATATTAATCGAAGATAATAAGGCCTTTATTTCTTTCTAGTTGATTTCAGCTATTTGTAGTTTTCATGAGCTGATCTGGCTCGGCTTA
Organism: uncultured Roseivirgaceae bacterium; assembly: GCA_964352205.1. Lineage (GTDB taxonomy): Bacteria > Bacteroidota > Bacteroidia > Cytophagales > Cyclobacteriaceae > Roseivirga. The sequence continues at coordinate 127,583 of CAYGQO010000005.1, forward strand.
GTTGGATAAGATTTAAAAAGTGGCTAGCTTATATCCAGTAAAATGCTTCTTGGGATGTCTATTTGATATCGGGGAGTTATAGGAAAACAATAAACACACAGACATGTCGAATTATGAAATCCACCCTAAACTTGGGGTAGCCCGACTGGGTAATAGTCCAAAAGAATTTTATTTATCTCCTAGCGAAATTGGTGGTCTGCCGATCGTCTGCGATAGGAACGGAAATGCCAAAACGGAAAAAGGTAAAGAAGTTCTTGAAAGTGAATTTAAAGACTCGCTAGGCCGAGTTAAACGCCAAGCGGCAAAGTTCAGAATTTTCAAGACCACCGGTAAGACTAAAAAGGAAATTAAACTGTCGGATAAAGACATTAAAAGCATTGAGTGGACTGCTCATTTGGCGAACAAAAAACCCATTTGGTATACTTTTTCCGAATTACAAGGTGATTTAGAGTTTGGGAAAGCCAATAGCTATGAAAACCAAAACATCCCTGTCAATAATCCTGATGTTACCAATGCTGAAGATCGTAAAAAGCTAATCATAGATCCGGGACCAAGAAGCATCAGTAAGCCAAAAGATATTGTCAAGTTTTCGCGATACAATCTTCCTGATAATTACCCCAATGCATCTTTTCCACCAGTGAATTCAGGAGGCACTCAAATTGATAGTTTGGGCGAACTAAGAATGGATGATGATGGCAACTTAGTTGCGCTAGGAGGATTCGGGAATGTGACTGGTTCAGCTCAGATTGATTCCTTTAGAGGTGCTAGCGGATATTGGGATGATGTTGCCGATGGTTATGTAACTGCAACTATTCATTTCAATGATGGAACAAGTATCGATGCTGAACCTTCTTGGTTGATGGTAGGTAGCCCAAAGTATGCACCGGAGTTAGTGAATATTACAACACTATTCGATACGGCTTATAATGTTGGGATCAGGCATATGGGCTCTGACAAAAAGATTTATGACGAGAAACTTAAGAATGGTAAAGATTATCTAAGAACGATCAACAAATACAGGAAGAGCATTGGAGAGAAACCTCTCAACTTTACACCATTAGAAGGATACCAGCCTAATTATGAAGTCAATTTCGATTCTCATATAAAACCGATCTTAGATCGAATGGATAACTACAAGTGGGTAGCAGACATTCCTTACTTGAGTAGTTTTGTGAACCCTGGTTTCGACTTAAGAGATAAGAGCAAAGACAACTTTGAAAACCGTATGGGCTTTTTTAATTATTTCAGAGTGCCCTTACCTCCTGAAGATTATACGGCACTGACGAAAAAACGAGAAAAGGACATGGAGAAATCTGGTGTTCAATCGAGTAGCGAGCCACTGATCGTGAATGGTCCGAGTCAATTGTTCTCCGAAAATGGTATGCCGCTGATGCCTTTAAACTCTGGCGATAATTCTGTGACCAATCAGGGGCCAATTTATAAGTTTGAGACGCTCTCCGCCACACAATACTTCTTTCTCCATCAATGGGCGGTTGGAAAGTTCAACACAAATAAGCCCAAGCCAAAAGATCTTCATGAAGAACTGACTGAAGCTGATATGGGCAACTGTGTAGGCGCACCTTTTTCTCCGGGAATAGAAACTACGTGGATTGTGAGAAATGCACCAATTTATGAGCGTCCGTTAATGCTGAAGCTGGCTCATTTTGAAGGTAGTAATAGTGAATTAGCGCTGTTTTATAAAGAGTATGGTTTGAGCACTATTGCTGATGAAGCTGAAGGCTTAGGCTGTGAACCAGGTGATTTAACAAAAAGGATGGCCATACCGTGGCAATCGGATTTTGCAGAGTGTACAGTTCAGACGCCTAATATTTCAGATCCTAATATCAATCAATTTGCTGATGGTACTGGTATTGAGGTGCCACCTGCGTATTATGTGTACTGGTGGCCGCCACAGAGTCCTATGCATGTGACCACGGGTAGTTTAGACCCAGGAGATCAGGTAATTGATGGTTTAGTTTACGGCCCTGTTGTGGATCAGCCTATTATTCCTGCAGGGCAACGCGTGCCTTATCAAAGAGGTGTTTTGAGTGCCGCTGATATGATTGATAATTGGAGTAGGCTAGGTTTCATAGTGAATCAAGGCACGGAGAATATTCCTTACTTTACAGAGAATGAACGGAATAGTAGGGCCTTCGGACAGCTTGAAGCAAACCAAAAAGGTGCTCAGGTATTAAGCCGATCTTCTAAGTAGATTTTTGACATGTCGATGGCAGAATACGATGTATTGATTATTGGTGGAGGTGCTGCAGGCACCTCTGCTGGTATTACACTACTTCAAAAAGAGGGATTGAAAGTAGGAATCATCGAAAAAGGTGATTTCAGTGGTTACCGAGTGGGTGAGTCCTTATCGCCAGGCGCCCGACCCTTGCTGGAGTACTTAAAAGTTTGGGATAAGTTTCAAGAGAAACAATCATTGTCCTCATATGGGAGTCACGGGGCTTGGGTTTCTGAGTCTCCACTTGCATTTGATTTTCTCTTTACTACACATGGAGCGGGTTGGAGCCTAGACAGACTTTCGTTCGATGAAATGTTGTTTCAAGCTTTCGTTGAAAGAGGAGGGGTTGGTTTACTAAACCACACTTTCAAGAAAGCTGAACTCAAAGGCGATCAGTGGAATTTAGAAATATTGAATGGTGAGGGCATAGTTCAGAAATGCAAAGCCAATTATATTATTGATGCTACAGGCAGGCAGGGCATTTTTGCAAAATTTTTAAAGTCAGTTAGAATAGTACATGATAGACTTGTGGGCCTATGTAGTTTGGGTTTAGTACCCGATGATATTACTTTGACTTCTAACGTCATGATAGAAGCTTGTGAATATGGCTGGTGGTATTCATCACCTGTACCAAATAATCGGGTAGCCGTGGTACTTATGTCTGACTCCGATATGATTAGTCAACTGGGAGCCAACAAGCTGAATATATGGACAAAGCTTTTAAGGGACATGCCATTAACGAGCGAAAGGGTAAAAGGAGTTGATTTTAAGGGAAGCCCTGAAGCGTATGCGGCTTATTCCTCAGTCCTAGAATGTCCTGGAGGTGAGCATTGGCTTGCTGTGGGCGATGCTGCCGCATCGCATGATCCACTTTCTTCATCAGGTATTCCTCATGCTATGGGTAGTGGGGTTCAGGGTGCCATTGTCGCCATAAATAGCTTGACTAAGGGAGGTGAAGCCTTTTCCGCTTACAGAGACAGTATAAAAAATGATTTCTCTCAGTTCTTAAAAACCCATTGGCAGTATTATAGTATGGTAAAGAGGTGGCCTGAAGCTACTTTTTGGAAAAGGCGAAACACTCCTATAAAGATCAATCCTGAAGCATCAATCAAAGGGACGAATGAGTTGAATGAGAAGTCTGAATATCAACCCGTACATATTTCAAAGAAGGTTGTGATTGACTTGGTCTCTCATTGTGAGCCCGATAAATTAGTGCATGAAGCACTTTCTGAATTTAAAAAAGCTCATCCTCAATTTCCTGATCAGCAATTAATACTGGGTTTTCAGGAATTGGTTGAGAATGAGCTTGTAGAATTGTCTTAAGCGATTCTAATCCTTAGCAGTATAAAGAATCTCGCCATTGATGATGGTCATTGCCACTTTAGTATCTAAAATTTCCATTTCAGGAACCGTCATAATGTTCTTATCGAATACTGTGAAGTCTGCAGCTTTACCTACTTCAATAGACCCTTTGAAATCCTCTTCGAATTCTCCGAAGGCAGCATCCAAAGTGAATGATCTTAATGCTTCCTCTCTAGACATCGACTGATCGGCTTCGAATCCACCTTCAGGAAACCCATCTAAAGTTTTTCTAGCTACCGAAGCAAAGAAAGATGGTAGTGGATCAACAGGCTCAACTGGAGCATCCGTTCCGTTGATGATTTTAGCGCCAGACTGCAAAAGCTTCTGCCACACATAAGCACCTTCTTCAATTCTTGCCTTACCTAGTCTATCAATGGCCCATGGTCTATCAGAACTCATGTGTACAGCCTGCATTGCAGCAATAACGCCCATTTCGCCAAAGCGTGGGATATCATCTACATTCAGGTGCTGAGCATGCTCAATTCTGAACCTTACGTCTTTAGAGTTAATATTCGGGTACTTCTTGAAAGAAGCCTCATACCTGTCTAATATTTCTCTATTTGCCCTGTCGCCAATGGCATGTGAACAAACTTGGAAACCTGTAGCCAATGCTTTTTCAGATACCGAGTTCACGGTTTCTATAGGTAATGTTTCATGTCCAAAATGGTCTGCACGATCGGTATAAGCTTCTAAAAGCCAAGCACCTCTAGGTCCTAATGCCCCATCACAATTCAGTTTGATAGAACGAACCGTTACCATATGATCAGGGTCGATCATTGGGCCTTTTTCATACCACTCTTCTAAAAGCTCCGGCTGACGGCCTGTAAGCATTACATACTGACGTACTTTCAGTTTACCTTCCGCTTTAAACCTTTGAAGTCTATCAATAAAAGCTTGTCCTGAACCTGCGTCATGAAAACTGGTAATGCCTTTCTCTAGGAGCTCTTGAATAGCCATCTCTAAGGCTTGATCAGCACGCTCAGGGGTTTCTTGTGGCACTAGTCTACCGACTAATGATGATGCTCTTTCAGTAAAAACACCTGTTGGGTTGCCAAGTTTGTCTTTGATGATTTCACCACCTTCTACTTCTCCGGAGAGGCTTTCAATGCTCAATCGATTCACACCTGCCATTTCCATTGCTTTTGCGTTGGCGAAAGATGCGTGTCCACTTGCGTGCCTTAAATACACTGGATTATCAGGACTGACTGCACTCATTTTATCGTGCGTCTGGAAGCCTTTCTCCATCACATCAGGCTTTTCAATCCATTTGTCTTGGTGCCACCCACGACCAGTGATCCACTGGCCAGGCTCAGCCTTTTCGACTGCTTCGGCCACTTTTTCGACTAGTTCGTCATAAGTTTTGACGTACATTAAGTCTAATTCCAGTTTATTGTAACCAATACCCATTAAGTGGGCGTGAGACTCAATGATTCCTGGAGTCATAGTTTGACCTACAAGGTCAATAATCTTAGTATTGGCACCGGCCAGTTTACTAATATCTTCAGTAGTACCTACGGCCTGGATCATGCCGTCTTTGACAGCAACGGCTTGAGCCTTAGAGTCATTCGCATCAACAGTATAGACTTCTCCATTGATGAAAATAGTGTCTGGGCCTTCTTTTGGGGAGCAGGCTTGCATAATTAACAGGGCTGCAATGGCAACTAGTGATAAAAGTTGCTTGAATTTATTGTTCATAGTTTAAGGTTTCAATTGTTCTAGAAATTAGCACATTTCAACCTTTCGAGCAATTGGAACTACACCAATATGTATCTGTGAACTTTTAACGGTAGAGATTAATAGAGCACTCTGAATTTAATTGTGTGCTCTATTTTTTTGAGTGTCTTGGCTAAATCCTTGTCATACTCTTTATCAATGTCGGTAATCACATACCCAATGGATTCATTAGTCTTTAAGTATTGGCCAACAATATTGGCGTCATGTGAGGCAAGTACCTTGTTGATCTCCGCTAATACTCCCGGTCGGTTTAAGTGAATATGAATCAGTCGATGGGCATTTTTAAGAGGGGGTAATGTTAGGTTGGGAAAGTTAACGCTAAGTGCTGTATTCCCTGTATTGATATAGTCCATGATTTTGCTTGGCACAAAATCACCAATATTTTCTTGTGCCTCCTGAGTACTACCACCAATATGTGGAGTCAAGATTGTGTTAGGTAAACCGATCAATTCTGATTCGAATGGATCATTGTTACTTTTAGGTTCTTCAGGAAAGACATCTACGCCAGCGCCCCTAATTTTACCACTCATTAGCGCACTCTTTAAAGCCGAGATCTTTACAACTGGTCCACGGGCAAGGTTTAAGAATACTGCTCCATCCTTCATCATTTCAAAATGCTCTTGACAGAAAGCATTCTTATTTTCGGGTCTGCCATCCACGTGAAGAGATACCACATCTGCAAGTCCGAGTAACTCTTCGAGCGTTTCACATTTGGTCGCATTTCCTAAGGCAAGTCGTTCTTCAATGTCATAGTAAAAAATGTTCATGCCTAAGTTTTCGGCCAGTACAGATAATTGAGCTCCGATATTTCCATAGCCGATAATTCCTAGTTTCTTACCTCGAATTTCAAAGCTGTTGGTTGCGGTTTTAGACCACTTACCTTGGTGCATGTCTTTGCTCTTGTCGGGTATAGCGCGCATTAGCATAATTATCTCGGCTATGGCTAACTCCACCACTGAACGGGTATTACTGTATGGTGCGTTAAATACTGCGACTCCTTTAGTTAGAGCAGCCTCTAAATCGATTTGATTTGTACCAATGCAGAAGGCTCCAATCGCCATTAATTTGTCCGCATGTTCGAGGACTTTGGCTGTTACCTGTGTTTTAGACCTGATGCCTAATACACGGATACCTTTAATTTTTTCGCAAAGCTCATCTTCATCTAAGCCCGCTGGGTAGCTCTCAACGGAGAAGCCATCTTCTTTTAGTTTTGCTAGGGCTTTAGGATGTACGCTCTCTAATAAGAGCATTTTGATGCGATTTTTTGGATAGGATAGGGCACCACTCATATTATTATGGAATAGAATTTCGTCAAAACTTGGGGCAATGTGATCGGCATGCGCCTTTACACTATCCCGTTCAATATTTTCAGTATAGGCATAAAAGGTATTAGCTGCACCGGCTTTTCTAACCTCATAATCAGTATAACCGTCACCGATCATGTGTACATTACCTTGAAGGCTAAGTTGCTCTATTTGCTTGACCTTTCCTCCGTTAGAAGACAGTACATTGTCTCGGTTGAAATCAATGATATTTCCACCACTATCAAAAACGAAGTCGTTTGCAAAAACATTTTCTGCCCTTATCCCTAACTTGGTTACTACAGGAACAATGAACTCTTTAAAACCATTAGAAACGATAAATGTATTTGCGGCATTAAGTTCAAAAAAGGGTTGGTTCCGGCTAATGGATTTCGACACCAGTCTATCAAGTCGCGAAATCAATTCTTCAATGTGTGACTCGTGTGCATCAAGGATGTTGATGCGAGATTCTAGTGATTCGCGGAGGGACATTTCACCCGCCATTCCTTTGTCGGTAACTTCAGCAATTAATTGAAGTCTCTGGTTTCTTTCAGGATGGTTTGCAAGTGATATTTCTCCCAGTATGTCAAGTGCTTCGACTTTTGTAAAGGTGCTGTCAAAGTCAATTACAAAATGTTGTACTTCTGATGTGGTTGGATTCATTGATCACTTCGACTAAAAATTGCTCGGCACTGGTTGCCGAAAAGCCCGGCAACTCCGGCTGCTAAGCCTCCAACGATTCCAGTTACCAATATGAGTAACATGGCATGCTCTCCAAGGTATAATAGCACTGCAATTTTCTTGGCTAGAACAAAATCATTGGCATTACTCAACAACCATGCATATATCATCCAAAATACGGCTATTGCTAAGAATGGAACAAAGAAAGCGGAGGCTTTTCTTAGGCGAACGATTGCACCAGATAGAAAGGCCGCTAACATGATTGACCACCATGGTAAAAACAACGAAAATATAAGAGCCAAAACTAGTGTCAATAGGAAGTTTGAGAAGTAGCTCTTCATTTTTTTGGAGTTAAAGTTTGTGTGAACATAATACCGTCTTTGGAGGATTCATTCTGCATGAACAGAATTTCTAGGTACTCTCCATCCGCCCAAGTATCAATAAAATTATCGTAGTATTTACTGCCTGGATTGCCTGATTGCCCTCCCGGATAAATGCCTAAAGCTTTTGGTGGGTCAGACATTTCGACAATCATACGCCAAGATGGTCCATGATTTCGGCTAGTGGCATTTACAATGCCGCTATTGCCTCCAATGGGAAGGTTAAACCTAGATAATGCTGGTAAGGCCTGGAGAAGGTGACCTACGTAGGTCGACTTATAATCACCCCAGTTATAGTCATCATTGTTCTCTTTCCAATTCTTAATGTCTTTGGCTGCTTCCTTAAAACTCAGGAGAAATAGATCATTTGCTGTTTCGACCTTATCAGTCTCCATGATGTCCATGAATTTATCATTAGGATGGTTTTTCAATAGATATATTGTTTGATAGGCAAAAGGGTAGGGCATGTCAAGATCATCTTCGGCAAGTTCATCCCAAACCTTATTTCGAACTCTAATCCACCATCTTTCCCAAATGGTCGCCCCTTTTTTGTCGATGTCATTGTAGAAGTCCCATGACGATACTTCACCGAGTAACATTTCTTCCTCTGGGTTCAGCTGTGTGATATCAATGTTTTGGATCATATGGGGTAATAACTCAGCCGCTTTCAAATTATAATTATTGTTGTGGAGGTCTTTGAAGTCTTGAATGTCAAATTTTTCTTTCGACCTGAAAAAGTCATTGATTACCCTGTTTCGGTATGCTTCATACCCATCATTGAATACATAGTAGGGATATGCTTCATCAGTTGGGTGTTGGTTCGCTGAGCTGACAAAACCTCTTTCTGGATTTTTTACGTGAGCATTGTGTGCTTGCGGGATAAAGCCCTGCCAGTCGTGTTCTGGGTTATTGCCGTCAAGTAAGAACTTGCCTTGCCCTTTCCATTTATTTGGGAATTTACCCTGAACCCATAGGGCAATGTCACCTTCAGCAGAAGAGAATATAAAATTTTGAGCGGGAGCCACAAAGTGGGTTAGGGCTGCTTCATATTCTGCATAATTTTTAGCCTTATTTAGTTCTAATAGTGTCTGCTGATTATTTCCTCCTAAATGCCCTGCCCATTTCATGGCATAGCCAATTAGTTCTTCATTGTCAGTAAAGCTAGCATCATATGTCACAGGGCCATGATGAGTGTAGACAACAGTATCATAAAAAGACTTTTCTCCACGAATGCCAATTTCTTCAATCTTTTTAGTCGTTGCTTTCCACTGATCGTTATGTAAGTATTCGTCTCGCGTATCATCTTTAAATGTAATTTTATACCAATCTTTCACATCACGAGTGGCATTCGTTACGCCCCATGAAATGTCATTGTTAAAACCAATAACGATACCTGCTGCACCTGGTAGTGTTACCCCGAATGTGTTTTTCTCAGGAGTTGCCAATTGCATAGCGTACCAAATAGAGGGAAGATTAAGCCCTAGATGAGGGTCGTTAGCTAAGATTGGATTTCCTGAATAGGACTTGTCTGGCCCTACTGCCCAGTTGTTGCTGCCATTATCTGGATGAGGTTTAGGTAAGAGGCCAGAAACATAGTCTAGGGGTGAATCACCTTCTGGTGTTTCAGGAACTTCTACATTACCAAAATCACTCCAGTCTCTTTCGGATGGAATCACCGGATCGTTCACATCAAAAAAGTCCGGGAATAATAAGTCGAAACGCTCCTTGCCAAATTTTTTCAAGAAGTTTGTGTATTCCAAATCAGAATCGCCACCTGCAAGCATATCTGTCATATACATAAGTAGTAAAGCTGTCTTCTTCAGCGTCCAAGGCTCGGGTTTGTAATCTAGAAGCTTAAATTCAAGTGGGTAATCCGCAGGAGAAAGAGAATTGATATAACTATTCACTCCATCCCGATATGCTTCAAGGTTTTTAACCAATTTAGGAAGTTCTTGCATCTTCTTTAAGGCGTTCTCAGCACCGAAAACCATTCCTTTTCTTCGTTGTCCACGATCATAATCGATAGCATCTTTTCCAACCACTTCTGACAAGCGTCCTGCGGATGCATGCGTTTGAAATTCTAATTGCCAAAGTCTATGCTGCGCGGTGATATAACCCTGTGCGCGATATAAATCTTGGTCGTTTTGTGCGAATACGTGTGGAATTAGTGCTTCATCATAATGAACATTGACAGGTTCACTTAGTCCATCGAGCAGCGTCATGTTTCGAAAGCCTTCGATTGACTTTTCGTTTTGCCAAACACCAGTATACGGATTTAGAAATTTACCAATGGGTGGGATAGACCCGAATTTCGTGTTTAACCCATAGAATATAGCCAGCGTAAAGAGCAGTGATAATATAAATTTGAACTGTTTCATAGATTGAAAGCAAATTGACTGGTTAATATAATAAATTAAGCTTCAGGACCTTTGATTGGACTAGTGAAACGTTAATGAATTGGGTCAAACTGGAAATTCCTTATACTTTTGTTTAAATCATAATATGAAGGACATCTCGCCTGAAATTCTCGCTAAGGCAAAGCATATTAAAGCGATCATCTTCGATGTTGACGGAGTGCTTACAGACGGAGGTATTGTCTATGATAATACCGGAATGGAGTACAAACGATTCAATGTCAAAGACGGCCAAATCATCAAGTATTTACGGAAGTATAATATACTCACAGGAGTAATCACGGGAAGGGATTCCGAAGTGGTTCGAAACCGCTGTAAGGAACTCAAAATTGATTTTCACTATCATGGAATAGAGCACAAAGTCGGAGTCTTTAAAGACGTACTTGAGAAGTACAGCCTCAAGGCAGCGGAAGTAGCGTATGTTGGCGATGATATTAACGATTTGCCCATTTTAGTGAGGTGTGGATTAAGTGCTACGCCAGCTGATGGACATGTTGCTGTCAGAGATAGCGTGGATATAGTCACCAATGCAGAAGGTGGTAAGGGAGTTCTACGAGAATTGGCTGATGTAATTCTTCAGAGCAAAGGTCATTATGATGAAATAATTAAAGGGTTAACAAGCAATGGAGATTTTTAAAGAAGGCTTTCAAATTACAGATGAAATATCACTGGGTAAAGGTAAAATGGTCTTGTTCTCAGGGCCTTGCGCGATTGAGAATTACGAGGTCTGCGCAAAGGTCGCGGAAAGCTTAAAAGAATCTTGTGAACAGCTCGATATTCAGTATATATTTAAGGCATCATTTGACAAAGCCAACCGAACTTCAGTAAATTCATACAGATCAGTAGGGTTGGACGAAGGGTTAAGCGTACTAGACAAGATTAAGCGCGAGTTTGACCTTTCAATCGTCACCGACATTCACGAAGCTAATCAAGCTAAACCTGTGAGTGACGTGGCGCAAGCATTGCAAATTCCGGCTTATTTATGCAGACAAACCGATCTATTAGTGGCGGCAGGAAACACAGGTAAAACAGTGAAAATCAAGCGAGGACAGTTCATGGCACCAGAAGACATGCAGTATGCAGTTGATAAGGTGAGGTCTACCGGAAACGTCAAGGTTTGCCTTACTGAAAGAGGTGCTTCCTTTGGTTATCACAATCTAGTGGTTGACATGAGAGCAATACCGACCATGAGGCAATATGCTCCAGTGATTTTTGACGTTACGCATAGCGTTCAACAGCCTGGTGGAGCAGGAGGTACTTCTGGAGGTCAAAAGGAATTCGCACCGTATCTTGCGAGAGCTGCTGGAGCAGCGGGAGTGGATGGTTTTTTTATTGAAACTCATCCAGATCCATCGGTTGCGCTAAGCGATGGGCCGAATATGATTCCACTGCATAAAATGAAAGATTTTTTATCGATGAGCAAACAAGCCTATGAGTTAGGTCAGCAAGCTCAAAACTCAGTTGAATGACAAATAATAGTTATCAAATTAAAAACCTATTCGCATTCTTGATTATCCTATGCCTTGCTAGCAGCTGTATTCCAAATGAGAAGGTTTTATATCTACAGAATAAAGAATTGAACCCATTGTTGGTTAATGATTCTTTAATAGCTCTAAAGAGAATTGACTATAGATTGCAGCCGAACGATATTTTGTTAATCAATTTTTATAGCGGGGTTGAAGAAGCTGTTGAAAAATATTACCCAATATTTGCTCGCCCTAACTCTTTCCAAAATATTCAAGGTAATAACAATGGAGCTACAGGAGGACTTGACCCCTATTTAACTGGTTATAATGTAGATAAAGAAGGGAATATTGAAATCAATGCTCTTGGTAGGGTTAAAGCATCAGGGCTAACTACTTCAGAACTTAAGTACGAGATTGAGCGACAGATCAGAGAAAAAGATGGGGTTACTGATATTTTAGTAGGTGTTAAGTTGAGTGGTATTCCTTATACGATTTATGGGGAGGTTAATGCGGTTGGTCCCAACCTAATAAGGCAGTATGAAGTTAATCTTCTTGAGGCTATTGCCGCTTCTGGAGATCTCACGATTAATGCTGACAGAGGACACGTTAGTATCTTGCGACAATACCCTGACGGAATTAGAATCCACGAAATAGATGTTACCGGTAGGGAGTTTATTAATACGGAGTACTTTTTCATACAGCCCGATGATATTATTTATGTGCCTCCGTTGAAAATTAGAGAGTTAGGAACTGGAGAGACTGCGTTGCAAACTTTTGCAACAATAATTAGTGTTATTTCAGGTACCGCTGTTATCATTGGGGTTTTGACGCGTTGATTGAATTAAGAATAGATAATGGCTAACGAATTTGATTTTTACGATGGGATAGGAGAAAGTAGCTCATCCCAATCGAGCCAATCTATGGACCCAAGGTTAATTCTAATCAAGGTGATTAGAAATTGGCCTGTTATAGTTATGTCCATTCTGATTGGGATTCTAGTTGCTTTTGTTTATCACAGATACACAACGGAGAGGTTTGCTCTAAGAGGGTCAATACTAATTCCTGAGAGCAATCCGAACATTGCATCAAATGTTCTTCAGGATTTTTTAGGAGGAGGTTTTGCTCCCAATTTTCTAAACGAACTGGAAGTCCTTAGAAGTGAATCAATTTCAAGAGCTGCTATTGATTCACTAGATTTTGACATAGAATATTATTCTAAGGGGCGTATTAAATCTATCGAAGAGTATAATTCCCTTCCTTTTGAAGTGATCAAAACACCTGGGCATAGTCAAACATTCAATCGAGAATTTCTGATTTCGTTCTCCGCAAATAATCAATTTCGTCTGACACTGGCCGATAATGAAAATCATGAGGAGAGTGAGCTTTTCCCACCTAACAGTTTATTAGAAAACGAAGACTTTAGTTTTTCAATTTTCTTCAACAGATCAGTCAACCTTGATGGAAGAAGTTACACTTTCATTTTTAGAGATAAAGACGGACTTGTAGATGAGTGGAATAGTCGTTTGAACGTGACTTATTTAAGAGAATTCACTACCATTGCTGTTTTAGAACTAAGTCATACCGAGCCAGAAAAAGGAGCAAGGTTCATTAACGGAGTCATGAACGCCTATCGTAATCAAGAACTAGGTAGAAAAAATGACCTGGCCGATAAAACTATTGGGTACATCAATAAGGAACTTGCCGTACTCGATGATACGCTTTCGTTGTATGAAAGCCAGTTAGATAAAGTTAAAGTACAAGAGAGGACACTGACTTTAGACAATATCGGAGACAAGGTGCTAAGTCGCCTGGCAAGTTTAGAACAGGATAAAGCCATAGCTACTGCTTCTTTAAGATCACTCCGCGAGAATGTGTCTTTTTTGGATGACACAGCACAATATCAAAAAGTCTTCATTCCATTGTCGATTCAAAATAACACTAACCTTAATATCTACATTAACCGGTTACAACAACTTCTTGTTGAAAAGAATGATTTATTAGAAAACTTGTCTCCTATAAATGATTTGGTTAAAGCTAAGGAATTTGAAATATCGAGCTTAGTTGGCTTAATCAGGAACTCGGCTGAAATTCAGATCAATGATTTGGAAGCTGAATTGAAATCACTGAACGAAGAGATTGATCTAGCCAATACGGACTTTGCACAATACCCCGAGAAGCAAAGAAGGCTCAGTGATATTCAACGTGTTTATGATGTTTACTTACGTATGTATAGTTTTTTTAGCGAGAAACGTGCTGAATCTGGAATTTCGAAGGCGAGTAATGAGGCAAACTCAAATATTGTTGATTTGGCAACCAGCAACGTAGCGCCAATCTTTCCAAACAAACCAATGAACTATATAATGGGTGCAGCTTTAGGGTTTGTAATTCCATTAATGTTTCTGATTTTACGAGAATTATTGAATGATAAAGTTGAGTTTAGAAAACAAATAGAAAACCTGACTCAAATTCCAATTATCGGAATGATCGGACATAATAAGTATCAGGAAAACCTTGCCGTTTTAGAGCATCCAAAGTCTATTATGTCTGAGTCGTTCAGAGCAATAAGATCTAATATGGCCTTCTTTGGTAGAGACAAGCCTATTCAAACTGTTTTAGTTACATCTAATGCTTCTGGTGAGGGAAAGTCTTTCTGTTCGTTAAACTTGGCCTCAATGTTGGCCTTGTCTGGTAAGAAGACTGTATTAGTCGGGTTAGACCTGCGAAAGCCTAAACTATTTAATGATTTTGGTCTTACCAATGATTTTGGGGTTTCCAATTATTTGGCAGGATTCGTAGAGAAAGAAAAAATCATTCAGAAAACAGAGTACTTGAACTTGGATTTGCTCGCAGCGGGACCTGTTCCTCCAAATCCAGCAGAGCTCTTGATCTCAGATCAACTGAAGGAATTGATCCTTTCATTAAAGGAAGATTACGAAGTCGTTATTATTGATACCCCACCCGTAGGAATAGTTGCTGACACCTTCAATCTGACACCTTTAGCCGACCTTAATATTTTTGTCGTGAGACAAAACTATACTGTAAAGCAAGTATTTCCATTTTTAAATGACATTACCAATAAAGGTCTTGTGAAGAATGCGACTCTTCTTTTAAATGACTTTAAGGTTAATAGAGGTTATGGCTATGGCTACGGTTATGGCTACGGTTATGGTTATGGCTATGGCTATGGCTACGGCAATTATGGAGATGGTTATTACTCTGATGAAATCGAAAAAAGAGCAAGTATGAGTCTTCTTGGGAGGATATTTAAGAAATAATGAACCCTTATCTCCTAGTTCTGATAACCTTGGTATTGACGGTTTACGGACAGATCATACTTAAATGGAGAATTCTAAAATATGGTGCCTTACCAATAGACTTTAAAAGCAAATTAGTATTCCTCTTCAAACTGTTTTTAGACCCATACATTCTATCAGGTTTTTTTGCCGCATTATTAGCTTCAGTTTTTTGGATGGCCGCAATGACCAAACTTGAGTTATCTAAAGCGTACCCTACCATGAGTTTGGCCCCAGGGCTGGTTTTCTTACTCAGCGTTTTTTTACTCAATGAAGAATATACTCATGGAAAACTAATTGGTTTGATTGTTATTTTCATCGGAGTAATCATCACTTTTAAACTATAGCATTGAACATTGTAATTACACAGTCTAATTATATTCCATGGAAAGGGTACTTTGATGCCATTAATACTGCAGATTATTTTGTCATATTTGATGAAATGCAATACACGCGTAGAGATTGGCGCAACCGAAATAAAATTAAGACTTCAAACGGATTACAATGGCTAACCATACCTGTGGAGGTCAAAGGGAAATACTTTCAGAAAATAAATGAAACTCGCATTGCGGACAAAAACTGGGGAGAGAAACACTGGCGAACATTAAGCCATACGTATGCCAAAGCTCCATGTTTTCATGAAGTGGCTGATTTGGTTAAGAATTGGTTTGAAAAGGCTACTTTGTTTGATAGTCTGACTGAAGTGAATGTATTTTTTTTACGACAGATAAGTGATTACTTGAAGCTAAATACAAAGTTTCTGTATTCGAGAGATTTTGATTTACTGGAAGACAAGACAACAAGATTAGTTAAGATTTGTGAACAGTTAGACGGGAGTAATTACTATACAGGCCGAGCTGCTGAGAATTACTTGGATGAGTTGCAATTTAATAAAGCATCAATACGACTTCACTATTTTGACTATTCCGGATATAAGAAGTATCCCCAATTGCACGGAGAGTTTGAGCATGGGGTTTCCATCTTGGATATGATTTTTATGTTAGGAAAGAATGCCCGGTTTTATTTAAAGGAAACTCCATGAAATTGTCAATTATAAGCCCTGTATATAATGCTGAACTCATTGTCAGTGAACTTGTCGAACGGATTTCTAATGTTTGCAGGCAAAATGAATATGATTTTGAGATTCTTCTAGTAGAGGACGGAAGTCCTGATAAGAGTTGGGAGAAGATTAAAGAAAATTATTCTAAGAATGACAGAGTTGTAGGAATAAAATTAACTCGAAATTTTGGGCAGCATGCAGCTATTACAGCAGGAATTGCTCACGCTAGTGGAGACTATGTTATTGTTATGGATTGTGACTTACAAGATAGCCCAGAGTACATTCCAGATTTGATAGGAAAAGCAAAGGATGGCTATGATGTTGTATATACTGTCAAAAAAAATCGGAAACATGGAAAGCTAAAAAATGTCACCGCACGTTTATACCAAAGACTATTCAACTGGTTGGTTTCAGATCAGGACCACATGAGTTACAGTTCGCAAATAGGGTCTTATAGTCTGATGTCTCGCAGGGTCAGTGAATCTTTTTTGAAGGTCGGAGATTATCGAAGACACTTCCTTATTATTCTAAGATTTTTAGGTTACAATTCTACATATATTGAAATTGAACATGCACCGAGATTAGAAGGCAAAAGTTCTTACAGTTTAAGAAAATTACTGAATCATGCTTTGGATGGTATTATTTCCCAAAGCACAAAGTTATTGAAACTTACTATCAGTGTGGGGTTGATTATTTCTTTTTGCTCGATGATACTTGGGGCACTCATTATTATTCAGGCACTCTTTTTTGAATCTGCACCTGGCTGGGCTAGTACAATGGTAGTTGTGCTGTTCATAGGAGGCTTAACTATAATGTCAATTGGTGTTAGTGCGCTTTATATAGGTTCTATTGCAGAACAAGTTAGAAACCGCCCAATTTTTATTACAGATGAGATATTGAAGAATTGAATGAGTATGGGAAGAAGAAATAACATAACTTCATTAAAGAGAAAATGAGAAAAGTGAATCGTCAAATTATCATAATAGGTAATACTAGTAACGCTAAACTGGCACATTACTATTTTAATAATGACTCTGAATATGATGTTGTTGCATTTGCTGTTGAATCTGAGTACGTAACGAGTGAGAATTTTCTAGACTTACCTTTGGTTTCATTAGAGTCGATTTGCGATGTCTTCCCGCCTGACAAATATTCAGCTTTTGTTGCTGTAGGATATACAGAAATGAACCAGTTGAGAGAGCGTTTATATAATAAAGTTAAGGAGTTGGGTTATCAACTACCGAATTACATTTCCTCGAAATCGAGTTTTTTGACTGAGGAGAATATTGGAGACAACAATTTAATCCTAGAGGATAATACAATTCAGCCTTTTGTTAGAATTGGTTCAAATAATGTTTTTTGGTCTGGAAATCATATAGGGCATGATGCTGTCATAGAAGATCATTGTTTTATTACATCACACGTAGTGATAAGCGGATTTACCTGTATTGGGAGCAACTCGTTTTTAGGCGTGAATTCAACGCTAAGAGATGATATAAAAATAGCACCATTTAGCCTAATTGGTGCGGGAGCCTCAATCAATGGAGATACGCAAGAAGGTGATGTTCTACTATCCCCAAAACCCTTTCAATTACCGAAAAAGAGTTGGGACATAAAAATCTCATGATATGGCTTGGGTAAAACAAGGTTTGATTTTTTTACCACAAGCTGAGCGGCCGTATTTAAATTCCCATGCGTCAAACCCCCTGCCAAAACATTTGGAGAAGAACACTTTTAGAGTCTTTTATAATGGAAGGGATAAACATAATCGATCATCTATTTCATACTTTGATTTTGACATCGATGCGATTGAAGTTAAGTCTTCTAAGCGAGAGGTTGTTTGTGCTTATGGCGAGGAAGACAGTTGTACATCCCATGGAATAAGTAACGGCTGTTTTCTTGAACGAGATGAGAATATTGCAATTCTTTGTATGGGTTGGCAGATTCGAGGTGTTGAACATTGGAGAGGTGACATTGTGTCAATAGAATTAAATAAAACTTTCGACTTAGGCTTCAGTGACCCACTTCCGTTTTTGGCCAATGATAATATCACTGACTCAATTTCCCTCTCCTACCCTTTCATTCTTATGGACGAAGGAGTTTATAAAATGTGGTACGGATCTACAATTTCTTGGGACTCACCCAATGGTGAAATGGTTCATGTTTTAAAATATGCTACATCTTCTGATGGGAAAAATTGGACTAGACACGGGGTGGCTGTGCCATATGAGATTGGCGTAGCGCAAGCTTTTTCAAGACCGACTTTGCTAAAAGATGGGTCAGGTTACCATATGTGGTTCTCTTATAGAGGGGGTAATGGAGTCCCTTATAGAATAGGTTATGCCACTAGTTTTAATGGGGTTGACTGGGAACTCAAATTAGACGAATCTGGAATTGATGTTTCGGACTCAGGTTGGGATTCAGAGATGATTTGTTACCCCTATGTCTTTGAACATAAAGGGCAGCGTTATATGCTCTATAATGGTAATGACCATGGCCGTACAGGTATAGGCTTAGCAATATGGGAATGATGGAATTTATAGCATTCAATAAGCCATACCTCACAGGTAAGGAAACACACTATATCTATCAGGCGGTGAATTCAGGCAAAATTTCTGGTAATGGCATTTTTACTCAGAAATGCCAGAATTATTTTGAAGCCAACTATGGATTTGGGAAATGTCTGATGACAACATCTTGCACTGATGCTCTAGAAATGGCCGCTTTGTTGTTGGACCTTGATCAAGGTGATGAAGTAATAATGCCCTCCTTTACCTTTGTTTCTACGGCAAACGCCTTTATTCTTCGTGGGGCAAAAATTGTTTTTTCAGAGTCGAGGACAGACCACCCAGGTTTAGACGAAACGAAGCTTGAAGATCTGATTACAGAAAAGACAAAGGCCATCGTTGTCGTTCATTATGCTGGGGTTGCCTGTGATATGGCCAAAGTGATGGATATAGCCAAAAAGTACGGCTTATATGTTATCGAAGATGCTGCTCAGGCCATCGATAGTTATTGTAATGATAAGCCTTTAGGTTCCTTTGGACATATGGCCGCTTTTTCATTCCATGAGACCAAGAATATAATAAGCGGTGAAGGAGGAATGCTTGTCATAAATGACAAACAGTTTGAAGAGAGGGCCGAAATCATTTGGGAAAAGGGCACTAATAGGTCTGCATTTTTTAGAGGAGAGGTCGATAAATATAACTGGGTTGATTTGGGTTCTTCATTTCTACCTTCGGAAATCATTTCTGCATTTCTTTATGCACAGATTGAGAATTTAAGGGATATCCAAGATACCAGATGTCAACTTTGGCAGCGTTATTATGATTCGCTCGCTGAGGTAAATCTATCAAATATTCAATTACCAGTTGTTCCCGAGTATGCCACTAATAATGCTCACATGTTTTACTTATTATTAGAGACTAATGAGATGCGCAATGACTTTATTGAGTACTTAAAAAGTAAAAACATAAACACAGTGTTTCATTATTTATCATTGCATAAGAGCCCATTTTATCGAGCCCATTATGATGGCCCAGAGCTTATCAATGTTGACAGGTATTCTGATTGCCTTGTGAGGCTACCATTATACTATGAATTGAGCTTTGAACAAATAGATTATATTGTTGAACAAATCTCCCAGTTTTGCAATTCTTATCGCAACTAGAGTCCCATGATGGCATTTGGTTTAGTAAATCTACAAACAAGATTTCCTATCCCGAAGAAGGAAATAATTTCTGCTTTCAAATTGAGGATAGTAGTTATTGGTTCCGACATCGCAACCAGTTCGTAAAGACGCTTGTTGGTCAATATGGCGTGGATGGATTGTTTGCGGATGTGGGCGGGGGAAATGGTTTTGTTACAAAGGCCTTGGAAAACACTGTGAGTAATGTTGTTTTGATAGAACCTGGGAAAATGGGTTGTATAAATGCTAAACAGCGTGGTGTCGATAATGTGGTTTGCGCTCGGTTTGAAGATATTGACTGGTCACATGGAGAGTTGGATAATGTAGGGATTTTCGATGTTTTAGAACACATAGAGGATGATTTAGGTTTTTTAGATCAACTGAATAATGCATTGTCTTCTAAAGGGAGACTTTTTATAACTGTTCCTGCCTTTAAGTTTTTGTGGTCAAAAGATGACATCTATGCCGGACATTTTAGAAGGTATACTAAGAAGAGTATTGAGCGCTTACTAAATAAGGCAGGGTTTAAGGTTATTTATAAATCCTACTTGTTCTCTCCGCTTGTTGTCCCATTGTTTTTTGCCCGTACAATCCCAAGCATTCTTGGAGCGCGTAAAGTAAATATTCAGAACAATTCATCAGAACACGGCACGTCTGGAGGAGTATTTGTAAGAATCTTGAATTCAATTCTAAAAATAGAGTCCAATTGGGTTTCCAAGAAAAAGACTATCCCATTGGGGACATCACTGATTGTCTGTTGTGAAAAAGTATAATACTGATTTGTTCAAAACGGTCCCTCTCTTGTGAGTAGTTTTAGTTCAGCCATGCTATGGTCTTTCATTCAACGGTTTGGTTCGCAAGTCGTTGAGATTTCGGTGTCAATACTATTGGCCAGAATACTACTGCCCGAAGAGTTTGGTCTAATCGGTATGATAATGATCGTAATTGTAATTGGTCAGTCTCTCACCGATGCTGGAATGACCTCTTCCTTAATACGTAAGGAGAAGGCAGATAGTCTTGACTATTCTACTGTTTTCTATCTTAATGTTATAGTTGGTCTTGTCGTTTATGGTATTATTTATTTCATAGCTCCGTACGTGGCCATATTTTATAATGAACCTATTTTAAAGAATGTCCTTAGAGTTTTTGCGCTTACCATAGTGATTAATTCTTTCAGCGCTGTTCAAAGCACTATCTACCGTAAAAAACTCTTGTTTAAATTCCAATTTCGACTTGGTTTTGTAACTAGTATTATAGGAGGCGGGCTGGGCTTATATTTAGCGCAAAACAATTATGGAGTTTGGAGCCTAGTAATCATGCATGTTACCAATGCAGTGATAGGGACAATTCTCTATTGTATATTTTCAAATTGGAAACCGGATTTTGTCTTCAGTAAAACCCGATTTAAAGAGCATTTCCGATTTGGCATCAATCTGACTTTGTCGGGTATAATCAATAAAGCATTTGACAACCTTTACTACGTGATTATCGGGAGGTACTTTAATGCAGCTCAACTGGGTTATTATACTAGGGCCGAGACATTTAAGCAAATTCCAATTACTAACCTTATTGCTGCGGTAAACAATGCAGCCTATCCAATACTTTCTTCATTACAGAATGATCAAGTTCGTTTGAAGTCTGTGTTTAAGCGGATAATGAAGCAAATTGTATTTCTAATTGCCCCTGTGATGGTTGGGTTGATGGTCTTGGCGGAGCCGCTATTTAGAGTGGTGCTCACAGAGAAGTGGATGGATGCAGTGCCTTTTTTTCAAGTCCTTTGTGTGGCTGGAATGCTTTATCCAATTCACTCTTATAATTTAAACATACTTACAGTTAAGGGACGAAGCGATCTGTTTATGAAACTCGAAGTAATTAAGAAGGTGATTATGATCATCAGCGTTGTGATAGCGATTCCGTTTGGGGTCATGGCCTTACTATACAGCCAGTTGATCATATCCATATTAATTCTTTTCATCAACGCCTTCTACTCCAAACGGTTTATTGATTATGGGCTTCGGGAGCAGGTTTTCGATATTCTTCCAAGTCTTTTAATTTCCAGTTTTATGGGTGCTGTGGTATTTGTTGCCAACAATTTCCTAATGAAAGACATGTCTGACATGATGACATTGGTGGTAGGGACTTTATTAGGTGTCTCAGTATTTGTATTATCTTCTTATTTATTGAAGCTCGATTCGTTTTTTGAATTTGTAAGACTTATAAAAGTTACTTTAAAGCGCAATGATACCAGTAGCTAAACCATTCTTACCTCCAAAAGAAAAGTTTGATTCCTACTTGAATGAAGCATGGAACAGAAATTGGCTAACTAATAATGGGCCACTAATCAATCAGCTAGAGTTAAGGTTGAAAGATTATCTTAAGGTCCCTCACTTTCTAATTACACTTAATGGGACAATTGCTTTGCAATTGGCATTTAAGGCCCTAAACTTAAGAGGGAAGTTCATAACTACTCCATTTACCTATGTGGCAACTGTTTCATCTGGTATCTGGGAGTCCCTCGATCCTGTGTTCGTAGATATAGATCCTCATACTTTTAATATCGACAGTGCCTTAATTGAGGAAAAAATTGACCAGGATGTTTCATGCATAGTAGCCACACATGTTTTTGGGAACCCTTGCGAAGTAGAAAAAATACAAGAAGTAGCCGACAGACATAACCTCACGGTAATTTATGACGCTGCGCATACATTTGGAGCCAAGCTTGATGGAGATAGTCTAATGAGCTTTGGTGATATTAGCATAGTGAGTTTGCATGCTACCAAACTCTACCATATGGTTGAAGGCGGAGGCATTGCAACAAAAGATCCTGATACTCTAAAAAAGCTGGCGTTCGCCAGAAATTTTGGGCACAACGGAGATACCTTCGAAGGAGTGGGGATAAATGCTAAGAATTCAGAATTCCATGCAGCTATGGGCCTCGCAAACCTGGATTACATTGAGAATATTATTGAGCATAGAAGGGCGCTGAGTGCTTGTTATGATCAAAATCTTTTGAATATCAACCTTCCGATTAAAACTCAAAAGATTCATTCGCAATGTGAGTATAACTACGCCTATTATCCTGTAGTGTTTGAAACCGAAAAGGACTTGTTGAGAGTCAAAAGTGAACTCGAAGGAAGCTATATTCAGCCTAGGAGATACTTTTATCCAAGCCTGAATAATTTGCCTTATTTAGAATATCAAAGAATGCCAAATGCAGAATATTTGGCAGAACGGATTTTATGTCTGCCCCTTTATCATGACCTGACACTATCAGAGGTGGACTACATTTCGAGAGTCATTATCAGAACTTTGAGATACAATAAATGAGGATTGCCATAATGCAGCCGTACGTTTTTCCCTATTTAGGCTACTTTCAACTTGTTAATGCTGTCGATAAGTTTGTGTGCTATGATGACGTGACCTTTATAAAACAAGGCTGGGTGAATAGGAACAATATTTTAAGTAACGGTAAACCGCAGATGTTCACTATTCCGATTAGAAAGCAAAGCAGCTTTGTAGACATTAAAGACACAATTATCCTCACGGACAATAAGTCTTATTGGAAGACGAAATTTCTTAAAAGTATAAGACAGTCCTATGCTAAGTCATCAAACTTTTCTGAGGTTTTTGATTTAATCAATGAAGTCTTGACTGTCGATCATGTGACCATTTCCGATATGGCAAAGCATAGCATAGAAGCGATTTGCGATTTTTTAGATATAAAGACTGAAATTATTCCCTCTTCAACAATTTATGCCAATCAAAATACCGACAGGGTAGGGAGGATAATTGAAATCTGTAAGAAAGAGGGTGCAAAAGAATATATAAACCCTATTGGAGGTATTGATCTGTACAAGAAAAGTGAATTTCGGAAAAAAGGTGTTGATTTATATTTTTTGAAACAAACGAAACATTCCTACGATCAATTTGGCCAGTCATTTACTAGTAACTTGTCCATGTTAGATGTACTAATGTTCAATGATAAAGGAGACTGTCTTGAGCTACTCAATAAATATGTTTTAATATGAAAGAGAATTGGGAAGAGTTTTGGGCTGATTACAGAAATGTACCGGCAACTGAATCTGATCACTTATTTTATCAAGTAGGAAAAACTGTCGGAGGCGAGCCAATTTCTCTTGAAATTTTCGAATACTTCATTCGAGATATAATTTCAAATTTGAAATTGAAACAGACCGATGCTCTTTTGGAGATGTGTTGTGGAAATGGCTTACTTACCCAGCCCCTAGCGAGTAAAGTAAAACAGGTTTATGCATTCGATTTTACTCAACATTTAATTGAAACAGCTCAAGTGCGATGCAATGCTGACAATATCAATTATAAAGTAGCTGATGCAAAAAAAGACTTTTTGAGTGAATTTGGAATAGAAATAGTACCTCAGAAGATACTAATGAATGATTCTTTAGGCTATTTTGACTCAGCCGAATTGAAACAGGTGATAAGCAAGGTTTTACAGGATGAATTAAAAGTATATATAACAGGAATCCCAAGTGATCGACTAAAGTGGAATTTTTACAATACGCCTGAGAGAAAGACGAGATACGAAGAACTCCAAATGTCAGGGCAATCTTATAACGATGGTATGGGAAAATGGTGGTTAGACGAAGAACTATACAATATTGCGGACGAATTTGATTTAAAACTTACCCTATCGAATCAACCTAGTTATATTTCTAATTATCGAATGAATGCACTTTTTGAAAAATTATGATTGTTTTTACATCTAAAGGTAATACAGCTGAGAAAGTTGCTAATCACATAAAAAGCAGGACAGAATTATTCTCTAGTGATGTTCTAAACCTGAATACTCATGCCGCGCCAGCTCAAGAGCTGAGCTTTTCCAACCTTCTTTTGATTTGCCCTAATTATGGTGATGCTGAGTTAGAGACTGGAATGGAACAGTTTTTAGTATCAAGTGATTGGACCATTCATAAACAAAAATACTTTGCGGTTTGCGAACTGGGACTTTACAGAGGATATGAGGATGTAAGTATGGGTGCCGGGGGAATAATCAAAAATTATCTCGAAGATGCAGGCCTGAATTTTATGGGGCCAATGCTTTCACTTGACTCAATTCCTTTAGAAGATTTTGATTTGATTAACACTTGGGTTGAATTAATAGATGGTCATGTCTGATAGAGAGGTATTAGGGTTAATAGAGAAAAAGGTTGGAAAGGCACTAAACGTTACTTTCAGAAATGACAATTGTATTGAGCTGAGTCTAGTTGAAGACGTTGGTTTTGGTGGTATGATAAGGCATCACTCAGCCAGTGAGAAATTCGAGATACTAACGTTAATCAGTAAACTAGCAAATCTTGAGGCCCTAAACCTAAGAAAAAACCTTCTTAAAAAACTACCCAAGGAGTTAATGAACCTGACTCGTCTAAAAGCCTTAAATCTTGGTAGTAATCAGTTAGAAACAATCCCCGATTTTGTTTTTGATAACCACAATCTAGAAGTTCTTTTTTTAGGCTCAAATGCATTGAATGTAATTCCAGAGCGACTTTTTACTTTGTCTAAGTTGAAATCTCTGCACCTGCATAAAAACCAATTAAACGTTGTTCCAGACTTATTTGATTCATTCAAAAAACTTGAGGTAATTCATTTCTACTTATCATTTATAAAAGAATACCCATCTTCTCTCTTTAAGTGTAGTTCGCTCAAACAACTCAGCTTTGGCTTTAATCAGTTTTCATATATCCCCAGCGAAATTGGTCAGTTAGAGAATCTTGAGTATGCCACATTTATCTGTACTCAAATTGACCATTTACCAGAAGAGTTCTGTTCATTGACCAAACTACAGGGAATTCGCCTTTTTAAAAATAGTATTAAGAGTCTACCCAGTTCCTTCGGTCAACTTAAGATGTTGAGACAATTGTCAATTCAACAGAATTCTCTTTCCAAACTGCCTAAGAGCTTTACCGAACTTTCTGCACTGGAAGACTTGAACATTGCAAAGAACAACTTGAGTCTGAGCCCTATCTATTTTGAAAAATTCTTAAAACTAAAGTGGTTGGCAATTTATGGGAATCAGCTGAATGGGTTTAATGATAGTCTGAATAATGAAAGAGTATCAGTAGTTAAGGAAATGGAAGATTTGTGGTTTTAGACACCGACCTGATTGAGAAAATTGGTTCTCAAGAGTACTTGATTGATAAAAAAAGAGTCCGCTTAATAGATGAAACTAATCTAGAGAAGCCGACTGTCACGGTTACCATGATTACTTATAATCATGAGGCGTTTATTGCAGAAGCTATTGAAGGGGTATTAAGTCAAAAGACGGATTTCAATTTCGTTTTGCTTATTGGAGAGGA
Organism: uncultured Roseivirgaceae bacterium; assembly: GCA_964352205.1. GTDB lineage: Bacteria > Bacteroidota > Bacteroidia > Cytophagales > Cyclobacteriaceae > Roseivirga. Next base: position 153,530 of record CAYGQO010000005.1, read on the forward strand.
TTGTAGTTCTGACGGTACAAGGAAAGTTGTATTGGAATACCAAAAGCGATACCCTTCAAAAATTGCGCTAAAACTTCCTGATGAGAACCTTGGTGTTACTGTCAATTCAGTTTCAAATAAACTGTTTTGCACAGGTGAATTTATAGCTGAATGCGAGGGAGATGATTATTGGTGTGATGAAAATAAGCTTCAAAGGCAGGTTTCTTTCTTGAAGGGGAATGATGGTTTTTCTTTCGTTTATCATCCTGTGAAGACTTTAAAAATGTCGGAACTTGATACTGACTATAACTACCCTAAAATTGAGGGTTCTGTGCTTACTTTAGACCAGGCAATACACCATCATTTTGTGCCCACTGCTTCATTAGTTTTTAGGGTGTCCCATTTCGATATCAAATCATGGTTTTATGATAAGAGAGTTGTCAGCGGTGACATTCTCAACATTATGACACTCTTGCTAAAGGGGGATGGATACTTTTTGAATGATGAAATGGCAACCTATCGTAGGTCTCAAGGGAGCATAACAAAAACCTCAATGATAACTGATGAATTGAGAGTGCTAAAAAACTATCTGTTCATTTACGAAAATTTGGATAAGGGATCTAAAGGGCTTTATCGTCACATATTTAAGCTCAAGATCGTTCCTCATAGAATGAGCGTCCTTCTCAGGTCCGCAAGAGTGGGTAGAGTAAAAGATGTTATAGTTTCATTGGTGACGATTTTAAAATACGACCCCATATATCCTTTAAGGCGTCTTTTGTTTAAGATTAGAGCTTCCTTCGCAAACCAAAATACAATTAAAGAGTGAAGAGATTTAAGTTGTTTTTAGTTGCGTCTATAATTCTCTACCCGCTCATTTTTTTATGGCAAGGGGGCGATTTGACGGATACTGGATACTTAGCGTACCTATACCAGAGTTTTGACTATAGACTGTCAATAGGGCAATTTGGAGCTACGTCTTTTTTAACGGAGTTTTTTGGTTACCACTATTTAAAACTGTTTGGTAGCCTCATTTCGCTCAAGTTTTTGTACTTGATAGGGCTCTATGGGGGGCTTTATAATATTTACAGACTTTGTGTTCTCTTTTTCTCGAAAAACTATAGCGAGGTGATTCTTGCAAGCCTGTTGGTGTCTATGACCTATGCTGTAAGGACTGAAATGAATCTCTTTGGCTATGATATAGCCTCCTTCTACTTCTTGTCTCTTATGCTTTTTTTATTGGCAAAGATATTTCTGTCACATAAGTCAAACTACCTAATGATCTTTTTTATAGGTTCTTGTGTGGCCTTAGCTACTTTGTTTAGGTTCCCGAATTTTCTATTCATCCCGGTAGTTCCGTGTTTTTTTGTGATTAATAACCTTCTGTCGCATCAAAAAAATACAACTCCTTTTTTAAAACGCTTTATACCTGAATTCTCGGTCTTCTTTCTAGGAACTCTTTCCGTCTTGTTCATATTCTATTTCAAACTCTCTGATATAGAGATATGGGAAGATTTTAGATCAAGCCTGCCATTTATTGGAGATGGACAGCCATCTAAGAATTCTCACAGAACAGGCGTCTTGTTGGGTAGCTATATTTTTGATTTAAAAAAAGCAATACCACACCTGCTTGTTTGGCCTGTGATCATTTTGGTGCTTTCGATTCTAGGAAAGAATAAACTTAGTATTTCAAGAATTCTGATTGCCTCAACTGTTCTCATCGGCCTTTCGCTACTAGTCTATAAGGGCTTTGATTATTTCAACCCCATTAAGTATATGGTTCCGGCTATTTTGATAGTTCCGGTTTGCTACTTATTGTTTATAAGTTCTGTTGATAGGGGAGTTAGACTTATGCTGTGTCTAATCATATTGGCCACTTTTATTCAAATTGCTGGAACAAATACGGGATTGTTTCTAAAAATGACCTTTGGCTTGATGATTTTGATGCCATTTGTGGTGACAGCGCTATTCAAAGAAGGCCATTGGCAGATTAAATCTATATCGGTGAGTTGGAGACCTACAATTCTTGTTGTCGGAGCGCTTGTATTCTCATTAAGTGCGATTATCAGAGTAGGCGGAATTTATCACGTAGGAACTGGCATCGGTTTAAGGTTAGGAGCTGTTCATCCTGTTCATGTAGAAAAAATGTCAGGAATACTTACAACAGAGAATAATGCTCAACACATAGAACATTTGACAGCAGACGTCAAGGCTTTGACTAATGTTGATGATAAGGTCCTTATTTTTGGCCATCAACCACTGTTTTATTTTTTAACAGAGAGGCATCCTCCTGTTCAGCAATTTTGGCTAGCCAATAATGCAATTACTCCTGTTAAGTTGTTCAATGATTTGGATGACTATATAGCGGTGGCTAATGATTGGCCTATAATTGTGGATACAAAAGAAGAAGTTCTCAAGGAAGAAGGAGAACGTCATTTAGCCAATTTCTTAAATAAGCATGATTATCAAATAGTGTCTGAAAGCTCTGAATATAATATTTGGAAAAAGGCAAATGATCCTAATTAGTCCTAATTGAATGTGCGGAATAGCAGGGATCGTATCAGCCGACTCAGAGAATAGGGTTTCGAAAATAGAGCAGATGCTGGCCTTGATGAAACGTAGAGGGCCAGATGCCAACGGACTTTGGCAAAATGAAAAGCTTATCCTTGGTCATACGCGCCTTGCTATTATCGATCTTTCTGAAGATGCCAATCAACCCTTTAAAGATCCTGAAACTGGAAGTGTACTCGTTTATAATGGTGAGATATATAATTTTAAGGACCTAAAAAAAGAACTTGAAAAGCTTGGTGAACACTTCCGGACATCTTCTGATACAGAAGTGTTACTCAAAGGGTTCAATCAATGGGGAATCAAAAAACTACTTTCAAAAACAGAAGGAATGTTTGCCTTCGCCTTGTATCAGGCACAGCATAAGCGACTGTTTCTCGCCCGTGATCGGTTTGGAAAAAAACCTCTTTATTATGGTTTTATAGGAGGTGATTTCATTTTTAGCTCCGATATACGGGCCGTAAAGAAAGTTGCCAAGCATCAACTGGAGGTAAATTATCCTGTGCTAGACTACTACTTCAATGAGTATGCTATTCCTCAACCACATACCATCTATAAAGAAGTGATGCAACTTGAACCTGCTGCCTATAAGGTGATCGATATCGAAAGGGTTGAAGAAATTGAAGGAGGGCATTATTGGAAACTTGAGCCTGAAATCAACGATTCCTTAAAAGAGAATGAGGTACTTGAACGCACAGAGTCATTATTAAAAGATGCGGTTAAACAACGACTGATTAGCGATGTGCCTCTTGGATTCTTTCTAAGTGGGGGTATTGACTCAAGCCTGACTGTATCTCTCGCTGCAGAAGCTAGTTCAGAAAGGATTAAGACATTTTCAGTTGGGTTTGATGATGATTATCACAATGAATTACCCGAGGCAAGGCAGGTAGCCGACCATTTCGATACTGAGCATCACGAGATTTTCCTGAAACCGGATGTAGCAAAAATGGCGACAGGTATCAGTAATTTTACCGGAGAGCCTTTTGCCGATTACTCACTCATTCCCAGCGCATATATTTCTGGAGCTATCAGAGAACATGCTACAGTAGCTGTCAGTGGAGATGGAGGTGACGAATTGTTTGGTGGGTATAAAAATTTTGTAGGGATATATCAAGCAAATTGGTTATTAAAGAAATATGGAAAATCATTAGCTCCTCTAAGAATACAAGCCAGTAAAATTCTTTCCAGAATGTCTCCCGTAAGCTTTCCCAACCTAGGAATGTCAGAAAAGTATTTGTCCAATCAGGATCCTGCTTTTGTAACGCTGCGCGATTCTGGTTTTACAAGCCATAAGATTCGAGGTGAATTGTTTGCTCCGGGTTTCGATAGGAATGACCACTTTACGAAAGACTATTTCGGTAAACACTGGGGAGACCAATGTGATAACCTTGACCTTAGTTCCAATCAGCAGTTGGTATCTCTCACCACGCTGCTTTTAAACGATTTCTTGGTTAAAGTAGATCGCTCCAGTATGTATAATTCTTTGGAAGTAAGGTCTCCCTTTTTAGACCATAAACTGGCCGAGTTTGCTTTTACTATTCCACATCAGTTGAAATTCAAACATCTCCATTCTAAATATCTGCTTAAGACGATAGTAAAGAAGAAGATTGGCAGAAATGTGTTTAAGGAACCTAAAAGAGGGTTTACTGTGCCAATGGGAAAGTGGCTACGTGAAGATCTTTCTCCTTGGGCAGAGTCACTATTAATGGATTCTTTGGTAAAAAGACAGATTTTTGACGAAGGATATATTTCTAAAATATGGAAGGAACATAAGTCTGGCTTGGCCAATTATAAAGACTTTCTATGGATGCTTATCGCACTTGAACTATGGTTCTCTGAATGTTATGACAATGACTAAAAGAAAAAGAGTCTTTGTCTGGGGGCTGGTCAATTTCAATTGGTCATTAGATATTAATGCGGGTAACATAGTAAGGGCCTTGGATAAGGATAAGTACAAGGTGTATACTATGGTGACCAGCAAAGAGCCGTATGAGCGAATCTCAGGGGTCGTTTATTTAAAGCGTTATTACCCTGACCGTATTTGGATTTTTATATCTCTGATACGTGCTTTTTTAGTTTGTCGTACCGCATTAATTTATCGTTTAGGAGAATTTCGTCAGTATTGGTGGCTTAGTAAGCTATTTAAAGTAAAAACTGCCAGTGTTTTGGGTATTACTTCAACTATTTTCATAGACGATTATCCGAGAATAGATAGTTTACATGCGCTTTCAAAAGTTATGCGTAAAGATTGCTTAGCTCTTGGAATCCCTGTGAAGGATAAAATTCTTATGAATCCTATCAGAACTGAGCCATTCCAACAGGTTAGAAAGGTTAGAGTAAAACTTACAGACGCTATTTTTATAGGTCATGACTTTGAAAGAAAAGGAGTATATACGCTTATCGAAATTGCTAAGTCTATAAAAAGCCTTCATTTTCATATTGTTGGAGGCTATCCGGATCATTTAAAGAAATTCAAGAGTAGGCTTAAAGAAGAGTCCCTTCTCCATCAATTCACCATTCATGGGCCTCTCCGTCAGGATAAATTGCTGGAGGTTATGGATAAATGCCAGTTACATTTGTTACCCTCTAAAAAGGAAGGTCGTCCTAAGGCCGCCATAGAAGCTGCTGCGGCAGGTCTACCATCCGTGTTATATGAAGGTTACGGTGCTGAGGAATATATAGACGATGGTTTTAATGGCTTTGTGGTAAAAACTTCAGAGCAAATGTTGGAAAAGATTTACTTTCTCATTAACAATCCTTCGGTTTTAATACAAATGTCAGAAAATACAGAAAAGCTTTACCAAAAATTTGATCTCAGTGAGATAGTAAAGGAATATGAAGACTTGATTGATAACCTATAATGCTCAAAAATAAAGGACATATAAAACTGGGAGTGATCGGGCTTAGCGAAGGCAACGGACATCCCTATTCTTGGTCAGCAATTTTTAATGGCTATAACCCTAAAGCCATGGCCTTTTGTCCATTTCCAGTGATACCAGAATACCTGTCTGAGCAAACTTTTCCAGACGATTGCATTAAAGGAGCTAGCGTCACACATATATGGACACAAGATTTAAAGATATCTGAACATATAGCAGAGGCTTCCAAAATCACACATGTTTGCGAACAACCAGAAGATATGATTGGTCAGGTGGACGCTGTATTGCTGGCAAGAGATGATGCCGAGAATCACTTTGAAATGAGTCGTCCATTCCTAGAAGCAGGGCTACCCGTATTTATTGATAAACCTTTGGCATTGAGCCGGGAGGTGGCTGAAAAGATACTAGACCTAGAGCAATATGAGAATCAAGTATTCACTTGTACTGCTTTGAGATTTGCCAGCGAATTTGAAATGAGTGCTGATATGTTGGAAGAGATTGGTGATATAGAATCCATAAAAGCGATTACCCCCAAAAGCTGGGAAAAATACGGAGTACATATAATTGAACCAGTTTTCAAAATGCTCAATCAGCTTGATCACCCAAATCAAATAACTATTAAAAAAAGTAATGATACGGTTAAAGCCAATGTTGAATGGGCAGATGGCATCTCGGCTGAGTTCACTTCAATGGGTAGTTTAATAGTTCCGTTGAAGGTTTCTGTTTACGGTTCTCGTGGCTTTGTAGACCTAGTTTTTAAAGATGTATTCTCCGCGTTTAGATCATCTCTGCAATACTTTGTAAATTTGATAAAAGGAGAAGTACCCAATATTCCAAGAAGGCAAACTTTGGGTATTATTGATGTAATTGAGAAGGGCAGCGCATGAAAGAGTGTATATTCATTACCGGAGCTACCGGAAAAATTGGCAAACAGTTAACCCAACACTTTCTGAATCAGGGACATACTGTGCTTGCTACAACCACGTCTACCCAAAAGCTTGAAGACTTTAAAAATGAGTTGAGAACAAATGATATTGGTCTTAGAGAGTTATATGATTTGGAAGTTCGATTTGATGAGAAAAATGCACTTGAGATCATCGAAGAATTTCTGAAAAAAAACCAGCTCAAACCGACAGCCGTTATTCATAATGCACGCTCACTGAATTCACTCGTAATTAACGAAAACCAAGAAACTGATCCTGCTCATATGCATACTGAATTTCAGATGGCAGTGGTTTTTCCGTATCAACTAACTAACCTTCTAAAGCGTTTCGGGAGCCTGAAAAACGTGATTTTTATATCATCTATCTATGGGGTAGTGGCACCTACAAAGGCCCTTTATCGAGACTTTGATAATTCATCACCCATCCAATATGGTATCGGAAAAGCAGCACAGATTCATATGGCCAAAGAGTTGGCCATCAGGCTGGGAGATCAAGGGATTAGGGTTAACAGTGTTTCCTTTGGTGGGCTGAAGGGTCGAGCTCCTGAAGATTTCGTGGAAAGGTATCAGCAACTAACTCCAATGGGAGGTATGATGCAAGATGAAGATGTCATCAAGCCAGTAGATTTCCTTTTAGGGGAAGGTTCTGTAAATATGACTGGGCATAATTTAATAGTTGACGGAGGATGGACCGTATGGTAAAAAAGAAGCGAATTGCTATTATACCTGCTAGAGGTAAGTCAAAGCGAATTCCTAAAAAGAATATCCTTGAAGTAGCAGGTAAACCTATGATAGCTTATACCATTGAAGCTGCATTAAAATCACAGTTGTTTGATAGAGTAATGGTAAGTACGGATGATGAGGAAATTGCCCGTATATCAGAAGAGCATGGTGCTTGGGTGCCCTTCAAAAGAAGCGAGTATGTAGATGATTACTCTACAGTAAGTGATGTGACTATTAATGCACTCAGAGTACTTGAAACCGAATTTGGGGAGATCTATGACGTGGTTGTTCAACTAATGGCTAACTGCCCACTGCGAGATCATACTGAAATAACAAAGGCGACAGAGTTTTTTGAGGACAACGACCATAACTTTCAGATAAGTTGTTTTCAGTATGGTTGGATGAACCCATGGTGGGCGCATAAACTGGATGAAGATATGAAGGCCACCCCCCTTTTTTCAGATGAAATGAAGGGAAAAAGGTCACAGGACTTAGATAATCTGTATTGCCCAACTGGAGCGATTTGGATATCCACAGTTGCAGATTTATTAAAGGACAAGAGTTTCTATGGTGAAAATTACAGGTTTTTCCCAATGTCATGGAGAAAGGCTCTTGATATAGACGATTATGAAGACTTGAGGATGGTAGAAGTCCTTCTTCCCACTAAGAACCAATAGAATTCTGAAATTCAACGAATGAATTTTTCAATACACATTACTTGAGAATTTCCAGTCTTTACCGTTTAGAATGAGGACAATAAAGTTACTTGTCAACTTTGGGTATTATAGAAAGCAATGGATAGCTCCTTTCGAAAAATTACCAGATCATTTCGAGATAGTCTACCTTTTCTACATTCACCAGTCTCAGGAATCAACTGTATACACTGATCATAAAAGGGTGTTTTGGAGTGATTTCAGTGGAGCCAGAGAATTACTTAGAAAGATTAATCCTGACAGGGTTGTTTTCATGGATGTAACTTCTGGTTTAAGTATTGCGCTAAACCTAGCATGTAGACGCTTCAGTATACCAACTTTTATGCTCCAACATGGCTTATATCATGATTATCATGATTATCGTAAAAGGGAGCTGGATAGTAAGAAAATTAGGAACCAAAACGAAAAGCTTAAGCAAGGCCTTTCTTTTCATTTCAGTACTTTACAATTTCTAAAAAACTCCATTACATTCTCTGACCTTTGGAAGCTTGTCAAGTTTCCATGGTTCTTGTATCTACAAAAAAAGAGAGGTCAAATGTACGCCTGTAGGCACGTTTTATTTGAAGCTCGAAAGCCTGATTTCTATGTTTGTTACACGCCAGAAAATGCAACCATACATAGAGAATTAGATGGTGAAATTGATGACCGGTGCCGATATATCGGAAACCCTGAACTTTATGAGTTAGATCAAGCCATTAGAAACAGCGAACTACCGACCGAAGTAGAGAAATATTATTTGCTAATTGACCAACCCTTTGCGGACAATAGGTACGGTGAGCATATCAAGACCAAGGATGAAATGATTAGATTTTATACTGATTTAGCTAGCTGGTGTGAAAATGAAAGTGCGAAGTTGTATGTGAAATTACACCCAGAGAGTTTTCATTCAGAATGGCTACCTGAAGATACAAGAATTGAATGGGTAAGAGAAAGTGAAAGCCTTGCGGCCTTAATAGCTAATAGTCAGGGGTGTTTTGGTTATTTTTCTACACTTGTACTTCCTGCTATTTGTCATAGACCAACTGTTTTATTCGAGGTCGGGAATTCACCACTTTATAGAAGTATAGAAGAATTAAAAGCAGCACAAGTACTTCCCTTTGTTTCTGCTCATCAAATCAGATTTAAAAGAAATAAAGAGAGGAATATCAATGGATTCATTAATCGTTATTTTTACCAAACCGAGAATAACCCGATAGCTCTACTGGCAGAGGTATTGAGATAATAATTGTTATAATGATAGACTACACCGATAAGGTAATCCTCATAACCGGAGGAACAGGTTCGTTGGGACAAGCATTGACCGAACGTATCCTTAGGACAAAACCTGAAATCAAAAAACTGATCATTTTTTCAAGAGATGAGCAAAAGCAATTTGCAATGGCTCAGAAGTATACTCAAGAAGCATTCGATAAGATAAGGTTCTTCATCGGTGATGTGAGAGACTACGAAAGAGTAAAAAGAGCTTTTAAAGAGGTTGATTTTGTGATCCACGCAGCCGCTATGAAGCATGTGCCAATAGCTGAATATAATCCAGACGAGTGTATTAAAACCAATATTGGTGGTGCTCAAAACGTAATCAATGCATGTCTAGAAACTAATGTGGAAAGAGTGGTAGCACTTTCCACCGATAAAGCGTGTGCACCCATAAACTTATACGGAGCCACTAAACTTACTTCCGATAAGCTTTTCATTGCAGCGAATAACATCAAAGGATGGAACCCAATCAGGTTTTCCGTGGTGAGATACGGTAATGTAATGGGTTCGAACGGTTCGGTGATTCCATTCTTCATTGATCGGAAAAAAAGTGGCGTGCTGCCAATTACCGAAGAGAATATGACGCGCTTTAATATTACCCTCAGTGGAGGAGTGGATATGGTAATGCATGCGCTAGAACAAGCATGGGGCGGAGAGTTATTTGTACCTAAAATCCCGTCTTACAGGATCACGGATGTAGCAGAAGCGATAGGGCCAGCGTGTGAAAAACCGGTTGTTGGCATCAGGCCAGGGGAAAAAGTCCATGAGGAAATGATTTCCTCATCTGATTCTTTTAACACGTATGACCTTGGTAAGTATTATGTGATTTTACCCACAGTACCGCGCTGGTCGTTGGGAAAGTATATTGAAAATAACAAGGCGCACAAAGTAGAGGAGGGTTTTGCTTACAATAGTGGTGATAATGATGAGTGGGAAACAGTTGAGTCACTAAGAACATTGATAAAGGATCACGTAGACCCTACTTTTGAAGTATAAACCATGAACCCTATTCCATACGGCAAACAGTCAATAACTCAAGAAGATATTCAGGTAGTGACTGAAGCTTTAAAGGCAGATTACCTTACTCAAGGTCCTAGAATTTCTGAATTCGAAAAGGAATTTGCCAATTACGTAGGAAGTAATTATGCGGTAGCCGTTGCCAATGGTACAGCAGCATTACATCTTTGTGCACTCACCCTTGGCGTAAAGCCAGGATCGAAAGTGATTACTACTCCAATTACTTTTGCCGCCTCGGCTAATTGCATAAGGTACTGTGGCGGAGATGTGGAACTGGTAGATATTGATCCTGAAACCTATCTAATTGACTTCGAAAAAGTCAAAACCTTGCTGGAAACTCATCCGAAAGGCACTTATCAAGGTATTGTTCCAGTAGATTTTTCTGGACGGGCTGTCGACCTAGAAAAATTTAGAAAGTTGGCTGATGAATATGGTATGTGGATTATAGAAGACGCGTGCCACGCACCCGGGGGGTTTTTTACGGATAGTACTGGGCAGTCCCAATATTGTGGTAATGGGAATTTCGCAGACTTAGCTATTTTTTCATTTCATCCAGTCAAACACATTGCGGCCGGAGAAGGTGGTATGATAACCACTAATAACCCCCAACTGTACAATCAGCTTTTGGAACTGAGAACACACGGAATCACACGAAGACAAGAGGCATTTCAAAACACGCCTGAATTGGCTATTGGTGTAGTTAAGAGTGAGGAGTCTGGGTACCCAGATTGGTATATGGAAATGCAGGTTTTGGGTTTTAATTATAGACTAACCGACTTTCAAGCAGCACTAGGTAATAGTCAGCTCAAAAAAGCTGGTATTGGGATTGAAAAGAGGCGTAAAATTGCTGCAAAGTATTATGCTGCTTTCAAATCGGTTGATGAAATTACAGATAGAAACTCCGAGGCTCAAAACCTTACTGAACATGCCTATCATTTGTATGTGATTGAAGTCGTTGATAGATTGGGGTTGTATAAGCATCTGAGGGAGCATAATGTGTTTACTCAAGTACATTATATACCTATACATTATATGCCTTACTATCAAGAAAAGGGTATTAAAAAGTGGCAGCTTCCGAATGCGGAAGCTTATTATTCTAGGTGCCTGAGCCTCCCCATGTTTCCTACCTTAACCAGTAAAGAGCAGGAAACAGTAATACTGCTAATAGAAAATTTTTATAAGAAAAAATAAAATTATGGATTTAAAGAGGTGTACAAGATGTGTTACTCCAGAAACACATGAGACAATTACATTTGATGGCAAAGGAGTCTGTAGTATCTGTAACCAAGTAGATTATAAAGAGACAAAGATAGACTGGGATGCTCAGAAAAAGAACTTGGATGAACTTGTGGCAAAATATAAAGGTATGGGTGACTACGATTGTATTGTGCCATTTAGTGGGGGTAAAGACTCCTGCTGGACTCTTTACTATTTGGTCAAAGAATATGGTTTGAAACCATTGGTTGTACGTTTTGATCACGGATTTTTAAGGCCAAACCTTGAAGAAAATACAAAAAGAATTCAAAGAAACTTAGGCGTTGATTTTCATCACTTTACACCAAACTGGAAAGTGGTTCAAAAATTAATGCTTCAGAGCTTTCTAGAGAAAGGTGATTTTTGTTGGCATTGTCATACAGGTATTTTTAGCTATCCAATGTGGGTTGCTCTTAGGTATAAAATCCCTTTGATCTTCTGGGGTGAACCTTCATCTGAATATACTTCATACTATAGCTATGATCAACCAGAGGAAGTAGATGAAAAGAGATTTAATCGTTTTGTAAATCTTGGAATCAATGCAGATGATATGTATTACAGGCTAAAGGGGAAAGTAGATAGGAGAGATCTGCAACCCTATTCATATCCTCCCTTGAAGGATCTCAGGAAGCTTCAATTTCGTTCGGTTTGCTTAGGTAGTTACATCCCTTGGGATGTTAAAAGTAATGTGCAGATTCTGAAAGATGAATTAGGATGGCAAGGAGACGAGGTAGAAAATGTGCCGCCAGAATATGACTATGAGAAGATAGAGTGCTTTATGCAGGGATCTAGAGACTATATAAAGTATATTAAAAGAGGCTATACTCGTCCTACGCATTTGGCTTCAATTGATATAAGAAATGGCAGAATGTCACGTGAGGACGGAATGTCACAGTTGGAAACTTATGAGGGGAAAAGACCACCGAGCCTTGACCTTTTTCTCGATTATGTAGGTCTTACCGAGAAAGAGTTTCAAGAGATAGCGGAGTCTCATATGGTATCGCCATATGAGCATAACCCAGCAATAATTCAACCAGGTAAGAAAACCGGTGATTTCGATAAGTGGTCTAGAGATGGTAAAATGCCTCGCGCTAAGGCCCTTGAACAAATAGAGACTTGGAAAGATCGAAATAAGGATTGATGATTGGAGTTGTAGATTATGGTATGGGTAATCTGCAGTCGGTAAAGAATGCACTCGACTATCTAGGTGAAGATTGCCAAATCTGCAGTATTCCGAACCAACTCGGTGAGGTAGATAAAATTATTCTTCCAGGAGTAGGGGCCTTTCCAGATTGTATGAAAAACCTTCATGAACAGGGTTTTATAAATGCTCTCAACAAGAATGTGCTGGAAGATAAAAAACCGATTTTGGGAATTTGCCTCGGAATGCAGGTAATGGCTACATTGGGTACTGAGATGCAGGATACGTTGGGTTTAGGCTGGTTTGAGGCGGACATAGTCAAGATGAATCCTGGTTATAAAAATATCAAAATCCCTAATGTCGGATGGGAGAATATTGAGTACCATTCAGACAGTTCACTGCTTCAAGGCTTTTTTAGAAATCCTGATTTCTATTTTGTACATTCTTATTATATGCAATGCAAAAATGAAGGGGATGTAACCTCTTGGTATCAGCTTGGTAATTTGAAGGTTACGGCTTCAGTGCACCGAGATAATATCTTTGGTACCCAATTTCACCCAGAAAAAAGCTCAGATTTTGGCAGGGAGGTACTTATAAATTTTGTGGACTATTAATGGCAAAGAAAAGGATAATCCCAAAGCTTCAATTAATGCCTTCAAAGCTGAATAATGGAGCTATGTCCCTTGTAACCACAGTAGGCTTTTCAAAGGTAATAGAAATAGGAGATCCAGTATCTCAAGCTAAAATATACGAAGCTCAAGCTGCTGACGAACTCATTTTTGTAGACCTTTCTCACAGCAAATCTATTGAAGACAAAAACCTCTTAATAGAGGTTTTAAGAGCCGCATCTGAGGAAGTTTTTTTGCCACTTACAATTGGAGGAGGAGTGAGGTCAGTTGATGATTTTAGAGTCTTACTCCAAAATGGTGCCGATAAAATATCTATCAATAGCCAAGCCTTAATCAATCCACAGCTCATTTCTGATGCATCTAAACTTTTTGGAGCCCAATGTGTAGTGGTAAGTATAGATTATAAGCTTAGTGAAGATGGCCAATTCCGAGTATATGGAAATAGTGGTTTGACAAAATATGATATGCACCCTTCGGAGTGGGCGAAAAAGGCTACCAAAATGGGGGCAGGAGAACTATTACTCACTTGCATTGATAATGATGGCAGACGTAATGGACTTGAGTTGGACATAGCAGGAAAAATATGTGATGAGGTATCTATTCCCGTAATCATCTCTGGAGGCTGTGGAAGAGCATCTCATTTTGTAGACGCCTTCAAGGTGGCAGGAGCCGATGCAGTTTCTGCCGGTACATTTTTCTGTTTTCAAGATCAAAATCCAATGCAAACAAGAGGGCATATAAAGAATGCAGATATTGATATTAGAATACATACTTGATGAGTAAACCAAAAATTTTAGAAACACAGAGAATCTATCTAAGGGAGCTGCGAAAGGAGGATGCTCAGGGTAATTATTATCATTGGTTAAATGATCCTGAAATATCACAATATCTCGAAACCCGATTCATACCTTGGTCAGTGACAAGTCTTGAGAAGTATATTGAGAAAATGGATGGAAATCGTAGTGAAATTCTTTTTGGAATTTGCCTACAAGACAACGATCACCATATCGGGAATATTAAATTAGGCCCAATTAACACTATACACCGCTATGCTGATATTGGTTTGTTGATAGGGGAAAAAGACCAATGGGGTAAAGGCTACGCTTCAGAGGCAATAGGCCTTATTTGTAAGTTTGGTTTTAATACGCTTAACCTAAACAAGCTCAAAGCAGGCTGTTACGAAGATAATATTGGATCTGCAAAGGCTTTCTTCAAGAATGGCTTTTCCGAAGAGGGCCGAATGAGAAATCAGTGGTTTGTCAATAATAAATACCAAGATAGTCTAATGCTCGGCTTATTGCGTGAAGATTATTTGGGGTGAATCTCTTGAAAAGTAGTAAACTCATATTAGGTACCGTTCAACTAGGGCTAGACTATGGCATCAATAATGTACATGGAAAGCCATCCAAACAAGAGGCTTTTGATATTTTAAGTACAGCAGAGCAAAGTGGGGTCTTCTGTTTAGATACTGCAGCTGCTTATGGAAACTCAGAAGAGATCATTGGTGCTTATCATAGGGAAGCTGCAAGTAGACCTTTTAAAATAATCACTAAATTTCATGTCTCAGACGAAGCGCCACAAAGGGTTGTTGAAGAGGCGTTATCAAGGCTTTCTGTGAATCGAATTGAGACTCTGCTATTTCATTCATTCGCAGATTATAAAGCGGTTAGAGAGACTGTTGTTTATGAGCAATTATACACTGAAGTTGGAAAGAGCATTAAGCATCTGGGTGCTTCAGCTTACACTAATGACGAGCTAAGAGTGCTGAGTGAAGACTCAACGATTGAGGTAGTACAGCTTCCTTTCAACTTGTTGGATAATGAAGCCAGTAGGGGTGAAACCTTGAGAATGCTACAAAATCAAGGAAAGACCGTTCATACCCGTTCTGTTTTCCTTCAAGGTCTCTTTTTCAAAGACATAAGGAATTTGCCTATCATTCTCAAACCACTTGAGCCTTATCTTGATAGAATACATGAGATGGCGAATGAATCGGAAATTCCCGTAGGTGCGCTGGCCTTACAATATGTATTGTCAAAAAACTATATTAATGGGGTGCTCTTTGGAGTCGAGTCTGTTCATCAGTTAAGAACGAATCTCGATTGGTTGTCTGTAGACATAGATACTGAGTTTTTTGACCAGATTGATCAAATCAAAGTAGAGGAAAACGATTTACTAAATCCGACTAATTGGTAGGGGCCAAAGAATTAAAAAAATGATTATGGATACTAAACAATTGATTGTTATTGCTGAGCTTGCTCAGGGTTGCGAAGGAGATTTTAACCTTGCAAAAACACTAATTTCGGCAGCAGCCAAAGCAAATGCCGATATTGTGAAGTTTCAGATGGTGTATGCCGATGAATTGGCTACCCCTGACTATCAGTATTATGAACTTTTCACTCAACTTGAATTCACTACAGGACAATGGGCGGAATTGGTACAACATGCAAATGCACGAGAGGTTAGGCTTGCTATGGATGTATTTGGCTATAAGAGTCTACAGGTTTGTGAAGAGACTGGGGTAAATATTATCAAGTTACATCCAACTGACACTACAAATTTCGCACTTCTAAGGGCGATCAATCAATCGGCTATTTCCGATGTGATACTTGGAGTAGGAGGAGCTTATTTTGATGAGATCAAGAATGCAATTAAAGTATTGGGTCGTCAAAAACGAATTACTTTACTCCATGGTTTTCAAGGGTATCCAACACCGTTAGCTGCCAATAATTTAAGCCGTCTTTCTGTGTTAAGAAGAGAGTTGTCTGAATATGAAAATCTAGCTTTCGGCTTTGCCGATCACGAGGTGGCTGACTCTGAGTTTTCTGACACGCTTCCTGCCATGTCTATTGGCTTTGGCGCAAGTGTGATAGAAAAGCACTTTACTTTGACAAGAAATATGGAGCTCGAGGACTCAGAATCAGCACTGAATGCAGATGAGTTTCTCGCCTTTGCCAATAATATGAAAACACTTTATACAGCCATTGGTGAAAAGAATTCTGAACAGAATTTTGGTATGAGTAAGGAAGAGGGTGCTTATCGTACGATGATTCGTAGACATGTTTTACTCAAACATGATATGGAGGCTGGTTCTATATTGTCTGATGGAGATGTAGTTTTGAAAAGAAGTGCCAGTAAAGAGCCTATTTACACTATTGAGGAGGTAGTAGGTAAGAGATTAAAGTTTAATCTTCTGGCAGAAAGTGCATTGGAAAATAAGCATTTGGAAAATGGATAGGAGAATAGTCGCAGCAGTTGCCTGTAGAAATAATGGTTCAAGACTTTATGGAAAGCCTTTACAAAATCTAGATGTTGAAAAAGGAATCACTATCCTAGACAATATCGTTGCCTGCTTGAAAAGTTTTGACATTATTGACGAGATCGTGTTAGCCATCTCAGCTGGTGATGATAATGTTATATTCAAAGAAGTAGCAGAAAGGCATGCTTTGAAATATGTAATAGGAGATGAGCGAGATGTCCTTGGAAGACTCGTAATGGCCGGTGATGTCGGAAAAGCTACTGACATTTTCAGAATGACGAGCGAAAGTCCGTTTCCTTTTTTTCAATGGATAGAAAAGATCTGTAGACATCATATTGATACAGATGCTGATGCCACTTTCTTAGATGATATAGTGGATGGTTGCGGTTATGAGCTGTTAAAGCTAGATGCATTAAAAAAATCTCATAAGGATGGCGATGATAGACATCGATCAGAGCTATGTACACTGTACATCCGTGAGAACCCTAAAGTATTTAAAATTGAGAAATTTACCGACTTGCCAGAGTTGAATCGCAAAGACCTTAGATTAACAGTAGATAACCCTGAAGATCTTATTGTATGTAGGGCAGTTTACAAAGAATTTGAAACGGATGCACCAAGGTTTGATTTGTTCAAGGTGGTAGCATTTTTAGATAGAAATAAGAATTTAAAAGAATTGATTGGCCCTTTTACAGAACAGGGCTACTCTACTATGTACCTCTGATAAAACTATTTAAGAATATGGGAAAGGGCCAGGAACTCTATAAAAAAGCGAAAAGATTGATCCCTGGTGGGACTATGCTCTTATCAAAAAGACCAGAAATGTTCTTGCCAGAAAATTGGCCTTCCTACTTCGATAGGGCAGAAGGATGTTTTGTCTGGGATCTGGACGGAAATAAGCTATTGGATATGTGCATTATGGGTATTGGCACCAATACTTTGGGCTATGGTAATGATGAGGTAGACAAGGCTGTTCAAAATACAGTAACCAAAGGGAACATGTCAACTTTCAATTGCCCAGAAGAAGTTGCCTTAGCAGAGAGGCTGGTATCCTTACATCCTTGGGCTGATATGGTTAGATTTGCTCGTTCGGGTGGGGAAGCCAACGCTATCGCTGTCAGAATTGCAAGAGCAGCCAGTGGGAAAGACAAAGTGGCCATTTGTGGTTATCATGGCTGGCATGACTGGTACCTTTCGGCTAACTTGGAGAGTGCCGATGGGCTTGGTGGTCATCTGCTGCCAGGTCTTGACCCTGCTGGAGTGCCAGAATACCTGCGCGGATCGGTTCTACCATTTAATTATAACAACCTCGATCAGCTTAAGGAGCTTGTGAAAAACCATCCTGATCTTGGTGTAATTAAGATGGAGGTTTCTCGCAACATGGGTCCTGCATCGGGGTTTTTGGAAGCTGTAAGAGAGCTGGCTACTGCCCACAACATCGTTTTGATTTTTGATGAGTGTACTTCAGGTTTTAGACAAACTTTTGGAGGACTACACAAGCTCTATGGTGTAGAACCAGACATGTGTATGTTCGGCAAGGCCTTGGGCAATGGTTATGGCATTACAGCAGTGGTTGGGAGAAGAGAAGTAATGGAAGCTGCTCAAAAGACATTTATCAGTAGTACTTTCTGGACCGAACGAATAGGGCCCACTGCGGCTCTAGCCACACTCGATGTTATGGAAAAAATACGCTCATGGGAAACTATAACCAACATTGGAAATGCTATTACAACACGTTGGAAAGCCTTGGGGGAGAAGTATCAATTGCCAATAGCCACAGCAGGTCTACCAGCACTTACCAGTTTTACCCTAGACACTCCTGATTGGCTTAAATATAAAACTTTGATTACTCAGGAAATGCTTAAGAAAGGTATCATTGCCTCAAACAGTATTTATGTCTGTGTAAAACATGAAGAACGACTTGTAGATCAGTATTTTGAACAGCTTGAACCTCTTTTTGAACTGATCAGGAAGTGTGTTTCTGGCCAAATGGAAGTAGATTCTTTGTTGGAAGGCCCCGTATGCCACGGAGGGTTCAAAAGGCTCAATTAATTTTGAAAAGGCAAAATGCTAAAATACGTGTAGACGCCAGCTCACAAATAGGGTTGGGACATCTAATTCGTTGTGTTTCTTTAGCTCATATGATCAAAGACACTTTTAGTGTTTGTTTTTACATGATCGATCCTTCTAGTTCTATTCAGTCAATTCTTAAAAAAGAAAACCTTCCATTTATAAATATAGAGGAAGAAGACAATTACCTGAATGATCTTAAATCAGATGATGTGGCTATCTTAGACGGGTATAGTTTTGATTTGACCTATCAAAAAAATGTAAGGAAGACGGGTTGCTATTTAATTTGTATTGATGATTTACATGATCAACACTTTGTTGCTGATCTGATTATAAACCATGCGCCTGGAATCACCAAAGAGGATTATAGCAGAGAGGACTATACTTTTTTAGCATTGGGGCCAGTCTTCGCATTGCTGCGACCAGAGTTTCTAAATCAGATGGTATCACGAGGAGAAAGGGAAGGAGTGTTCGTTTGTCTTGGAGGTGCAGACCCGCTCAACCTTACACAAAAAGTACTTCTTTCACTCTTTAATATCAATCCCCAAATCAATGTGAACGTGGTTTTGGGGGCAGGCAATAAAAGGCAGGAATCAATTTTAACCTGGGCAAAATCCAGTGAGTTTAATCTAATGGTTTATCAGAGTCTTTCCGCAGAAGAAATGGCTCAAGTGATGAGAAAATCTAAGCATGCAATTGTACCCTCAAGCGGAATCTTAATGGAAACTTTGGCGACAGGTCTAACTCCTTTAATTGGTTACTTTGTAGATAATCAGATGGAAATGTATAAGGCTTGGAAGGCTTTAGGCCTTTTCACCTTGGGAGATATGAGGGTTCAAGCTAACCTAGAGAAAAACCTAAGTTTATTTAATTTTAATCAACAAGAATACAAATCTGATATTGCTAACCTGATAGATGGCAATTCGGGTAAGAGACTATTGAGTATAATTCAGGATGGACTTTCGAAAGGCTGAAGCAAATGATGTAATGACTGTATATGATTGGGCTAATGACCCTGTTACACGTTCGCAGTCGTTCAATACGGAGGTGATTGCTTTTGAAGACCATATAACTTGGTTTGAAAATAAATTGAAGGACAACAATCACCAGATTTTGATTTTTTCAGATGATATCGGTCATTCAAAAGGAATGGTAAGGTTTGATCAACACCGTGATCATTCTGTAATCGGAATCAATGTCGCTCCTGATGAGCGAGGAAAAGGCTATGCCACTCCAATGCTCTCGTTAGCTATTGAAGCTTACAGTATTGAGGGCTTGATGCCCATCTATGCCTATATCAAAGAAGCAAATATTGCGTCAGTTAAGTCTTTTTCCCGAGCAGGATTTAAATTTGAAAAAAAACTACTTTACAATAACGTAAACAGTGTCTTATACATATGCAAATAGGTTCATTCAATCTTAACAATAAATGTCTGATTATAGCGGAACTTTCTGCGAATCACGGGGGAAGTATTAAAGTAGCGCTCGAAACTATTAAGGCAGCTAAGAAGGCTGGTGCGGATGCAATTAAGTTGCAAACCTTTACTCCAGACACGATTACACTCGATTCTGATAAATCTTATTTCCAGATTGATCACGGCACTGCATGGGATGGTAGAAATCTGTACGACCTGTACGAAGAGGCCCATACTCCATGGGCTTGGCATCAACAACTTTTTGATGCCGCACATGAGGAAGGTCTTCTCATTTTTTCATCCCCTTTTGATAAAACCGCGGTGGATTTTTTGGAAACCTTTGATGTACCTGCTTATAAAATTGCCTCATTCGAAATTCAGGATATACCACTGATATCATATGCCGCTTCTAAAGGGAAGCCTATCATTATAAGTACCGGTATAGCTTCTTTAGAAGATATAGCGTTAGCTGTCGAAACTTGTAGATCCGAGGGAAATAACGAGATCATGTTGTTAAAATGCACCTCTTCTTACCCAGCTCCAATAGACTTAGCAAATCTCCGTACAGGAGTTGATTTCCAAGAACGTTTTAAGGTTGAAATGGGGCTTTCTGATCATACCCTTGGAAATACAGTGCCTATGGTAGCTGTAGCATTGGGGGCAAAACTTGTTGAAAAACATTTCATCCTTGATAAATCTCTTGGTGGTCCAGATGTGGGTTTTTCGTTGGATCCTTGTGAGTTTAAGTCAATGGTAGATGCCATTCGCGAAACTGAAAAGGCTCTGGGTAAAGTTACCTATGACCTCTCCGAAAAAGTCGAGAAGAATAGGAAGTTTTCACGTTCCCTTTTTGTTGCTAAAGACCTTAAGAAAGGCGATCTAATTACAGAAGAGAATGTAAGGTCTGTCAGGCCAGGCTATGGTTTACATCCCAAGTACCTTAGTACGATACTCGGTAAAACTGTGACTGTTGATATTGAAATGGGTGAACCTTTGAAAGAATCTGATGTCAATGGATTAACTAATGACTAAATCTGTAATCTATGCAGTTTCTCATTTACCTGAATGGGTAGATGTAGCGCAGCTCAATAAAGAAAACCTAGGATGGAAACCTGTTTATTGGATTACTAATGGTGTCACAGACCCACTAGTGAGCCAAGCTTTTCCAGATAGTATTAGACATACATACCAGGAAATACTTTCCTTAAAATCACCTTCAGGCAAAGACTTTTTTAATGGGTTTACCATTGATGAAAATATTGTTCGGAAATATGCTTTGCATGAAAGGCTAGCATTAAAGATGATTGACCGCTTTATCGATAGCTCAAATATGTCTTACAATGACCGAAAGCACTTTTACTATCG
This sequence comes from uncultured Roseivirgaceae bacterium, assembly GCA_964352205.1. Lineage (GTDB taxonomy): Bacteria > Bacteroidota > Bacteroidia > Cytophagales > Cyclobacteriaceae > Roseivirga. Next base: position 174,733 of record CAYGQO010000005.1, read on the forward strand.
ACTATTGATCTATGGTGAGAATGTAATTAGGGAAACAAAACCTGACATAATTGTATTTACAGAGATACCGCACCACATAGCACAATACGTATTGTATGCAGTGGCTAGAGAGGCTGGTGTTGAAATGGCTATGTTTGGTTATTTGCCGTTTTATCAAGAGCGTTTTGTGATGCTCCGCCATATCGAAGATCATCCGTTTAATAATCAGACGATTATGGAGGATGGAACCTTCGGAGAGGAGGTCGCTGCTATGATTAATGATTATTTGGCTAAAGTATCAGGCGAAAGAGAGAAGGCTGTAATGCCGCACATGATAAAACAGAAAAGGACATCTGGACTATGGCATATAGGTAGTTCCTTTGTGAAAAGGTCTATTAATAAGTTAAGCCTAAAACAAGGCAGAAGTAGTTCATTAGATATGCTTAAATCTGATGAAGGACTGATTAGACTCCTTCCATTGAGTTATAAGAAGTCGAGTTTATTGAAGCTTAAGGGTATCATTCATAAAAGGAATCTGAAAAGGGTTTATGAGCAATTAGCCCAAGAAGTTGACTTGGGGCAGAATTACGTTTATGTCCCCTTACACTATCAACCAGAGAGAACTACCAATCCTGATGGAGGAATCTTTTCTGATCAATGGTTGATACTCAATTTGATTTCGAATGCACTACCGGAAGGCTGGCGAATTTATGTAAAAGAACACCCGACTCAATTCCATCCTCGGTATGAAGGCCATCTTGGTAGAGATGTTTCCGACTACCATCGTATTTTAGACTTGAAGGGAGTGAGATTGGCTTCTATTACCACTAACTCCTTATTGTTAGCTGATAAGTCACGAGCCGTACTCTCTGTTAACAGTAGTGTTACTTTTGAGGCGTTTTTTAGACGCAAACCCGCGATAGTATTTGCAAAGAATAATTGGCTTATCAACTGGGATGGTGTATTTCTGGCTACAAATGTTCAATCGTTGAAGAAGATATTCAAGAAAATTCAAAGTGGTATGCTATATAGAGAAAATTCATCATTTGAATTGATGAAGAAACTTCATAAATCCACGAGGGAAATAAGGCTTTTGCCTGACCACAACCCATGGATGTCTAACGAAGAAAACGCATCAATACTGCATTCGATCTTTGTCAATCTAAATGATCAAATCATTCAAGAGGCTAAGAATAAGAAGATTTAATGGTTGTAGTTTACCCTAATTTAGGTAGGTCTTACAGTATGAACAGATACGCTGAAGGTTTAGTAAATGAGCTAAATCGTCAGGGTATTACATGTAAGCTTGCCTTAACAAAACAATATAAGTCACGAACATATCGTCTTTTTCAAAAATACGTTTGGTATCCAGTTGTGGCATACTTGCTGAGAAACAATGAACGTCATATTATTATAAGTGAGCGTTTTGCTTATTTATCTCTCTTTTTGCCAAAGGAAAGAACAGTGACTATTTGCCACGATTTGCATACCCTCTATAAAGAAGAGAGGAACAGTACCTTGCAAAAAATGCTCTATGGATGGCAGATAAGTCTTATGAAAGCTAGAAGTAAAGTTGCCGTAATATCAGAACATACAGCTGCAGACCTATTGCGTTTCTTTCCTGCATTTCAAAAAAAGGAACTGAATATTGTGGCTAATGGCCTAGAAGATCATTGGTTTGAGAAGCCTGAAAGCTTAGAGTTGATTGACTATCATGGTCCTTTTATTCTCGCTGTTGGAACTGACGCTTGGTATAAGAATTTTAAAATGGTTATTGATGTTTTAGAACTTCTACCGGCTCAATATCGGTTGATCAAAGTCGGGCACATAAAAGAAGATCACCTTAAACTGATAAAAAAGAAAAAACTAGAGTCTAGAATTATCCAAAAAGAACAGATCACGGATACTTCACTGAAGGCCTTATATCATAGTGCCCATTGCTTAATTTTCCCATCCTTAAGTGAGGGGTTTGGCTGGCCATCTGTAGAGGCAATGGCGTGTGGATGCCCCGTTGTTACCAGTGGTAAAGGAAGTGTTTTAGAGGTGTGTGGTGACGCAGTCCTTTATGCAGATACAGATGCCGAATACCTTGAGCAGATCAATAATTTGTTTAATCCACAGATTAGGGCGGATTATATACAAAGAGGAAAATTGAAGGCTAGAAAGTATAAATGGAAATATACAGTTGAGTTACTACTTGAGTTGTAAATGAGAGTATTATTCATTCAGAAAGAAGGAGGTATTTTTGGAGCAGAACAGTTCCATCTAAAGACAATACCTGCGTTGATTGAGGTTGGCATTGAAATTAGCTTCCTTCGACTTTACACCGATTTTCAGTTAGGACTTGATTCTCCTTTTGTTTTCGAACTGCAAAAAATTGGAGTTGAGGTACATCAGGTCAATATTGGTAGGTTTCCAGGATTTAGTGATGTTCGGCAAGTGAAGAGTGTGATAAAATCAGGTAATTATGACATTGTGCATACGCACCTTATTCATGCTGATTTTTACGGTGCACTGGTGAAGAAGTTCTTCCTAAGAAGTTTGAAACTTGTATCAACTAAGCATGGTTTTGAGGAAAAATATAATAATGAATATGGTTTTGATCCAACTAAAGTCAGGAAAAATCTTTATTACAGAATCAATCGCTTTTCTGAAAACCAATGCAATCAATCCTTCAGTATTTCTGATGGATTAAGAGATTTATTCGTTGAATCTGGGATATCTCAAGGGAATAAAATGTCCAGAATTCATTATGGTTTCGAAATGCCTGATACAAGGTTTGAAAATGAACCTGAAGAAAAGAAAAGCTATCCACAATTTGTCTTAGCCGGGCGCCTAGTTGGATTTAAGGGGCATCGGTATGCTTTTAGGGTATTAGCGAAAATGAAAGGTGATTATCCTGATTTAAGTCTTTGGGTATTAGGTATAGGGGAATTGGAGGATGAACTTAAACAAATGGCCAAGGACTTTGAGATTGACGATAATGTGCATTTTTTAGGCTACAAAACTAATGTTCTTGAATATATGGAGGCGGCTGATGTAGTACTCATACCTTCTATTGCAGAGGGGTTCGGTGTGGTTTTTCTCGAGGCCATCAACACATTAAAACCGATTGCGGCTTTTGATGTATCTGCTGGTAATGAGATTTTTAGCGATGGTTATAAGAAACTACTGGCCCAACCTTTTAATGTAGACCAGATGGTTGAGAACATTGAATATATACTTCAACACAAAGAGGAACTGGATAGACTTACTACAGAGAATAAGCAACGATTAACAAACTATTTTACTATTGATCGTATGGTCAGCGAAATAGCCGCATTTTATAATCAAGTAATTCAAGGGGCTTGATATGTGTGGAATAATAGGAGTTTGGGATCACAAAAACCGTATAAGCCGTCAAGGCTTTAAAAGTTGTCTGGATACGTTAGTACATAGAGGGCCTGACGATTATGGAGTCTTCGAGGAAGATGGCCTGTTCCTAGGAATGCGCAGGCTCTCGATAATTGATATTGAGGGTGGCCATCAGCCAATTCTTAGTAAAAATGAAGAAAAGGTACTGGTCTTCAATGGTGAAATTTATAACTATTTAGAAGTAAAAGAAGATCTAAAATCTAAAGGTCACTCTTTTAACACTTCATCTGACTCTGAGGTTTTGTTGGAGAGTCTGGAGGTTGGTATTGACGGAATAAATCCATTGAGAGGGATGTTTGCTTTTGCCCATTTTGACAGAAATGAAAAAACGCTATTGTTATGCAGAGATAGGCTTGGTGTAAAGCCATTATATTATTTGAATATTCCTGGAGACTGCTTTGTGTTTGCTTCAGAATTAAAAGGTGTCAAAGCGCTTTGTAGACAGTTGGGTATTCCTTTAGAAATTGAACCTGAATCAATCTATAATTACCTCTCCTACCTGAATGTTCCTCAACCTCAAACGATCTATAAGAACGTTAAGTCATTGTTGAGGGCGAATTATTTGAGAGTGGGTAAGGAAGGACGAGAAGATATTGATGAATACTGGAAAATAGACTATAGCAGGAAACACAGTATTTCATTAAGAGAAACAAAAATCAAAACAAGACGGCTTATAGCCGAATCTGTTAAAATCAGGTTGAGAAGTGATGTGCCTGTAGGTATCTTTTTATCAGGTGGGCTTGACAGTAGCATTGTGGCATACGAGGCCGCTCAGTTGGCAAAGGACCTGACCACCTTTACTGTGGCGATCGAAGGAGATAAGAAGTTAGATGAATCCGGTATAGCTGGTCGTACTGCAATGGCCCTCGGATTAAAAAATATAGTGTTACCATTAAAAATTAATGTACTTGATTCACTTCAAAAAATAATTGCACAATATGACCAACCATTTGCTGACCCCAGCGCTATTCCTTCATTGGGTATATCAGAATTAGCAAAAAGGCATGTTAAAGTAGTACTAAATGGTGATGGTGGAGATGAGCAGTTTGGAGGTTACCGCAGGTATGTACTATCGCAGCACCTCAACAAACTGGATCTAGTTCCCCGCTTTGTCGGACAAATAGGTCAACAGCTATTCAATGGGGTTGACAGAAGAAGTTACGCAGGGTTTCTTCAAAGAATGCTTAGAATCTCTTCTCTTAAAGATTTGGAAGATAGGTATGTGGCTCTTACTACAGATACTTTTACAAAAAAAGAAAAACAAGGCTTTTGGTTAAATAGAAATATACCCAACTCATTCGTGTATAAGGAGTTAAATCGAGAGGGGCTGAAAGGGCTAGACTACCAAATGCACATGGACAGGAATATCAATTTACCTTCAGGGCTTCTGGTGAAAATGGACATTGCTTCCTCTGCCTTTTCTTTGGAAGCAAGATCGCCATTTATGGATCATAAATTATTTGAGTTTAGTTCACGAGTCCCTGACAAGTTTAAAGTGAATAGAGGTGTCACAAAATATGCTTTAAGGAAGGCCTACGAATCTGAGCTATCCGATGAGGTGGTTATGGGTAAGAAAAAAGGTTTTGAGATTCCGCTTAAGAACTGGCTGGATAACGAATTATTTGAACTCAAGAATGATTTGTTATCTGACCCAACCGCTCTTATATATGACTATCTGGACTATAAGCCTGTTAAAAGAATACTTGAAGAGAAGAGTTTTAGGGATCGTAATAGTCCTTATATTATCTATAGCCTTATTGTTCTTGAGGCTTGGCTAAAACAAAACAACTAGTTGATTAAAAATTTGAATAGCTTATAATTTAAAATGGGTGCTTTTGAATGGCCAGGGTTCTTAATAGGACTAATTCTGTTCCTAATAATTGGCTATTTAATAGCACAGCGAAACATCCCATCCATATATGGTGATGTCATTCGGAACTCGCTCTTACTTAGAATAGTTGGAGTAATCGGTTATGCATTTATCGTATTCGCCATTTATGGGGGAGGTGCTGACCCAGTGGTATACATGAGGTGGGGACTTCGTTTTGCAGACTATTTCAGACAGTTCGATTTTGCTCCGCTTTATGATCCTGATGTTTGGAGAGGGCCATTTATTGGGACAAATTTTGTTGGTTACCCAGCCGCACTAATCACATTAGTAACTGGCGATAGTTATCGTGGCGCTTGGCTGGTTTACTCTCTTTTCTGTTTAATTGGACTCTACTATTTTGGGAAGGTTTTTTTTAGAGCTTATGGGCCTTTAGAGTATAAGAATTACTTAAATATTCTGTTGATTTACCCTTCACTATGGTTTTGGACCGCATCTATAAGCAAGGACTCATGGATGATCTTTGGAGTGGCAATTTTCATGACGGGAATGTTAGATGCTAAAAAACGTCAGAATATATTGGTTATGGCTTTAGGCTTGCTATGGTGCTATATGGTGCGTCCTCAGGTGGCTGCTATGTTGGCATTTGCAGCTGCCGGAGCATATTTTTTGGTGAGTTTGAAGCAGTTAAACTTCAAGAACATTATGGTTATCATAGTATCTACAATAGGTGCTTTCTATATTTTAAATGTTCTAGGAGTCGGTGGTGGAATTGGAGACATTCAACAATTTGCGGAGGGTGAGCGTAATAGATCTGAGTATGGAGGAAGTGTAATTCAACTAACCACTGGACCATTCGCTTATGTGTTTGGCCCAATAAATATTCTGTTTAGGCCTTTTCCGTGGGAAGTAGGTGGCCTTCTTCAGGCCATTAGTTTTTTCGATGTTTACTTTATCTGGTTTTTAGCGCTCAAGAATAGAAAAGCAGTTTTTAGATCGATCAAAATGATCAGAAAAGACAGGTTGGTGGCATTTTGCTTAGTATTCATTTTGCTTTTCTCCGTTGGCGCAGGCTTAACTTTGAGTAATCTAGGTCTTATTGCTCGACAAAGAATCATTCTATACCCGTTCATGTTTTGGATTATTTACGCGTATTCCGATAAAAGAATTGCCTTTTTGAATATGAAGAGGAAAGAACGGTATCAAAAGAAACTTGATGAAATTGCAAGAATCCAACAGGCCTAAGTTCTTATTGATTGGAGGTTTCGAATCTTCACTAATTAACTTTAGAGGACCTTTGTTGAAGCGTTTAACTAAAGATTTCCAAGTATCTGCAGCGGCTCCATATATTGCAAAAGGCACTAAATCTAAATTGGAGGAGATTGGCGTAAACTGTATTTCTAATGAATTTGAACGCACAGGGCTTAACCCATTAAAGGACTTTAAGGCATGTCTGAAATTCAGGAGCCAGGTTAAAGAATTGGCACCTGACTTTGTTTTAGCGTATACTATAAAACCTGTAATCTTTGGTTTGTTGGCTTCGAAAGTAAAGGGTGCCAAGAGATTTGCATTAATTACAGGTAAGGGGTCCGGCTTTGATCAGACTAATCTAAAGTCAAGAATTATTCGAGTTATAGTCAAGTTGTTGTATAAAAAGTCTTTGTCTTCGGTTGACGGAACCATTTTTCAAAATGAGGAGGATGAAGGTTTCTTTTACCAAGAGGGTCTATTAGCGCACGATGCTAAATCAGTTGTAATAAAAGGCACAGGTGTGGACTTAGAATATTATAAGTCCAAGAATGAATTCAAAAATGAAAGTAAAGTCAAGTTTCTGTTCATTGCCAGACTGATTAAGGAAAAGGGAATTCCAGAACTCTTCGAAGCAGCACGATTGCTAAGGGAGAAGTACAATGATTTTGAAGTACAACTCTTGGGGTGGGTAGACCCAAATCCGGGGGGAATATCTAAAGAAGAAATCGATAGAATGCACCGGTCAGGTGTAATTAACTATTTGGGTACTGCTGATGACGTTAGGCCTTATATAGATAGTGCAGATGTTTTTGTGTTGCCTTCCTACTACAATGAAGGTTTACCACGAACCATTCAGGAGGCCATGGCAATGAGAATGCCCATTATTACCACGGATCATCCAGGTTGTAGGGAGACTGTAGAGGATGGAAGGAACGGGTTCTTAATCCCAATTAAAGATTCTCTAGCGCTGATGAGGTCGATGGAATATTTCATCCAAAACCCGGAAGAAATTAAGAGAATGGGTAGTGAAAGTCACCATATGGCAATTGATAGATTTGATGTGCTAAAGATAAACGAGCAATTGCTTAACTTCATGAAGTTAGAAGATGTATAAACTTATTTTAAAAAGACTGTTTGATTTTCTAGCCGCTTTGTCGGCTTTTTTCTTGTTAAGCCCTGTTTTCATAATATCTGCCTTCCTGCTAACTATTCTAAATAATGGTAGCCCCTTCTTCTTTCAGTCACGGCCAGGGTTAAATGGAAAAGTCTTCAAAATATTCAAGTTCAAGACAATGAATGACAAGAAAGACGGGAATGGAGTGTTACTACCAGATAATGATAGGTTAACGCCTTTTGGTCGTCTAGTTAGGCAGTTGTCGATAGATGAAATTCCACAACTTGTGAATGTATTGAAAGGTGATATGTCACTAGTAGGGCCTAGGCCTCTGTTAGTAGAATATCTTCCTTTGTATAGCCTAGAACAGAAGAGGAGGCACGATGTTAAACCTGGAATCACTGGATGGGCACAAGTAAATGGTCGAAATGCGATTAGCTGGAGGAAGAAATTTGAGTATGATGTTTGGTATGTTGATCATTTGTCTTTCAGCTTAGACCTTAAAATCCTATTTTTAACCTTCTTGAAATTATTTAAGACTACAGAAGTCAATTCTGCCACTTCTGCTACCATGGAGAAGTTTACTGGAAATTAAATATGATATTATTCGGAGCATCTGGACACGCAAAAGTGATAATAGATATCCTTGAAAAACAAGGTGTAAAAGTGGATTTTTTAGTTGATGCAAATCCCACAATAAAGAGCCTGCAGTCCTACCAAGTTAAGCCTGATGCTGACTTTGAGATTGACTCGATTACTAGCGAAATCATTATTTCTATTGGGTCAAACCATATTCGCAAGAAGGTTGCTAATGAAATTAGAGCTGATTTTGGTTGGGCAATTCATCCGTTAGCTATTTTAGGAGATGATGTGTCGATCGGTCAGGGCTCAGTGGTGATGGCTGGAGCAATTGTGAACAGCTCTACGTCAATTGGAAATCATGCCATCATAAATACAGCATCTTCGATTGATCATGACTGTGTTCTAGGTGACTATGTCCACGTTTCCCCGAACGCTACCTTATGTGGTACAATCTCTGTTGGAGAAGGAACACATATCGGAGCGGGTGCTACAATTATACCTAACCTTTCGATAGGGAAATGGGCAACAATTGGTGCTGGATCGGTTGTTATTAATAATGTACCAGATGGTGCTGTGGTAGTAGGCAACCCTGGTCGAATAATTAAAGTATAATGACTGAAATTTCTAGAATTTGGCTTTCGTCACCTCATATGGGTGGACATGAACAAAAGTTTGTTCAATCGGCATTTGATAGTAATTGGGTTGCTCCCTTAGGACCGAATGTAGATGGGTTTGAGACAGATCTTCAAGAGTATTCTGGTATGCGGCATGCAGCGGCTCTAACCAGTGGTACAGCGGCCATTCATTTAGCACTTATAATTTTAGGAGTAGCGTCTGACGATGAAGTGCTCGTCTCCACTTTTACTTTTTCTGGGTCTATTAACCCTATTAAATATCAAGGAGCCATTCCGATAATGGTTGATAGCGAACCTGATACCTGGAATCTTTCTCCTAAATATCTTAAAGAGGCGATTCTTGATAGAATGGCATTGACTGGGAGGGCACCAAAAGCATTAATATTGGTTCATTTGTATGGTATGCCTGCTCGGCTTGATGAAATTTTGGAAATATGTAATGAGTATCAAATACCCATTATAGAAGATGCGGCAGAGGCTCTTGGGAGTTCTTATAAAGGAAAAAAACTGGGTGCTTTCGGAGATTTAAGTGTTTACTCCTTCAACGGAAATAAAATCATTACAACATCTGGAGGAGGGGCTTTATTATCTAATAATGAGGAATGGATAGTGAAATCTCGTTTTTTAGCAACACAGGCAAGAGATAATGAGGTTCATTATCAACACAGTGAGGTTGGTTATAATTACAGAATGTCAAATGTAATTGCAGGTATTGGTAGAGGACAAATGATTGTCCTTGACGAATGGGTTCAGAAAAGAAGGGCGATGCACGACTTTTATCAGAGAATCTTGGAGGGAATTGATGGGATAGCGTTTTTGGTTGAACCGGATGTAGACTATTTTTCAAACCATTGGCTTACAGCCATAACGATAGATGAGGCTATTCTTGGTTTTGACCGAGAAACGGTGAGACTTCATCTTTTAAAGGATAATATTGAGTCCAGACCACTTTGGAAACCAATGCATTTGCAGCCTGTGTTTAAAAGTTATCCATATTATGGCGATGGCTTATCCGAAAGGCTCTTCAAAGATGGACTTTGCTTACCATCAGGGTCTAACCTTACAACGTTAGATCTAGATCGAATAGAACTTAGTTTGAGGCGTTTATTTAGAAAGAATGATTAGTAGAATTAAGACACTTAATGTTCTACCAAGATGGATCATAATATTCATTGACCTAATTGTCTTTTCGGTATCGGCTCTAGTAGCCTATTTATTAAGACTAAATTTCTTAACGGATCAACTCTATGAGTACGATTTTTTAAGAGGAATACTAATTTTCACTATATCCGGCTTTATCGCTTCCCTCTTGACTCGGAGCTTTGCAGGTATCATTAGATACACTGGCATACAGGATACATTGCGAGTGCTATATGCCAATTTAGTAACACTTCTGATTGTTTTTGCTGTTAACTATCTTTCCGAAAACTCACTGCCTTATTCAGTAGCGCTAATAGCCTTTTTAGTCTCCTTGGTGATATCTATCAGCTATCGACTTCTTGTCAAGGAGCTATTTGCCTTTTACAGGACAGCACCAAAGGCTCAACGAAAGATATTAATTATGGGAGCTGGTCGTTCAGGCATGATGACTAAGCAGTTGCTAGATAATGATACTAAATCTAATATTAAGGTCGTAGGATTTCTTGAAGATAACCAACGTAAAATAGGTAATGTTATTGGAGGAGTTAGAATCTATTCGGCAACCGAAGAATTTGAAAAGGTTGTACTGAAGCATAGCCCAACTGAGTTAATTATTGCCGTAACAAACATTTCATTAGATAAAAAGAATGATCTGGTAGACAAATGCCTTGAGTTTGGAATTAAAGTTTCGGCCGTGCCTTCTACGGACAAATGGATTGGAGGAGAATTTGATATTTCGCAAATCAAAGAGGTGCGTATAGAGGATTTACTGGGTAGAAACGCAATAGTCTTAAATAATGAATTTGTCTCGAAGGAGGTGAAAAATAAGTCTATTCTGATTACTGGTGCAGCAGGGTCTATCGGTAGCGAGATAGCCAGGCAAATTGTTCGATACAACCCCTCTAAAATTATTCTTTTAGATCAATGGGAGACAGGCCTATTCGAAATTGAAAATGAATTGCGATCAATTCTTAAACTGGAAGATCGACTTGTCTGTTTTGTCGCGGATGTTACAAATTGTAAAAGAATAAGGTCATGTTTTGATGCTTATAAACCAGATATAGTTTTTCACGCTGCTGCCTATAAACATGTGCCTATGATGGAGGTCAATGTTCCAGAGGCCATTGAGTGTAATGTAATTGGCACTAAGAATTTGGCTGATATTTCAGTGGAGTTTAATGTTGATAAGTTTGTGATGATTTCGACTGATAAGGCTGTGAACCCAACAAGTGTTATGGGGGCTACAAAGCGTGCAGCTGAGATTTATGTACAATCGCTAAACGACTTTTTAGGTACTTTGGATCAATCGAGTACTAAGTTTATCACTACACGTTTCGGAAACGTTTTAGGGTCAAATGGATCGGTTATTCCGATCTTCAAGAGGCAAATTCAAGCAGGAGGCCCTATTACGGTGACACACCGAGATATTACGCGGTTTTTTATGACAATCCCTGAGGCCTGTAGCTTGGTACTTGAGGCGGGTACAATGGGGAGTGGAGGCGAGATTTTCGTTTTTGATATGGGGAAATCTGTAAAGATTGTTGACCTAGCAAAGCGTATGATACAACTCTCAGGCCTTATAGAAGGGAAGGATATTGATATAGTATATACTGGGCTTAGGCCGGGAGAGAAGTTGTATGAAGAGCTTCTTGACGATGATGAGAATAATATGGCTACCCACCATCCGAAAATTATGATTGCAAAAACGAGGGTCATTGAATTTTCAGAGGTAAAGGCTACTTTAGATAGCATGTCTGCTACATTGGCAGGAGAAAAGCCTGAGATAGAAATTGATCTCGTGACTCAGTTAAAATCGTTTATTCTGGAATACAAAAGCAAGGCTTCAAGGTTTGAATCGCTTGACTAAATTACCAGCAAAACGCTAATACTATCTGAACTTTGGTTTTCTTCTGGACGGAGATAACAATTCAGATAAGAAGTTATCAGGAAGATACATTTCTAGCCTAATTTGGAATATGTAATAAGCATCATTGTTTTCTCTTCCTCTCGTATTGCCAGGTTGTCGTTGTTCAAAGCCACCCTCAACAGATCTATCAAAAACTTGAAGTGCGATATCAGCTGTAGGTGATCCTATCCCTCCATTCCATTCAATTATTTCATCTACACTAGGATATACAGTAGCTACATCATCGAGGTAATCAGTAAAGGTAAATCGTCTAGCTCCTTCAAGAAGAATGTCTATTTGACGACTAGCTTTTATTCTAACGCCAATTCCAAAAGGTATTACAGTAACCGTTTTAGGATAACTGGATACGGGAGCACCAGCTTCTGTTTGTATTTCCCATAGATTTACTGTGTAATTTCCCTCTTCTCCAGGAAGATAAGTTTTGGGTCGGTTGGTAGATCTACCAATACCAAACATCAAATAAGGATTAACAATGGGTCTTCTTGTGTAGCTTCCATCCACAGGGATTAAATTGAAGACAGCTAACAGTGACATCTCAAGATTTCGTGCTCGAAAATTCAGATTTCTCACAAAACGTGTATCAGACTCACCTGATGCCCGTCCTGCTGGTCGATTAATGATTGCACTGGCTCCTCCTTCAGCATCATTTCCACCGAGTTGATACCAATTTACATCAAGTCTCAATGAAAGCTGTGAACCAAATTTTCTTCTGATCCCCAAACCAATGGTAGGGTTTGCCGCTGCTGAGAAACCGTCATAGAGAAAGTCGTACATATCTCCATTGTATAAGGAATAGCCCACGCCATAGGATAGCATCCAAAGCCGATCCCTTCTACGGGAATAGAAACTTTGGGCATCTGCAAATTCTGCAAACACTAAAAAAAGGCATAAGATGAAAGCTAATTTTCGCATCGAGACAAACTCAATTAAAACAAAACTAATTAAATGATAGGGTTAGAGCAAGAAAATCGCGGTCGAGGATTTCAAAATTACAACTATTAGTGGAAAATAAAAAGTCCTCAAACAATGATTTGAGGACTTTAGCGCACTCGGAAGGAGTCGAACCCTCAACCCCCAGAGCCGAAATCTGGTGCTCTATCCAGTTGAGCTACGAGTGCAAAAAAAGATCTTATAGTGCTTGCTGTACTTTTAATGCAGCATCTTTCAACACAATTGCCGACTGAACAGCTAAACCACTTTCGTTAATGATCTTGGCAGCTTCTTCAGCATTAGTACCTTGAAGTCTCACAATAATTGGTATTTCAATATTACCAATCTTTTTGTATGCTTCTACAACGCCATTAGCAACTCTGTCACATCTGACAATACCTCCGAAAATATTAATTAGGATTGCCTTTACATTAGGATCTTTCATGATAATCCTAAACCCAGCTTCTACGGTTTCAGCATTAGCTGAACCACCTACGTCTAAGAAGTTTGCAGGTTCACCGCCAGATAACTTGATGATGTCCATAGTAGCCATAGCTAGACCCGCTCCATTTACCATACAGCCTACGTTGCCATCGAGTTTAACGTAGCTTAATCCATATTCTCCGGCTTCTACTTCCGAAGGATCTTCCTCACTAATATCTCTTAGCGCTAAAAGGTCTTTGTGTCTGAACAGTCCATTATCATCAAGGTTGACTTTTGCATCAACAGCTAGTATTTGATTGTCAGAAGTTTTTAAAACGGGATTGATTTCGAATTGAGAGGCGTCAGTATCTTCATAGGCAGCGTAAAGAGAAAAGATGAACTTCACCATCTCTTTTAATGCCTGACCTTCTAAGCCTAGTTTGAACGCTACTTTTCTAGCTTGAAAACCTTGTAAACCAACCCTAGGGTCGATCCATTCTTTGATAATCTTTTCCGGAGTTTCTTCGGCAACCGTTTCAATATCCATTCCACCTTCTGTAGACGCCATAATTACATTACAGCCTTTGGCTCTATCTAATAAGATAGACAGGTAGTATTCTTTTGGTTCTGAATCGCCAGGGTAGTAAACATCCTGTGCAATTAATACTTTGCTTACTTTTTTCCCTTCAGGGCCAGTTTGATGTGTTACCAAGGTACCGCCAAGAATAGCTCCGGCTTTCGGGCCTACTTCCTCTAAACTTTTGGCTAAAACAACACCATTAGATCCAGTTTCTTGAACTTGACCTTTTCCACGTCCGCCAGCATGAATTTGGGCCTTCACTACATACCAACTCGTTCCAGTATCGGCATTAAGTTTTTTGGCAGCTTCGGTAGCACTTTCTGCAGAATCGGCTACAATACCTTCTTGTATTTTGACTCCGTATCCTTTGAGTAATTCTTTGGCTTGGTATTCGTGAATATTCATGGCTAAAATTTTGTGCGAAGCTAAATCTTTGGGCTTATAATAACAAGGGAATTCCTACTATTACACAGATGGATTTGAGAACAATATCTCATTAATCACTATGTTTGGTCTTCTATCGAGTGGATAATGTTAAGCGCAAAGAATTTAAGAAAGTCATACGGAGCCTTGAATGTTTTGAAAGGTGTGGACTTAATTGTGAAACCCGAAGAAGTTCTTTCCATTGTAGGGGCTTCTGGAGCGGGTAAGAGCACTTTATTGCATATTCTTGGAACACTTGATCTAGCGGATGAGGGAACCTTGTCTATTGATAGTACTGAAATATCTAAATTGTCTACTCAACAGCTGGCGGCTTTCAGAAATCAAAGGATAGGTTTCATTTTTCAATTTCATAACCTTCTTCCTGAGTTCACTGCTTTAGAAAATGTTTGTCTCCCAGGCTTTATTGGGGGTAGAGAAGAAAAAGTGGTTAAAAGTAGGGCAAATGAACTTCTAGGAACTCTTGGCTTAACAGGCCGTATTAATCATAAGCCTTCAGAATTGTCTGGAGGAGAACAGCAGCGGGTAGCTGTAGCCAGAGCTTTAATCAATGACCCTTCAATTATCTTTGCAGACGAACCAAGTGGGAATCTAGACTCCAAAAATGCCACTGAACTTCACAAGTTGTTTTTTCAACTTAGAGATGAATTTAACAAGACCTTTGTGATTGTTACACATAACCACGAATTAGCTGAAATGTCAGATCGGAAAGTAGAGATTGCCGATGGCGTTATCTTGTCCTCTTAACTACCTTACAACGTATAGAAGATTTACCATAAAGAGATTTTGGTAAATAATATCCAAGCCTGAATCCAAAACGGAGATATGCATCATTAGATAAATCTCCTCTTGCAGTGCCTGCTGAGACTGGTTCCACAGGCGGTGTCAAAGTGGCTCTGGGGTCTGACAACAAGCCTAAAGTAGCTGCATCCACTCCGTCTGTATCTGAAAAAGATGATGGGTCTCTATAAACACCACTAACATCATCTAAGTAACCTGTAAGAGCGATTGTATACTGCATTTCAAGTTGGAGATCCCAATTTCTTGATAGAAAAACGTTGGCACCAACACCTAAAGGTACAGCCAAGGCGATTCCTCCATATTGAACACCCTCCAAGGCCAAGGGTCTCAACTCATATTCCGTACCGGCCAGCTCTGTCTTAGGGTTATTTGATGTTAGACCAATGCCCAAATGGAAATATGGGTTTACAAAAGAACGATCTTTGTATCCTGAAGAGGGATGTCTAAAGCCGTAGTACAAGGCTTGTACCACAAACTCTGCATTAGTAGCCTTAAAACTTATATTTCTGAGTTTATTCGATGCTATGGGCGACAATGAATCGTCTGCTTGTATTGTATAGATGCTAAATGAGGTTCTTATGGCAATTTTGTCGGTAAAAAGGTGTTCGTAGCCCAAGCTTACACTTCCTGCTGACTGAAATTGGGAATCACTGATTCTTCTCAATTCACCAATGTAGGTGTTGAGGCCAAAACCAATGCTTGCCTTCGATAGGCGATCAAAATCTCCCGTTGTCACGAATTGCTGAGCGAAAGTTGTGATACTGAAGAATAAAAAAAAGGATAGAATTACAGCTTTCCTCATGAGACTCTTTTCCATAAGAGGTACAAATTTATAATTCGAACGAAGATTTTTGAGTTTTATTCAGTTTTTAATTCTTGAATCATGCTATTCAAGTGTTTCTTA
This sequence comes from uncultured Roseivirgaceae bacterium, assembly GCA_964352205.1. Classification (GTDB taxonomy): domain Bacteria; phylum Bacteroidota; class Bacteroidia; order Cytophagales; family Cyclobacteriaceae; genus Roseivirga. The sequence continues at coordinate 190,682 of CAYGQO010000005.1, forward strand.
ACACCAAAAAGGTCTGCGTAAACAGCTTTTACCCGCATGTCTTTTCCAACCAAATAGGTGATCCGCTTAGGAATTTTTATCAATGGGACCAATGCATCATATGACTTGCAGACAGCCCCATCAGCATCGCTGAGCAGGTCAAAAGGGAGGTTGTTCTTTTCCTTAAACTTTTTGTGAGAAGATATTGTATCACGGCTAATGCCATACACGTCAATTGAAAGATCTCTAAGTTCCGAAAAACCATCTCTGAAACTGCATGCTTCCTCCGTACAGCCGGGAGTAAAATCCTTGGGGTAGAAATAGATAATACAGGGAACGTTGTCTTCCAATTTGAAGTTTTGTCCTGAGGTACTTTTGAGTTCGAATTTGGGGGCTTTACTGCCTACCTTTAATGCCATAATAATTTAGGATAACGAATTTTTAAATCTACACTAAAAATGGATCTTCGCACATGATTTCAAAAGGAGTTATCTATATGCTTTTAGCCACATTTGTCTTTGCGGTGATGAACGTCCTGATCAAGTATGTGCCGAATATACCTGCTGTTGAAATCATTTTGTTTCGCTCAATTGTTTCGTTTGTGATGTCTGGTGTGGCGCTGAAATACCAAAGGGTACCATTACTCGGTAAGAATCGTAAAATTCTTTTGATACGCGGGCTTGCGGGAGCAATAGCATTAATAATGTTCTTTACTACGCTGCAAGAAATCCCTTTGGCAAGTGCTGTGACTTTAATGTTCTTAAGTCCAATATTTACGGCTATTCTAGGTATTTGGATTGTTAAAGAAAAAGTAAGCCCACTTCAATGGATATTTTTTGCAGTTTCTTTTGGAGGAATCTTGATGATAAAGGGTTTCGATACACGCGTTTCAATTGAGATGGCAATGCTTGGGATAGGGGCAGCTTTCTTTTCGGGTGTGGCCTATAATATGATCCGTAAACTGAAGACTTCGGAGCATCCGTTGGTTATAATTTTTTATTTCCCTTTGGTAACCTTACCTATTGTTGCCATCTACTCAGGCTTTAACTGGGTAATGCCAGTAGGCGAAGAATGGCTAATTTTGTTACTCATTGGAGTACTAACACAAGCGGCTCAATTTTTCATGACCAAATCCTACCAATCTGAGGAATTAGCAAAAGTGGCAAACATCAATTTTATTGGGATTATCTATGCTTTGGGTTTTGGCTATGTCCTTTTTGATGAGACTTTTAATATGATGACCTACCTTGGCATGACTGCGGTTCTGGTTGGTGTAGTACTTAATGTGACGTTTAAAAATAAAAAACGAAATGAGACTGTTTCAAATTGATTCATTCACTAAGGAGTTATTCAAAGGAAATCCGGCTGCGGTTTGCGTTGTAGATAGACATTTGACAGATGCCCAAATGCAGTTAATTGCTGTCGAAATGAACTTGTCCGAAACAGCTTTTGTAAAAATTGATCAAGATTTCTGTGATTTAAGATGGTTTACTCCAGCGAAGGAAGTACCACTCTGCGGGCACGCAACGCTCGCTACTGCCTTTACATTATTCAATGAAGGTTATTGGCCAAAAGAAAAGCCTATTGTATTCAATACGTTGAGTGGTGAATTGACTGTGGTACTAAATGCCGATAATAGCCTTTCGATGGACTTTCCGAGTTTGATGCCAGTGGCCAACACCGATATATCTAGGGCTGATTTAGAAAGCGTTTTTGGAGGGAGCATTAAGGAGGTACTTACTGTGCCAAATGAGCTGATCGTGATTTTTGAAGACTTAAATACTGTTTTGAACACCAACCCTAATTCAAGCACTATTGAAAGTTTAGCTACTAATGGAGTCATTGTTTCGGCATGGTCCGATAACGGTGAATATGATTTCGCTTCCAGGTATTTTGCTCCGAATTTAGGAATTAAAGAAGACCCAGTGACCGGGTTTATGCACACCATATTGACTCCCTATTGGTCTAAAATAACTGGTCAAAGTATTTTCAGAGCCTTTCAAGCTTCTGATCGAACTGGCCGAATGCTAACTGAAGCCAAAGGAGATCGAGTCATTTTAAAAGGTGATGCCATCAAGGTTTTCGAGACTGAATTTAGCCTTTAGTCTTTTGCCAAAATAAAAGCAGTCATTGCTGGCACAGTCATACTTCCTGACTTTGACCTTCCAATTCCCTTTTCTTGGATAATTTCGCCATTACCGACAAGTTTCCAATTTCCAGTAGGTAATGCCAGCGTCTTGTTCAGGTCGCTTCCGTTTAGCAATACTAAAATCTCATTCCATTCATCCCCATTAGCATTGTTCTTAATCCTATAGGCCAAGAAGTTTTCCCCAGCGACATCCAAAAACTCAAGATGATTTTGAATCATCTCTACTTCAGGCATTCTAAAGGCAGGGTGATTCTTTCTTAGGGTAATTAGGCCTTTGTAGTAATTAAACACGTTTTCATATTTTTCCTTTCTTGTCCAATCTATTTGATTGATCTCATCCGGTAAATTATAAGAGTTCTCTTCACCATTTTTTGTACGTAGCATTTCCATGCCAGCATGGATAAATGGAACTCCCTGAGATGTTAACACTATGGTTTCTGCCAGTTTATGCATCTTAATTAATTCCTTTTCCGTGGCCTCAGGATTGGAAATATGGAGTCTATCAAATAGTGTGTGATTGTCATGGCAAGAAACGTAGTTGATCGTTTGCGAAGGGTCAGTTGCCCAAGGGGCGTTTGAATAATTTACTGCCACGTAATCAATTTGTGGGTGTTGAGTGGATGCGACTATACCAAATTTGATACTTTCTTTCAGACCATCGCCCTGACTTACGAAACCACGTTGTTCGTGCTCAAATACGCTGCCTTTTAGGCCGTCTCTTAGATCGTCACTAAATGCCGATACTTTTTCCATCTTATAAGTATTGGCTTTCAATGCCAATTGCTCATCTGATAGGGGAGAGTCTCCGGCTTTCCAGCCTTCACCATATACAAATATGGAAGGATCTATGGCCCTGACAGCTGCGCTTATTTCATTCATGGTTTCCATATCATGGATGCCCATGAGGTCAAATCTAAAACCATCCAAATGATATTCATTCACCCAGTGCTTTACTGATTCAATCATATATTTGCGCATCATCAAACGCTCTGATGCCGTTTCGTTTCCACAAGCAGAGGCATCAGAATAGGTGCCATCTGCTCTTTGACGATAGAAATAATCAGGAACCAGTTGATTGAAATTTGAGTCTTCTGTTTGACCGGTATGGTTGTAAACTACATCTAGAACCACTCGAATCCCGTTTCTATGAAATGCCTGAACCATTTGCTTGAATTCATTAATTCTAACACGCCCATCGTAAGGGTCGGTTGAAAAGCTACCTTCTGGAACATTATAATTTAGGGGGTCATAGCCCCAATTGTATTGAGCTTCGTCAAGACGCGTTTCATCAATAGATTTGTGATCGAAAGTAGGTAAGAGGTGAACGTGGGTGACTCCTAAGTCTTTAATGTGGTCTAAGCCTGTTGTGAGGCCCTGAGGGCTCTTTGTTCCTTCTTCGGTTAGTGCTAGGTACTTTCCTTTCCTCTCAGCTCCAGATGTCTCGTGAATAGACATATCTCGAATATGCAATTCATACAGAATAATGTCAGTGTAATTTTCTTGTGCAGGTCTTGTATCGTTTTCCCATCCTATCGGGTCAGTTTCATCAAGGTCTATTATCATGGAACGTTGGCCATTGACCCCAACGGCCACAGCGTATAAGTCTGGTTTCTCCTCTAACCAAATTCCATTTTGCCGAATCTGATAAGTATAGTACTTGTTTTTTTGATCACCACTAAGTTTAAATGACCATTCCCCTTGGTCGCCCCTTTTCATTTTAAAGGCTTCTTCTAGATTATCTCCGTTGCCATCTTTATAAACATTGATTTTTACTTCTTGTGCTGCGGGCGACCACATCTTAAAAGTCGTTGCGGATTTAGTATACCTGAAACCAAGGTCATTGCCATCATAAACCGGATAGTCTTCTACATTATCGTACATTGGTGGGCTGTAACAGGCTGTTATCATAAGTAAGAGGAGTATGACTGATCTGAGAATTAATTTCATAACTGAATTCTTTAATGCCCTCCAGAAGAGCTAATAATATTTGATTTTGCATGTGTGTCTTTCACAAAAAGCCATAAGACACCTGATATGCCCAGCGCCAAAGCACAGATATAAAAGAGCGTTCCAGCATCTTCAGATTCGTTAAGTATTTTGCCAATACCGAGGCTTGACATGAGTTGGGGGAGCACCACTGAAAGATTAAAAATACCCATATATAAGCCCATTTTGGTCTGATCTACTCTTTCTGACATAATGGCGAATGGTAGCGAAATGGTAGCAGCCCATCCAATTCCAACTATACTAATTAATAAGTATATGGAGGTTTCAGAACTTCCAAAAAGCGCTAAGCCCAGATAGCCAATCGCGGCTAGAAAAATTGATATCGTGTGCGTTTTAACGCGGCCAATTCTTTGAGAAATGGGGCCTAAGGCAATTGTTGGTAATAATGCACCGACAAGGTTGAGAAACAAAAATGATAACGCTACAATATTACCCACGGCATCATCATTGCTAAAACCGGCTATATCTTTACCCGTGAGAAATGATGAGAAGTTGTTGGCCATTACTCCATCATTTAGATTGGGTACAACCACATCGCTAATGAATGGCGTAAAATAGACGAACATGCATTGGATACCGAGCCAGGTAAAAGCATGAGCCAAAAGTATCTTTTGAAACTCTCCTTTATTTGTCTCGGTACTGGCGCTTTTCGCGATTAGCCAAGCACCTATAGCGAAAGTTATTCCCACTGATGTGTATACGGCAACATTTTGATAATCATCTAATGCATTGCTTAAGAACAACTTGTTCATAATACCGAATACTCCAAAAAGTAAAAAGCCAAATAATGGTAAAATGGATAACAACGATTCTTTAAGTGGAACCGGCTTTTGGTTTGCATTAGAATGCTCGTCAAGCTTGTGAGGTTCCTTGATGAAAAAAGTTGGAATAACAGAAAAAAGAAATACCAGTATTACTCCAATATTGATCAGAACGTAATTGTCCCAAATGACTGATACCAAGTATGCACCCACACCAAATGTTCCTGAAACGGTTTGCATCCAAGTGAACCCGCCAGTACGAATTTTACCTTCAGGGGTAACATCAGCAATAATGGATCGGGTTGGGTTGAAGCTAATATTTATGGCCAGGTCAAGCATTAGTGCTACACTCGTTGCTACAGTTAACACTCCACTAAAGCCTAGTGAACTGCTGATAATACCAATGTTTGGTAAAGCCAGGAGCATTAGTGCAGCTATAGTTCCACCAATGAGAATAAAGGGTCTTCTTCGGCCACCCCAAAACCAGACTTTGTCACTTACTATGCCAATGATTACCTGACCGAATATTCCGGCTATTGGTCCGGCTGCCCATACGATACCGATTTCTTCTACATCAAGGTCAAACTTGGTTTTTAAAATCCAACTCAGTGCTGCTATCTGAATCGATAGTGCAAAGCCCATAGCCGTAGCAGGTAAACTAAGTAGGGCAAAAAATGACTTGGTGAAGTTCTTTTGAATAGGAAGCATAGTGAGGGTAGACTTTTACCAGAAAAGAAAGATAAGGCTTTCGGTTTGAAACAGAAATGCTAACGTTTGCACTACGTCTAAATGCCCTCAAAGTAAAGATTAGACTAGCCTTATCTTACATTGAACTTGGTTTGTCCAATCTCGTAATTGTCTGCAAGAATGATGATTTTGTAGTCACCTGGATCGAATTCGGAACCTTTGTCATATACGAATGAGAGCTCTTGTTTAGAATTATCAAAAACAATCTCTTGCATGGCGGTATAGAATTGCTCTCTGCCATCAATTTTGAAAGAACCTGATCCTCTAGCCACATCAAAGACCACATTGCCCAACGGATCTACCAGTTGAATTAAGATTTGGTGACCTGCTACAGGGGCTACATCGTTTGGCGCCAGGTTGAAAGTCACTTTTACTTTCTGGGCTTGTCTTTTTCGAAAGTCACCTTCACGTTCCTTGCCACGGCTATTTATGTTAAACACCTTAATGTTCTCTGCCCGATGTTTGGCTGCAAGGGAAATACGCTGTTTGTATTCTTCTTCTCGTTGAGCTGCTTTATTTAATGAGGCATTTAACTCGTTTTTATCAACTTTCAATTCGTTGTTTTCCTCCAATAGGTCATTGTTCAACTTTTTCAACTGAACGATTTCTTCATCCTTAGCCAAAAGAAGCTCTTCATAACCTGATACTTTTCTGTCTAACCGCTGGATAATGGCTTTGTTAGCCACTCTAGTTCTTTGCAGTTGGTCCCTCTCAGAGGTAATAGAATCTTTTAAAATAATAAGTGAATCAATGTTTCCTCCCAATTCAGAAATCTCAGAAATTCGACCGCTTAGCTCAACAGAAATACTGTCTAATTTAGTGGTGAGTGTTTCTTTAGTTGTGTCGAATTCTGCTTGAAGTGCCTCTTTAGCTTCTGCGTCACCCTTGATTTTATACCACCCGCCAATAACAACTCCGATCAAAATAACGATTAGAACTATTCTGATGATATCCCTATTATTTTTACCTTTTACTTCTACTTCACTCATGCTCCTATTGGATTTGCCAGCTAATTTGAAAACGTTAAGTCTTCTATTTATTGGGCGAAGTACTTAAACTTTTTTTAATAATTCAATGCAAGGAAAAAGAGAAGAACAAATTGTTGACTTGAATGAGCAGTTTTGGACCAAAAAATACCAAAATGAGCAAACGGGTTGGGACATTGGACATGTGTCTACACCACTTAAGGAGTATTTTGACCAAATCGAAGACAAGCACATTAAAGTGTTGATTCCCGGTGCTGGCAATGCTTACGAAGCCGAATACCTTTGGAAGAAAGGTTTTAAGGAGGTTTATGTGGTGGACATATCTTCAACTCCACTAACTCGTTTTGCCGAAAGGAACCCCAATTTCCCCAAAAGTCAACTCTTGAATGTCGATTTATTTTTGTTGGAAGATCAATTTGACTTAATCATTGAGCAAACTTTCTTCTGCGCCTTAAACCCGTCATTACGTAAACGCTATGCAGAAAAAATGCATCAGTTACTCAGGCCTGAGGGTAGATTGGTAGGCTTAATGTTTAATGTTCCGCTGAATAGTGATAGGCCACCTTTTGGAGGAAACGAAACGGAATACCGATCATTATTTTCGGCTTCTTTTAAGATTGATATGATGGAAGAAGCCTATAATTCTATTCCGCCCAGACAGGGTAATGAGCTTTTTATTAAGCTAACACCCTTAGAACTTTAAGATATAATCAGCTTTTTCAATTTTCGGATCGAAGAAGAGTAAGCCAGCTTCAAAAAGGTCAATTGATAGGGTGATTTCCGATTTGCTCTTTATCTCATTCCAGGCCCTATTCATTTCTTTTGACCAATGAATGTCATCAATCACAATCATGCTATTTTCGTGTATTTGATGCTTTAGGAGTTCAAAGTAACGGAGTGTGGCATCATATGTATGATTAGCATCCATATAGACCAAATCAATCTTATTGAGCTTTTGTAATGCTATGGTAAGTGTATTATCAATATTACCAGTGATGGTGGTAATGTTTGTTCTTTTAAAGGCCCTGAAGTGTTTTTGGGCCAGTTCGGCAATGGAAGGATCACCTTCAAATGTAGTTACTCGGACATGCTCGTTTTGGCTTAGGTAAAGGGTGTTGATACCCAAAGACGTACCCAATTCAAGAATTTGAGCATAGTCAAAGTGGTCTATGGTTTTAGCTAAAAAACTTGAAAATTTTGATGGTGTAGTCGCATGCTTCGCAATTAGACTGATCGGCTTTACTACTTTACTTGAAACCCTAGACCCTGCGCCAAAATCTTGAATCTCTATTGTTGTTTTGGTACGTAATAGGACTTTTCGCAATGACTCTATTTCAATATGCTTAGGGGGTACTTTATTAATGACGCTTGTAAAAAAGTCAAAAACAAAAGGGGAGTGTAGTGAGTGCTGATCGACTCGTTTTAACCAGTATTCTAAAAAGGCAAATATTTGGAACAAAAGCTTAGTTCATCAGGTAAGGAACCGTCATATTGAACTCAGGTATGGCCACTTCGAACTCTCGGCCATCAACTACCTTTTCCATCAAATAGGTCCCATACATTTTTCCGAATCCAGACCTTAGGTTACATCCCGAAACATATTGATGTTTTTCTCCGGGTTCAAGTGTCGGCTGTTGCCCTACAACACCTTCCCCTTCTACCTCGCGGACTATATTGTTGGCGTCATGAATGTACCAATGCCTTCTTTGGAGTTTTATGGTGTTATCTCCCTTGTTTTCTATAGTAATACGGTAGGTAAAGACATAGTGCGACTGGCTGGGGCTGGAGTATTCCGCCTGATAGTTTGTTTCTACACAAACTTTAATGCCTTCGGTTGTCGCTGTAACAATCATTTTCTGTTTTCTTCTGTGATTTAAAGTTATAGATTAGTTCGAAAATAACTAACTGTGTCTAATAAAATTCGATGAGCATTAAAATAGAAGATAGCTGGGCGAAAGTACTATCAGAAGAGTTTAAAAAAGACTATTTCAAGCAATTAGTTGAATTTGTTAAACAGGAGTACAGCAGCCATACGGTATTCCCAAAGGGGAAAGATATTTTCAGGGCTTTTGACGCTTGTCCATTTGACGAGGTAAAAGTGGTTATCCTAGGTCAAGACCCTTATCACGGGCCTGGCCAAGCCAATGGTTTGTGTTTCTCTGTACACGAAGGAGTGCCATTCCCGCCATCTTTAGTTAACATATTTAAGGAAATAAAGAATGATCTAGGCCGAGATATACCTCCAAATGGTTCATTGGAACGTTGGGCAAATCAAGGGGTTCTGTTGCTCAACGCTACCTTAACGGTAAGGGCACATGATGCAGGCTCTCATCAAAAAAAGGGATGGGAGATATTTACTGATTCAGTAATTTCCCATTTAGCGGCATCAAGAAAAGGTATTGTATATATACTCTGGGGAAGCTATGCTCAGAAGAAGGCTGCTATAGTTAACCCTTCTGAAAATTTGGTATTGAAATCAGTACACCCATCACCACTATCTGCGCATAGAGGTTTTTTTGGTGGTAATCACTTCAGTACAACAAATGAATACTTGGCATCTAAAGGTCAAAAGCCAATCGACTGGTAATCAGTCAAGTTTTAAGAAGTCATTCATAGACTTCACGCCCTTCTGGTCTTTTAACCATTCAGCTACCGCAAGAGCGCCTTTAGCGAAACCTTCTCGTGAATGGGCAGTATGCTTGATCTCAATGGTATCAACAGAAGAACTGTAATTGATTTCATGCGTTCCGGGTGCCGGATCAACTCGCTCTGAAATGATTTCTAACTCAGTTGGTGAGTCTGTTTTGTGGTTTACCCATTCAGATTTCCTATCTAAGTTATTTAGAATTCCCTCTGCAATGGTAATCGAAGTGCCGCTAGGTGCATCTACTTTATGTGTATGATGTATTTCCTTGGTGCTCACTCTATATTGGTTCTGACGATTCATCAATTTTGCCAATTGCTCGTTGAGCTTAAAGAAAAGGTTCACGCCAATGCTGAAATTAGATGCGTAGAGATAAGTGCCATTACTTGATTCACATAGTGCGTCAATCTCGTCTTTTTTATCTAGCCAGCCAGTAGTACCCACTGCTACCGGAATTTGATGTTCAATGCACCACTTTATGTTTTCAAAAGCTGCTTCAGGTTGACTAAACTCAATGGCAACATCAACAGACTTTGTGTCTAAAGTGTCAAGTTCTTGCCTGTTGTTAATGTTGATTTTTGCTACGATATGATGACCTGCTTCGGTTGCCAATTGGTCAATTAATTGGCCCATTTTTCCGTAGCCCAGTAATAGTATTTTCATTTGCCTATGGGTAGGGTAATTCCGAAACCCACGTAGGGTGTTCCATTCGAAATCACACCTAGTTTGGGTTTTAAGTTTAAGGCTAAGTTTTCATCCACATCAAAGCCTTTCAAGTGTGCGTCAACTGAGGCTTCTATGATTTGAAGTGCATATCCCGCGATCATTCCCAAGATTACATAGTCGCGATTTTTTCGCCAGTTGTCGGCTCGTAAATTATAAATTCTAACCAGGTTTGTATTGGGTACGTCCTGTGCAAGTTCTTCAGCAGCAAATTCTAGGTTTATATTTCGATTGCGTTCGTTTAAACCCACGAAATGAATGGCTAAGCCCAAACCTCCATAGATGATGGGTACTTTCCACCAGCTGTCATTATAGATTTGCCCCCATCCTGGTATAAATGCAGATCGCTTTGATGCAATTCGGGGATCATAGTATTTCTTGGTCAGTTTCGGCTCTATTCTTTTTCCTGTGATTAATGGGTATTCAGAATTGGCCACACCGTTTTCTTGAGCCAGTGTAGGTATGGCAATAGTGAATAGTAAGAATATCGAAACTAGAAGTCGCATTACATATTTATAATTTCCAATATGCGATTGAGGTCTTCGGTAGACACAAAAGGGATTTTTATTTCACCTCTGAATTGACCGTCTGCTTTTAAACCAACTCTGGTACCGAAATGTGAAGATAATTTTTGCTGCACCTGTTGCACCTCATAATTTCTATGTTGGGTGCTGCCTTTCTTTTCCGTACTAGGTTTATCGCTAGCACCAGACATCAAATCTCGTACCAGTTGTTCTACTTTTCTGACGGACAGTTCGTCTTCAATGATTTTCTTGTAGATATGCAGCTGCTTATCAATGTCATCAACATTGACAATGGCTCTCGCATGGCCCATCGAAATCTTTTTATCTCTGATACCTGCCTGAATATCTGGCGGAAGCCTGAGCAGTCTCAAATAGTTGTTGACGGTGGTTCTGTTTTTACCCACTCTATCACCTAGCTGTTCTTGTTTCAAATCGCACTCTTCCAACAGTCGCTGATAACTTAATGCAATTTCCATTGCATTCAAATTTTCTCTTTGAATGTTCTCGATAAGTGCCATTTCAAGCATCTGCTGATCGTCAGCAGTTCTTACATATGCGGGTATTTTTTCAAGACCGGCAATTTTTGAAGCTTGAAATCTTCTTTCCCCTGAAATCAGTTGAAATTCAGATTCGCTTAATTTCCTTACCGTAATAGGTTGAATGATACCTTGCACTGTAATGGAATCGGCCAACTCCTCGAGTGCTTGTCTGTCGAAATGTGTTCTCGGCTGATAAGGGTTTACCTGTATTTGATCCAAGGGAATTTCGTTCATTGATCCCACCGGATTGTTGGTCAATGATGAAGGGGTATTTGTTGAAGAATCCTCCAAAAGTGCTCCTAATCCTCTACCTAATGCGTTTCTACTCTTTGGAGTTTTAGCTGCCATATTAAAAAGTATTATGCCTGATTTTTATCAGCGATTTCTTTAGCCAAATTTAAATAAGCCAAGGCGCCTTTGCTATCAGCGTCATGGACAATTGCGGGTATCCCAAAGCTGGGTGACTCACTAAGCTTTACATTTCTTGGAATGATGGTGTTAAAAACCATTGTTTTGAAGTGTGTCTGAACTTCTTCAACCACCTGATTAGACAAACGAAGTCTGACGTCATACATTGTCAACAGTATACCTTCGATTGCTAAACTGGCATTAAGTCTTTTTTGAATGATAGTGATGGTGTTAAGCAGTTTTCCTAGTCCTTCTAGCGCAAAATACTCACACTGAACTGGTATTATTACTGAGTCAGCGGCAGTAAGAGAGTTCACGGTAATTAAACCGAGAGAAGGGGCACAGTCGATTAACACGAAGTCATAGTTGTCTTTAACTTCGCCTAAAACGTTTCGCATTTTTTCTTCACGGTTGGTGAGATTCACCATTTCTACCTCGGCACCGACAAGATTAATATGAGAAGGTACTAGATCGAGGTTGGGGACATCCGAACTTACGATGCAGTCTTGGATCTTAGCTTTGCCTACCATGCATTCGTAGATACTCATCTCCACGTCTCTAGGATTATGCCCTAGGCCTGACGTTGTATTTGCTTGGGGGTCTGCGTCAACCACTAATGTTTTGAGTTCTAACACGGCCAAACTCGCTGCTAAGTTCATAGCAGTAGTAGTTTTGCCTACGCCTCCTTTTTGGTTTGCTATTGCTATAATTTTGCCCATGTGTTATTTATAGTGAAAGTGTTTGTCCAATTTCTGGTAGTGTTAATTGTACATTGTTAGCTACAGCAATTTTCATCGATGCCTCTTTGTCTATGGCTACATATGGGAAAGTATCAAAGTGAACCCCTATTACTTTATCACATTTCACCATTTTAGCTGCTTTCATGGCATCAGCTACACCCATCGTAAAGTTGTCACCTACAGGCATAATAGAGAAATCAAGTTTGAATTCTTCTCCTATAAGCTCCATGTCTTTCGTGAGTGCTGTGTCACCAGCATAATAAAAACAACCTTCTTCATTTTGAACAATGATCCCAGCGGGGTGTCCACCGTAACTGCCATCGGGCATTGAGCTAGAATGAACGGCATTTACTAACTTCACTTGGCCGAAATCAAAGCTCCAAGAGCCTCCATGGTTCATTGGGTGACCTCGTTCTAAACCTTTAGCGCCAAACCACATAACCACTTCATAGGTAGAAATGATAGTAGCTTCCGAACTCTCATAAATTCTTTCTACATCTGCTACATGATCTTGATGACCATGACTAAGTAGTATATAATCTGGCTTAATGGCGTCAACATCAATTTCTTTGGCCAATTCATTTGGGGTAATGAAAGGGTCAAATAGTAATTTTTTACCCATTGTTTCAACTAAAAAAGAAGCATGTCCAAAGAAGGTAAATCTCATTGAGAAGTAGGTTTTGGTTGGTTGAACTATAGCTTACAAAGATAGAAGTTTAGTCGAAAGTATAATGGCAATTTAACATGCCTAAAAATGCTAATTTCTAATAAGCCTTTGCTAGGTCTGATCTGCGAAATGTTGCGTGTGAAATTATTGACCTGAAAATTAAAAAGGAGGCAATCGCCTCCTTTCTTGTTTTTACTTTTTACTTATCTTTTTCTGCCGCTGCGTCTCTTGACTAGCCTTCATGGCCTCTTCCAGTCTAGTGGCAAATTTTGATTTCTTTTTATTGACATTCTTTTTCTTGTTCTCTTCAAGAGTTGCTCTAATCTTGTCTTCATCTACGAATTTTCTGATCAAAGTTTGCTGACCGAAAGTGATGATGTTTGAAACGAAATAGTAAAAACTCAATCCTGAAGAGTAGCTATTCAATACAAACATGAAAATAACCGGCATTACATAACCAATACTCTTCATCGGCCCTTGCACAGAACTTACTTGGTTGTTAGACCATGTGTAAAGTAGGGTAGAGAGTGTCATTAATAGTGTAAATCCACTTACGTGAGAACCATAGAATGGGATGGTAAATGGAAGGTTAATCAATACATCGTATGTGGAAAGGTCTGTTGCCCATAAGAAAGATTGCTGTCTTAATTCAATAGAGTTAGGAAAGAAGAAGAACATAGCAAATAGAATAGGCATTTGAAGCACCAATGGTATACATCCACTAATTGGATTCACACCCATTTCTCGGTACAGCTTCATTTGCTCTTGCTGGATTTTCTGCTGGTCACCGCCAGCTTTCTCTTTCATAGCATCCAATTCAGGCTTAAGCACCTTCATTTTAGCCATGGATAGATACGATTTTCTCGAAAGAGGGAAGAGTACTAGTTTGACAATCAACACGATGATCATGATGATTATACCATAGTTACCGATGTATCTTTCCAGAAAACCGAAAAGTTCTACGATGATATACTTGTTAACCCAGCTTACAAGTTTGTAACCCATGTAAACATTGTCTTCGTAACCTTCCGTTACTTTCTTTAACCCTTTATAGCTGTTTGGGCCGAAGTAGTAAGTGAAATTGGCACCTTCATATACGTCAGCTATTGGGATGGAAAGCTCCATCAATCCTTCTTTAACGATTGTTGAATCGGTGCCGACTGTTGATCCTATGATGGCCTGATTAAATCCTTTTTCAGAAATGATACCTGAGTTGAAGAACTTTTGAGAGAAACTCAACCATTTTACCCCACCTACAGTTTCTTTCTGAGGGTCCTGAGAAGTAGCGCTGAGGTTATCTGAATCTTCTTCTAAGGTGTAATAACGTAGTGTTGTTTTGTTTCTAGAGTCTTCTAGGTTCTTTTCGTAACGCTGCATGGCCACTGCCCATGCCATCGTCATTTCATTACCAATAACCTCGTTTTGTAAGCCATTGATTTTGAGTTGATAACCCACTTCATATTTGCCATCAGTAAGGGTATAAATCTGTTCTATTGAACTTCCATCACCTAAATTGGCAGTAAATCTTACAGTGAAGTTTCCGTCTTTGCTGACGGTTCTATTTGATCCATTTGATTGGAAATAGAGCGAGTTAAGATCTATACTTCCCTTTGTAGTGGGAATGGTTAGTACCCTTTGACTTGTCTTATCATCAAATAAGATCAATGGGTTTTGATCGAAAGTCAAATACTCGTTGAGCTCAACAGCCTTGATAGTACCTCCTTTATTTGAGAAAGTATATTTTGCTTTGTCTGTCTGCACGATGAAGGTTTGTTCTTCACCTTCCATAGCTGAAGCAAACTGGCCAAACTGAGCAGATAGCTGAGAAGCATTTTCTGTCGGTGTGGTAGTTTCTATTGGCTGAGACTCTCGAATGGGAGTTCCAGGATTTACTTGTTCAACAGAAGTTGAGTCTGCAAATTCCAATGGCCCTTCTTGTGCAGGCGGTCTATAGACCAAAGAGTACACAATCAGTATTACCGCTATTAAAACTAGACCAATGGTCTGATTTCTATCCATTTCTCTAAAAATTAATTCTTTTTGTTTTTCACTATCGCAGCGATAAAGCTAACGAAAAGTGGATGGGGTTTCATTACAGTACTTTTCAGTTCTGGATGAAATTGTGTGCCGACAAAGTATGGGTGTTCAGGTATTTCAATGATTTCCACCAAGTTAGAATCAGGATTGGTCCCAACAGCTTTCATTCCAGCTTCTTCAAATTCTGTTAAGAATTTATTATTGAATTCATATCTGTGTCTGTGGCGTTCTGCCACTTTCGAGGCTCCGTAAGCTGTATAGACTTTAGAAGGTTTTTTGACTTTACACTCGTATGCGCCCAACCTCATGGTGCCTCCGTAGTCCTCTATCGTCTTTTGGTCTTCCATAAGACCAATCACAGGATGCTTGGTGTCTGGCGCCAACTCTGTAGAAGCAGCATCGGCATAGCCTAAAACGTTTCTAGCGAATTCAACAACAGCACACTGCATGCCCAAACAAATCCCAAAAAACGGGATATTGTTTTCTCTTACATACTTAATGGCCTCTATTTTACCTTCAATCCCTCTTTCTCCAAAACCCGGAGCGACCAATACACCATCCATGTCTTTCAAGATTCTATGTACGGATTTACTCGTGACAGTCTCTGAAGAAATCCAGTGAACGTTCACTTTGCACTCTAAGTGCGCTCCTGCGTGGATGAATGCTTCGGCAATTGATTTATAGGCATCTGGAAGCTCCACATATTTACCCACAAGGGCGATACTCACTTCATTAGTCGGATTTTTAAGCTTACCCAAAAATTCTCTCCACTCATCAATCTGTGGTTGGTCTTTTGAAGGAAGTCTCAATTTTGAAAGTACTCTTTCATCTAACTTTTCCTTCCGCATTAACAGCGGTACGTCATAAATCGTATCTGCATCAAGTGCTTCGATGACTGAGTTTAATTGAACGTTGCAGAAAAGGGCTAATTTTTTCCTAATGTCATTAGGTAATGGTTTTTCGGAACGACACACAAGAATGTCTGGTTGAATTCCAGCCTCAAGCAGTTGTTTTACTGAATGCTGTGTTGGCTTAGTTTTTAATTCTTGTGCAGCCTTAAGAAATGGGATAAGTGTTAAGTGTATTACAAGACAATTATTTTCTCCGACATCCCAGCGGGCTTGTCTTACGGCTTCAATAAATGGAAGTGACTCAATATCACCTACACACCCACCAATTTCTGTAATAACAATGTCGTAGTCTCCAGTTTCTCCGAGTCTGAAGAAATTTCTTTTGATCTCATCTGTAATGTGAGGAATCACTTGGACAGTTTTTCCTAAGTAATCGCCTCGTCTTTCTTTTGTAATTACATCGTAATAGATTCTACCCGTGGTGACATTATTTGACTGCGAAGTAGGTGTATTGAGGAACCTCTCATAGTGGCCAAGATCTAGGTCTGTTTCCGCGCCATCATCGGTTACATAGCATTCGCCATGTTCGTAGGGATTTAACGTGCCCGGGTCCACATTAATGTATGGATCAAACTTTTGAATTGTCACTCGATATCCTCGAGCCTGAAGAAGGTTTCCTAGTGATGAAGCAATAATTCCTTTCCCTAAAGAAGAGGTAACACCACCAGTAACAAAAATGTATTTCGCAGACGCCATAAGTGTGATAAGAGAAATTAACTTATGGGATACAAAGGTAAGGATTTCAATTTAATCTACGGGGCAATTGTCAATCTTTAAGCCTATGTCTTTTTGTTCGTTTTGAACTCCCTGAGATAAACTGCTAACTTTGCCAGCCTTTTAAGAGCATCTATTAATGAACCTGACAAAAAAGCTTAAACATCCAATCTTTAAAATCGTCAGTCAAGTGGCTCAAAGCGAGCAGCTAGAAACATACGTAGTTGGTGGATATGTCCGAGATTTACTGCTCAATCGGCCATCAAAAGACATTGATTTTGTTTGTGTTGGTAGTGGTATACAATTAGCCGAAGGTGTTAAAAAGGCCTTGGGCGATCAGGTTCCACTTTCTGTTTTCAAGAATTTTGGTACCGCCATGATAAAAGATGGCGATTTAGAACTAGAATTTGTAGGGGCTAGAAAGGAGTCATACCAAAGAGACTCAAGGAAACCGATCGTTGAGGATGGCTCACTTGAAGACGATCAAAACCGTAGGGATTTTGCCATTAACGCAATGGCCATAAGCCTCAATCCGTCTGATTACGGAACACTTGTTGACCCATTCAATGGCATGGAGGATTTAAAAGAAAGATTAATTAAAACACCTCTCGAGCCCGAAACTACTTTCTCTGATGATCCGCTTAGGATGATGCGCGCGATTCGTTTTGCCTCTCAGCTAAAATTCGATATTGATGCCGATACCTTTCAAGGCATCACGGACATGAAAGATCGTATCAGTATTGTTTCGAAAGAAAGGATCATTGTAGAGCTAAATAAAATAATTCTATCTGACGAGCCATCGTACGGTTTCAAACTGCTTTTTCATTGCGGTTTATTGAAAATTGTCTTCCCCGAACTGGTAGCACTTCAAGGAGTGGATAGTATTGAAGACAAGTCACATAAAGATAACTTCTACCATACGCTTCAGGTGCTGGATAACATAAGTAAGCATACTGATGATTTATGGTGGCGATGGGCGGCTATTATGCATGATATTGCCAAACCGGCCACTAAACGTTTTAATAAAAGGGTTGGGTGGACTTTCCACGGGCACGAAGACAAAGGAGCGCGCATGACACCTGCCATTTTTAGGCGATTGAAACTCCCAATGGGCGAATCGATGAGGTTTGTGCAAAAGATGGTAAGGCTGCACTTAAGGCCGATTGCTTTGGTGAAAGACGAGATCACAGACTCAGCAGTCCGGAGACTTCTTTTTGAAGCCGGAGATGACATTGAGGCGCTAATGACCTTATGTAGGGCCGATATTACATCTAAGAATAATAATAAGGTAAAGAGATACCTTCAAAATTTCGACAAAGTTGAAAAGCGAATGTTGGAGGTAGAGGAGAAGGATAAAGTTCGTAACTTTCAGCCCGTTATTACCGGAGAAATGATCATGACGGTCTTCGGCCTAGCGCCAGGGAAGACCATCGGAGATATGAAAGAAGCGTTGAAGGAAGCCGTTTTAGAAGGTAAAATCAGAAATGAATTTGAAGAGTCATATGAATACTTGCTCGCTATGGGTAGGGAACTTGGCTTGAATGTTGTTAAATCACTCAAATAGTTTAGTTATCAATAGTAAAATGAAGAAGATTAAATTTTTAGTACTAGCCATCACAATGATGTTTGCAAGCCAAGCTAGCATGGCGCAAGACAGTACTTATATTAGTAATGAGTACGCAAAAGCCATTGCCTTACTTCAAAAAGCTGAGCAGTACAATGATGTGTTTGTCCAAAAACAAGCATTAACGGAAATCTTAGTGTTGAATCCAATCGACTCGGCAGCGATGAGAATGCTGTCTGAACTGTACTACAACACCTCACAGTTTACATCAAGTGCCTTAGTAGGGTTAGACTTCCTTGAAAAATATAATAACAATGAAATTGCTTTGGAGATAGTAGCCTTAAGTTATGAAAACTTAAGATTGTACGGCAAGGCGGTTGAGTACTATGAGAAGCTCTGGCTCAAAACTGAGGATATTAATGTTCAGTATCAGATGTCTTATTTGCAGTATTCTTTACAACGCTTTGCCGAAGCTGAGGCCAATTTATTGGTAATGGAGTCGAAGTTAAAAGATGAAGATACAATTGCACTTGGTAAAAGTGACGGTACCTCACAGACAGTCTCATTTAAAGCAGCAATCCATAACTTGAGAGGCCTAATGGCTGTTGAACAAGGTAAAAATGATGAAGCCAAAAAGCATTTTACAAACGCTTTGGCACTGAGCCCAGATTTTGAGTTAGCCAAAGTTAGTTTGGACAACTTGAACAAGGGATAAACTAGCCATTAAAATCTTAGAAAACCCTCTTCCATACTATTGGTAGAGGGTTTTATTTTATCCTTATCTTTCAGGTATGCAACCCTTTTTAAGTTGCTCTGTCTTTAGTGTGATTTTAGACATTGGAAACCGGATATCAGAACATACATCAACCAATTATTGATCGCTGTCTTGCAGGAGATAGTGCAGCACAATATGAGCTGTACAAGCTCTATTCCAAGGCAATGTATAACACTTGCCTGCGCATAACAGCAAGTGAAATGGATGCTGAGGACATTCTCCAAGAATCGTTTTTAAGTGCCTTCAGAAATCTGAAGAACTATAAAGGAACGGCTTCCTTCGGTAGCTGGTTGAAACGCATAGTGGTGAACAATGCAATTAATTTAGTCAAGAAAAGGAGACTAGATTTAGAGTCTGTGGATGATATCGGTCAGTTTGACGATCGTGCTGCAGAAACAGAAGAGAGAAACGTGAGTTATGATGTGGCTGTCGTTAACGAAGGGATTTCAAGATTACCTGATGGTTATCGATTGGTTTTAACCTTGTATTTGATTGAGGGGTATGACCATAAAGAAATTGGAGAAGTATTGGGAATTACAGAATCGACCTCCAAGTCACAGTTTAATAGGTCAAAGAAGAAGTTGAGAGAGATATTAAGAGAGGAGTTGCAGTATGCAGGATAAAGACAAGTTAGAATACTTTATAAAAGAAAATAGAGAAGGATTCGATGTGAGTGAGCCCAGAAAAGAGGTTTGGACTGGCATTGAATCCAAATTAAGTGGAGAAGAGTCTAATAGACTTTGGTATTGGAAAGCGGCAGTTTTCTTACTAATTGGTGCTGTAGGCTTTCTTTTGGCTGATAAATTTTTGCCAAAGTCAGAAACGATTGACTCAATGGAACAGTTAGATGCCTTGGCTGCTTCCAACCTAGAGAAATTTGAAGAGCTAGAGGTTTTCTATTCTTCTATTATATCCAAGAAGAGAGATAAGGTAAGTGAAGAGTTAGAATCTGGCGATATGTTTAACTACCTAGAGGCAGACATAAAGGAACTCGATGTTATTTATAAAGATTTAAAAGGAGTGTTTATTCAAAGTCAACAATCGGAAGAGGTGCTCGATCGGCTAGTTCATCTGCTTAGGCGAAAGATCCATTTGTTAAATAGTCAGTTAGATCTGCTTGAGAGAGATAAACTTCCTGAGGCAATGAGAAAAGATGTTAGCGTATCTATGTAGCAGCAGAAACCGTCTCTGCAGAGGAATCTATAACTTGTCCACTTTCGCAGCTTAAAGTTCTTTTTGGATAATTCTCAATTAGCTTGAAGTCATGAGTGGCCATTAAAACAGCCGTCCCACTTCTGTTGATGTCTTCAAAAGTTTGAAAAATTCCTTCTGAAACTCCCGGGTCTAGGTTTCCAGTAGGCTCATCAGCAATCAAAATGGCAGGTTCATTAATTAGGGCCCTTGCAATGACTACGCGTTGTTGCTCTCCACCAGATAACTGATGCGGCATTTTGCTTGAAATAGCACCAAGGCCAACACGCATGAGGATATCAGCCATGCGGCTTTTCATCTTTGGCTTGTCTTTCCAGCCAGTTGCTTTCATTACAAAGAAGATGTTTTCGGCAATGGTTCGATCTGGTAGTAATTGGAAGTCTTGAAAAACGATGCCTAGCTTTCTTCTAAGCATTGGTACCTCATTGCGTTTGATTTTTTCAATATCAAAACCAGCAATACGAATACTTCCCATGTGTAATGGTAGGTCACAGTAGAGTGTTTTTAATAAAGAGCTTTTTCCGCTACCCGTTCGGCCAACTAGATAAACAAACTCCCCTTTGGCGATATTCAGGTTAATGTTGTTGAGAACAGTTTGATCTTCCTGAAAAATACTGGCGTCAGTAATTCGAACAATGGGTTCTCCGGAGAAGGGCATGCTATATTTCTAGTTTTTGAAGTTTACCGAAAGGCAAGTTATTAATTACTTCTTCTAACGCAACTTCCTTTCCTTCTAGTCCATACTTCTCAAGCTTTTTTAAAGGGCGATCTGCCCTGAAATAAGCAATTAGGACGAAATTCTCGTCCCTGAGTTGTATGTAGTCTGGGATTTTGGCCTTCCCCTTTACCTTTATAATGTACATTTCCGCAAGAACATTCGAGTCATTTGGGGAATAACCAGAAGTTTGCTCGAATGTTTTATCCATTCGCCTTAGCGTGGTCGGCAAGAAATTGCTCAAGACCTTTATCAGTTAGTGGGTGGTTGAGTAAACTTGTAATCACTTTGAGAGGACAAGTCGCCACATCGGCACCAATCTCAGCACATTGAATCAAATGCATGGTATGTCTTACAGAAGCAGCGAGTACCTCAGTTTGATAACCATAGTTGTCATAAATCTGAACAATCTGCTCAATTAACTCAAGCCCATCAAAGCCAATATCGTCTAGTCTTCCGATAAAAGGAGAAACATAAGAGGCGCCTGCTTTTGCTGCTAGAATAGCTTGACCGGCAGAAAAGACAAGCGTACAATTGGTGCGAATGCCTTCATTGGTAAAATGCTTTATCGCTTTAACACCGTCCTTAATCATCGGTACTTTTACAACAATCTTATCATCAATCTTTGCCAAAGCCATACCTTCTTTGATCATTCCATCAAAGTCTGTTGCTATCACTTCAGCACTTACATTATCATCAACAATATCGCAAATGGCTTTATAGTGTGCCATTACTTTGTCTTGGCCAGAAATCCCTTCTTTCGCCATCAATGATGGGTTGGTGGTTACACCATCTAAAACACCTAAGTCATAGGCTTCTTGAATATCATTTAGGTTTGCTGTATCGATAAAGAATTTCATAGGCTTGATATCTGAATTTATGTAGGTGCAAATCTAAAACATTTGATGCTTAGAATTGGGTAAAATTCGTTAAGATTTGATGAACGTGTCTTGTATAAAAGTGCTGGCTCATATTGCCTTGATTCATAATTGAAGATTCAATAGCTTGAGGGTCAGGTAGATTTTTTAATCAAAACACACTTTTAATGTCAACATTGCACATCACTCTTGCCAAAAAGCTAATGGGCTTTGAGGAAGCCAGTACCGGTTCAACTAAAAAAGGTTTTATAGCGCCAGGCGACTATTCTCTATTGTCATCAAAGCCTAATTTTCCAAATGATGATACAGACTATGCCCAAATTCAAACCCCAGTTGGTGCGGTATGGATTTGTTCTCGATGGAAAGAGAATAAGTACATGGAAATACATGCTTCTCCTGGGTTGGCAGATGCCGAAGCTCCAACGAATCTACTGGATGCGGTTGATTTTATTTCCCGAATCAATTTTGATAATAACGAAGATGCTATTGATGAAGAAAAACTGGTGTCTTTGGTGAAGGACTATGACGGATTTTCTTATGACTTGCATGATCCAGCATATCCTTATGATCTACCGGGAGTAAACCTCCCTATTGCGCCACCAAAAGCCAAGCAGAACAATTGCTGCACTTTTGCGGAGGGCTTAATTGTAAAGGCTTGGTCAGACACATTCCCAAACTTTGAATGGAATAATCATAGACATGGGCAGATGATGATTTTTTCTGCTGATGACTATTTTTCTCCTATTACGGCAGCTTTAGAAAGTGGAATGGGAGAGAAGGTGAAAGACGTTGAAGAAGCCCCTAAGCCTTGGACCTTAATACAAGGTTGGAAGTCACGTCAGTCAAATGAGATTCCTGGCTCTAAGTGGTCAGGAGGGCATACCTTCATTATAGTAGATCATCACCCTGAAACAGATAAAGTATTGACCTTAGAATCTAACAAGGCCTTCGGTTTAGACGGAGTGGGCTTCAGAAAAATAGGAATGGCTTCTGCTTTTAATCATAAACCACCGGCCAACTGGTGGGCTTTACCGGGTGTTTGGACTTGGGAACAAATAAAGAATAGTTATAAAGCCCGTGCTATGGCCACCTTAAAAGTGAAGCATAGAAGCTGGTCGGGTTTGTCATAACTAGCCTCTTTGATGCCATCGTTATTCTAATTGCTAGCACGCTCGAAAATCTCGTAGGTAATGTATAAGGTTGATCCCCAATCGTAAGTTACCTTTTTTGGTAAGTTGAAATCATTGTATTCATACCCATAGTTACAAGGATTACATGCCAGATCGAGCAAGCCAGAATAATCGGTATACGCCACTTTGGTAAGGTTGTTTTTGTTGGCTAGGCTTAACTCAAAGTCGCTAAAGAAGGGGTTGTTTAGTTTGTAGTTAGGCTTGTTGTCATAAGTGTATGACGACTCGTATCTCAATGTGTTGCCATTATAACTTTCGATTTTATCCACATTTCCGTCTTTCCAATAGTATCGCTCACTTATTTGATTTTCTGGCGAGGTCGGGTTGTAAGAAGTTTGAACTCTAAGTTTTCCATTGTTATCATATTCATATTGCCTTACCCAACTCACTACCATGTTTCCCTCATAATTATAGGCTGAGTAAATTTTGTCTATTTGACCATTACCCAGGTAAGCAATTGAATCTTGTCTATGTAGGGTGTCAGTTGATTGATAACGAAAGGTTTTTAATGCTAATTGATTGTTCTCATATATGAAGTCAGTCACTTCTATGAATTCATTTGAATTGGTATTTATATTATGGTTTACTGACACTAGTTTACCATTTGTATCATACTCAAAGTCCTGAACCTGATTTTGATCGCCTTGCACAGTGATTATTTGACTTATTGAAAAGTTATCGACAATGGCCGGGTTAAATTCGTTTTCACAGGCCAATAGGTTCAAAAAGAGTAGCGCTAGAAGGAAATGCTTTTTCATATTAATCTCGTGTTTCTATTTCCTTTGACACAGGCCTTACGGAAGAGGTTGGAATGAAGGATGAAGACATCATTTAATTCACATATTCTTGTTTCTTCACAAGGGCGAAGAAATTACCTTCTATTGGCAAGTAGCCATATTCATAGCAGAAGTAGTAAGTCGCACCGGCTTTGGTCGTGTAAGTGCTTGTATGATAAGTGAAGTCAAAGCCTTTTTCTATGAGTTTAGTGCGCGTGGTTTTAGACTTTCCGTTGGGATTGAGTTCTTCCAATATCCGTCTGTTTCTTCTCAGTATGTTATGGACATTTCTGACATAATTGTTGCTATCAGAGTTTTGCTTATTGTTGAAAGCATTTCGACATTGATCATCGCAAAACTTCTTGTCTATTCTGCCATAAACTGGTTTTTCACACTCTAGACATAATCTTTCTTCCATTTTCTGTATGTGTTAGATTAATTACAATCTATTGAAATACAACGATATATCCAATTACAAACGTTTACAAACGAATGTTAATCGGTTACAAATGCTTAGCAACCGACTTGGCTTTTCGGACTGCTCTTACTTTGCCATTGTCAATTCGAACTACACAGAATAGACGCCAAACTGAACGTTAAACTTTAAATTTTATAATCATGCAAAATCTTAGAAATCGTGTACAACTAATCGGAAGACTTGGTCAAAACCCTGAAACGAGAACATTGACCTCTGGCAAATCACTCACTACATTTTCTATCGCTACCACGGATAGTTATAGAAACGCAAATGGCGAAAAAGTGGAAGAAACTCAATGGCATAACATCGTTGCATGGGGCAAGGTGGGCGAGATTGCTGCGGAATACCTGACCAAGGGACAAGAAGTGGCACTTGAGGGAAAACTTACGCACCGTTCTTACGAGTCTAAAGAAGGGGATAAGCGTTACGTCACGGAGATCAATCTTAACGAGCTGTTGATGCTCGGCAACAAGAAATGATTGGATGAGCGTAAAATCTAAGAGCACTTGCTAGGCAAGTGCTCCATTGATTGCATTTGGTGCGAAGCACCTAATGACTGCGGTAGTTAGGACGAGGAAGATTCAAATCGCCAAAGTATTTTTGGCTTGGTCCTCCTCTTTTTTTCTTGGTGATTCAGGGAGTCATCTTTGTAATTAAAGTAGTCTAATTACATGGCGGGAATGTCAAAAGCTATGCCAGCACTCAGAAACAGATTTTAGGCTTATTCTGTGGAGTGTAAAGTCCCGGGTTGGGAATTAAATCCATATTATAGATGAGAACTGTGGTAGCTCTTACTTTTTTGACTCCTCTACGATGGCATAAATAATGGCTACCAAAGTTAAGGCAATAGAAATCCAGCCTAGAAAATGGCTGCCATCTTTGAAAGCAAGGTAGTACAAGGCCGCACCAGTACCTCCGCCCAAAATAGGGCCAACTATGGGAATCCAACTATATGACCAATTGGAATCGCCTTTG
Source organism: uncultured Roseivirgaceae bacterium (assembly GCA_964352205.1). GTDB lineage: Bacteria > Bacteroidota > Bacteroidia > Cytophagales > Cyclobacteriaceae > Roseivirga. The sequence continues at coordinate 215,781 of CAYGQO010000005.1, forward strand.
CCTTTAATAGGCAATAGAAAGTGTGCTAATCTTGGTCCGAAATCACGAGCTGGATTAATGGCATATCCTGTGCTACCACCTTGGGCCATTCCAATAATTACGATTAAACCACCCACTACAAGTGGGTTGAGTCCTTCGGTGAATTCATTGGCGCCAATCATCATCAATCCGAAAATCAACACCATGGTACCTAATATCTCGCTGACAAGATTTGAACTTTTTTGATCAATTGCCCCTGAAGTACAGAAAACTCCAAGTTTCGCGCCTTGATCTTCTGTTTTTCTCCAATGCGGTAAGTATTGAAGCCAAGTCAATGTGGCGCCAAACATAGCACCTAAGACCTGAGCGAGAATATAGCCTGGTACAACATTCCAATCGGTTTCTCCAGCAATGGCGAAAGAAATTGTGACTGCCGGATTCAAGTGAGCACCGCTAATTTGTCCTACAGCATAAATCCCGAAGGTTACCGCTAGTCCCCATCCGAGGGAAGTGATAATCCATCCTGAGTCTTTGGCATAAGAATGATTGAGAGTCGTAGCGGCATTGACACTATTACCAAAATATAGTAGCACGGCTGTGCCGATGAATTCTGCTAAGTAAATTGACATGAGCTTGAAAAATCGTTCGGTAATGATACGATTTCAGAGGGAATAAAAAAAGGCATCAGGATGTCGCACCGCTCGACCACTTACCCTTGCTCTGTTCCCAGCCTGGGGGAGTTCAGTAGGAGCTGGTCGCATCCCTCTGCCGGGCACAAAGGTATCAAGAATTAGTTAATGGGAAAGCTAGTTTTTAGAAATTTTGAGATTAAAAAAATACCCACTTTTGGGTATTTTTTTAATCAAGTATTTGAATCTAATTTGTGTATACACACACGATTCTTCGCCACTCGGTGGAGCTTTACTGACGAGAAAATATTTTTATTAACCATTAACAACTAATGTTATGTTTAGACTATTATTGAATACATGTGATGATGCAGTAGAATTTAGAACAATTGTAAACAGCCAATTGGCTAACTTAACGGACCCAGATCCAGATCCAGAACCGGATAATGACCCCGATAATGGAGAAGGTGGAGATCCTGGTAACCCTGGGGGCGGAAATTAGACAAACTATGAAACCAAATGAGAAATAGCTTTACATGGATTTTTATGAGCTTTTTGTGGCTAAATGCTCTAAATGCTCAAGATATTTCTTTAAAAGATAAACTGAGTAAAGCAGATACTTTAAGGGCCGAATCAAAGTTTGATTTGGCTCTTTCATTAATACAAGAAGTCAAACTTGAGGCCCAAGAAAAGAACGATTTTGAGTATGTTGGAAGAGCATCGTACTCTACTGCAGCGGTTTATGTGGAGCTCAAGAATTGGGACGAAGCATTTGTTAATTACAACGAGGCTTTAGATTATGCTCTAAGGATAAATAATCTTGAATTAAGAAATAGGGCAGCATATGGAATAGGAGTTGTGTTTCAGGGCAAAGAGCAGTTGGATTCGGCAATTTATTACTTTGACAAGACGGTTGGCTTTTTCAAAGAAACCGGAAACACAAACATGGCGGCAGCGGTTGCCTACAACATGGCCAGTATTCATAGAAGACAGGAATATTTTCCTTTGGCCATTGAAAGGGCAAATGAGGCTATAGAGCTTTACAAATCAATCGGCAAATATCGATGGGTTGGAAATAGTTATTACGTGCTAGGAAATATTTATCTAAACTCAGGTAGCTACTCAAACGCCAGAGATAGCTTTACTAATGCGTATGAAATAGCTGATTCTCTTGCATTTCCAGATAATAAGGGTTGGGCACTTAATGGGCTGGCTAGATTAGAGGTTAAGTTAGCCAACTATGAAATGGCTTATGAATATATGCGTCAATACTGGAATGTTTCAAGAAACATATTTACTGAAACAAATAATGACAAACTGTTAGAGTTAAGAGCGCAATACAACACCGCTTCATTAGAGTTAGATAATGAAAGAAAGGAGAATAAAATTCTTCGGCAAAAACGGTCTCAAACCTTTATAATCGTCATTGCCATTGCCATATTGGTTGCCATCTCCATTTGGCTTTATATTGTGGACCAGAGAAGAAAAACTATAAAAGCACTTGCCGAAAAGAATGACGAAATCAATAAGCAGAAAATTGATGAGTTGCTTCAAGAACAAGAAATTGCCTCACTTCAAGGCGTACTCGAGGGGCAAGAAACTGAAAGAAAGCGGGTTGCCATCGATCTGCACGATCGCTTGGGTGGCATTCTATCCATGGTGAAACTACACTTTAGTGCTGTAGAAGAGAAAATCGATCCTGAGAACCCAACGAAGGAGAAGTTTTTGACGGCTTCAGAGTTATTGGATTTAGCCGCAGGCGAGGTGAGAAATATTTCACATAACATGATGTCGGGAGTCTTAGCCAAGTTTGGTCTAATTCCGGCATTAGAAGATCTGAAATCGCGCATTTCTGAAACGGGCAAGCTTGAGGTCAATTTGTATACGGCCAATGTGAGTGGAGTGCTTGACGGAGAGCAGGAGCTGCAACTTTACCGAATAGTGCAAGAATTAATGAGTAATATTCTTAAGCATTCAGAGGCCACAGAAACCAATATCCAGTTGAATGATAATGAGGATAGTGTTAACTTAATTGTCGAAGACAACGGGGTTGGGTTTAACCCTGATAAGTTAAGTGTCAAAGCGGGTATCGGATTAGTAAACTTAAAGGCCAGAGTGGCCAAACTGAACGGAACTTTGCACATCGACTCAGGACTTGGTGCTGGCACAACCATTTCCATTGATATACCAAAGGCGAATGATTAGAGTTTTTATCGTTGACGATCACCAAGTAGTAATTGATGGTTTGTCTTCTATCCTTTCGGATGTTGACAATATTCAATGCTGTGGTAGTGCACAAAATGGAAAGGAAGCTCTTCGCCAGCTGGAGGCCATCTCTCCGGATGTATTGCTGCTAGATATTAATATGCCTGAATTAGACGGTATCGGAGTAATTAAAGCCTTGAGGGCCAAGGGAGACAAAACACGTATTTTGATCTTAACAATGCATAATAATCCTCAGTTTACTAAGCAGCTAATACAATTAGATGTGGAGGGCTGTGTCCTAAAGAATGCAGGTAAAAAGGAGTTGATCCAAGCCATTAGCGATGTAAATGATGGTGAACGATACTATGGAAAGGACGTGACTGAAACCCTATTTGCCGATGTAAAAAAGACGGAAGAAGCGGTAGATCAGGTACAGTTGACCAAGCGAGAAGTACAAATTATTCGTTTGATAGCCTCAGAGTATACAACGAATGAAATTGCCAAAGAGCTGGCCATTAGTACACACACTGTAGACACGCATCGAAAGAATATCGTGAATAAGTTAGCTGTTAAAAATACGGCTGGCCTTGTGAAGTTCGCTGTGGAAAATCGCTTAGTTTAGTTATCAGTTCGTTCGAAAAAGTCCTTCTTCATATAGAGTTGAAACTCCAATGGACTACTTTCCTTGAACTCATCGACACCTAGGTCTTCATATATCTCCTCATCGAACTGCATATTATTCTTTTCCACTTTTTCATCAGGATGAATAATTAGCTCTATTCCTGTGTAATCGATTGGATTTACAGCCACCAATACCTTGTAATCATCAAACACTCTCTTAAAGTACTTGTAAACGATAGCGTCTTTTTTGCCCATTAGCTTTTTTTTCTAGTGAGTATGGCCATTTGCGATGTAGTAGTTTTCCTTGAAACGACCTCAGATGTTCCGCCTTCTCCACCACTGATTTTCTGATCATTTGGAGAAAAAGACTGTGTTTTAAATATTATCTCTTCATTGGCTGTCAGCTCATAAGAAACCAAAAGCTGGGCGTTTTGAATTTCAAAAGCACTGTAAAAAGTGTTATTGATCAAACTCATATAGAGTATGATCGAATTTTTCTCGTCAATGTAAAAATGTCCAGAATCATTCTCTCTAACAAGTTCATAGTCCCTCAGCTGCACTTGCTCTCCCGTACCGTAGATGATTTGCCATCCCCAAGTGGTGTCTGTTTTCTGAAAGATATTAAGACCCATTTCAACTTTCTGACTTAAGCCCGAAGTGTTGTGGATTTCTAGTTTTCCTCTCCATTCTCCAATCCAGTTTTTAGGCAAATCTGACTGTGCTTGCAATGAAAAAAGTATGATGGATAGGCCGAAAGTGAATATGAGCTTATTCATTTTTTTGTAAGTTTTGAGTTCACATATTTCCGAAGAATATAGACCAAGTACGCACTACCTATACCAATGAAACCTCCTACGATAATGTCACCCGGAAAGTGTACACCAAGGTAAATACGACTGTAGGCTACAAGGGCAGCCCAAGGAATAAGAAGCCATATATATTTCACATGATCTTTTAGTAACAACCAACAATATATGGCGACCGCAAATGAATTAGACGCGTGTGAGGAGGCAAAGCCATAACGGCCACCACAACCCTTCAAAAGATGTACGCTTTCTGATAATTCTGGGTCATAGCAAGGCCTGAGCCTGCCCACCCATGGCTTAAGAATACCTGACGCCACTTGGTCACTAATTAATATCAGTAAACCTATTCCGGCTAGGGTGATGATCAGGTTTCCTTTTTCATGTTTTATCAGGAAATAGATTAATAAGGCATATAGTGGAATCCATATCCATTTATCGCTGATCCAAGGCATTAGAAAATCGAACAACTCATTATGGATTCCATTAAGGAACTTAAAGAGTGACTTATCCCATTGTTCGAGCTGTTTAATCATACCGTCCAGTCAATACCCTTTTTTAGGAGTCTAAGTGTGTCAGATTCCCTTGATTTTATAGGAGGAGTGTAGTCATATTCCCAACCAGCTTCAGGGGGTAAGCTCATAAGAATAGACTCTGTCCTTCCATCTGTTTCAAGACCAAACTTAGTACCCCTATCGAGCACTAGGTTAAACTCAACGTATCGACCGCGCCTCAATCTTTGCCAATTTTTCTCACGTGATCCATAGGGTTTGCCTGCGTTTTTTTCCATGAAGTGGGTGTATATAGGAGCAAAGCATAAGCCGACATCTTTCACAAAATTGAATATCTCTTCTTTAGAATGCTCTGAATCCTCTGATTTATGATCAAAGAATATTCCACCTATTCCGCGTGTCTCATTTCGGTGTTTAATAAAGAAGTACTCATCTGCCCAATTTTTATATTCGGTATAGTAGAAGGAGTCATGCTTATCACAGACGGCTTTAATTTTTTCATGAAAGAAGGCAGCATCATCTTGGTCTACATAATGCGGTGTCAGGTCGATTCCTCCACCAAACCAATAAGTACCGTTAGACATTTCGAAGTATCGAATGTTCATGTGGATGATTGGTACCCACGGATTCTCTGGGTGCAAAACTATGGATACACCCGTTGCAAAAAAGTCGCCTTCGGATAGACCGAATGATCTCAAAAACTTTTCTGGGGTCTTACCATGGACTTCTGAGAAATTGACTCCACCTTTTTCAATTATGTTTCCATGCCGAAGTACTCGGCTTCTACCACCGCCACCACCAGGTCTTGACCATTTGTCTTCTTGAAACTCACCTAGGCCATCGGCTTTTTCCAATTCACTACAGATATGATCTTGAATGTTTTTGAAAACACGTACTATATGTTCTTTGTCAATCTCGGGCATGATGCAAAAATATCAGAATATTCTGATGCTGAATTAAAAGTTGAATAAAGCTAAACTGTGTACTCCTTTTTGGAGTTATAAGAAAGATAACCTAACGATCGGTAGGTTTTTCTATTACCCTTTAAATTATTGGTTATTTTTGAACCGTAACGCCAATTGCTCTATGGAATTGACCAAGGATAAAAAGACTAACACTTCTAAAGAAAGAGATATCAGTATTCCTAAAAAGACCTTAGAAAAGGCTTATCGTTTAATGCAGACAGCCAAGAATATGGCAATACTGTACGATGAGAATCGAGCGATTTGCAGTAAGTATGTACATAGTACTTCTAGAGGGCATGAGGCCATTCAACTCGCTGCTGCTTTTCAATTGCAAGCATACGATTTTGCAGCCCCTTATTATCGGGATGAGTCAATTTTACTTGGTATAGGGTTACCACCCAATGAGTTAATGTTACAACTATTGGGTAAAAAAGACGACCCGTTCTCCGGTGGTAGAACTTACTATGGTCACCCATCGCTGAAAAGAGAAGGCTTTCCTATAATACCACATCAGAGTTCAGCTACGGGCATGCAGGCTATTCCGGCCACGGGTATGGCACACGGACTTCATTATTTGGAAGAGCAGGGACTAATAGCTACCAATAATAAATCTGTGGTGCTTTGTTCATTGGGTGATGGTTCAGTAACCGAAGGTGAAGTGTCTGAGGCCATGCAAATGGCTGTATTACACAAGTTGCCTGTTGTATATCTTATTCAAGACAACGATTGGGGTATCTCTGCTACTGGCGAAGAAATGCGGGCCATGGACGCCTATGAATTTGCTGCAGGCTTTAAAGGGATGGAAAGAATGCGCATAGATGGTGCTGATTTTATTGAATCCTTTGAGGGAATGAAAAAGGCCTTCGAATATGTAAGAGAAAACAGAGCGCCCATCTTAGTGCATGCGAAGACGCCATTGCTGGGACATCACACTTCAGGCGTAAGAAAAGAATGGTATCGTGGAGATTTTGATTTAGAAGATCACCAGAAGTCAGACCCAATTCCAACGCTGAGAAAAGCATTAAAAAAAGTAGGCTATAAGGAGCCGGACATCATAAAAATTGAAGACGAAGCAGTAGTGTTTGTTCAAGCTGAATATGCAAGGGCACTGAATGGGGACGATCCGGATCCTTCTACCGTTTTAGATCATGAGTTTGCGCCAACACCGATCACCGAAGAAAAGGGACAGCGTAAACCTAGAGGTGCAGAAAAAGTAGTGATGGTAGATGCTGCGCTGCATGCAGTTGATGATATTTTAAGAAATAACCCCGAGGCATTATTCTACGGGCAAGATGTCGGTGGTACCTTAGGTGGTGTATTTAGAGAGGCCGCCACTTTGGCGCAGAAATATGGTGATAGCCGTATTTTCAACACACCAATCCAAGAAGCTTATATTGTCGGTTCTACAGCCGGAATGAGTGCGGTTGGTGCCAAGCCAATTGTTGAAATTCAATTTGCTGATTATATCTGGCCAGGAATTAATCAGTTGGTAGAAGAGCTGTCTAAGAGCTGCTATTTGTCCAACGGACAATTTCCGATTCAGTCATTAATTAGAGTACCTATTGGTGCCTACGGAGGTGGAGGGCCATATCATTCTGGTTCTATCGAATCGACCTTATTGAATATAAGAGGTATTAAGGTGGTTTATCCGTCTAATGCTGCCGATATGAAAGGTTTGATGAAAGCGGCCTTCTATGATCCAAATCCAGTCGTTATGCTTGAGCATAAAGGTTTGTATTGGTCGAAAGTTCCGGGTACTGAAGGAGCCAAGACTTTTGAGCCTGATTCAGAGTATATTATTCCATTGGGTAAGGCTTTTATTGCACAAGAAGCAACATCAGAAGCGATAGAGAATGGAGAGTCATGTGCTGTGATTACTTATGGAATGGGTGTCTATTGGGCCAAAGCCGCAAGTAAGGCATTTAAGGGCCAAGTTGAAATTCTTGATCTCAGAACACTTAATCCATTGGATTGGGAAAGCGTTGTTTCTGCTGTGAAACGTCACAATAAAGCATTGGTGTTGACGGAAGAACCTTTGATGAACTCTTTTGCTGAGTCATTGGCAGGACGAATTTCTCAACAATGCTTCCAGCAACTAGATGCCCCTGTAATGGCATATGGGGCTGAAAATTTGCCTGCTATTGCATTGAACGTTGAGCTCGAAAAGGCTATGTTACCTACACCTGATAAAGTGGAAAAGGTATTGGGCGACTTGCTGAATTATTAGAAAGCATAGCCCACGGCAATGTTATAAACTGTTTGGTTAGGTCTTTTAAAGAGCCCTTGCCAGCGCTGACCCTCTGGAAACCGGGGGTCTTTTATTTTGTGACCAGCATCTAAACGAAACACGAGAAAAGAGAAGTCTAGCCTAAGGCCGATTCCAGCACCGATGGCTAGTTCTTTATGAAAGTCGTTGAAGTCAAATTTTGCCCCTTGTGAAATACGCACTACTTCACCCTCAGCAGGTGTTTCAAACTCTCGAAGTCTCCAAATATTACCAGCGTCAATAAAGAATGCCCAATCTAAGAAGCCAGAAATTTTACTTCTGTATTCTGCGTTCAGTTCGATGAGTACCTCGCCTGGTTGTTCAAATTGATAACTGTCGGCACCAGTTCTATTGGCTTTGAGTTGCCCATTTTCAAAAATATTTTCTCCGTTTTCATCTAGCGCATAAGGAAAGGATGATCCTGGCCCTAGACGCCTTGGGTTCCATGCACGGTTGCTACTACTGCCTCCTGCAAAGAAGTACTTTTCATAAGGCAAAGCGTTATTTCCACTATATGGATCTGCAATACCGCCATTAACTCTAAAAACCACTGACTCATTTATGGCGAGCGGAATTTGTCGTCTATAGTCCACTTGTACTTTATAGAATTGATAGTTTTCTAAGTCATTATTCTCTAAGAGTGCTCTTCCTAAAAGGTCATAAATAGTTCCTCCTGACTCTAGAAAGAAGCGTAGATAACTCGAGGGGTTGCTACGGTCGCCATAGTTGTAATTGTAAATGGCATTGAATGATGAGCTCGATACAAATGACCTATTAAAAGAAAATGCTAGTGTATTTCCTTGAAGCAAAAGCCCATCTAACTGCTCCTGAAATCCAGATTCAGCGTTTATATCAGTATCAATCAAGGCAATATCGGCTAGGTTGAAGGTGTAGCTTTTATTACCAGTCAAGTTTTGCCATGTATAAGCGAAGGCTCCATTAAGATTACTTCTGACATATTCGGGCCGATCTGTAAAATTATAACCCAGCGAAACTCTTGTCCGTGGGTTGAATGTCATTTTATTTAAGCCTCTGGACCTGAACGGTGTAATAAACCGAGGGAAGGTTAATGATGCATTGGCACCATACTGAATTGTTCGGAGTACTTGGTTTTGATCTGACGCGGTACTTACTCCGTCCAGACCGGCAAATATTCCTATTTCCAGAATTTCGGATCCTAGAAAAATATTCCTGTTTTTTAGGCTAGCATTGTATAAAGGACCAGGTAGTCCCTCTGTTACATTAAAACCTAACTCTTGTGTAAGCTGAAATTTTTGCAGGGGAGCGGTGTATAAATTCGCTATGAACTTCCCGGGAACTATTGTCGAATCAAAATTTATATTGACGAAACGAAACTGATCCATGTTAAGGAGTTGGCGCTGTGTATTCTCTATGTCGGTGAAGTTATACTTCTGACCAGGTTTAATCCTGAGTCTAGCATCAAGCGATTTAGGAGAGTACTTGAATTTACCGTAGTTGTATTTGACTCCGAAATAACCTTTACTCTCTGATACTGGGTCGTTGCCGTTCGTATTTACAATGATAGAATCGAGCTTAAATGATTCATGCGATTCCTTTTCGGCAGGTTTGTTAATAATAGTTACTACCCATAGGTCTGTTTTCTCAGGGTCTTCCAGTATTTGAAACTCTATGTACCCTTTATTAAAGCCGAAGTATCCATTTTCAATAAGTAGCAAATCAATTCTATCTCTTTCGGCATCTAGGAGGGTTCTGTCATAGTAGGCCCCTTTAATTAAATAGGACCCTGATTGATTTGCCTCTAGAAGTTGGGTAATATTTGTATCTCCAGTTCGGACAATCAAACTATCGATGGTATTCCGAGGGCCTGAATCAATCTGATAAGTCAATGAAACCTTACGATTCTTTTCGGTCTTCCGTGTTGTAACATTCGCCTTTCTGAAGCCTTTAGAATTTATCAAGAATGAGTTAACCCTACTTTTAATACGCGCTATAGCCATGCTATCATAAATGGATAAGGGGCTTCCTGTTTTCATTCGAAAGTTTCCTTCCTTCAGGTTTTTATCATAGCGAGCGGTTTTCCGTTTCTTCTTTGCTTCGAGTTTAGATGTGCTTTTCTCCGCATCAGCACGTTTCTTGATTTTCTCGTCTATGCGTGCAATGAATGCTTTCTTTTGACGGTTAATTTTTGCCGTGTCTAGGTTGTCTTCGCCAAGTTCATAAATAGCAGCACCTGCAGGGCCAATGATAGGGATGCGCGTATTCGGCTTTAGCGTAATGAGTTCGTTGATCTCATTTTCTAAATTTTTGTCAACACCTTCGATGCTTTGTTTGTAAAGCCATTTTTCCCCATCTTCCAAATGTCTGACGCCAGAACAAGAAGAAAATAGGTGCACTAAAAACAGGAAGAGAAAAAAACGAGTGCTTAACTTCACGAATTATTAAAAATATGCTTTCTAAACGACTAAGTAAGTACTTTAAATCTCTGCAATTAAAGAAATATCGCTTGCAAGAGCGAAAGTTTTTGGTTGAAGGTGCCAAAGGTGTTTTAGAAGTACTCGAATCTGATTTCCAAGTAGATCATTTATTGGCGACTAAAGCGTTTTTAAGTACACTGAATTCTGGTGCTATACGGTCGGCAAATGATGTGATCGAATGCAATACCACGGATCTGGAGAGTGTTGGTACGTTTAAATCCAATAACGCTGCCATTGCCATAGTCAATATGCCAGATGATGAAAAGGCTAACGTTCCAAAAGGTGAGTTGAGCCTTGCTCTGGATGATGTAAAAGACCCGGGTAATCTAGGGACCATTATTCGGGTTGCTGATTGGTATGGTATTCAGCATATCTTTTGTAGCCTTGAGACTGCAGATGTGTTTAACCCCAAGGTCATTAACGCAACAATGGGCTCTTTTACTAGGGTCAAAATTCACTATGCCGACTTAGATAGCTTGCTTGCTACATCTCAACTCCCAGTGTATGGTGCTTTGTTAGATGGAGTGTCTATTCGTGAAACGGCTTTAAGGCCTGAGGGTATTTTATTGATGGGAAGTGAGTCACAGGGAATTAGCGAGGCGTTGTCACCTCTCATCACACATCCGGTGTATATACCGGGTAGAGGAGGAGCGGAGTCTCTTAACGTAGCGATAGCCACCGCAGTAATGTTAGATAATTTCTTTCGTTAGAATAACGATTTGCCACTCTCTTCACTGGCCTCATCCATTAAATCTTCGGCTATTTCTTTGCCTAAATACCTGTCAATGAAATAGTGTGCCACGTAGAGGAGGGGAGTTAGCGCTATGGCAATCAAGAATTTATAGATGTAGTTTGTAGTGCCCACGGCTAGTACCTGACTTAAAGACCATCCACCAAGAATGTAAAAAGCTACAATCAGAACCACAAAACTGTCAATCAATTGGGAGATGAGCGTGGAACCTGTGGCGCGAAGCCATATTCTTCCCTTGCCTGTCATCTTTCTGAGCTTGTGAAAGACGTATACATCAACAAATTGGCCAATGACAAAAGCCACAAGGGAGGCGAATATGATATTGAGCCCCTGTGATAGCACTTGCTGAAAGGCATAGTTGATGTCAAATGGAGCTCCATTTTCATCTGTACCAAAAACATCTAACCAGAAATCTGCGGGTGCTAATCGCATGGCCAAGTAAATGGCCACAAACGCATAGGTAATTAAGCCAACTGTAATGAACGTTATTTTTCGAACGCCCTTTTTACCGAAGTATTCGTTGATAATGTCTGTGGTGATAAAGACAATGGGCCACAAAACTACACCTGCTGTAAGATTGAACTGAAGGACGAAATCTCCAAACATTGGAACGTTCAATGGATCGTATCCTAAGGTCTTTTCGACTGAGAAAATCTTTCCACCGATTAACTCAGCGATTAAGGCATTTGTAATGAATATTCCACTGAGAATGATGAAGAGGTTTGTTTTTTTATTGCTCAGTATAGATTTCTCCATGTATTAAAGGTCTAAAACGAATTCTTCTCCTTCTAGGGCAAGGTCTGAGTTTTCGAAGACCGTTCTAGCCTCTTCTCGTATAGGTTCCAACTCCTTATATCTAACCGAAAAGTGTCCTAAGATAAGTTTTCCTACTTCAGCCTTTTTAGCGATGGTTGCTGCTTCTTTAGCAGTGCTATGGAAGGTGCTGCCAGCTCTTTCAGCATGCTCTTCCATAAAAGTGGCTTCGTGGTAGAGTAAGTCTACTCCTTTTATAATTGGGATAATCGACTCGTCATATTTTGTGTCAGAGCAGAAGGCGTATGAATACGACCGTCTGGCAGGCAGTGTCATAGCGGCATTCTTATATAAGATGTTGCCATCATCGTCTAGAATATCTTCTCCATGTTTTAGTCGAACAATGTTTCTAATGCTAAAGTCATCGGGAAGTGACTCTTTTTTAATTCTACGATTCTTTTTCTTTTCAGCGAATAAATAACCGCAGCATGGAATTCGATGATTTAAGGGGATGCTAGAAACTTGTACGAAGTTGTCGTCATGTATCACCTTGTTTACCGTAGTATCTACTTCCACGAAATTGACCTCATAATTGAATACAGTTTCAGAGTATTTGAGCTGCATAGTAATGATTTCAGATAGTCCTTTTGGGCCGTAGAGATTTATTTTGTCAGTTCTACCCATCAAATGCATGGTGGACAGCAACCCCATTAGACCGAGGTAATGGTCTCCGTGAAGATGAGAGATGAATATATTATTAATCCGCTGTGCTCTTAATTTATACCGCTTGAGCTGAAGCTGTGTTGCTTCACCACAGTCCATCAGGTAGTACTTACCCTCTATACTGACGAGTTGTGCTGTATGATGTCTGCGGTGAGCAGGTGCAGCGGAATTGGATCCTAATATTTTGACGCGTATACCCAAAGCGGAGCTTATTCTTCTCCGTCTTCTGGGCTGTTGGCAAGTACTAAATCTTGAGCCGCTTCATCGCTGGCCAAAATGGTCAAGACGTTATTCAACTGAGAAATAGTCAATAGCTTCTCTACAAATGGAGTTATTTCGGATAGAATGAAAGCACCACCATTTTCTGCGTAGGCCCTGTTGCCAGTTAACAATGCGCTAAGACCAGATGAATCTGCATACTTGGTGGTAGACAGGTTCAGAATTAGGTTAGTAGTACCCTGTGCTTGCAAGGAAACTAACTCTGATTTTAAATCTGGAGATAAGGTGGAGTCTAATTTCTCTTCTTCAAGTTTGAATACTGTGTATAGGTCTTGTTTATCTATGCTAAACTTCATAATGTCTTTTATCTATTCTGTAGGTAATTACTAATGTTCTTTTCAATTCGATCAAGCTTATTTTGGTTCCCGTCTTTTTGGAAAGGTTCACCAGTTACTTGCTCGAAAAGCTCAATATATCTTTCGGAGATAGAAATTACAACTTCGTTAGTCATTTCAGGGATTTCTTGTCCTTCTTTTCCTTGAAATCCGTTTTCTATCAGCCACTGTCTAACAAACTCTTTTGAGAGTTGCTTTTGTTTTTCTCCATTTTGCTGACGATCGGCATAGCCTTCTTGATAAAAATATCGTGAAGAGTCAGGCGTATGAATCTCATCAATCAGAATAATCTTGTCATCTAATTTACCGAACTCATATTTCGTGTCAACAAGGATCAGCTTTTGTGTTGCGGCCATTTCAGTACCTCTGGCAAACAAGGCCTGAGTGTAGGCTTCTAATTGCTCATATTCTGACTGCTCTACTATTCCTTGCGCCAATATCTCTTCCCTTGAAATATCCTCATCATGACCTTCTTTGGCCTTTGTAGTAGGGGTGATGATTGGGTTTGGTAGTTTATCGTTTTCTTTTAAACCATCTGGTAATGCTACACCACATAGCATGCGCTTACCTGCTTTGTATTCTCGCCATGCATGACCCGCTAAATAGCCTCTTATGACCATTTCTACTGCATAAGGCGCACACTTGAGACCAACGCTAACGTTAGGGTCAGGGCTAGCCGTAATCCAATTAGGCACAATGTCGCTCGTTGCTTTAAGGAACTTAGAAGCGATTTGATTGAGTACTTGGCCTTTAAAGGGAATTGCTTTCGGAAGAACTACGTCAAAAGCCGAAATTCGGTCCGAAGCCACCATTACCAATAGGTCAGAGAAATAGTATATATCTCTCACTTTGCCCCTGTAAAAATCTTCTTGATTTGGAAACTGAAAGTTAGTTTCCTTGATGCCTTCAATCATTAGGTAAAAATAGTCAAAAATTGAATCTGGGAGTGGGTGAAATCAATTTTCTGAACTGCTCATTAGATTACCTCTGGAATAGGTTTCTGTTTTGACAGTTTTCCCAGTCGCATCGTAGTATTCCCAGCCACCCTGACGCACATCATAAAGATGATTACCCTTCACTTTTACTTTCCCATTGGGGTAATATTCATAGTATCTACCTGATTTTTGACCATTCAATACTTTTGTTTCAGTGTGTTTCTTGCCGTTGTCATGGTAGGTTATTTCAGTACCAGTTTTTCTGTCAAATTTGTAGGGAACAGTTTTTTCGAGCTTTCCTTCCGCGGTGTATATTTTTAAGTCACCATTTTTTACTCCCTCCAAGTAAGGTGTCTCTGTGGCCAATTGGCCATTTTCATGGTAAGTTTTCCATTTCTTATTCTTTCTTCCATCAGTATAAAACTGCTCTGTTTTGACTTGTCCACTTTCGTAATACTCGGTGAGTGTCCCGTCCTTGGCAATCTTAGTATAGTTTTCTAACCACATAAGCTTTCCGCTAGGGTAATAGACATAGTTCTCGCCAATTTTGGCCCCTGTCTGATAATTGAAGACCTCTTTTTTGGCACCATCATTATAATAGGTTTTACGCTGACCAGTGAGGATGCCTTCATTGTAAGCACCCTCATCAATCAGCTGACCTTCAGTGTTAAAGTGCTGATAGGGTCCCGTTTTATAACCACCGACATATTGGTAGGTCCATTCTTTTTTACCATTGCTATAATAGGTTTGATACAGCCCAGAGACCACACCTTTTTGGTAGGTGAACTCAGCAGATAGCTGCCCATTTATATAGTAAGTGGTGGCCTTTCCGTTTTGAATACCGTTGAGGTAGCTAAATGATTGCTTTAGTTGTCCATTTGGATAGAATTCTTCAGTAAGGCCATTCGGTGTTCCTTCTTCGAAGGTAGTTTTCGTTTTTACCTTACCGTCTTCAAAGTAGCCATTGACAAGACCATTGAGCTTTCCCTCAATGTATCCGCCTTTTTGAATGAGTTTTCCTGTTTTTGACAGAATTTCAAATGAGCCAGTTTTTACACCTGCTTGGTATGTCGTTTTGGAAAGAATGTTTCCATTTTCGTAATATTCGATAAAGACGCCATTAGGCTTGCCCTTCACGAATTCACCCTTCATGGCTACTGTTCCACCTTGAAAGTACTTTGTATAAGCTCCATGGATCATGGATGAGTCTCCATCAAGGATGGTGTAAGTCTCTTTTTTTAGTCGATACTCTGGCGGGTAGAAGGTTGTGATGTTTTGTTGGGCTGTGGCACTGAGGCCAAAGGAACAAAGTAGAAGTATGTAAATAAGATTGCGCATAAAAAAGCCTTACGTAAAATTACGTAAGGCTTTCAGAAATAGTATGTTAATCTTATAATTTCTCAATAACCATAGCAGAAGCGCCACCGCCTCCGTTACAAATACCCGCGACACCGATCTTACCGTTGTTTTGGTCTAAAACATTGCAAAGTGTCGTTACGATTCTGTTTCCGGATGCACCAAGTGGGTGGCCAAGCGCTACTGCACCACCATTTACATTGACTTTAGCAGGGTCTAGGCCTAACTCTTGATTGTTGGCAATGGCTACTACAGAGAATGCTTCATTGATTTCGTAATAGTCTACATCATCTTTGCTTACACCTGCCATTGCCATCGCTTTTGGAATTGCTTTAGCTGGCGCTGTTGTGAACCAAAGTGGATCTTGTGCGGCATCTGCAAAGCCGATGATTTTGGCAATTGGCTTTACACCTAATTCCTCAGCTTTTTCTTTGCTCATGAGTACCATGGCAGAAGCACCATCATTAATAGTCGATGCATTAGCTGCTGTTACCGAACCTTCTTTATTGAATACTGGACGGAGGTTAGGGATTTTTTCGAAGATGACGTTGTTGAACTCTTCATCATCTGTCATCATGATTGGGTCGCCCTTACGCTGGGGGATAGCGACAGGTACAATCTCATTTTTGAATTTTCCATCAGCTGTTGCAGCTGCAACTTTCTTATATGAGCTGATAGCATATTCATCTTGTGCTTCGCGAGAGATGTTCATCTCTTTTGCAGTATTGTCAGCACAATTACCCATTGGAAATTGGTTGTATACTTCCCATAGACCATCTTTTACAAGGCCGTCAACTAACTCACCATTTCCGTACTTATATCCAGTTCTTGCTTTGGGGATGTAGTAAGGGATATTACTCATGCTTTCCATACCACCAGCGACAACTACGTCATTTGCGCCTACCATAATGGATTGGGCTGCAAGCATCACAGATTTCATACCTGATGCACATACTTTATTAATGGTAGTACAAGGCACACTGTTGCCAATGCCTGCACCAAGTGCTGCTTGTCGAGCTGGAGCTTGCCCGAGACCGGCAGAAACAACATTACCCATCAAGACTTCTTGTACTTGATCGGCAGCAACATTAGCCTTTTCTAGCGCGCCTTTGATGGCAAATGATCCTAATTGAGTGGCCGAAAAGCCTGATAATTTTCCTCCGAAACTGCCTATTGGAGTTCTGGCAGCTGATATTATATATACTTCCTTCATTGAATTTTAGTTTACCTAACGACTGTTAGCAAAGTTAATCAAAGGAACGGGAATACCATGCGAGAAGTTTTATCGAATTAGGAATTGTTGTTTTCTAGAAGTCAGAAGACAGAAGTTGGAATAAGGAATGTTGAATTTCTTTATCTAATGAGATATTACGTTCCTTTCTAGAAGCTAGAAGCTAGAAGCTAGAAGCTAGAAGCTAGAAGCTAGAAGCTAGAA
>CAYGQO010000006.1:0-213247 GCA_964352205.1 uncultured Roseivirgaceae bacterium
CATGGAAGATTTTGATATTCCTTCATAATTCACGGTTGATACCTTCGAACGTTAGAGCACATTCAATAACAATGAAGAGACTGATCATTCTTACTTTTTTAATTACCTCAATATCTGGCTGTAAATCTTCTCACCTTCAAAAAATGTTTGACGAGTTAGAAAACATGAAATCTCCAGATTATAGTCAAATTGACGCATTACAACTTTCAGATTCCAAAGCACAAATCGAAAATACTCTCACGGAACTATATGATGCTGATACGACAATTATGACCGCTACCGGTTTGTTCAAATATGGAGAAGATTCGACTGTGTTGATAAGCCAATGGTTCAAAATCACATTCCTAAACTCAAAGAAAATCACAGATTCTAAAAATGAGGCTCTATCAGATAGTCTAGCGTTACAAATCGGAAATTATCTAAAGCCAAAAATTTTGAATTTGGAGAGTTATGATAGAATCAATGTGATATTTATCAATCAGGCATCTACAAGTATTGAAGGCGCTACGGGATCCATAAAACAGACCATTCAATTATCAATACCTGAACTTGAATTGATCTATGGGGGGTAATTCAACATGTACATATTAAGGGGCGATTTTTTTGAGTATGGGCGGTTCGTACATTTTTGGGATGTACATTTTTTTCCGAACGGCTTCGGTAACTAGTCTTTATCCTTGGTGTTTTCTCCGCTTATCTTCCGTCTCATGGTGGCAAACTCCTGTGTAAGTTGGTCAAAACCATCCCTGAGGGCACTAACCTCACCGTAAAACGTATCGTGAACGTTTGGCATTTTCGCGCTTAGATACCATTCAACGTGCCATATACTGGAAATCTCATCCTCCTGGAGGTTAAAGTTCGGATAGGTGGGCTTGTCGGGATTATCGGAGCTTAAAACGATGAAACCCTGTTTAAATCGGTTTTTTACACGTTTCAGGTATGCGGTTCCATCCATGTCAGTAACCACAAATATGTGTTTCTCTGGGATAAATTGCCATTCTGACCGTTCAATCAATCTAACCACTACGTAACCGCCATCTTGCAATGTAGGTGTCATACTATTGCCTTTTATGCGCACACAAAGGTGTTTACCTGCCTTAATCATGTGATTAGGCAGTCTTATTACGTCTTCTGGTGATAAATCCTCTGTGTTTATATATCCACTACCAGCGGCTGCCTTGATGCCAGTTATAGGAATAACGTCATGATCGGAGGTATCAACTGTAATGACTATCGGCTCAGGTTGCGGAAATTCAGAATGTACATTTTTTTTAGAATATGTACTTTTTGGTTCGTTTACTAGATTTAGGTCACCCCTATGGGTAACGGATTGGTTCACCCCCCTAACCATGTCTCCTTCACCAGCTACAAGCCAGCTTGGATTCAAGTCTGAATAGGTGTCGAGAATTATCGATATCCATTTAGTTTGAATGTCGGTACCATTCTTTATTGCCCTGCTCATAGAACCATTGGACGCTCCAATCGCAATCTCAAGCTTCCTAGTGCTGATATTTTTCGATACCAGATACGTATGTAATCTGCTGACTATCTGTGACATGTAAAAAATATTCGATAATAATCGAAATTTGAGCTTGCATATATAGACAATTATCTATACAATTGTAAACGATTTAGTTAAATAGTTAAACCGTTTACAAATATGGAAAAAAATAAGGACTCGACAACGCTACCAAAAATCCCAGCTGGGCTAGTAGCATTCGTTCATGACACATCAGATAACGCTGTCAGGACATCGAAGTCGCTTGGTAACAATGCTGGACAAAAGTACAAGCATACCGAGGAACGAATCAGAAGAGCTGTGATCGCCATCAAGCAAGACGACTCACAGGAAGCATAGTACCTACCTAACATTAGACTCAATACTTCATGCCGCAAACGGTCAATGACATATTATACTTTTCATTTCAGGAGATAGTCGAATTTGACATAAACTCTGAAGGACGGATTAAGAACCTGATATCACAGGGTCACACCAACTTCCAAGCAATACCTGACCCTGAAGACCGTAGACGCAAACTCATACAATACGAGACCTTAAATCAGAAATATAAAGATGCTATCACTAATAATCTGGGCGATCCTTACGCTATCGTCCAAGCGGAGAAAATCCAACGAGAGACTCAACTCATAGAGCAAACCCAACAAAGAGACATTTCCCAATTCTGGGAGATTGACATCAACGAACACAAAGCCATTCAGGAACTAGATACCTGGGACAAAACTGATCCAGACTTCGCTCTGAAGGTTATGGAAATAGCCAAGGCATGTGCAGTATGCAGATGGTTCAATAACGTCAAACCTTCCAAAACCAAAGAGTACGGATATCCATCAAAGCCAGCCCTTCAAGAAGCAATTCAGAACCACCCAACGGTTAAGCCTCGGTTAGACGATGACGGCAAAGAAATAGGAGGCTTACAATATTTCTGGTCTGCTAATTTTAGACACTTTCAGAGGTCATTCACGGCCTACAAGCGCGAGGGGTGGATTGGTTTAATACCTAAGAATCTAGGCCAGCGAAACGCGCTGAAAATTCAGACCGATCAACAGCGTGAAGTACTCACCAGGCTCTTTGCAAGTTGGCAGAACCGTGACCTGGTTTGGGTATCTGAAGAATACAACAAAATAGGCAAGCTCTATGGCTGGCCTGAGATCAGTGAGCGCACAGCAAGAAACTTCGCTAAGGATGAAGGCATACAGGTACAAGGTACCGCCTTCAGAGATGGCACTAAAGGCTTTAGAAATGATGTACTCCCAGTCATACACAGAGACCGCCCTTCTCGCCCAGGATATTTATGGGAAGGTGACGGTTCTCCGTGGGAGCTTTACTACCAGAAGCAGGTCATTACCAGAGACGAGAAAACAGGTAAGGAATCGAAGAAAACTACGTACTGGAATAGGAAGGTAATATATGTGATCACGGATGCATTTAACGACCTGCCTATCGGCTGGGCAATTGGTGAATCAGAGAGTGCAGAGCTAATACTAAGAGCCTGGAAGAATGCCATCATGAATACGGGTATGATGCCCTTTCAAATACGGATGGACAACTTCGCAAAGAAGGCACTATCGAGTTACTATAAGAAGATATCGGTATACTTCACACCTGCTGGAGTCGGTAACCCAAGAGCCAAGCTAATTGAGCAAGTATTCAGCCGTTTCTCAGGGTCGAGAATCCTGAAGAAATACCCGAACTGGAGTGGTTGTAATATCACCAACAGAACCGACAGCAATCAACCGAATCGCGAGTTCCTAGATCGCGAAAAGAAAGAGTTCCCAGATGAAACGCAGATCATCCCACAGATCAATCACAGCCTTAACGAATTCAGGCAAGCAGTTATCAAAAAGCTCGGTATGCCTCGCTTTGACAACTGGATTGAAACCCTCAAAGAAACTAAGCAAGTACGCATTGCTGGCCACAGTGAATTGATAGACATTTTCGGAGTCTACAGGCGCGGAACTTACCGATTTGACAACGAAGGATTAACCATGATCATCAACGGTGTAGAACGCCACTGGATGAGCTGGCAAGACAGCAAAGAAAAGGTAAATGAGTACATGGAGCTTTTCGGTGCAAAAGACCTTCGAGTGAAGTATCTCCCTGATGATTTGAATGTGATCCGAGTGGATCATCCAGTAAGGAAAAAGGTCTATTACCTCCCTATTGATCAAAAGATACCAGGGTGCATTATGGACATGAAAGATCGCCCTGAGGGTAGAGATTTACTTTATCAAAAACTACGCTTTCAGAAGTCCCTCACGGGTGAAGTAGTGAGGCGACATGAAGAGACAATTCGTGTGACTGATGACCTGATGGCATCCACTTCTGTAGAAGCCCAAGGCATACTAAAGAGCATGTTTACCCTGGACGGTACCAACAAAGGATACCTAAACGATGCGAAGAATTTTATGAAGAGCCTAGACACGACAATAGAACGTGCTAAAGAGGAAGATGATCTGTACGATAGCAGTATAGATGACGGTGAGGAGCTTACTGTGAGCATCCCAAACAATGATGATTTATACGACTAAAACGAGTGATATGACACAACTAGAACAAGCCGAACAATGGCTAAAGGCCATGCAAGCAGCTCTTGACGACAAGAACAAATCAAGAGCAATAGAACTGGACGATATCAACCAGGAATCAAAGATCGACTGGGCATTAATGCCTCAGGAAATCTCAAGCAAATATGAAGAAATAGTAGAGAAGTATTTGGACTTAGTACTCTACTCATAGAAAAGCCTGGCAGTTGCCTCTGCCAGGCCATTAATAAACAATTAAATCATAATCAATATGATCGTCACGGACAAAGATAAAGAAATCATTGCAACGCGGACTAAGCAACGAAAACAACAGTTCGCAATGAGCCTGGAGCAAGTCGCAGATCAGGTAGAAGTTAACAAGGCAACCGTCAATAAGCTTGTGCATAAAGATGAGCACTGGAAGACCCAAAGCCTTAGCCAAGAGATGTGGATGAAGTTTGCCGAATGGGTGGGCTATTCGCTGAGCGAAGACTCCTGGCAGGTAGATCGAAACGCTACCAATTTTAGACGGTATTACAACATGTGTAATCACGTCAAGGAAGATAGTATCCTAAGAATCATCAGTGATCGATTCGGAAAAGGTAAAAGCACTGCACTGAAGGCGTACAGGTTTGATCACGAGACTCATGCCTATTACTTCAAGTGCCACAGAAGCTGGACACAGAAGGTCTTTGTAGGCCAGATAAAGAAAGCCTTGAAGCTATCAGGAGGTGTGCAGAATGTATTCCAAGCCTTGGAGGATATAACAGCTCACATTCAAAGCATTAAGCACATGAGACCGATACTCATGTTCGATGAGTACAACAGGCTCCCAGAAGGCAGCAAAGCGCAGGTATTTAGCCTTTATGAGATGTTAGAGAACACAGCAGGGTTTGTCCTTTGCGGTGGAGAGAACCTTCAAAAGGAGCTTACCAGAGGCGTTGGAAGTGCCAAGCAAGACTGCCAAGAAGTATTTGACAGAGGCGGCAGTAAATACCTATCGAGTAAAGAACTCAAGGTCGCGGAGATCAAGGCCGATATCAAAGGCATTTGCGAGATGAATGGCGTAGCTGACCCGATGCAAATAGCAGCTATCACCAACAACTTCACAGGCAGCTTCAGAAAGGTGAAAGCTGATATCGATGACTATAAAAAGAAGCAAAGAAAGGGGGCTAAAAATGGATAGAGCAACTAAAATACCAATATCTGACGCGAAGAAAATCGGTAAAGATAAAGGTTGGTCTCAGGTGATAATTGTGGCATGGGATAAGACTACAGGTACCGAACATGTAACCACTTGGGGCGAATCAAAAGAAGACTGTAAGCTGGCTGCTGATGGTGGTAACTGGGTGAAACGAGCAATGGGCTGGCCAGAAAAAATGTGTGATGATAAGCCTGAAGGTTCTAGTATTGAGCTTTCCGAAAGCGAAGAGAATCTCTTTCAAGAGTTTACGCAAGCCAACAAGGAATATTTAGAGTACATCATTAATGACTGGAAGGATAATATCGATGGGATTGACTTTGTCCTTCCAGACATCCTAAAAAGAATACCTGGAGGGACTAAAGCCCATTTTCTAAAAACTAGAAAGGAGGCTTCTGATGACTGATCCAAGAACTGAACTCCTGGCCTTCAGTAAGAAGGTTCAGGAGATGCGCGATGCACAGGTCAAATACTACAAGGCCAAAGCCGCCAAGCTCGATGCTTACGGTGCGCTAATAGAGGCCAAAAAGATAGAGAAAGAAGTGGACGATCTAGTGAAGCTGATCAAGGCTGATCATGATGACATACTACAGTCCAATCTCTTTGAACCTGTCCATGTCAGTAGCATCGTTCGCAAGGGATTGACAGACCCTAACCTACTAGCCGAACGCTATGGTCAAGACGTAACAGTGTCCTGGCTAAACACTAAGTCTGACGCTTGGATAAAGCAAACAGGCAAGTGCAACGCTGTCACTATCAGAATGGCAGAATTAGAACGAATCAAGGATTTAGAAATCATAGAAAAGGAGGCCACTCATGGGTAGAGTATTAGGCGTAATGGACGTGCTCAATAAGAACTATAAAGTACTTGAAGAAATTGAGCCGTGGGTAGTAGATGCTGTTGGAAGACTCCCAGACCCCTTCCACCTTATTGTAATAGGTAAGCGCAAGAACGGCAAAACGAGCTTTGTAATGAAGCTTTGCAAGTCACTAGCCAAGAAGTATAAAGTATTCTATTCGAGCCGTGAAGAGGGCGATAGCATAACCATACAGGACGCTTACAAGCGTGTGAATATGGAGGAAGTTTCAGGTAAGTTATTCCTGGGCGATGGCTTTGATTTCAATGAGCTGGTTGAGAAGCTTCATAAGACCTATTACAAGATAGTAGTCATTGATTCTCTTGACTACATGAAGCTGACTAAAAAGCAGTATCAAACGCTCATAGAGACCTTTCCACGCAAAAGCTTCATCATCATCTGCTGGGGTCAAAAGAAAGGCCGTGACTGGATTGCTGATGACTACTTCGGAAACAAGATCGCTTTCATGGTTGGCTCTGTAGTAGGTATAGCGGACTTCAAGACAGAAGTGATTGGCAGGTATGGCCCTACTGAAGAACATGTGATCTGGGATAAGAAGCCTGAAAAAGGCAGTCAATTAAACCTACTGTAATGACCAATCAAAAGACCACATCAGAACTAGAGTCTCAAGTCTGCAATATCATAGGCATGGAGTCCGAAAAACTCTTCTGGATAAGAATGGAGTTTGGCTGTGACTTTCTACGCTACTGGATTGGTGAAGACTTGCCTGAGGAGTGCAAAGAGATGGAGCTGGTACCAGAGTATTGGAGCTGGTGGATGCAGACTTGGGAAATGATCGACAAACGCTTTGTAAGCCGCTTTAAAGGGCGCAAAGCTGACATCAAAACATACATGGCCATACACAACCCAAAGGGGCTGGCCTTGTACCCTAACAGGGTCATACTTGAGAGCTATCACAAGCTCATGAAAGAACTAGCTAACCAACACTTAACCGAACAAACCACATGAGAGAAGAAGCAAAACAAAACATCATTCAGCAGCGCAAGTACATTGCTGAAAAGCGAAATGACATCATGGTCTATGATGATACCTGGAGCACACCTATCAAGGATAAACTTGAACAGGAGTTGCACGAAGCCAAGCACCTTCTAAAGTCATTAATAGCCAGATACAAGTTTATCGTGGAGTCACAACTGACTGAGCTATATGAGGGAAGGAAAACGATTAACATCCGCATTGATGCGATGCCAAGCTATGACCTAGACCTTGAAGAGGATTTGATGGCAATTGACTCCGCTATTGTGCGGAGAGAAAAGGAGGCAGAGGAGCTTGGTGTGTCACTAGAACCAATGAAACCATGATTCTAATAGCAATGGGAGTCCTAGCGGTAATCATTTGGGCGTTTGTACGCGAGACCCGTGATCCTGATAAGATCAAGCTTCGCCATGAACCACCATGTGTATGTGATCATAGTGATGAGAAGATTGACTGTGATAATGAATGTTTGAATAAGCCAAACCTCGATAATTGGCCACCATGCAGATGCATGAGAGACTTAGATAAGTGTGACTTCAACTGTCACTATCCATACGAAGATTTATAACAATTAAACCAATATAAAATGAGTAACGAAACACAAACTTTTGACCTGGATAACATTCCAGCTGACGTGCTAGAAAAGGCACTTGAAAAGAAAAAGGCAGATGAACGGAAGGCTGAATTAAAAGCCCAGGCTGACTATCAAAAAGCCAAGTTTGAATTGGTAGAAGAACTCTTTCAAAGAGCAACTAACATTCATTCTCAAATGGCTGTATTTAAAAGTGAGGCCACTGGTAAGCTAAATGATTTCTATGAGAAGCTAAAGGCTTACGGAGATGTTAGAGACAACAACAAAGGATCATTTACCATTTGGAACGAAGACAACACTCAGGGCGTGGAGTATTGTAACCATCGTGTTTTCAGCTATGATGAGCGCGCTATTCCAGCGGCTGAAAAGATCAAGCAATACCTAGAGCAAACCGTCAAAAAGCGTGACAAGAGAGCGTATGAAATGATCTCTAAGCTACTGGAGAAAAGCCGAAACCAGGACTATGATCCTAACAACATCCAAAAGCTGTATGGCATGGAGAAAGAGATCGGACACCCTCTATTTACGGCTGGTGTAGAAGGTTTCAAAGAAGCCTGGACAGAGAAAAGCACCTCTCACTATATACGCTTTTACAAGGTAGATGCTGAAGGTGAAAAGGTAAGCATTCAATTGAACTGGAGTAGTATTAAAACGACCGGAGGTGAATCATGAAAGTAGAAATCACTGTTGAAATTAATATTGATGAAGAGGTAACCAAGAGCCAGGTACGTGAGTGGATGGAGTTCAATCTTTACCCTGGGGTAATGGTGGATGTTGGTGCTAACCCACTGGTTGATAACGACCATACGCTTCCAAGAATTGATCAAGAGTCAGTAACAGACTGGAAAGTTATAGACGAAAACGAAGGAGGTCAGTAATGAGTGGGGATGAAGATAAAAAGATCGAAGAGCTAAAAAAGCCCGATCAAAAGTATACTCTCCCTGCCCTGATCAAGAACTATGAGGACATAGTAAAAGATACGGGCAGGCAGGTACTAACAGCTAGATCAGATGCTGCTAAGAAGATTCAGGCACAGCGACTGCACTTCTTTGAAGCTACGCTGAATCACCTTAAGGAGCTGGATAAAATCAAACCGAAATTGAGGAGTTTGACTCCAGATGAATAAACCACCATACGGGTGGTTCGTGGCATACTTGGGTAAGCCACACTTTAATGTTTAGGTACGCCTCCAGGCTTCGACACCTGGGGGCACATGATCCGATGGTGTAACTGGATAGCACGTACGTGGCCACTGCTTTAAGTATTTACAAAGCAACAGAGAGTAAGCTTCAGGTTCGAATCCTGATCGGATCACAGAATTGACAATCATGAATGAATACCCAATAATGGAAGTACACGAGCTGGATGAAGGTAGACGCTACCTATCCACCAGGGTGGGATCAGGCCAAGAGCTGGTGATCCTAACCACTCCGATCAGTATTGCATGCATAGAAGATCATGAGGAGTTTTTAGATGACAAAGTACAGGCACTGAATAATGGAAAGTAAGCAAACGCCATATAAGTTGCTTCAGGAAGCCATTCAAAAGGAATTATCCTTAGATGATGTGCTTGAGTACTTACAAGGTGAAAGTGAAAGATATCAATCCGATGCAAAGATATATGGCTCTGGAGCCGTAAAAGATTTGGCAGTTTATAGATATCAACGATTGGAAAAGGCAATCCACTACTTAAAAACTGGAACCTGTAACGATGCATCGTCACAATGTTTGCAATGTGGCAATGATTTTTTTGCTAAGACCACAAGGGCAAAGTTTTGCTCAGGCAAGTGTAGAACGGCTTTTAACAGAAAGAAAAATGACACGAATCAGTAAAGGAAAAAGAGTTTATAGCAAGTCAGAGAAGCGCATGATAGGTAAGATAGTACACCTGCTCTGTTTAATGGGCTATACTAATGAGGAAGGGAAGGCCGATACTATTCGAATCAATAATTACATCAAGGGTATTGGTAGTAACAATCCACGCCAGGTAATCTTGCCCTTTCTCTATGAGAAGGAACTGGAGCCGATTGTTACGCAAATAGAAGCCAGGTACAGGAAAGAAACCGCAAGTAATAAGTCCAAGTAGATGCACAATATTGAAGATCAAATCGCCTTTGTTGATATGCTTTCATCGCATACAGATCAAGCTGAGGACTTACAACTACTTGCTGCGATAAAGTCTTCTCTCCAGTCTCTTATGGACGGAAAAACTAAAGCACCAAAACAAAAGATCAAACTGCTGCACTATCAACAGTTTGTTGGTATCTACGATCAGTTCTGTAGGAAAGTACTTGGTGCTCCAGGTATCATCGATGCAAGACAAGGCGGTGCATTAAAAAGAACGGTGGCCTACATTATGAAACAAGAGAGGGTAAACGGTGACGAGGAACAAGCTCTCGATGGCTGGAAATACATATTTGGCAATTGGAGACTGTTAAGTGATTTCCTCCAAAGGCAGCCAAAGCTTACTGACATTGAGCGCAACATTCAGCAAATACTATACGAATTAAAAAATGCAAGTAAAGAAGCTAAGAAGAGAAAGTCCGATTCTGATTGGGACAGATATCGTCAGCAGCGTCAAGGCCAATGACCAGCGTGCGATAACTCGATTTGTTAGCAAGGCAACGCCCAAGCGCATTATTGAGTCACGTACGCTTAGAGCCTCGATCACTGAACACCTGGACACCCTCAGGGGGCAATGGGCATTTTGGCAAGAGCAGCTTGCATTATCACATTTAGATGAATCAGGAATCAGTCCTATCATGATTCACAATGCTCTGCAATCCATATCAACTGAAGGCAAAGCCCTGAAAGCAAGCCTCGAAGAGATTCAGCCACTTAGCACCATTGGAGAGTTGATCCGTAAAGGTGAGGATAGTCAGTCCCTGGAGCTTTTGATTGTAGACATGATACTGGCCTTTAGAGACACTTTAAGCATTGCCAACAACATCACACCCATTCAGGCTAAAGATGCAGCCATGATCATCGTAGAGAACTTTCCTACACTGAGCTTTGAAGAGCTGGCCATGTGTTTTCACAGGGCGAAGGTCGGTGAGTATGGTGAGATCATGCACAGGCTAGATACTAATGTCATCCTGAGCTGGCTGAATAAGTTCAGTAAAGAAATGAGTCAAACATCTCTGGAGCTTAACAGCCAGCAGCATACCCAGCTCAAACGTTTCGAAACGGACGGAAAGAATAGTGACCTCGACCTATTGAAGTGGTACAAGATACTTCCTTCAGCTAGGGATGCTGATAAAGACCTTTACAAACAAAAGCAGATTGACAACCGTGCCGATAAGTATTTTGGTGGATTTTAAAATGAATTATGAAAAAGAACAGCAACGAACTAGACATTATAGGCGCATTTTCAGGGTCAAATATGAGTCTAGATAATCAGATAAAGTATATTCAACAAATGAAAAACAATCCCATCGTCAGAATACCAATTCTGGGAGCAATAGAAAACTCACTTAAAGAGTTTAAGGCACTGAAGAAACCAAAATAAGTATATTTGACTATGGCATTCACAGACCGACCAAAAATCAACGAGAGATTAGCTGACAGTGAAGACATGTGTCTTCAGTTTGAGATCAAACTAATTAAGCTGATCGCGGACTTTGAGGAAGAACATGACTACAAATTCCTCCCTTATGAACTCGATGACATATTCCTAAAAAGGATCAGAAGAAATCACCAGTTATACTTAAAAGCAGAATTTAAACATGGCGACAAATAAAGAAATGGGCGATTTCGAAATCACGATAGGCGGTAAAGTAATCAAAGACATAGTTCCGATGAAGTACGAGCAGTCAGAACCAATAAGGCACGGCTTTGAAGTAAAAGACCGTAATTTTCTATCCAGTTTGAAAGACATGCCCAAGAGGGAGGTGAGACTTATAAATCCTATTTATAAGAAACAACATCTAGATGCCATAGCTCTAGGTTATGACAACGAGAATTGGGGTTATGTATATGTCAATAAAGAGATTCAGCTACAGGCTGTAGACCACATCAATACGGCTATGGAAACCGTCATAAAGCAAGTAATATCACAAGCTGAAGGAAAGAAGTAACGGACTTTGAAGGAGTTGAACTGAAGTCTATTATCAATAAGCCAGGCACTTCTATTTATCATCTGTTCTACAAAGGTGTAGAGCTAGGCACGATTAAATGGGTAATGGGCGGCAGTTTTACTGAGAAAAAAATGACCCTACTTTTTGACCCCACACTTAATTTGTAAACGTTTCCGTCATCGGAATTGTCCTAGAAAGGCCGTTTTTTTGCGTAGATGTCTTTCTACGTTCCACAAATCAGTATTGAAATCCAAGGACTTAAAGAGTTCAGTGCCGTCAACAAGGTACGAGTAAGCTCTTCTTGGCAACAACTTACAGACACTTGTACACTGTGGATGCCTAAGAATATTCGCATCAAGCAAAATGACGAAGTACTTACGGACTTGAATCAAGTCATCAAACGGGGACAGCCCATCGTGATTAAATCTGGCTACAAGCCGACATCGAAAGTAGAGTTCCAGGGCTTTGTCCGCCAGGTTAAGAAGAACATCCCTTTAGAGATCATTTGTGAAGATTATGCATACTTACTCAAGCTCGACAGCTATTCGGTGAGTTGGAAGTCGGTTACTCTGAAAACGGTTGTTAACCACCTTTTAACTGGTGGCAATATCAAGTCTGAATTTGCCAAGGGCTTTGAATTTACGCTCGATGTATTAGACACTGACCCGTTCCCATTTGCCATTCCCAAAGAGAATGGTGCTCAGGCATTATTGAGAATTCAGGAGATGCTTGGTATTATTAGCTACTTCAGGTATGACCCTGAAGGATTAAAGAAGCCTACACTTGTGGTCGGATTCAAGTACCCAGGAAGGCGTGACCGTATCAACGGACAAAAAGCAGTATTCAGAACTGGAGTCAACGTCAAGTCTTGGAACCTTACATATCAGAATAAAGATGATGTTCAGGTCTTGATACAAGCGATTATCAATCGTAAGAGTGGGATTAAGCAAATTGTAAAGGTGGGCAATCCTGAAGGAGCTGTACGTACGCTGAACTATCCTGACATGCCTGAGTCATTGGTTCGGCAGTCTGCTGAAGAGAAGCTTTCAGAATTTCAAAGAGATGGGTTTGACGGCACAGTAACAGTGTTCGGTTCGCCTCAGGTGAATCATGGTGATGTGGTCGTATTAGATGACCCTATCTATACAAATGAAAAAGGCAGTTACTTTGTTGATGGGACTGTTTGGGAGTTTACCGAGAAGCCTTCTATTACAAGGGAGTTAACCATAGGTGAAAAGGCATCATGAGAAACCCTGAACTCATAGCCCAGCGCAATAAGCAAATTGAAGCTGATTTCAATGCACACTATAAAGAGATTGAGCATGGTAGTCATGCTGCTAAGTACAATGTAGCAGTCAGCAAAACCGCTGCAAAATGGTACCTGAGCATTCGAAGAATTCAGGATATAATAAGCTCAGTCTAAACTTGATAAGGATTGTCCTCCTGATCATCCCTGTCATCGAGCTTATCCACTAGCTGTTTACTTATCTCCATACTCACGTTTTCCGTGTTTTGAGTAACGTAAGACAAGTATTTACCAGTCGATTCATCTGTGTATTGAAACTGGTACTCTAGAATATGAACTGGAGCATTGCCGTGATCTGTGTCGAGTTCTCGACTGACGCGATAGAAGGCTCCGAAGACTGATGACTCAATGGCCAGCATTACTGTATTGATGGCTTTGATAGTTTTAAGCACCTCTAAAGCTTTGGTTCTATTATCACTATTGTAGGCACTATCAGCATAGTTTGATTGTTCGATATGAACTCTCACTCTGTCTTCCACAGCATCAACCTTCTGACCCTTGTTTCTATATATTGCACCAGGGAACTCTATGAACACAGCAGGTAGCCTGTAGGCGTTCTCATCCTTTTCATACCTGTACTGGTTATTATACAATGCCACATGTTTTATGGGCTTTAACCCAAGAGCAATTAGATAATCTTTTGCAGAATCACTGAGTAACTCATCGGCAATCGCTAGATAGATTTCATCCATATCAAATATTCTTTAAGTATCTAAGTTCCTTACGGAGTTCAAATTCAACTACTTTCTCAATGCGCCTATTCAGGAACCTTGATTCTCCCATAAATTGACGCTGAGGTATCTCCTGGTTCACGGTCTTTGTGTGTCCAGATCGCTTGTGGGCTTGCACCACCTGACCACGTACCCTGCTTCCATCCCTGGTATGTGATCTACGTTTGTGCTCTTTGACACTGTGAGACCTCACGCGCTGACTCACCTTACCTTTGAAACCTTCATTATGAGCTTCAGCATACGGTACATCCGTACCAACAAACACATGGTTTCGCCCTTTGGAGGTTACCCTAATTGATCGCTTTAATCGACCAGTCTTTGTCAGAAGCTGTCTTTTCTTCCGGTTCTTATCCTTTCGCTTCCTTGCTGGCCATCGTTCCCTTGATTCATCATGCCAAGCTTGGAAGCGAAAGCGATCCTTGAAGAAACCCACAGCGGTTCCACCTACTAGTGTAGGGGTTCGTTTGTAGACCCTGTTTAAGGATTGCTGTACACGTAAGCTGGCGCGATAACTCATAAGGCTTCCTCAGCGTTTCTAACGGCCTCTATCAACATTTCAGTCAAAGCGTCCTTGATGTCCATAGTACTCTCCTGAACGGTCTGTGACTGCACTGTAATGCCTCCCTCGTTCAAGTTTTGAATATGAACCGTCACGTTTCGTTGCTGTACTGACTTGCTCGCTATTTGCTCAGCAATTGACGTTGTGGAGCCACCTGGCTTTCCATTCCCATTCGGTTCTTCATTACCTCCAGGGGGATTGATAGAGTTGCCTCCGACCTGCATGTTCAGGTCTTTCAAGAACTTCAAGTCCTGGTCAGATAGATCACCTCCAAGCTCCTGAATTCTCAATAATGCCTGAGCTGACATTATGTTCTTTTTCCTGATCTCACCTTTAAGTCTTTGGATGTCTTCAGGATTGAGATCATCCGATTGACTCAAAGAGTTCTGGCCAGCAATTGTTTTAGCTTTTTTTCCAGTCCTGAGTTGAATTAAATCTTTAGAGTTTCGGAAGTCATTAGTCGATATGGTCTTCCTCAGGGATTCAATGGCATCCTGATTTTGCACCTTCATGATCTCCTTCTGAAGCGCAAGGAAGTCCTTGGCCTTACCTGTGGAGATTTCAATAGCATTGCCATACTGATCCCATTTTGAGACCGCTGTTGGTGTGAGGTCAGCTATCTGCTGTATTACATCACGAAGCCTGGTCTGTTCATCTGCTGACAATGATGTCTTGCCCTGGAGCAATTCCATTTCATTTAGCAGTGGGTTCAGGTTATTGGTCAAATTCTTAACCATATTGGACTGCTCATCAAATAGCCTGAGCTGTCTCTGATCTGATCCGAAGAGCTTACTCATCGTATCGAACAAACCTAATTTAATACCACCCACAAAGTCTTCGTAACTATGCCTTAGGTCATTAAAGTAGCCAGCAGAATCGCCTTGTGCTTTGGCTATCTTTTCCTCCAGGGCAAGTCGTTTCACCTGTCTGGCAATAAGCGGATCAGATAGATCAATCATTTCCTTTAGGTTCAGGTTCGCAGTCGCAAGGCTTAACAAAAAGCGTTGCCCTGCATCTTCACCAGCTCCACCAAAAAGATCAGCTATTGCAGTTTGTCTGGCTTGCGTATTGGCGTTCCTCATTGCTCCAGACACATCTCGTAATACGTCCAGCACACCTTTACTTCCTGAATCGAGCTGTTTGAGAATGACCTCTCCGCTTAATCCAATACCCTGTAAAGCCTGGGCTGCTGCTGGTGTCATTTCCTTGACTCGCAGATTGAATTCCTTCACAGCATCCAAAGCTTTATCTGAGAAGACACCTTCTTTGCGGCCTTTTACTGCGATTGCCACAAGCCCTTCAGCACTGACGTTAGCGGCCTTCATTTGACTGGCATACTCTTTTATCTCCTGAAGGTCTAGCTGGCCATTGGTTGCCAATAGACCAAGCTTGATATGGTTCAAAGAGTCCGATATACCCACACCAGCATCAGCGTACTCACGATGCATCGCGTTAGCAGCTCCTGTCAAATCCTTGATTTCAGTCTTCAGTACTGAGGTGATGGCCATGACGCGAGCTGTGGTATCGTCCAGCTCTCTCCCAGTGATCTGGAAGGTGCTTGATACAGCTCTCTGGTTCATTTCAATCTGTTCGCTTACACGGAACATCTCTTGGCCTAGCTTGACAGTCGCGGTTGCAAGTCCTACAGCGGCACCTATGGCCAGCACGTACGGATTGGAGAGCAGTCCTCCCAGCCTGCCCAGGAATGGTACCTGGTCTTGGATTGCATCGAATATCTCCATGTTCTTGAGCTTGAAGTTGTCAAGTGCAGGAAGTGATTCTTTGGCACCTTTAGTGAACGAATCAAAGTACTCCTTTGATTTGAGCTTAGCCCGTTGTTGCAATTCATTCATTTGCCCCATACGCTCTTTAATCCTGTTCAGTCCGCCTGACAGCTTGTCTTTGAGTTCATACAGTATGCCTATTCTTAAACCTCTCATAACCTCTTAATTAGTATTCTCGTATATTTGAATAATCGTACAGGATTCCAGCAGTCGCCTCACTAGCGAACAGATAGCTTTCTCTTGTACGGTTTTTTTATGGCCTATCCACATGGTGTAATATTCCTTTTCGTTTCCCGTCTATTTGATCCACTGGCACATCGATCACAGTAACAAGCCTCATTGCTTTTCCATCAGGCTCAACTATAACTGTTACGGGTGTATCCTTGAAGAACTTGACATACTTATAGCCTAGCTTACTACCGCGCCTTTTGCCTTGGTGGTCTGATGAGTACACTTCATCAGGGTTTTGTAGTACGTCCATAATGTCTGCTCCCAGGTGGTGTCTCTTGATGTGATCACGGGCTTGTGCATCAAATGTGATAGGTCTGTCCAGTACGTCCTTTACTGTGAACTTACCCTCAGTTCCACCGTTGTCTTTATACCACTTTGCCCATTGCCCATTCCATTGATCTTTGTTGGTTAAAGATCGGTTAGGTGCTGGTAACGTGCCTTTGCTGTAGATAGTACTTGCTGGCTTCAGGCCGTAGTCTTTGACGGCCTTCAGGGATGAGTAGTCTTTCCTGGTGAAGTAACTGTGATCCTTCTTAATCGCTAAACCGTCTACAGCAGCATTGCCAAAGAATGGGCTTTTCCTTTTCACAGCTCCTTTTGCCATTTGGATCGCATTAGCCTTTGGCGTGACTCTGCCAGTTCTGACTTGCTGAACATCACATCGGCAATTGTGATCAATTGGTGGCCAGTACCTAGTCCAGAAAGAATCGTTTGCTGGTAGCGTTACTTTATCGAGTCGTGCATGATCAGGACGTGTTCGGTCATCATTGACAGCATCCCACCTGAGGAGAGGAAATACCTCGGCATCGTCCAACACTTCCCAGTACCTTCTAGTCATTTGACCTGTCGCCACTACGGTGTTATACTCAGCCTCTAAGTATCGGACATTATACCGCTCATGAATCTTCAAAGCTTCTTTTTTGTACTCTGCGAAATTTTGGATCCCATTTTTTATTGTGACCAAATTAGAGAGCTGTTTCATCTGTACCAGGGACTTTGCTCCAGAGAAGGCAAACACGTTCGACCTGATGAAAGCAATGGCTGCATGATCAGGCTGATTGTAACCACTGAAGTTCCTGGTCAGTCCATTAAATAGGACGTTACCTGTTGCAGTCACAAGACTAGCAAAGGCTGAGGAGATAGATCTATTTTTGTAATAGTCCTCTGCCAACTGATCAAACGACTCTCTGACCTCCTTAGATTGCACCTTGTCAATGCTCGCCACTGGCTCATGATGATGGTCATGGCTGGCATAAAGTTCTTCAAGCTGGGCTGTTATGGCCTCCGTATCAATAGCCTTTAACTGATCGGAGGTTTTTACTTTCCCGTGCCTACTGGGCTTTGTCCAGGGAAAGGCTGTACTTCCTTCCTTCCTATGATTGGAGTACCGTATGTTTCGGTCACATACTCCTCTTCGATATCAAAGTTCTGGGATATCCACGTGTCAATTTCTAGCTGATTCTTAGCGATAGGAAGCTTTGATGATCTGTCAAACCTGAATGCCTTACCCTCCAATGGATAACCCCAATTGATAAGGAAAGGCATAATTCTATCATTGATCACATGCTCTACCAATCTCATATCTGCCTTGGTGAAGTTGTCTTCTTTACGCTCATGCACTTCTGACTGTGACTTGGACGATCCGTTATCGGTGGTCATAGTCTGGCCTAGAATGATCTTTGAGTTTTGCTCATCAGCAAACTTTGCTGCTTGAAGGAATACGTTGTATGGATCAGCCGTGCTGTCAGAATGAACTTGAAAGTCAGTCCCCTCAGGTAAAACAGCACTCATTGAATGCCCCATGTTCTTTAACTGTTGTTCAAGCTTATCCCATACAGCTTCATCTCTACTGCTGGTCTTGGCTGTTCTAGGTGGAATACCAAAGATATCCTGGTACCTGCTCCAGTGGTTGATTGCATACTTTTTGAAAATGGTGTACCTGGAACAGTTATGCAATAAGCCAAGCTCTCCACTATCGATGATCATATAGAACCTGTTGTACGGTGGCTCATGCAGATAGACTAGCTCGTTAGTATTAAGGTCTTTCCTGATGGCATTCCATTCTGGTATAACGTGATCACGGTGGAAGCATTTAACCGCCTTTACTTCCCATGCTAGGTCTTTGCCTTCTCCGAATACCCAGCGTATTGGAGTATAGCCGTACAGGATGGATTCGACAATGAGCTTGACAAGGTCATAGAACCATTTCCTGTCCATTAGGTTTTCGGCATCAGTATCAGCTTCACCTGTATCGATGTCATAGATTTCTGTCGGTGTGTTGACAACGTTCAATATGCGTGACTGCACAACGGTTCTCAGGTGTGGGTCGAGCATCGAATCATCAAAGACATCCATCAGGTAATCCCGATGTGGGTTCTCTAGGTCTATTGCCCATTGATGCGCTTCTCTCCAGGTCTTAACCTCAACCCTTGACAAGTATTTTGTCTGTCGCTGAAGCTTGATAAAAGCCTTCATCTGGTCTGACTTCGAGAAATGCGTTTTAAGCGACTCTCTACTGTCAACGTATTTTGCCACTAGTCTATCTATTGCGTTCATTTTAACCGTTGTTTAACCGTGTTGTCGTGTAAAATTTAGTAGTAATGGGAAAGAGGGTCGCCACTACTCATTCTAATACCTGGAGAACTAGCTTCTCCAGTGGTTTCATCTATCTTCAAAGGCCATCCAGGAGTGATCATATCCTGCTGTACATCTTTGAAGAAATCTCGCGCCTCTTTGTATTGCTCATACCTATCCTCAGGCACGTTGCGCTTTGCTATTTTGGTAAACAGCGTATACAGGGTGAAGTAGATGGTGTACTCCACAAGGGTAATGTCCCTGGTGTCGTTTACTTCATCACCAGCATCGACCTCGTTGATAGCAGTGAACAGGCTGTCCACGTCATACTTTCGTAGTAGGTACTTTTTGATCTTTGATATCGCTTTCCTTTCGGCATTCCTTAGGTTGTCCATATCTCCATCAGTGATCACTTCCAGCTCTTCTGAGCCGATGATATCTTCGTAGTCGCTATCAAAAACAAATGCTGTCATTTTACTAGTCTATAAAGTTGTTATTGGTTTTAATTAATCTGATTCGGTCAATATTATTGACCGCCCTTCTTGCGAGTTCATAAAACCCACCTTCCAAAGAATCTGGTGGATCATCTGGAGCACCGCTACCTTTTTCAAATGCGAGTAGACAGTCTACCAGTGTCACAAAGTCGGGTGACTTCTTTTGCTTGGCATTCAGAAAAACTCGAAGCCTCATGAAATACGGCCTCAGGTTATTTTCAATCCGATCAAACTTGTTGCCCTTTGATCGCTTGTCTGGTAGGATGTTCAAGTAGTAACCTCGAATCTCACCCTCCTGATCAAAGTCATTCAAGAACATCTCCTGAATGAAGTTGGCTTCAATCATGTAGGTGACATTGAGACCCTGAAGCTTCTCTTCGTACAGGTCATAAAGCCACTTGGCAGCTTCGGTGTTGCTGCACCTTCTGTTGTGGGCTTCTAGGATATGGAAGTTCTTACCAGTCCTGCCAATCAAATGCAGTGACTTCAGGTCACCTGTATCGGTGTATGAAAGATCACCATAGACTATCAGTTCATTATATTGATCATAGGGCAGCGGATCAATGTACTGCATGTGTTCGTCTAAGAATAGATGACCCTCTTCGACAGGGTTATTCATGTACTCTTGTTCCCATTCCCACCAGTCGACTTCTTCCTCCTTCATCTCCTTCCAGTACTGCTTAGTGTAGCGTTCTGGCCATGTAGGGTTTCCGTTTTTATCGACAGCGTTAACAAGTGAAATTCGAGTCCTTTTCTTCTTACCAATCTTAGCAATCACATGATCAATCAATCCGTTTTTGATCTTGTAGTTGTTGGAGATCACCATTCGCCTGGTGTCTTTACTCATAGCTGCCCTGAGGTTACTGGTCACATTCTTTGTAGCCTCCTTCATGAGCACTTGGTTACGTGCCTTCTTTAGGTTTTCAACATCATCGACATTGGCATAATCAACCCTGTGACTTCCATTCCTTAACCCTGCTGGGTCTTGAATGTAGGACAGGGATTCAAACGCTTGGCCATTGACCGTGGAGAATCTACCTTTTGCCCAATCGCCTCTACTGAACTGTTCACCAAAGTCATTGATGATCTTTTGGTTTCTCATCAGTTCACCTTGTAGGTCTTTCAAAAGCCTGGCAGCTTTCGGTTCATTGTATCCCATTACTAGTCCATAGTTCAGCTCATTCTGAACCATCAGATAAAATGGATATCCCATGTTAGCGTGCGTGGACTTAGCACTGCCTCGATGGTGCAGCTGAAGGAGTGTTATCTTTTGATTGGTCAGTAGCGTATTGGCATTCTTGACTTGGTACTTACTACACTTGGACTGTCCATCGTCACACCAATGAGGAAAGTAGTAGTAGAACAATTCACCATAGTTACCAGGGGCGAGTAGATGCGCGACACGTGCCTCTCTCTCGTGCTTACTTTCATGTAGCTTGTGAGATGTTGAAGCCTGTACATAATCGCAGTACTTCAACCATTCATCATACTCTTTATTGGTAATGCCTTTAATCACGCCCGTGTATTATGTAGTTGACAAAGTCCTTCATGTGGACATTAAGTATCTTGGCTGACTCTGCATTTCTCACAAAGAGCCACTCGGTAAACTTTCGGAACATCTTGACATAGTCTGATATCACTAGCTCCTTATTCTTTAGGTATTCAATTGACTTTGAATACTTGACAATCTGATCAGCATCAGGATTGACCTTTTCCATTTCATCAAAGAGGATTTGATTGATCTTAGCAATGATCTTTGGCGTGGTGATACTGCCAGCTTTCTTGATTTCCTCCCATCCATACTTATCCCTCCAGTCGCGAAGGGTCTTATCTGAGATTTCAACGATCTCGCAGATTTCGTTTTGGTTGAGGTCAGAGTTAACATATAACTCCTCTGCCCACCTTGCTTTGCTCTCTGATGATAATGCCATGCCACAAATAACAGCCATCATTTAATCAGATTCAGGTACCAATTCCGCATGATGGCGTGGTTCGCGCCATCATGGCGTATCTCGCGCCATCATGGGAATTCACTCTTTCTTAGTCGCATTAGTGACCGTTTCTTTGGGGCTACTGATATGGGAGAAAACCAAAGACTTATGAGAAACTAGTATGGAAAATTGGTGGACGATAATCGCTAAGACCTCAGGTGCCGCAACGTGGCAGCTCATTGGTGACATTGGTAAATGGGATGACATCAGTGCTGTCTCATTCTCTACTGAGCTTACTTCATTGGAAGCAAAGCACTCGGTTATCAATATGAAGCTCCACTCTGGAGGCGGAAGTATCTCTGAGGGAATTCAGATGTACAACCGAGCCAAGCGAAGCGAATCTGAAATAAACATCGATGTCGAAGGTATAGCGGCCAGCATGGGCAGTGCCATATTAATGGCAGGTAAGAAAAGAAGAATGGCCAGACATGCCAGGCTAATGCTTCACCAAGGGAAAGGCAAAGCCAGCGGCTCTGCTAATCAGATAATCAGTATGGGTGTCCAGCTCAAGAAGTGGAACAATACGCTGGCCGATATCTATGCCCAAGCCATTAAAGACAAGCATCCAGAGCGCGATGCTGAATGGGTTAAGACCAACTGGCTGGCTGAAGGTAAGGACACTTGGTTCACAGCAGAGGAAGCTTTAGAAGCTGGCCTCATTCATGAAATTTACGACAGCAGCTCTCCTATAGAGTCTGCACCAGCTACCGCCTCACATGAGGAAATGGTAGCTCACTACGATCAAGGGATTAACGGAGGTGGTAATCCTCCATCATCTAATAAATCAAAAATGAAGAAAGAACAATTGCTTTTAATGTTCGCAGGTGTGGGGATCACATTTGGGGACAGTCTAAATGCTTCGATGGAGGACGATGACTTTTTAGCACTGGTGAAAGCCGAGCTGAAGAAAATCAAGAAGAAAGCCGATACGGCTGACGCTCTCCAGGCGCAAGTAGATGCACAGGGAGAGACAGACTTTGAAGCGAAGCTTACAGAGGCTGTTGGTAAAGGTGTGATCACTGAAAAACAGAAAGGTCACTATCGTAACCTGGCTAAAGACAACAACCATTCTGAGGTTGTCGCTTTGCTGGATGACATGTTGGAGGACTCGGTTGATCCGAATGCTCTTGAAGGTGGCTTGAAAAAGAAGCCAAATAAAGGTGGAGACAACCCAGGACGTGAGACTTGGGACTACGCCAAGTGGGAGAAAGAAGACCCTAAGGGATTGATCGCATTAGCCGATGATGATCCAGAGGCTTTCGCAAAATTAGTTGAAGACTATTAATCGGTAAAAATGGATATACAAACCCAAATAGCAACTGCTAAGATTCTTTATGCAAAGGACTTAGTAGCAAGTATTTTCCCAGATGATTCCTGGATGGCCAGGTCACGTGACGATAGTCAATACGTGAATGGTAAAACGGTTGAACGCTCCAATGTGGGTGGAAAACCCAAGGTAAGACGTAACAAGCAGTCAACTAAGATTGATGCTACTAGAAGAACACTAGTCGCAGGCAATTATAACATTCACGAGTTCTCCTCTGATCCTGAGTTGTTAGTCTTCACTGAAGAATCTCTTTCTAATCCTGCAATGAGAGCTAACGCCCTTGATGAACATCAGAGAGGGATCAATGAAGACATAGGTCATTTCTTGAAGAGCCAGTGGGCTGCTTCTGACGCTGATGCCATTTTCAGAACTACTGGAGCAAACCGTGCCGCTGCTGGTAAGGCTGCTACAGGAACACGTAAGTCTGTGACTTATGCTGATTTCTTGGAAGCCTATCAAAGATTCCTGTTGTGGGATATTATGCCAGACAGTTTATTGATACCTGCTACCATGTATGTGGATATGCTTAAGATCAATGAATTCATCCAGAATGATTATGTGAACGATAAGGCAGTACCTACTGGCAAGATCGGGAGCATCTTAGGCATGGAGGTATGGGCTACTTCTTTAGGTGTGCACTATGATAACGCTGGAACTCCAGCGGTTCAAGAGTTGGTGCCTGAGGACGATGGTTCAACCGAAGGGGTAACCTTCGCTGGTGGAGCTGCTAGTAACCTTGGTATCACTATGTGGAACAAGGACTTTGTGACTAGAGCTAAAGGTTCAGCTAAAGTATTTATCGATGCTGATGATGCTGAAGCTCAAGGTACCATCATGTCGGCTAACTGCCTTGCAGGTGGTGATA
Organism: uncultured Roseivirgaceae bacterium; assembly: GCA_964352205.1. GTDB lineage: Bacteria > Bacteroidota > Bacteroidia > Cytophagales > Cyclobacteriaceae > Roseivirga. The sequence goes on from CAYGQO010000006.1 coordinate 23,629, forward strand.
AATACCGAAAAGACAAGAGAGGTATAGTGTCAATTGTTGAGGCAGTAGGCGCATAAGTAAAATCAAACACCCATAGTTGAAAGACAAACCAGTGGACGGCTAGATAACCTGACCGTTTGCGCCCGAAGCTGGTTTGTAATTTTTAGAACCCATGAGCGATAACAATAGCATACAAATAACAGGTAAGAACCTCGCAGTCCTAATTGGAGCATTAGCTGTAGTTCTGTACGTAGCCGCTCAATGGAACTCTCCAGCCATCAAACAGATGGCAAAAACCAAAAGTGACTCAGAGGTCAGTCAATTGATTAGCATGAGTGCTATTCAGACGGAGATGGCTAGTCTGAAAGAAAAGCAAGATGCTAATCATCAAAAGGTGATGATAGAAATAGCATCACTTAAGAAGCAAACAGAGGACAGGTTCACACTGGCGGACTACCTCAGGGAAAAAGAAATTATGAGAAAAGAGCATGAAAATGAGATGCTTCAACTCAGAGCAGAATTTGACATAAAGCATCGGCAGCTACTAGAAAGCCAAAACGAAAAATTTACGCAAATACTAGAGTTCTTAAAGAAGTAGACATGTACCGATTTGGTAAGACATCCAGGCAACGTTTAGAGACTTGCACCGCAGACATTCAGAAGCTTATGCATTACGCCATAAGTACTTCCATGATTGACTTTGGTATCGGTCAAGGTGAGCGTACAGAAGACCAGCAACTGGAGTATTTCTTGGCTGGATTGAGCCGCATCGATCCTCGTATTCCTTCACAACTAAAGAAGGCAAAACATGTCACCAGCAAGGACTATCCTAAGGCCAGAGCTGTGGACATATTCGCATGGGTACCAGGAAAGAAAGAACTAATGTATGATGACATACACCTAGCGTATTTGGGAGGACACATTATGAGGTGCTATCAGGAGCTAAGAGCGAAAGGTGAGATCACCTGTAAGATCAGATGGGGTGCCAATTGGGACTCTGATGGCGAACTGGTTTATGATCATTCGCTGAAAGACTTACCACATTATGAAGAGGTATAAGATTATGGAAAGCAAGAAACCATTTAAAGAAACTGGCATCGGTAAAGTCTTGGGATTTGTCCTAAAATCTGGTGTCAAGAAAGTCCCGATTGTCGGTGACATTGTAGAGAATATTACTTCCAAGGACGGTGGCGAAGGTCAGGTGGACTATGTGAAGTTAGTCAATCAGGTCATTCGCTTGATTGTATTTCTGATCCTAGTATGGCAATTCCTAGAAGGATCAGGAGATGTAACTATTGATCAACTCCAAAACTATTAAGATGGATCAGAGAGTAAAAATGATTTTCGACCGTAACCCAAAGCAAAAAGAGGTCTATCAGATCATCGGGTCGAACAGGTATTTCAAGGAAAAGGATAACGCCTTGGCTGCTGTATTTGGGAATGAGAACGACCTTGAGACCCACAGCCGTGAGGACTATGTGGAAGGTAAAAAGGCGAAGGCTTCAAAGCCTGAAGTGGTGATTCCTGAAGGAACTCCTACTAAGGACTGGAAGGTAGCCGAAACCAAAGCCTGGATGAAGCGCGAAGAAGTGCCTTACACTTCCAAAGACAAGGAGGCAGACCTACTTAAAAAGGTAGCTGAATACCTCCAGAAGTCAAGTGGTAACCCTGAAGGAGATAAATAATGTCTACAAAGGGAGTTATCATAACGAAAGAGACCCCAAGTGTGGTGGCAGTGATCGGAGACCTACGGGTCTCTGGTTTGATTGCCAATGCGATTGCCGTTGCTGGTAAGTTCGACTTGAATACGGTCTATGTTGTCAACAGCATTGCTGATGCAGAGGAAACCCTCGGTATCGATGCTGCTTACGACATCGCCAATGAAGTCGTTTTGCATCACCACATTTCGGAGTTCTATCATGAGGTAGGACTAGATAGTAATGTCTCATTGTATATTATGGGAACCGCTCAGGGCACTAGCCTGGAGGACATGGTTGACCCTGCTGGTGCAATAGGTAAGAAGTTCATCAATGATACTGAAGGCAAGTGCTTTCAGGTCAGTGTGGCACTCAACCCCGATGGGGATTATGTGCCAGTATTGTTGGACGGAATGGACACGGATGTTTGGAATGCTATCCCTAAAGCTCAGGCTTTAGTTGATTGGGCTTTTGCCAAAATGTACCCTACAAGAATCATTCTTGAAGGTAGGTCTCATACTCCTAACGCTGCCGCTGCTGGTGACCTAAGAGCAATCCAAGATGTGAAGGCTCCGAATGTCCATGTGGTTACAGCACAGGACTGGGACTATGCCGAAAAAGTAGCATTGTTTAATACATATGCTGCTGTCGGTACCAAGCTAGGGACTATGGCCTCAGCCGATGTTCATGTGAACACTGGATGGGTTGAGAATTTCAATTTAACAGATGCTGGAGCTGGTCGCTGGTTGAAAGCAGGATTCAGTAATCATACTGATGTGCTGGCAGCTCAGGACGATTGGGAGCTGTTGGATCAGAAAGGATACATATTCACTCAGAAGTACCCAAGAGTGGACGGTTTCAGGTGGAACAATGACCATTCATGCACACCAATTGAGGTGGATGTCGAAGGCAACATGAACGAAGCTTATGTGCGCTTTGGACGAACAATGGACAAAGCTGTTCTAAGCGTGTTCGGAGCGTTGATTGGGCGTGTTAAATCTCCTCAGCCTGTTGATCCTAGTACTGGAAAGCTACCTCTCGCTGTAGTGGTTGACTTCAAGACAAGAGGTGAAAGGCAGATTGACCAGGACATGACTGGAGAGCTGTCAGGACGTGAGGTCATTGTAGACAAGAATTCGAATCTACTACCTCCAAGTGAAACGCTAGAAATGGCGGTTAAATGTGTGCCTTTCGGGAGTGCGCAATCTATCAAAGTAAAAGTTGGACTAGTAAGAAATCTATAATTATGGCTATAAAAACTGCATACGGATGGAAGGATATTGACGTGGTAATCCTCGGTAATATCCCATTGTTTATCACCGAGATATCTTACGAGGTAAATCATGAGAAACGAAACTCAGGTGGGCGTGGAAACAAGCCTAATCGTAGAGGTCGAGGTCGTAAGACTTACGACAATATCAGAATGGTGTTAGGTATGGAGGAGTGTGTTCAACTTGAAGCTGCTATTCAGGCTCGCTTTGGGAATAACGTAGACCCTACAGACCTCGCTGCATTTGACATTCCTATTGTCTTTGACAACGGAGAATCAACTGTAGTGGATATCATTATAGACTTCGAGTGGACTCGATGGGGACGTGGCGCACAAGAGGGCGACATGGAAATAGACCAGGAGTGTCCTGGTATTGCATCAGATATTTTATTCAATCAACCAGCTTAAGAATCATTATGAAAAACAAAATTTTATTCTGCCTGGCACTCATGGTAATGTGTGCAGGGCTTTTATCAGCAAATACTTTTGACATGGAAAAATCAACTAACAGTACGGTGGCCATTACCACAGTTACCCAGGAGCACATCGATGCCTGGATGGATCAGTTCGGTGAAAATAAGGTTCACTCTTTTGAGGTACCTGAAGATGGCAGTTACGAGAACTACTTGGAGGGATACATTCGAGAGCCAGCAGATGGTGTATTGAATAACTACCTCAGGAAGTCAGATCGTGACCCTATTGGTGCAGGCAAAGTCCTTATTAATACTATATGGCTTGGAGGTGATACCAGGATTAAAGACAGTCTTGAATATAGGATGGCCTTTATGGGACAGCTTACCGAGGTACTAGTCGGTGGACAGGGTAGAATTGTAGAGCGATCAACTACTAATAAAAAGCATGGTGATCAGATTTTACATATCGTTGAGGTACCAGTAGATGAAACCTATGAGGAGTACATCAGGGCAACGGTTAAACATCCACAGCCAGGGCTATTGAATGAGTACTTGAGGAAGGCGGATAGGGTTCCCCTCGATGCAGCCAGACAGTTGCTTAATACGATATGGCTTGAGGGTGATGATCGCATCAAAACAGAGCGTAAGTATTTGATGAGCTTTATGGACTCACTCAGTGAGTTACTGGTTGGAGGACAGGGAAGGGTAAAAAAGCTCTCGCGCTCACAGGTCAGCTCACAGAAATAGATCAATATAATGCGCTGATTAAGCTGCACTTTAAAGTAGACCCCGAACGACTCTCTGAAGAAGACTGGTCGCTCAACGTCCAGCAGCTTAATTGGCTCATGTTGAATAATCAAATACCAGGCATTACATACAAGAAGGACTAATGGCGCAATTTACCATTGAAGTATCTGCCAGATTTGAAGCCGCTTTCGGACGACCAGGGATTTATATCCCTCAATCCGAAAGCGCTTTGAATTATGACCCAGACTATTCTAGTTCTGAGGTGCTACCTGGCGCGCTTTTAGATGGTAAAGTATTTGATACTATTCAAGTGAGGACAGTACCTGTGTCAGATGATCCTGTTATCGAATACACATTTCCACATGATCCTCTGGTAGATGTTGTCTACATGAAGAAACTCAATGAGACCGCTGTGTTTGGCGGTGCTTCAGTTGTTGAGATGGCAGGTGCCAAAGAAGCTGATATTCGGTTTCGTGGCGTGTTATGGAATAGCCAAGGCTACTTCCCAGATGCACAGCTGGAAGAGCTGCTGTCGGTGTTTAGGGAAGACACATATCTGGACGTGGTTTCTTCAAAGCTCTTCTTGCATCATGGTATTAATTCGCTCTACATCAAGAGCATTTCATTACCAGCGTTAGAAGGTTTCAGAGATACTCAACCATTCATTATTACTGCAAGGGAAATTGAACCGCTCGAACTGGAGCTATTTGAATCATGAGTAAGCATCAAGAACTAAGGCAGCTATTATTCAGGCTTTTAAAGTCGAACCTTCCCGTTCAGACTTTTGAGGCTAAAGTGGTTTCAGTCGATAAGGATAGTTTAACCTGTGAGCTTGCTCCTACAGATGAGGCTCCGACTTTATTTGATGCCAGGCTGAACGCTGTGGTGGATAGCCAGGAGAGCTATGCGATTATGTTTCCAAAGGTGGACAGTATAGTGCTGGCCAGTGTAATAAATAACGATCCGAAAGACGTGTACATAGTGGCAATCAGTGAGATTGAAAGCCTGGAGGTGCGCATTGGTGAAATGACGGTTAAGCATGACTCAAATGGACATGTCTTCAATGGTGGAGAGATGGGGGGTCTGGTGATCACGCCTACCCTGCGCCAAGAGCTGGAGAGAAGTAACGAGTTAATCGGATCACTTTTAGATGTGATTAATGGTGCTCCAGTACTTGAACCAGGCAATGGCGCAGCTAGTAATTTACAAGTTGCGCTAAAGGAAGCGATTAACGGTAAAAGCCTGGGCAACTATTCAGAGATAGAAAATGAAAAGGTTAAGCACTGATGGCACAGGATTTATTACTTGATGAGAATGGTGATCTATTGATTCAGAACGGTGATTTCGTGATAGGTGACTCATCTTACCAGGATGTAAAGATGATCATTCAAAGCGCGCCTGGAGAGTGGAAGCAATACCCTACTGTCGGAGTAATGGCAGACAACTATGTAAAGAGTCCTGATCCAGAGAAAGCAGGGCTATTAAATGAAATTCAAAGGCAGCTCCGTGCGAATGGTGTGCCTTTAAAAAGTGTATTTCTCGATGCTGAGGGAAAAGTGAAAGTAGAGCTTAGATGAAACGGTATATCGTAACAGAAGGTCAGACATTATCAGACATCGCCATTGAACAATATGGTGATGTGATGTCTGTGTTTGATCTGATCACCGATAACCTTGATTTAACTGGACTAGATTCAGAGCTGGAGGCAGGCCAGGTGCTACTGATCAGAGACACTCCTGTTAACCCAGCGGTGATCAGGCACTTCAGAAACCGAAGTATTAGAGTAAACACTGGAGAGTATGTACAAACTCAGGAGGTTGATTCTGATTGGTTACTAGCGAATGGTACCTGGAACGATCAAGGCTTTTGGAGAGACGATGAATTTTGGACTGATAACCCTTAGAAATTATGCCACAGATAGCAGATGGTGAAGCGGCTAACTCCGCACGAAATAAAATCAATACAGCAATCAATACTGTCGATAACCTTAGTAAGGCTTCGGTAGGACTGGGCGATGTTGACAATACATCTGACGAGGATAAGCCTGTCAGTACTCCGCAACAAGCTGTGTTTGATCAAAAACTGGGTGTTCAAGACATTGATGTTACTGACATTCAGCAAGGCGAGCAGAAAATTTTAACAGTGACAAAGAATGTTTCAGATGAACCTGAGGTAGGTGATGCTATCTTATTAGTGGATAGGTACGCTGCCAATGGTTTGCTGGCTCAGCTGTCTCCAGCCAATGCGTGGGTTGATTTTGAAAGAACCCTGAATGGTGATAATACGGGAGGAGCACTCGGCCAGATGGGTCAAACCTTGGTATCTGACAGAGAGAAGTATGACTGTATTTCCTCTGATAATGCATCAGCAACGTGGAAGATTAGGTTTAACTCTGACATATTGGTGGCTAGTTATTCACAACGCCACACCGATATTATTGCACAGCTGGAGAACGCTGCTGGCTGGGCTAACAACTTTAAAGTCATTAACACTATTAATTGCTATGTAGGAGAAAAGTTCTTTGACGCTAATGACGAGGGTTATCAGTACACATGTATTGATCAAGTTGGTACTGCATTCACTTGGAAGAGAATGCAATATACACCAGAAACCATACCTCTGTATTTCAACAATTCAGAAAAGCCCACACTGGTTGCCGCTATCGATGCACACGACTTTGATACCAATGGATGGTATGATCAGAGTGTTCTAGCTGCTAATGATCGTGCTGAGATCGGCAGAAAATATGCCGATACGGTAAACGAGCATATCTATGAAGTAATGATTAACAATAAAATTGCCAGGATACAATGACTAAGATAATATCAGCTAATGGTAAGCCTATTGAGTCGGCTGGCAAGGTGATCAAACAGAATTACCTCTATGGCAAAGGGTTTGTTCGAGACTTAAAGCTTGAATTCGACTTACCTAATGACCTTCCTGAGTACACAGTTTTTGCAATGCAATTCAAGTACATCGATCAGGCAACGGTATCGAATGATATCAACATGGGGAATAGCCTTGCAGCTCAAATAAGACTTGAGGATAGCATTGGCTCAATGGTTTTTGTAACAAGAGTACCAAGTGGCCTTGGAAGTTTTGCTCAACGCTGTATGCTGGGTGCGCCAGGATTCGATGACACAAGTAATTTCTTGGCTAGAGATTTTATGCTCCAAACATTCAATACTATTGAATCATTTTTTCTCTCACGCAAAGGAGATAACCTGAGGTATAAGATGTTAGCTAATATTCCTGATGAGGGAAATGTTGTCGCAGGTTCAGTGGTGAGCAGTTCCAATGATATAAGGAAGGTAATCTTTAATAACAACCCGACCATATCAAGTTACTCTACTAACACTTTGATCAATCGCGTGCTCATATTCAATAGACAGTTGAGCGTGGCCGAGCTTAAGCACCTTTTCAATAATGGCAATGGTAACGAACCAATCTCAAAAACGGGATTAATTGCTGAATGCAATTTCAATGAAGCAAATATTATTGATGGTACCGATGTAGGGTTCATCGATGAAAGTGGCAACAATGTGCATGGTAGAATAACATCGGGGCTTCCTGCTGGGACACTCCAGGAACAAGTAGACTTTGTAAATCAAAACTCACTAGTCAAATGGGTATAGCTAAGTACGCAGTAATCGAAACGACTGATTTCAATGCCAGCAACTATGACGAGCTTATCAAAGATTGCTTTCAAGAGGTGATTGTTGATGGAGTAAGCTACATGAGTATATACGCTTTTGAATCACACCTTCAGAAGGGTGATTTCAGTAATATATTTAATTCAAGAGTTGACTATGATAAGTTCTTGATCTCTACTAAATGGGATATCATTGACACCTCATTCAACTGGGAGAGCGATGAGGTTACAATCACCTTAAGAGGTGGTCAGTCTCATGTTTTTCCTTGTAAATCTGAATGGACTATTCAGAATATCTATGAAGCTCTAAACTCGACACTCTAATGGCAAATACTGTAAACGAAAACTTGAATGCCATCATCGCTGAAAAAGATGCAACACCTGAGCTTGATGGTCTAACAAATAACTCCAGTACTTCTGTATGGAGACTCAAGGCTTTTATTGCAGCTGTCATTCAAACAATCACAGAAACCCTCTGGGATGTTTTCAAAGCCGAGATTGAAGCAAAGCTGGAGGTTATACCGTCAAATGGTAAATCCTTGGCTGCTGAGTCTAAGAAGTTTCAGTTCGGAGATTTACTCCAGTTTAATCTGGATGGCACCTATGGTTATGCTGAAGTAGATGAAGAAAAGCAAATCATCAAACGAGTGGCCATCACTTCAACCATAGGTGGTACTCAGGTAAAAGTAGCAGGTGAGCTGAACGGAAACCCTGAAGAGCTATCCAATGAGGAGCTTACATCATTTCAGGGCTACCTTAATGAAATACAATTTGCTGAAAAGCGATATGTGGCTGTTTCTGCGCCAAGTGATAAATTGAAAACTCCACTTACAGTTTACTACAATGCCATCCACCCAAAGGCAACTATTCAGGCCAACGTAGAATCGGCAGTCAATGCCTTCATTGGGAATCTAAATGAAGAGTTAAATTTTGATGGTAGTTTCCTGGTACTTGACTTATTAATCGCTGTACGGAATGTCACTGGAGTGGTTAATGTAACCAATGAAGGAATAGAGGCGAGAGCTGATGCTGGTGATTTTACAGAAGTTGATAGAATCTATAACCCAGTAAGTGGGTACTACGAGATTGACCCAGCATTCTCTTTGGCAAACACCATACAATACAGTGCTCAATGAATTACTCATTCGACATAGAGAAGAAAGTAAAAGAGCTACTGCCAGTTGAGCTTAGAAAGCCTGTTATGCAGGCATGGCTAAAGGTCTTGTTAAAGCCTTTGCGAGACCTGAATATTGCCCTCGTTGCTTTTGTTAATGAGAAACAAGAAGAGGCAAAATACACAGGTCGAACCATCAGCCTCAGGAACCTATTGATTAGTAGGTTTGGCGGTGGTATTACCATCGAACTCCAGGACACCTCAGGAGCACCTTACTTGCTGGCTGAAACTGGAAATGCTTTTAACCCATTGTTAGGTTCTAATGGAAATGCTTTTAACCCATTGCTTGGTGATTCGGGCAGTGCCGATCTTGATCAAGTTGACTTCATTGTCAATGTACCTGGCACATTAGTATTTGATATCGATGAGATGTCAGCAACCGTCAGCCGATACAAGCTGGCTGGTACCACTTTTAAAATTGAGATAATATGAAAACGCTAACCAGACCTAGAACAGACTTACAGCAAGAGTTTAGTGCTGAGAGCCACATCCTTCACCATGACGCGCTAAAAGAAGTCGCCTCAGCTATCGTTCAGTCAATTGGCATTGTACCTGGTCAGGTAACTGTTTTGCATGGTCTTGAGCAAGTGTCGGGTGCGCCTGATTATGAAATATCTCCAGGGGCTATTTTTTACGATGGTGAAGTGTATTTGTGTGATGGAATTAATGGCAATGACGGTGGTAATGTCCCCGTGTTATCTATAGTCCAAACTGCAATTGGCCAGCCTTCGAAATTCAGTGATTTTGAGGATAGACAAACTCATTTTGAAAGGAAAGCCGTTATTCAGTTTGCTGCTACAGGGTCGGGGATATCTGATTATCTTGATGTAGTGAGTGCTAAATCAAAACTGTCCGAACTGATAGAACTCGATACAAAGCTGGCCAATCTAAAGAATGAAATTTTGGGCGGTGCTGGAGCGCAATTTGATACGTTAGCTGAATTGCAAGCAGCACTCGGAGATGATGAAGATTTTGCGGCCAATGTACTGGCTCAAATAGCTCTAAAAGCAAATAAAGCTCAGGGAGCCTGGACAGCTATTCCAATGAACGCTCAGTACTCGGTTAGGCTAGGAATGACGCCACAATACCGAGTAGATCAATTCGGTGTTGTACATCTTAGAGGGCAGATAAGCATTGATTTTAATGAAGCATTCATTACGCTCGCTGGTGCCGTTCCAAACCCTCCAACTGGCACAGGTGGCCTAGTTGGTTTTACAGTCCCTTACTTAGAGTCTGACGGTACTACTATTGGTCATGTTAGAATCGCTATTTCTAATACAGGACAGTTGTCCTTGCCAGCTGGGTTTCCAGCTGCTAACCTAAATGCTTCTTTTTACCTCAATGGGATCAGTTATTCCACTGAGGCTTATTAACCGAATTTTAACCTGGAGTTTTGTCGCCCTTCAGCAGTAATATATGTATAATTCAAAACAACAACTGCAATGCGCAAAACGCAAATCAAAACCCCTATTACCTATTATGGAGGAAAGCAATCAATGCTACCTCATCTACGCGAAGTACAACCTGAGCATGATGGATATACTGAGTCATTTGCTGGTGGTCTAGCCTTTCTATTTGATAAGGTACCAGCTAAGAAGTTTGAAGTCATTAATGACACGAATGGAGCTGTGGTAAACTTCTACACCCAATTCAAAGAGAATTTCTCAGAATTGAATAAACTGGTTCAGTCAACCCTTCACTCTAGGAAGTGTTACCAGGACGCTAAGATCATCTACGAAAACCCTCACCTTTTTGATGAAGTACTCAGAGCTTGGTCTTTCTGGATGCTCACAAATCAAGGGTTTGCATCTAAAATTGGAAGCTGGGGATACGACAGGAGTTCTGGGAGTATCGAGCGTAGAAACAACAATAAGAAGCTCATGTTTACAGAAGAGATCGCAGCAAGGCTTGAACGTGTTCAGATTGAGTGTACCGATGCTATAAAAGTCATTGAGAGTCGCGACACACCTGCCACATTCCATTATGTTGATCCTCCATACGTAAGCTCTAATCAAGGCCACTATGCTGGCTATACCATAGATGACTTTGAAAGGCTTTTAAACTGCCTCGCCTCTGTGAATGGCAAGTTTCTCTTATCAAGCTATAATGAGCCTCTATTGCAAGAATTCACTAAAAAGCATGGATGGACTAGCATGAAGTTCAATAAGCAGCTGTCGGCCTCTAAAGTGGGTACCAAGCGTAAAGTGGAAGTATTGACGATGAACTATGACCCTGGTCTATTCGGGTAAAAAATAACCTGGACGTTGTCGTCACTCATAGCACTGCCACAAGCCGAACTCGTTAGAGTTCCGTCCAGGTATGACTTGCAGACTTGTGGGGTGAATTATTAAAAGAGTGACGACATCACAAATGTAGTCGGAGAAAGGATTATATTCAAAGTGTCGGAGGGATAAAAAAATGTACATTTGAATTGCGCGATTTTATGTACATCTAAATTTGCCGATTATAGATCAATTAAAAACGAGCTCTAACATAACCTATACACAATGCGGCAGATGGTAGTACCGAGGCTTTATTGGATTCACCACGCAAAAGCTCCGCTTTGCATTAAAAAATGAATAATTAAACACAAACCACAGCTTTGGCTATCGACCGCTAAACCAGCTCTCTAAGCTTCTCAGCAATTGCTTCAAATTGGGCTTTACTTAGCTTCAGCTTCGGTCTACCAAAATCGATATCATGCATTCCGTGGAGGGGAATCAGGTGGATATGGGCATGGGGAACTTCAAGGCCAATGACGGCCACACCAACCCTTAGGCAAGGAATGGTTTTTTCAATGGCCTTGGCCACCTTATGGGTAAAGGCCTGTAGTTTTAGGTAAGTATCTTCATCCAAATCGAATAGCTTATCTACTTCCACCTTAGGAACTACTAGTGTGTGTCCTTCATTCAGTGGGTTAATGTCTAGAAAGGCAATCGCATGCTCATTCTCAGCCACGATATGGCAGGGAATTTCTCGATTGATGATCCGGGTGAAGATACTTGGCATGCTTACTCTAAAGTGATGTCAAGAATTTCGAATTCTATTTTCCCCGCAGGGGCAATCACTTCGGCTGTTTCGCCAATTTTCTTATTCAAAAGCCCCCTTCCGATAGGCGACTCGTAAGAGATTTTTCCACTTTTTAGATCAGCTTCCTTTTCAGAAACCAAGGTGTACTTTACCTCCATACCATTCTTTTTGTTCTTAATCTTTACGGTAGAGAGTATAGATACCTTAGAAAGGTCAACGTCTTCTTGCTTCTTTATTCTTGCATTGCCAATTACAGTACCCAGTTCGGCAATACGCATTTCCATTAAGCCTTGAGCATCTTTAGCCGCGTCATATTCAGCATTCTCACTCAAATCACCCTTATCTCTCGCCTCAGCAATCTGCTTAGACATATCGGCCCTACCCTTGGTCTTTAATTCGTGCAGTTCATCTTTCAATCGCTGCAATCCCTCTTCAGTGTAATAACTAACACCTGCCATATCATTAAATTTTGTGTACTCTAAAAACAAAGAACGGCCTCAGATTGAAACCGTCTATAAACAAATAAAATCGCCTCTTCAGGCGATTGAACTCAAATTTAGCTAAAAATTACCAAATCTTAAAGTTTAAGCGTTCCAATCAATGCGATAGTGCGTGGCTATTTTTCCAACCAATACTTCATTGATTCGCTTGAAAGAGGCAAAAGTCCAGCCTCCTACGTGCGGAGATAGCACCACATTCTTTCTACGAAAAAGATTCTCAAACATTGATTTCTGGTCTTCGGTCAGCTGATCGAATTTTTCCTTTTCCAATACATCTAAAGCAGCTCCCAGTATTTTGCCTGAGTCTAGCAATTGCAATAAATCTTTCGTTGGAACAATCTCACCTCTGGCGGTATTCAATAGGTAAATGTTTTTTTTGAACTGGTTGAAAAAATCGGCATTGATCCAGCTTCTTGTCTCCTCGGTTAAAGGAACGTGCAAACTTAGAATATCGGCCTTGGCAAACATTTTATCTAGGCTTACCTCTTCTACATTCTTGGTACCAAAGCCCTTCCTGTATTTGTCATAGACCAATACACGACAATCGAATGCCCTGAGGCGCTGCACAAAGGCTTGCCCCATATAGCCGTAGCCAATAATACCAACCGTCTTATCACTCAACTCTACTCCTCTGTTCCCTTCTCGGTCCCAAATCCAATTTCTTACTTCGGCATCAGCACGATTGATATTATTGAGCAAACTCAATAACAAACCTACGGCATGTTCTGCGAGCGCATCGCGATTTCCTTCAGGAGCATTGAGAATTTCTATGCCTTTTGACTCAACATATGCCACATCGATTTTATCTAAGCCCGCTCCAGCCCGGCCGATAAACTTCAGTTGCGTGGCCGCATCAATCAATTCTTTATCTACTTCAGTTTTGCTCCTGATCAATAACCCTTGAAAATCATGAATCCGATTGAGAATCTCTTCCCTAGAAGCTTTGGGCAGATAAACCGACTCTATTCCAATTTGCGTTAGCAAATCCTGGATGCTTTCGTGCATCTCATCAACAATCAAGCACTTCTTTGGCATGTCTACGCAAGTAAAAGGTTAGCGATGGCAAGGTAAACGATGATACCAAGAATATCGTTGGTAGTAGTGATAAATGGTCCGGAGGCTAAAGCCGGATTGATTCCGAATTTATCCAAGATCAGTGGGGTTGACGTTCCGGTAAAGGAAGCCAGCATGATTACGCAAATCAGAGATACAGCCACTACTTGTGCCATTTGAAGATCATTTTTCCAGAAATAAACTATGCCAAAGCTGATACCTGCTAAAACGATACCTGTGAAAATGGCTACTAGGAACATTTTGCCTATTCTTTTACCGAAGGATTCTGTGAATGCCGATCGATTGGCCAGGCTCTGTACCACTAGCGTGGAAGATTGAATGCCCACATTACCGCCCGTTGCCATCACCAGCGGTATAAAGAAGGCCAGTGCCGCATTTTTCTCTAGATCTCCTTCGAAGAAACCTATCGCCCATGCGCCTAAAGTACCTCCTACTAAGCCGATCATTAGCCAAGGAAGCCTCGCCCGAGAGATGGCCCAAACGCTATCGTCCTCTTCTACATCAGCAGAAATACCAGACATCAACTGCATATCTTCCTCAGCCTGCTCTGTGATAACGTCTACGATATCATCAATGGTAATTCTACCAACCAGCTTACCCTGTAGATTGATCACAGGAACAGCATCTAAATCATACTTCTGCATGAGATCAGCCACTTCTTCCTCATCCATGTAGGTTTCTACTGCCCTAATATCTTCATCATAGATTTCCTTAATATGCGTTTTGTCATTGGATAGAATAATTCGCTTTACAGAAACCTTGCCCAATAGTTTTTGACGGTCGTCAACTACGTAGATGGAATAAATCTTTTCAACGCTTTCGGCTTGTCTCCTAATTTCATCTATGGTTTGGAGAATGGTCCAATTCACATTAGCCACAATCATCTCCTTGGCCATCAACCCTCCTGCGCAATCTTCGTCATAGCGCATCAGTTCTTGAATGTGTGCTGCACTTTCAGGGTCTTTAATGGCAGCAATCACTTCTTCTCTTGTTCTTACGGGTAAGTCGTTGACAATATCTACGGCATCATCCGAATCCATCTCTTCCAAATACTGCGCAATTTCAGCAGAGCTAAGTTCCTTTAAGAAGTCCTTTCGGGTGTCTTCTTCAAGCTCTTCGATTACTTCCGCCCCTACTTCGTTGTGCAGTATTTCTAGCACATATTTAGCTTCTTCGGTCGAAGCTTCTTCAAGCAATTGAGAAATATCCGCAGGATCTACCCCTTCCATCGTTTCACGAATGAAAGCTTCATCGGTCTGTTCAACTGCTTGAACAACCAGATCAAGGTATTCCTTTGAAAGCTCAAATTTTACGCTCGCTTCTGACACGATGAGATTAGGTTCGTTAGGGTTACAAAATCCGCTACCGAAAGGGTTTCAGCCCGTAGATTAAGCATGGGGTGATCGACCAATTCGGTTGGCAAATTTATAGGTTTTAATGCATTGCGCAATGTTTTCCGCCTCATTTGAAAACCCGCTTTTACCACTGCTTTAAAAAGGCTTTCATCACAACCTAAGTCATTGACATCGTTACGCTTAAGCCTTATCACACCTGAATTAACCTTTGGAGGTGGGTTGAATACTCCCGGTTTCACCGTGAACAAATATTCAATGTCGTAATAGGCCTGCAACAGCACACTAAGAATTCCATAGGTCTTATTACCCGGAGGGGAAGCCAACCTTTCGGCCACTTCTTTCTGGATCATACAAACCACCTCTGGAATGTCATTGCGAAAATCTAAAACTCTGAAGAAGATTTGCGATGAAATGTTGTAAGGAAAGTTACCGACAATGCCCAGTGGAGCACCTGTTGCATTCAGGAAATCAATCTTCAAAAAATCACCTTCAATGATCCGAGGCTTTAAGTCGACATATTGTTGTTTTAGGTAAGCGATAGAGTCTCTATCTACTTCGATGACCCAAGTTTCACGTGGTTGTTCTAATAAAAACTGTGTTAATACTCCCGTGCCCGGGCCTATCTCCAATACCTTTTTATACCCTCCATGGCCGGTCAATCCGTTCGCTATATTTTCGGCTATCGTTAGGTCTGTTAGAAAATGCTGACCGAGGTGTTTTTTGGGGCGTACTGAAGACATCGTAACAACTTAGGTAAAAAACATTAATTTGCGCAAAAATGTCGATTTAAGGCAGCATTAGAAAACAGATTACTGATTTAGTAGAGACATGAACGAGGCAGAAAAAGACAAGCAAATCAAGCCAACCATCGGTATTACCATTGGTGACATCAATGGAATTGGCCCAGAAGTAATCATCAAGGCTGTTGAGAATAATAAAATCCTTTCGTTCGCCAATTTGGTGATCTACGGACACGGTAAGGTTTTTTCGCATTACAAAAACCTAATGAATATCGAGCGGTTTTCTTTTCACCAAGCGCAATCGATCAATGACATACGTTACAACAAGCTTAATGTCATTAATTGCTGGAACGAAGACTTCGAAATTAAAGTAGGTAAAGAGACCCCCGAGGCCGGTAAGTTTGCTTTGGCAGCCCTAACTAAAGCCACTGAGGACCTTAAAAGTGGCGGTTTACAAGGCGTGGTGACAGCACCCATCAGCAAGAATAACATCCAAGCGGATGACTTCAAATTTCCTGGGCATACTGAATACTTCACGCAGGCTTTCGAAGCAAAAGACAGTTTAATGTTTCTCTGCAATGAAAATCTCAAAATCGGTGTGGCCACAGGGCATATTCCTCTAGTAAAGGTCAGTCAAGAGCTCACCCAAGAGGTCCTCAGCAGAAAAATCACCCTTATGCTAAAATCTTTGAAAAAAGACTTTGGCATTGGAAAACCAAAGGTTGCTGTTCTTGGACTTAACCCCCACGCAGGTGAGGAAGGCCTACTTGGTAACGAAGAGCAAGACCTTATTACGCCAACCCTTAAGGAGTTCAAAGACAAAGGAGAGCTCGTTTTTGGCCCTTACCCAGCCGATGGTTTTTTTGGGAATGCCAGCTACACTCAGTTCCATGGCGTATTGGCCATGTATCACGACCAAGGGTTGATACCTTTTAAAACTATTGCTTTTGAAGATGGCGTCAACTTTACTGCAGGCTTGTCTATTGTACGTACCTCTCCTGACCACGGAACTGCCTTTAATATTGCGGGTAAGAACTTGGCCAACGAACAAAGTATGAGAAGTGCTATTTACATGGCCATTGACGTTATCAGAAATCGAAGCTTGAGCTGATTCTACCGAAGCGGTTATTCATCCCTAAGAAACCAACATCCATCGATTTAAGCCGAGGATTTACTTAAAGACAGGATTCTTTATTAACTTGAAGCAATGACCAAAGCGATCGCTGTATTATTAGTCTGTTCCTTCTCTCTGATACTAACAGTTGAGTCTTTTTCATATACCCTATATGGTTCTGATTGCATGGAACTTTATGAATCAGATGCGGAGGAGACGGAAAAAGACCTTGAGGATTCAGAAACACAATACCTTGTTCCACTCAGAAAGAGAAGTATATTATTCAACCCGATGGCTGTCAAAAACCATCAGACCGACCACTTCTTACATACAAAAAACAGCCACGGTGAAGTAAATACACCGCCTCCCGAACTTAGATTCGCTTAATCGAGTTTAATCATTTCAATACATTTTTTTTATCGCACCTATTGCTAGCACCTGTTGTGCTCAGGATCAACAATCTACTAATGAAGAATAGCCTATTTTCTAACCTCAAAAACGATGCGCCAGCAGGTCTAGTCGTATTTCTTGTAGCCGTACCACTCTGTTTGGGAATTGCGTTGGCCTCTGGAGCTCCACTTTTCTCAGGTATTATTGCGGGTATGGTTGGCGGTATTGTCGTCACCATGTTCAGTGGCTCTCAACTGGGCGTTAGCGGCCCTGCAGCCGGACTAGCCGCCATCGTATTAGTCGGTATTCAAGAACTCGGTTCATTCGAGATTTTTCTCACTTCAGTAATGATTGCGGGTATTATTCAATTTATATTGGGCGTAGCTAAGGCTGGAATTATTGGCTATTATTTTCCAAGTGCCGTTATCAAAGGCATGCTTGCTGCCATCGGTATCATTATTATTCTAAAACAAATACCGCATGCTTTTGGCTACGATGCCGACCCTGAAGGAGATTTAGGATTCTTTCAAGCAGATGGAGAAAATACCTTTTCCGAATTAATAAACATGGTGAATTTTATTTCACCAGGAGCCATCACCATTGCCCTAATTTCATTGGCCATTCTAATCCTTTGGGAACAAAAATTTATCAAACGCTTTAAAGTTACTCAAGTAGTACAAGGGCCATTGGTGGTAGTGATATCAGGCATCTTAATGGCTATATTTTTTGCAGGATCTGATTTGGCGATTAGCGGTGAGCACATGGTGAGTATTCCAGTAGCCAGCGACTTAAATGGGTTTATTGATCAATTCACACTCCCCGATTTTAATGCCTTTGCCATGCCCCAAGTATGGATACTCGGAGTAACCATCGCCATTGTAGCTAGCCTAGAAACACTGCTTTGTGTTGAAGCTACTGACAAGCTAGATCCACAAAAAAGGGTTACTCCCACAAGTAGAGAGTTACGTGCCCAAGGTATAGGCAACGTATTCGCAGGATTAATTGGCGGACTTCCCGTAACCCAAGTAATTGTAAGAAGTTCTGCCAATATCCAATCTGGCGGCAAAACGAGGGCCTCCGCGCTTATTCACGGATTACTCATTCTACTCTCGGCAATGTTGATTCCCAACATCCTAAACATGATACCACTGGCTAGTTTGGCAGCTATACTGTTAGTGGTAGGCTATAAGCTGGCTAAGCCATCCCTATTCAAGCAAATGCTCAAATCAGGCCACCCTCAATTCATACCTTTTGTGGTTACCGTGCTAGCCATAGTGTTGACCGACCTTTTGAAAGGAATTGGTATTGGGATGGCTGTCGCAATCTTCTACATTTTATTGAACAACCTTAAAAACCCATTTGTATTGAAGGAAACTCATGATAAAGCGCACAAGCATTACAGAATAGTGCTTGCCGAAATGGTTACCTTCCTAAACAAGGCCCAAATCCTAAAAGAACTGAACCGCGTACCAGACAATGCAGAACTCTTAATAGATGCCTCTAAAACCATTCACATCCAGCATGATGTACTAGAGATTCTAAACGATTTTAAAGAAAGTGCTAAGTACAAAAACATAGACCTTAAAATGTGCTGTACTGATCAGTTAGATCTCAACGGATACAAACAGTCACTCGGAGAATTAATGGTGGATGCCAAGGCAATCAAGGTTATCGAAGATATTGAGAAGCCAAACGCGGTTGAAGCCAAGTAGAAGTATCAAAAAGACTCTAAGAAGAGCTTACTCATATTTAGGTTGTTTTTATGCAAAACATATTTCTTGGTTAATCAATAATTACATACCTTTGCAGACCTGAAATTTAAGCTAGGAGATTGAAAGCAAGACGAGCATTTGATATTCATATTTTCAAGCTGGCAAACGGTGAACATGATTACCAGTTTGAAATTTCGGATTCGTTCTTTGAACTGTTTGAAAATGAAATGTTTAGTGGAGGTAAACTCAGTGCTAGCGTTTCACTTCAAAAGTCGGAAAGTATGATTCAAATGATCTTCAAAGTTGAAGGGATCATTGGACTTACTTGCGACAGAAGTTTAGATTTGTTTGATCAACCCATCTCGTTTGAGAATCGGATGATCTTCAAGTTTGGTGATGAAGAGAAAGAATTATCAGAAGATGTGATGGTTATCCTAAAAGATACCCAAACGATTAACATCGCTGATTTACTTTTTGAATTCATAGGTCTTGAAACACCGATGAAAAAACTTCACCCAAGATTTCAAGAGGAAGAAGAAAGTGATGAAGAAGGGACCATGGTTTATTCTTCTACTTTTGACAACCCTACAACAGAAGAACAGCAAGAAGAAGATGTTGACCCTAGATGGGCAGCATTAAAAGATTTAAAGAGTAAAAAATAGCGAAAGCGAATAAATAAGATTTAAGATGGCGCATCCTAAAAGAAAAATTTCCAGAACCAGAAGAGACAAGCGTAGAACGCACAAGAAATTAACTGCCAAAACTTTGGTGGTTTGCCCTACGACTGGTGAGCTACACATGCCACACAGAGCATTCTGGCATGAAGGCAAACTTTACTACAAAGGTAAAGTCGTAATGGAAAAAGAAGTTTTAGTTTAAAAACTAAAATCTTTATAGTACTGCTCCTGGATATCAATTCAGGAGCAGTACTTATTTATGGGCAATTGTCCCTTATTGCGTTTACAATCTCTAATTATGATACTGAAAGGTTTAAGCTTATATTGAGCTCCGAACTATTAATTCAGGTCATAAAATAGGCCTTAACATTACTTAATGACGAACATTCGAGCTTCAATCACGGGTGTCCATGGTTACGTTCCAGACTATGTTTTAACAAACAAGGAACTTGAAACCATAGTCGATACCAATGATGAATGGATCACTTCACGAACTGGCATCAAGCAAAGACACATTCTCAAAGGTGAAAACCAAGGCACTTCAGTTATTGGAATAGCAGCTGTTAAAGGTCTACTTGAGAAAACTAACACCAATCCGGAAGATATCGATCTTATCATTTGTGCAACTACCACTCCGGACATGACTTTTCCGGCCACAGCCAACTTGATTGGAGATGCAGTAGGTGCTAAAAATGCCTTCAACTACGACCTACAAGCAGCTTGCTCTGGATTTATCTACGCACTGGTCACTGGATCACAATTCATTGAAACTGGTAAGTACAAGAAAGTAGTAGTAGTGGGTGCAGACAAAATGTCTTCCATTGTTGACTATACGGATAGAACTACCTGCATCATCTTTGGTGATGGTGGCGGTGCTGTTTTGCTCGAACCTGGAGACAATGACCTTGGTATAATGGATTCAATGTTGAAATCCGATGGTTCGGGAGCGCCACACCTTCACATGAAAGCAGGTGGTAGCCGAAAGCCAGCCAGCGTAGAGACCATTCAAAACAGAGAACATTTCGTATACCAAGAAGGGTCAGCCGTTTTCAAATTTGCTGTCACCAATATGGCAGACGCTGCCGCAGAGGTAATGGAGCGAAACAATCTTACCGGAGACGACATCAAATACCTAGTTCCTCATCAAGCCAACAAGCGCATAATTGATGCCACAGCAAGGCGTATGAATGTGGGAGAAGAAAAAGTGATGCTGAACATCCATAAATATGGAAATACAACCAGTGGAACAATTCCACTATGTTTATGGGATTATGAATCGCAACTTCGAAAAGGAGATAATCTAATCATCGCTGCCTTTGGTGGTGGATTCACTTGGGGATCGATTTGGCTGAAATGGGCCTACGACCCTAAATAAATTTAAGACTAAACTCAATAGAATTGTCATATGGCAACTACTGCAGACATTAAAAACGGGCTTTGTATTGTTAAAGATCAAGACCTTTGGATGATCACCGAGTTTCAGCACGTAAAACCTGGTAAGGGTCCTGCCTTTGTTAGAACAAAGCTGAAGAACGTAAAGACGGGCAAAGTGGTAGACAATACCTTCTCTGCTGGTCATAAAATTGAAACCGCTAGGGTTGAGAAAAGAACACATCAGTTTCTTTTCAAGGACGACTTTGGCTATCATTTCATGAACTCTGCTACTTTCGAACAAGTGATGATCGAAGAACAGATGATTGGCAAAGGCGCTGAGCTTATCAAAGATGGACAGGAAGTAGACATCCTATTTCATGCCGAAACTGAAGTGGCACTAACTTGCGAATTACCGGCTTATGTAGTGCTTGAAATTACCTATACCGAGCCTGGTATTAAAGGTGATACAGCAACGAATGCAACTAAACCTGCAACCCTTGAAACTGGTGCTGAAATACAAGTGCCATTATTCATTAACTTAGGGGATAAAATAAAAGTAGACACTAGAACTCACTCTTATGGTGAGCGCGTAAAATAATCAACTTACCTACGAATGAATCCGAAAGAAATCAAAAACATGATCGACTTCATCGCCAAATCCGGTTTGGCAGAAGTCAACATTGAAACTGAAGAGTTCAAAATTGAGGTGAAACGAAGTGCTGAAGCTACCGTTGTAGCGAGCACACCAGCATTGGCTCCTGCCCCAGTGGCGGCACCTGCTGCATCAGCACCTGCTGCCGAGGCTCCAAAAGCCGAAGCGCCCGCTTCAGATGACACGAGCAAATACGTAGAAATTAAATCACCAATGATTGGTACTTTCTATAGAGCTCCAAAACCAGAAGATCCACCATTTATGAGTGTAGGAGATTCTGTTTCCGCTGGCCAAAAAGTTGGTATTATTGAAGCAATGAAACTCTTCAACGAAATTGATTCAGAGATTTCTGGAACTATCGTGAAAGTTTTAGTTGAAAATGCCTCGCCAGTAGAATACGATCAGCCGTTATTCTTGGTTGATCCGTCATAAGGCAAGGGATGTATCCCGTTATGTTTCATCTTTAATTGAATCATTGTGTTCAAGAAAATATTAATTGCCAATAGAGGAGAGATTGCCCTACGAGTCATTCGAACTTGTAAAGAAATGGGCATCAAAACCGTAGCTGTTTATTCAGCTGCTGACAAAGACAGCCTACACGTGAGATTTGCTGACGAAGCTGTCAATATTGGACCAGCTCCTTCCAATGAGTCTTATTTGAAAATACCTCATATCATTTCAGCAGCTGAAATCACCAATGCCGATGCAATTCATCCTGGCTATGGCTTTCTATCTGAAAATGCTGAGTTTTCTCGTGTTTGTGAAGAGTACGGAATCAAATTCATTGGCGCAAGCCCGAATATGATTGACAAAATGGGTGACAAGGCAACAGCAAAAGCCACTATGAAGGCTGCTGGTGTACCTACCATCCCTGGTTCAGATGGCCTCCTTGATACGGTACAAAATGGGATAAAGATTGCGAACAAAATGAAGTATCCTGTGATCTTGAAAGCTACCGCTGGTGGCGGAGGTCGAGGAATGAGAATTGTTCACGATGATGATGGTTTTCAAAAAGCTTGGGATGACGCCAGAATGGAATCTGCTGCTGCTTTTGGAAATGACGGCCTTTACTTGGAGAAATTCATCGAAGAACCTCGCCACGTAGAGATTCAAATTGTCGGTGACAGCCGTGGCAAAGCATGCCACCTCTCTGAAAGAGATTGTTCTATTCAAAGAAGGCATCAAAAACTAGTAGAAGAAACTCCTTCTCCAGCAGTGAATGATGAGTTAAGGGAGAAAATGGGCAACGCAGCAGTTAAAGCTGCTGAAGCGATTGCCTATGAAGGTGCCGGAACTGTGGAGTTTTTACTCGACAAGCATGGAGACTTCTACTTCATGGAAATGAATACGCGTATTCAAGTAGAACATCCAATTACCGAAGAAGTAACTGATTTTGATTTGATCAAAGAGCAAATCAAGGTAGCAGCTGGCGAGCCCGTTTCTGGTATTAATTACTACCCTAAGCTTTTTGCTATGGAGTGTAGAATCAATGCAGAAGACCCTAGTCACGGCTTTAGGCCTTCTCCGGGTAAGATTACAAATTTACACATGCCAGGAGGTAGAGGCGTAAGGGTTGACAGCCACGTATATGCTGGATATTCTATTCCACCTAATTACGATTCAATGATTGCCAAGCTGATTGTAAGCGGGCAGTCGAGAGAAGAAGTAATTGTACGCATGAAACGAGCCTTAGAGGAATTCGTAATCGAAGGCATAAAAACTACAATTCCATTCCATATTAAGTTAATGGATGATGAAGGCTTTAAGTCTGGAGACTTTACCACAGCCTTTCTCGATGATTTTGATTTTTCAGATCTATAAAAAAAGCCGGCTAGTAGCCGGCTTTTTTTATCTTCTCAGGTACTTATCTCCTACAATTTTTTTCATTACATCAGCCCTCAAATTAGGTGCCATAGGCACATCACATGCTTTCATTTTTAGCATGTTGCCTTCAATCTCATCTACCTTATCTAGCGATATAATGAACGATCGGTGTACCCTCATGAACTCATCTGGTAACGCATGCTCCATCTGCTTTAGCGAAACTAATGTCATTAAACTAGCCCCATCTTCTAAATAGACTTTTACATAATCTTTCATTCCCTCGATATAAAGCACATCCTTATTTAAAACACGTTTGATTTTACCATCCACTTTGATAAAAAAGTGATCCTTGGCCTCTTGATTTTCATCAGACTGAAAAAGTTCGAAGACCTTGTTCACAGCTTTAAAAAATCTTTCGAACGAGATTGGCTTTAAAAGGTAGTCTACAGCATTCAGCTCATAACTATCGGTGGCAAACTCTCTGTAAGCTGTTGTAAAGATGACTTTCGGTGGCTCTACCAAAGACCTCATAAAATCGAGGCCATTGATCTTAGGCATGTTAATATCTAAGAAGATTAAATCCACTGGGTGCTCTTCTATAAATGATGTTGCCTCAACAGCATTTTTAAACTCCCCTACCAGCTCTAAGAAGCTAACTTTTTTGACATAGTCCTTTATACCATCTCTAGCCAATGGCTCATCATCGATCACAATGCAACTAACCTTCACACAAGTCTAATTTAAGGCTTACATAATATGCGTTACTCTCTTTGCTCGTAAATAGTTCGTATCTGTTGGCATAAATGATGTCCAACCTTCTCCGCACACTCGCGATCCCAAGGCCTATGGTATGTTGTTCTGTAGCTTCTTCTGCCAAAGAGTTAACACAATTAAATGACAACTGATCTTTAAGCAGAGACAGTGAAATATCTACCTTAATCTTTGCATCTCCTTTTGCCGAACTATGCTTAAAAGCGTTTTCAACAAAGTTGAGAAAAAGCATTGGAGAAATGAGTACTCCATCAAAAACACCATCACAATTCCATTTGACCTCAACATGATCGTCATGTCGTAGTTTTTGAAGCTGAATAAAGTTATCCAAGTTTTGAACCTCTTGACTGAGGCTGATCTTATCTTTTTCTACATCATACAATTGGTGACTTAAAAGATTGGAAAACTTCTCGAGCGTAGTTGTGGCCAAGTCAGGATTGGTTCTGATCAAAACATGAACGCTATTCAATGCATTAAATAGAAAATGAGGATTAATCTGCCCCTTCAACATGTCCAACTCAGCCTTTAAATTTTGGCTTTCCAATTCGCGAAGTTTTCTCTCCTTGATATACCACTCATTGATAAAATATAGGCAGGTTGAAAATCCATACACGACCAGAAACTCCGACCCTAAAGTTGACATTCCTTGAACCGACTTGAAGAACAAACCGGTTTCCGCATGAATACTTTGGTAATACCAACCGAAAAACTGCCCTGCAGTATATGAAATGATCAGGATGAGTAGACTGACAAACAGTACGTAAAGTGCCAGCCTACGTCTGAGCAGCAGCTTAGGAATCAACAAATACATATTTACATAAACACCGGTAGCAAAAAACAATATCCCGAGGGCATTACCATCAATTGTATCCCAGAAACTAGGGGCATAGGCTGTATCAATTAAGCCCCAAACGATTAAGTGCAGACACCAAAACCCGAGATGAGTAAGAATAAGTTTAAAGTCAATTTTCATTCGTACCTAAGTGCTTCTACAGGGTTACCATATGCTGCTTGTAATGATTTAAAACTCATGGTTAGAAATGAAATTAGTCCAAGCACACCTCCTGCCAATAAGAAATACCAAACCTGCATATCAAGATGATAGGCAAAGTTTTCTAACCACTTTTCCATAACAAGGTAAGTGATCACACAGGCGATCACAAACGAGATAGCAATCAACTGCATGTACCCTTTAGACATGAGCAGCACTAAGCTGCCAATCGTAGCTCCTAGCACTTTTCTAATACCAATTTCTTTTTTCAACTGAGTTGCCAATAGCGTGGTCATGGCCAGTAAACCTAAACAAGCCAACACAATACTAATGGATGAAAAGGTCAAAAAGACCTTACTCAGTTGTTTTTCAGCCGTGTATAATCTTTCAACAGAGTCATCCAAAAAGAAGTATTCAAATTGGGATGCCGTGGAAAATGTGCTCCACTCTTGCTCAACCGCTTTCATTGACTCGTTTAAGTTGCCTGCGTTTAACTTAACGGAAAGCTTTCCTTGCATGTAGGGCTGCGAACTCGGAATGATACTTATGACTACAGGATCTACATCATTGTGCAACGAAACAAAGTTGAAGTCTTTGACAATGCCGATGACATTTCCGGTATGGATGACTTGAAAAGTCCCATCTTGGTTAAGACTACCCATGTTTAGCTTTTTATTCAAGTCGTCTTCATTCCAACCCAACTGTGCTGCGGCAGTTTCATTAATGAGATAAGCCAAAGAATCCGTATTGAGCCGATCGTCAAAACCTCTTCCTTTTAGCACTTCAAATTCATATAGGTCGGAAAAATTGAGGTCTGTTTCCAGTCTCATGAAAAGCAGATTGTTTTCCACTGATTCTCCTTCAGGTAAGACATTGTAATCATAGAAACCTTCATGCCCCGGTATTCTCGCAGACACGGCAGTACCTTTTACTTGTGGTAGTTGATTAAGCCGGTCTTTAAGGGTTTTTATCCTTGTTTGGTCCGCTAGTGACCTCACCTCTAAGACAACCGTCTGCTCTTTATCAAAGCCCAAGGCTTTATTTCGCATAAATTGAAGTTGGAAGTAGATAATGAAGGTTGAAATAATCAGTCCTGCTGAAATAACAAATTGGAAGGTGATCAATACCTTTTTAAAAAGGCTAGCAAAAGGACTCTGTTTTGCCACTTTACCTTTGAGAATTGCGGCAGGCGAAAATCCTGATAGAAACAAAGCCGGGTATATGCCGGAAAGAAAGCCAACCACCAATGCGATGACAATTAAACCACCGAAAATTAATGGAACATCTGCCATCGCAACCACTAAAGACTTTTCAGTCAAAGCATTAAAGGCCGGCATGGCTAGTAGAAAGAAGCCAAAACCGATGATTCCGGAGATCGTTGTAACGAGTACTGACTCACTCAAATACTGAATAATAATCTGTTCTCGTACTGCACCAAATACTTTTCGAACCCCCACCTCTCCTGACCTACTAATCGATCTTGCTAGTGACAGATTCATAAAATTGACACAAGCAATAGCCAAAATCAAAAAAGCAGTGGTGGTCAGAATAAGGAGATATGTCTTGTTAGTGGTTTTACCAAGTTCATTCGCATAGTTCGTTGTAGTATGAATGTCTTCTAAGGCCTGCATCTGATATCCACGTTGTTCTGCGGTGAGCTTGCCTAGGTATTTTTCAACCATGCTTGGAAATTTAGCCTCTACATTCCTTACATCGATTCCTGCAGGAACTTTCACATAGGTATACATCGGTGGCCAATACCAGTTGTTAAACATCCATCCTCCTTGCACCTGTCTAAGGCTAATAAAAGAAGCCAAAAAGTCGAACTGAAGGTGGGAATTCTCGGGTATATCTTTCAAGATACCTGTAATTTGATAGTCAGTTTGCCCATCAACTTTTAAGGTTTTTCCCAAGGCATCTTCATCTCCGAAGTACTTGGCCGCCATGGACTCAGTAATGACTAATGAAAAGGGATCAGCCAAGGCACTAGTCTTGTCCCCTTCTAACAACTGAAAATCGAGCACATCCCAAAGTGTTGAGTCAGCAAAAGCAAAACGAGGTTCTTGGAATTTCTTTTCAGGCCCATTGGCCACAGAGAACTCTTCAATATGAAACCTTACAAAAGCGTCAAACTCTGGAAAATCACTCTTCAATGCCGGACCAATTGCACTGTAAGCATTTGCTAAATAATTATCTCCCCCATCGGAGTAGTTGACCTCAGTGATCCGATAGATGCGTTCAGAGTCCTTGTGAAACTTATCGAAAGAAGACTCATCCTTAACATAGAAGAGTATTAATAAAAAACAGGCCATGCCGACTGCAAGACCGAATACATTGATGGCGGTGTGCCCCTTGTGTTTCAACAAGTTTCTCCAAGCCATTTTGAAATAGTTCTTAATCATGATGTTGCTGTTTTGAGTTTACACAACATGAGATAGCTAAAAAGAATGGCTAGCAAAAAAGGAGTAGAAGTAAAGCAGCAGCGAGTAGACGAATAGGCTAAATCGATAGACTAGCGTCCTTCGATGTCATCACAGAGTTCTTGGTACCAAGCTTCACCATACTTACGAATTAATGCATCCTTTAGAAATTTGTAGACCGGAACACCTAGTTTTTCACCCAATGCGCAAGCTGCGGAACAGATGGACCAACGATCGTAATTGAGGGCTTCATAGTGATCGTATTTAGTAATTCTAATAGGATATAAATGACAAGAGATCGGTTTCTTAAAAGTGGTTTTACCATCAATGTAGGCTTGCTCTATACCACACTTTAAAATTCTATTTTCATCATAAATAGCAAAAGCACATTCCTTCCCTCCAATGGTTGTGGTGGAATAGTCGCCCTCAAAATCTTTAATATAAGCACCTTCTTTTTCGATTGCAGCAATCCCTTCTTTTGATAAATAAGGCTTGACTACATCATAGCACTCCTCAAGTTCTTTTAGCTCTGATTCTTCTAATGGAGCGCCTAAATCTCCCTCGACACAGCAAGCCCCTTTACACTTGTCTAGATCGCAAACAAAGAATTGCTCTTTAATGTCATCACTGATTACTGCATTTTCGATTAGAATCATGGCAATTGTTTTTCTAAGGCAAATATAGTCATCGCATGATCTAATCGAATCAAAATGCTAAATTGCCGTTGATTTTAGTCAATGAGCCAATCCGTTAAAATTTCTGGAGTTGTAATCACTTACAATGAGGAAAAGAACATTGCAAGATGTCTCTCTTCTCTACAAGATATCTGTGATGAGCTATTGGTAGTGGATTCATTTTCGACAGATA
Source organism: uncultured Roseivirgaceae bacterium (assembly GCA_964352205.1). GTDB lineage: Bacteria > Bacteroidota > Bacteroidia > Cytophagales > Cyclobacteriaceae > Roseivirga. The sequence goes on from CAYGQO010000006.1 coordinate 52,052, forward strand.
AGACAAAGGAAATTTGCCTCTCTTATAATGCCAAATTCATTGAAAATGAGTGGAAAGGCTTTTTAGATCAAAAAAACTTTGCCCAAGATCAGGCAAGCCATGATTATGTATTGCAGCTAGATGCAGACGAGGAGCTGTCTGAAGCATTAAAAGAAACCATATTAGCCATTAAGGAGTCATGGCAAGCTGACGGATACTTTTTCAACCGATTCACAAACTATTGTGGAAAATGGATAAAGCATTCCGGCTGGTACCCAGATGCGAAACTTAGGTTATATGATCGTAGAAAAGGGAGTTGGAAAGGACTTGACCCCCATCCCGAAGTAAGAATGACTGACAGTGCTCTTACCCAATCATTAAAGGAAAACCTAAACCATTATTCTTACACCACCTACGAAGACCACATCAATCGCTCCGCCATGTATGCTAAACAGGCCGCTATCTCGATGAAGGCCATGGGAAAGCAGCCTAGTATGTTAAAACTCTTATTCGGTCCATTTTATCGTTTTGTCAATGACTATCTATTCCGAGGTGGGTTCAGAGATGGTTTTGAAGGGCTGATCATTTGCAAAACAGCCAGCTACTATACTTTCCTCAAATACATGTATTTGAGACTCATCCATAAAGGAAAACCGATCGAATGAAGCGTTTTCTAGATTTTGTGGCACTGGAAGGAGAACACAAGCAACAGACACGTTTTCTACTGCTTGTCATTACGCTTCTCTACCTTTTCAATTTTCATGTGAATGATATTTGGACCCCAAACGAAAGCTTCTATGCTGAAGCCGTTAGGGAAATGTTCGAGTCAGGAAATTTTCTCGAGATTTTTTATAACTATGAACCTCGATATAACAAGCCGCCCCTGACCTATTGGTTAATTGCCGCTTCATCAGGAATCTTCGGGCTCAACGAATTTGCCATCCGCCTCCCCATCGTACTTATGGCCATTGGTAGCATCTGGTTTACCTATTTAATTGGACGCCAGCTTTATGGAAATAAAGGGGGGCTTTATGCAATGGTAATGATGGCATTTAGTGTGCAACTACTAGCCGTTAAGCAATATGCCTCTCCAGAAATACCGTTAACATTTTTCTTTACACTCACCATGTACTACTTCTTAAAAGGCTTTGAGCTCAGAAAGAGTAAATACATGATTTTGGCCTTTGTCATACTCGGGCTGACGGTGTTAACGAAGGGCTTTCCATACATTATCGTTATCGGTGGAATCATAGGCTTGTATGTATTGGCAAAGGGCTCTTTGACTTGGTCACGAATATGGGCTGATGTCAAACTACTGAAACTTCATATTGGTATTCCAATCACTTTGTTGATCGGTATGAGTTGGGTGATTTTCATGTACTTGAAAGACGGAAGTGAATTTTGGGAGATTTATTATCGCGAAACATTCGGCAGGGCCCTCAGTAAAAAGACTAATGGCCCAAAACCATTCTTTTACCTAGAAGTGATATCATGGAGTATTCTTCCTTACTCGCTGGCCTTCTTCTTCGCACTCATCAAGTGGGTTAAAGATTGGAAGAAGGCTTCAAAGGTACTTTTTCCAGCATGCTGGTTTATTATCATGTTCGTGATATTTACTATTGCCAAAGGAAAAATTCCTACCTACATGATTCAGGCGCACCCTGCCTTGCTACTCATCATTGTACCTTTATTATTGAATTACGAACCAAAGAGTAAGGTTTGGAAGGCACTCTGGTCAGCGAGTTTTTTATTCCCCGCAGTACTCATCATAGCCGCGAATATTATCATGATCTGGCAGTTAAACCTCAGCCCGATAACCTACCTTGCTCCAGCCCTAGGACTTGCCTTATTGGCTTACTTTCATTTACGCAATACAGCATCAAAGAATCAACTGCTTGTTGCAGCCCCTTTCTGGATCATTTTACTTTTCCTTCTCTGCTTTGCCACGGTACTTCCGAGGCTTGAAAAATTTAGACCTTATGATGAAATCGGTGAAGTCTTAGAAAACGCTGAGCAAGTCAATCCCAAGACACCAATCTTGATTGAGGCTACATTGATTCACAATATTCCTTTTTATGCCAAAAGGTTCGCAGAGAGAGACAAAACACCAATTGAAATCAATAATAACGTTGGTGAAACATTGGCCTTGGTACGCGAAGAAAATATAGATCAGCTCGAAGGATTTGAATCGCTTTGGTCGGGTTGGATTTATGATTTCCCTAGTGAATCACAATTCGCTAAATTCATAATAGCTTGTATAAATGCCGAAAATGGAGATTTATCCAAATTTGCCAAGTATCACCTAGTTCATAAAAACTGATGAAAGCATATGTCCAAAGGTAGTTTTTCGAAAATCAAATTTTTATACCGAGCCATGAAGTATCGGTATAAAGATGATGCTCCTGAGCTTCAATACATCATTAACAACATAAGTGATGGCAATTCCGTCCTTGATATTGGCACGCACAAAGGGGGCTATTTACATTGGATGAGAAAAGCCGTTGGCGATAATGGGACTGTTATCGCGTTTGAACCACAACCAAGCCTCCACGCCTATATTGGCGAAGCGATTGAGGCCTTTGGTTATAAGAACGTAACACTCTATCACGCAGGAGTTTCGTCTCAAGAAAGCACACTTCAATTGTTTATACCAAAATCAGAGGGTGGAACTTCTCCTGGCGCCACTTTCGAGCAAAGAACCAACACAGCTAATGGTCACTTCATCACTGTCCCAGTCCTACAACTGGACAAATTACTGGCTAATAGAGCACAACCCGTTGATTTCGTAAAAATGGATGTAGAAGGTCACGAACTTCAAGTTTTTAAAGGGGCTCATGACATCCTTACTATCGACAGACCAAAATTGATTTTCGAGTGTGAGAACCGGCATTTAAATAACATTACTGTGGATGACGTCTTCAAATACTTATCTGACCTTGATTACGAAGGCTATTTCTTCTTAAATGGAAAACTTACCAGCATCGCAGAATTTGATGCTCAAAAGCACCAAGCAATAGATAAAAAAAAGGAAATAGTCGACAAAAAATTCTACGCGAATAATTTCGTTTTTGAACCTCTGAAAAATTAAAATGGCTCTTATTAGAACAATCAAGAACGTTGTCAATGGACTCTACGCCCCTATTCAGAGTCAGCTCAAACGCTACTATAGACCAAAGCAATACATCAGAAAGTTTGGCAAAGAGAAAGGCCTAGCACTATACCATAAATTTTATTCTAATACCGTCCCCGATCAAATCGTTTCTTTTGACGTAGATGGTTACCTACCAAATCTTTACCTAAGACAAGAGACGTCTGACATTCCGACCTTTCAGCAAATATTTCTTAACACTCGTTATGAAATGGACTTACCCTTTTCGCCAAAAACAATAATTGATGGTGGTGCCAATGTTGGCTTCGCTTCGGTATTCTTTGCAAATAAATACCCAGAAGCTGAAGTTCTTGCAGTGGAGCCTGATGGATCCAACTTTGAACTTGTTGAAAAAAATACAGAGGGGTTTGACAACATTAAAACATTAAAGTCAGCCATTTGGGGTAAAACCACCCATCTCCAAATTAAAAATCCAGATTTCGAAAAATGGGCTTTTGAAGTAGAAGAAACGGATAGCGCTGCTTCTGGGGCATTTCAAGCCTATTCTATAAGCGACTTAATTACTCAAATGGGTTGGGAATCAGTAGACTTCTTGAAGCTGGACATTGAGGGTTCTGAAATGAACGTTTTTGCTGCAGATTATGAATCTTGGCTTCCAAAAGTAAAAATCCTTATTGTGGAGCTTCACGAAAAAATGCAGCCTGGTTGCACCCAAGTATTTGAAACAGCAGTCAATAAATACTCTTTTAGAAAAACGGTGAGTGGTGAAAACCTTATCTACATTAACAAGAACCTAAATTAAAAAAGGCCCTTGAAGGGCCCTTTTTAATTTTATTAGAAAGATATTTCTTCCTAGTATCTATAGTGCTCAGGCTTATATGGCCCTTCTACACTAACACCAATATATTCTGCTTGATCCTGAGATAGCTCTTCTAACTCAACACCAATATTAGCAAGGTGAAGTTTAGCAACTTTCTCATCTAAATGCTTTGGCAAAGTGTAGACAGCATTCTCATATGCATCCCTATTCGTCCAAAGTTCAATTTGCGCCAATGTCTGGTTAGTAAATGAATTCGACATTACGAAAGATGGATGACCAGTAGCACAGCCAAGGTTTACTAAGCGACCCTCAGCGAGTACAATAATATCGTTACCGTCAATATTGTAAAGATCAACCTGAGGTTTGATCTCAATTTTGGTATTGCCATGGTTGTTATTCAACCAAGCCATATCAATTTCATTATCAAAATGACCGATGTTACAAACAATCGTTTTGTCATTCATCAATTCAAAGTGTCTCTGCTGGATGATATTATAATTACCAGTTGCCGTTACAATAATGTTCGCTCTTGGAACAGCATTTTCCATTTTTCGAACTTCAAATCCATCCATAGCTGCTTGAAGCGCACATATTGGATCAATTTCAGTAACAATAACACGTACACCAGCACCTGCTAAAGAAGCAGCAGATCCTTTTCCAACGTCACCATAACCTGCAACAACAGCCACTTTACCTGCTAGCATAACATCTGTAGCTCTTCTTATAGAATCTACTAAGGACTCTTTACATCCGTACTTATTGTCGAATTTGGACTTAGTAACAGAATCGTTCACGTTAATAGCAGGCATTGGAAGCGTACCATTTTTCATGCGCTCATAAAGCCTGTGAACACCAGTAGTCGTTTCTTCAGAAAGTCCTTTAATGTTAGGTACTAATTCTGGATACTTATCTAAAACCATGTTGGTGAGGTCACCTCCATCATCTAGAATCATATTTAAAGGTTTTCCACCTTCGAAAGCAAATAACGTTTGCTCGATACACCAATCAAACTCTTCATCATTCATGCCCTTCCAAGCAAATACAGGCACACCAGACTTCGCGATTGCTGAAGCTGCGTGGTCCTGCGTAGAGAAAATATTACATGAAGACCAAGACACTTCTGCGCCAAGAGCAGTAAGCGTCTCAATTAAAACTGCAGTTTGGATTGTCATGTGAAGACAACCTGCAATTCTAGCTCCTTTAAGGATTTGAGAAGGACCAAATTCTTCTCTAAGCGACATTAGGCCAGGCATCTCAGCCTCTGCCAATCCAATTTCTTTTCTACCCCAATCGGATAGGTTGATATCTTTTACTTTGTATTCAAGCGTTTCTTGCATGATTCACGGATTATTTCGGGCACAAAGGTAAGGTATGCTTAGAGTAAAATCAAACAATGCCCAAAGATTAGAGTAAAAACTCGATTTCTTTAAAATCAAAAGTAGCCACTTGACCATTGATTGAAACAGATAATATCCCTCTATCGCTTACATCTTCAATAAAACCATCAAATTCATATTCTGATCGATACCTAAGCTTTGTTCTATATCCCAGCAGTGATTCCAAGTATTGCTCCTTGATTTCGGAATTTTTTCCGGCCTTGAGTTTTAGATAATATGCCTCAATGTTTTCGATTAACTTTTGAAGAACTTCCTGTAGTCGAAAATCCCCCTTCAGCTCCTTCTTCAGAGATGTACCTCTTAATCCATAGAAGTCTAATTGATTCACGTTAAGTCCTATTCCTACTATTGAAAACTCTAAGTTCCTACCAGTCAAACCGTTTTCAATGAGTATCCCAGCAATTTTTTTGCGATTAACCAATACATCATTGGGCCATTTAATTTCGCACTTCAAATGGTCTAAATAATTTTTGATTGTATTATTCACTGCAATCGAAATTGCCATGTTTAAAAAGTACTGATTTGTCACTGTTATAAAGTTTGGCTTCAGGATAAGAGACATAGTTATATTCTTACCTGGTGTTGTAAGCCACTTATTTCCCCTCTGCCCTCGGCCCTTCGACTGTTCATCGGTTATTATGACAGTGCCCTCTTGGATGTCAGACTTTCTAACCATTTCCATAGCAATGTCGTTGGTAGAGTGACAACTTGGCATGTAAATAACCTTTTTGCCGAGAAATAAGGTATTAGCAAGGATTTTGTACAATGAATTTTTAGTAATTTCGAGCCTAAAATTAAGTTAAAATCACTTATACATTTGAATGAATTCTGAAGAGTTGAGCAACATCGTTGTTAAGGGGATGGAAGAGAGGAAGGCTGAAGCCATAGTAGTGATGGACCTCAGACAAGTAAAAGGTGCGATAAGTGATTATTTCATCATTTGTTCGGGAAATTCTGACACCCAAATTGAGGCCATTGCCGAGTCAGTGGAACATGAAGTTAAAACTGAACTAAAAGAAGTTCCATGGCGTAAAGAAGGATTCACGAATCGTGAGTGGATTCTCATTGATTACGTAAATGTTGTTGCCCATATTTTCAACAAAGGAAAGCGTGAACATTACGCAATAGAAGAATTATGGGGCGATGCAATCATCACTCAAGTCTCTCAAAATGCATAGTTAACATTATTGCGAAGAGAGCGTTATTAAGTAGGTTTACAACAATTTTAAAAAATAAAGAATGCCTGATAATCCAAGAAAGAAAAATATACTAGGCAAACCTGGTCCCAATGGTAAGAGACCGAATAATCAGGTTTGGATATTCGTATCCCTCATTATTGTATTTTTCGCTGTATCTTATTTCACCAGCCAAAGCACTGGAATTGCCATAACCAAACCTCGTTTTGAAGACATGGTTAAGAGCAATGATGTTGCTCGTGTACTATATATAAAGGGCCAAAACATTGTTGAAGTTACTTTGAAGCAAGAAGCACTTCAAAATGCTAAATATAAGACTGAGCTAGATGGTAATAGTGTGTTTGGCATGAACAGCGGTCCGCATTATACTATTCAAAAACAATTTTTTTCTGCCGAAGATTTTAGGACCTATTATGATGGCTTCCTAGAAGTCAGCAAAATTCCCGAGCAACAGCGTATAACCCCTGAATTTGATGATAGGACGACTATCATGGACTTCTTAAGTACATGGGGATTCTTAATCTTAATCGTTCTGTTCTTCTGGCTCATGATGCGTAGAATGACTGGCAATGCTGGTCCTGGTGGTCAAATATTCAACATTGGAAAATCGAGAGCGGCTTTATTTGACGCAGAAAACAAAGTCAAAATCACTTTTGACAATGTAGCAGGATTAGATGAGGCAAAGGAAGAGGTCAAGGAAATTGTTGACTTCTTAAAGAACCCTTCGAAGTTTACGAAACTCGGAGGTAAGATTCCTAAAGGAGCGCTCCTAGTAGGCCCTCCAGGCACTGGTAAAACCTTATTAGCTAAAGCTGTTGCTGGTGAAGCAGCAGTACCATTCTTTTCTTTGTCTGGGTCTGACTTTGTAGAAATGTTTGTCGGTGTAGGAGCAGCTCGAGTTCGTGACCTATTCAAACAAGCTAAAGAAAAGGCGCCTTGTATAGTATTCATTGATGAAATTGATGCCATCGGTCGCTCTAGAGGCAAGGGACAGATGCCTGGCTCAAACGATGAGAGAGAGAACACACTAAACTCTCTATTGGTAGAGATGGATGGGTTTGCAACCGATTCAGGCGTTATTATTCTTGCTGCCACTAACCGTCCAGACGTATTAGATAACGCGCTATTAAGACCTGGGCGTTTCGATAGGCAAATAGGAATTGATAAACCAGATATTGTTGGTCGTGAAGCAATCTTCAAGGTACACCTAGGCCCTATCAAATTAGCAAAGGACATTGATCCTAAAAAGCTATCAGCACAGACCCCCGGTTTCGCTGGAGCTGAAATTGCCAACGTATGTAACGAAGCTGCTCTAATAGCTGCTAGAAAAGATAAAAAGGCAGTAGACATGGCTGATTTCCAGGATGCCATTGACAGAGTGATTGGTGGTCTTGAAAAGAAAAGTAAAATCATTTCTCCCGAGGAAAAGAAAATTGTGGCATACCACGAAGCTGGCCATGCGGTAGCAGGATGGTTTCTAGAGCATGCCGATCCTTTGGTTAAGGTATCTATCGTTCCAAGAGGAGTTGCTGCCTTAGGCTATGCACAATACCTCCCTAAGGAACAATTCTTATATCAGACAGAACAACTGATCGATGAAATGTGCATGACTTTAGGCGGTAGGGCTGCCGAAGAGATCATATTTGGTAAAATCTCGACTGGTGCTTTAAGTGATTTGGAAAGAGTTACAAAAGTGGCTTACAGCATTGTAACTGTTTATGGCATGAATGAAAAAATCGGCCATATCTCTTTCTATGATTCTAAACAAAATGAGTACGCCACGTCTAAGCCTTATTCTGAAGATACGGCCAAGACAATTGACGAAGAGGTAAAAAAGATTATTCAAGATGCGTATCAGCGTACTAAAGATTTACTTACTGATAAGAAAGCTGAACTTGAAATTCTAGCCAAAGAATTACTTGAAAAGGAAATCCTTTTCCAAGCAGATTTAGAAGGACTCATTGGACCGAGACCTTTTGAAAAGCAGACAACTTATGAAGCCTTCACCAATAACAATGGTAAAGACAAAGCTGCTGAAATCGAGGCAGAAAAGACTGACAAGTCTGATGAGGTAGAAGCAGCTGTTGCAGAGACTTCTTCAGAAGAAAAGGCTCCGTCTATAGACACACCGGGAGAAGAACCTAAGAAAGACTAAGGACAAAATACCAATTAAGAAAAATCAGGTTTAACGACCTGATTTTTTTATTTAAACAGGTTTTGCAATTTTTACTCTTCTTCCCTTATGAAACTAAGTATTGCTTCACATCAAAAAGTCTATTTCGCATCCGATTTCCATTTGGGTGTGCCAACGGCCGAAGCAAGTTTAGAAAGAGAAAAGAAAATCGTTCGCTGGTTAGATGAATGTAAAAAGGATGCTCACACCGTCTTCTTAGTTGGTGACCTTTTTGATTTTTGGTTTGAATATAAATCTACTGTCCCTAAAGGCTTTTCAAGATTTTTAGGGAAGCTTTCCGAACTGTCTGATGCTGGAGTCAACCTAGTTATTTTTACTGGTAATCACGATTTATGGATGTTTGGCTATCTCGATAAAGAAATCGGAGCCACCGTAATTTACGACCCCATTGATGTATACATCAATGAACTAAAGCTTTTCGTTGGTCACGGAGACGGGATTGGCCCAGGAGATAAAGGCTATAAATTCTTGAAGAAAATTTTTCGAAATCAGTTTTTTCAATGGTGTTTCAGGTGGTTGCATCCTAATATAGGCATTGGGCTTGCCAATTTTTGGTCGGGCAAAAGTCGCGCACAGGCCAATGACACCGAGCAAAGATTTATGGGAGACGATGAATGGCTTTGGAGTTTTGCCAAAGAATTAGAAAAGCGCGTTCACTACGACTACTACATATTTGGTCACAGGCATCTTCCACTAGATCTAGAGGTTGGTGAAACAAGTAGGTATATCAACCTAGGTGAATGGCTGAACTACAATACCTACGGTGAATACTCTAATGGTGAAATAAAGCTCAAAACCTTTGAAGGTTAGTCTTACCATATTTTTAACGCTATTTCTGGGTCAACATTTATTGGCGCAAAACCTGACTAAAGAAAGGTCGTTTAAAATTGGTTATACGCCCACTACGGCCTCGATTGATAGACAAGGATATCTATATTTTTCAAACGATCAAGGTGCTATAGATAAATTTGATCAGGCAGGAACAGTAGTTTACCATTTCTCACCTCAAAAACAGGGCACTCCGACTATAATAGACGCATGGCAAGGACTGAGAACATTCGTCTACTATAAGAACTTCCAAGAATATCTACTTTTAGATCGATTTTTGAACGCTTCAGAAAGGTACAGGATAGACAATAATCAGATTAGCAACTTCTCTGGTCTAGCTACATTAGCAAGTGACAATAATCTGTGGACACTGAATGATCAAGAACTGAGTCTTATAAAACTAGACATAAACGATCGTGAAGTACTTGTAGAAAATAAACTCAACTTAAGTCTTGATGTAGAGGATTGGGATGTAAAGTTCATTCGGTCTTACCAGAACTATCTCTTTATTGGAGATTCTAAGGAGGGCATATTGGCCTTCGATAACCTAGGGACCTTCGTGGAAAAAATTACTACCAGAAGAACTGATTTCTTCACTTTCAATAAGGATGAAATTGTATTCATTAGTAACGGTAGGCTTTACATGATCCACCTCTATAAAAAAACGAAAAGGGAAATCAGTTTGCCTGATCTCCCCTATCAATTTGTACTTATGGAAAACAATCAAATTTTCTTAGTGCATAATCAAACGGTAGAAGTCTATAAAATCAATTAGATTCCGAAGGGTCTAATTCACCTGTGTAAATATCCAGAATTGCTTTTCTTAATAGAATGTTATACTTGGCTCTTATCAACTCCAATTCACCTCGATTCTTTCCGTTTAAGCTTTGTAAATATGTCACAAAGTCAATGGTTCCATTCTCATATCTATTTTTAGCAAACTGATATGCATTATCGAGATTTAAGAGACTTGTTTTAGCAGCCGCATGAGTAGATTGTGCGTTCACCAAATCTAAGTACGCCTGCTGTACTTGGTTGGTTAGCGTATTTTTAGCCTGCTCTAGATTCAATTCAGAGTTTAGTAATTGAATTTTAGATTGCTGCATCTGCGTTCTATTTCGAAACTGAGTAAATAGTGGGACGTTCAGATTGAGGTTGGCACCTTTTCTTCTGTTTGAATCGAACTGATCAGACAAATCAACTACTGAACCATCACCATTTCTGATATTACTCGACCAGTTTGTTCCAGTTGAAGCTCCGGCAGATAATGTTGGCATCCACGCATACTGAGCAATCTTCATGCTTTTCTCTGTTGCTTTTAAGTTCAATTGAGCTGATTTTACGGATGGAGAATACTCCATTGACCTTTCGAAAACCGTTCCATACTCATCGATTCTCTCTTCTAATACTGCGTCATCAACAGTTATTCCTGCCAACACATAATCATCCGAAGGGTTAAGGAAAAGCAGCTGTAGTAAGGTAAGTTTATTGCTCTCTAGGGAGTTTTTCAGATTGACGATAGCTAAGTCCTGACTAGCAATTTGTGACCTGAAATTGTAAACCTGCTCCATATTACCAACACCAGCACGTTCTCTGATTTCTTGCTGATCTAACTGCTCTTGTAAAAGATCTTTGGTTTGTTCCGCAATTTTCAAGTTCTCTTGAGTAGTTATTACCTGCAAGAATGAAAAAACGATACTCGCTTCTGTTGCTTGAACATTTCCCTTTACATCTTCTTCAGCCGCCTGATAAAGTAAATTACTTCGTTGCATACCCAATCTATTCGAAAATCCATCGAAGAGCGTCACATTAGCTCCTATTGAACCACCACCACCAAGAGTAGTTGTATTTACGAGACCTCCAGATGTCTGGTCAAAAGATAGTCCTTCTGCCCAGCTGTGTGAAGCTCCGGCACTTAATGATGGTAAGAAATTGAACTTACTTTGAGTAAAAGTTGACTTGGCGATAAGCGCATTGTTTCTAGCCCTCTTAATGCTAATGTTATTATCAAGGGCAATGCTAATACACTCCTCAAGGGTCAACGTACGTTGGGCAAAGCTTATACTTGACAGCATAACAAAGGCCAAGCACATATAAAATATTTTTTTCATAATGATGTTTTCTATCCTTTTGGCAATATTCTACCAGGAAGCTATTTAAACAGCTTCATTTTAGCGTTCATTCGCCCGAAGGCAAATGAACGTAAACCCACAAAAGGGAAATATTATACTAGAGAGTTCTCTTTAGAATTGATGTTCTCAGATACTACCTGACCATCAAACAAGTTAATTACTCTATGTGCATATTCAGCATCCGTAGCAGAGTGAGTAACCATTACAACCGTAGTTCCTTTTGAGTTCAAGTCGCTCAATAAAGTCATTACTTCTTGACCATTCGTTGAATCCAAATTACCAGTCGGCTCATCCGCAAGTATAAGGTTTGGTTTAGCAACTACTGCTCTAGCAACCGCAACCCTTTGTTGCTGACCACCTGAAAGTTGCTGCGGGAAGTGATCTTTTCTATGCATAATCTGCATTGTCTCGAGCACTTCTTCTACTCTCTTCTTTCTATCAGCAGCTGGGTACTTCAAATAGATTAAAGGAAGCTCAACGTTTTCATATACTGTAAGCTCATCAATCAAGTTAAAGCTCTGGAATACGAAACCAATGTTCTTTTTCCTAAGCTCGGCTCTTTGCCTTTCAGAATATTTTGAGACCTCTTCATCATAAAAAAAGAACTCCCCTTCAGAAGGGTTGTCCAATAGACCAATGATATTAAGTAATGTAGATTTTCCGCAACCAGAAGGACCCATGATCGCCACGAATTCTCCTTCGCCAATCGCTAAATTAACGTTGTTTAGTGCGGTAGTTTCGATCTCATCAGTGTAATAGAATTTTTTGAGACCTTTTGTAGTAATGATGTTTTTACCATTTTCCATAATGTAAAAAGTTATCGGTTGTTTGAATTAATTTATTGTTTGATTATTAATTTGTCTTTGTCGTCATACCCTTCGTATGATGAAAATATCACTTTTTCTCCAGGTTGTAAACCTTCCAGCACTTCATAGTGACGAGGAGTTTGGTTTCCAATCCTGATTTGTCTTCTTGTCGCAACGGTTCCTGACTCATCTACAACGAAGATCCAATTACCGCCAGTAGTTTGAAAAAAGCTACCTCTTGGAATCTGAACAGCATTCTTTTCTTCACTAAGTTGTAAACGGATTGAGATAGTCTGTCCTCTTCGAACTCCAGGAGGAACATCTCCAACCATCTCTACAACGAAAGTACCATTATTGATTTCAGGGAATTTCTTCCTTATTTCTAAGGAGTAAGTAGCACCAGCAAAGTCATAAGTACCAATCAAACCTTCATAAACTCTTGGTAAATAATGCTGATCTACGTTGGCTTGGATTTTAAAGCCATTCAAGTCATCTATCTGAGCTATCGTTGTTCCTTGATTAATGTTTTGTCCAATTTCAGCATTCACAGTAGATAATAATCCCCCTACAGGTGCTGTAACGTACAAATCGTCAAGCTGTCCTTCAACAATCTTAAGGCTCTCTTGTGAAGTAACCAACCTTTGCCTGTTTTGGCTTACTTGACTGATTGAATTAATAGAATCAAACTCCTTTGTCTTTATTGTATTTACTCTTGTTGCCAACAATCGATCATATCTTCTCTTAGAATTAAGGAACTCTTGCTCGGAAATTACTTTATCCTTCCAAAGTTGTTGATTCCTTGTGTAGATATCCTTTGCTTCATCAATGTCGAAATCGATGTTTATTACTAATGCATTTGATCTAAATAACGATTGAGTCAGATTGTTATTAGCAATCTCTATTTCATTTGTTAGCCTATTCGTTTGAGTTTGCTCCCGGATGTAAGTCATTTCTAACTGACTGTTCTCCAATTTGAGAATAGTATCGCCTTTCTTCACCTCAACTCCACCTTCGAGGAATTTTTCTTGGACGTTACCTCCCACCTTGGCATCTAGAAAGAAAGTTGCCTTAGGTTGAACAGTTCCCTCAATTGGGATATACTCTTGAAATGGTCCTTCGACCACTTCCGATATACTTATTTTTTCTGCATCTACATTGAGTTTTGAAGCCTTATCGGCAAAAACAAAAACATATAGTATTAGGAATACTAACCCTGCACCGCCAAGTACTGTTATGACCCGCTTGGCTGTGAATGTTTTCTTTTTGATTTTTTTATCCATGCTGTTGTTATCGTGTTTTCTAATCCGAGCAGCTACAGACAACAAGAGTGCCACTTTTTCATATTATTGATTTACAGGTAGTTATACTCATATTGAACCATTAGAGGTGATTCAAAGTGTACAATTATAACACACGAATTGATCGTAATCGAACACTTTATAATTAGGAAGCTTCAGGGGAGGGCATAAAAAAAGGCTCAGTATGGTCAGTACCGAGCCCAAAGGTCAAAAACTCAAAATATCTGAATTAATATTTAAATTAATTCAAAACAACGTATGCAATATATGTACTTTAATCACTTCTGCAAAATGTTCCTTCCCTAAATCTTGGGTTTTTTTACATGACCGGCAGCATATACATGTACATACCCTTTATTACAAAATCCATCCTTCAATAATTACAAAATAGGCTCACCACTCTATGCGAGAAGGAGAAGTCATTATGTTGAACTTTTACCTACGACTTGTTCGTAACCGATCAATATTTGTTACATAATCGGACACACCAATATTGAAAAAGTATATATTACATCCCTTAAACCTATTGGCATCATTTAGGCTTGTAAAAACTCTATTCGAATAAATTAACGATACTGTGGACAAAGAATTAGGTAAAATTTTAATTATTGATGACGATGAGGATGTGTTGATTGCGGCAAAATTGCTGTTAAAAAAACATGCCAAAGAGGTTATCATAGAGAAAAACCCAAAGAAGATTCCTTTCCTTATGAACAATGGCACTTATGATGTCATACTTCTGGACATGAACTTCAGTAAGGATATTACTAGCGGTAAAGAAGGTTTCTATTGGCTAGAGCAAATTCTAGAAGCAGACCCTCAAGCTGTTGTCATCCTAATCACGGCATTTGGAGATGTAGAAATGGCCGTCAAGGCCCTCAAAGAGGGCGCCACAGATTTCGTTTTAAAGCCTTGGCAAAATGAGAAGCTCATAGGTACGCTTTCTGCTGCACTCAAATTAAAAGAGTCTTATAAAGAGGTTGATAAACTAAAGAGCGCAAAGCGGCAACTCGAAGACGACATTAATAAACCATTTAAGGACATCATTGGCGACAGCCCTGCCATGAAAAACGTATTCAGCATCATAGACAAAGTTGCAGGTACTGATGCCAATATCTTAATACTAGGCGAAAATGGAACGGGTAAAGAACTGGTTGCCCGAGCTATTCATCAACGTTCATTAAGGAAAGACAATGTTTTTGTAGGCGTTGATATGGGTGCCATTACCGAAACCTTATTTGAGAGTGAGCTATTCGGTCATAAAAAAGGTGCATTTACAGATGCAAAAGAAGATCGCGCAGGACGCTTTGAGATTGCCACAGGCGGATCATTATTCCTTGATGAAATTGGTAACCTAAGCATGCCATTGCAATCCAAACTCTTATCTGTGCTGCAGGGTAGACAAGTAACACGTATTGGTTCCAACAAAGCACTCGATATAGATATACGACTGATTTGTGCCACAAATATGCCAGTATATGACATGGTAGCCGAAAATACTTTCAGACAGGATTTACTCTATAGAATTAACACTGTGGAGCTACACTTGCCTCCTCTAAGAGAAAGACAAGATGATGTTACCCTGCTTACCGAGCACTTTGTTCAAGTATACTGTGACAAGTATAGAAAACCTCATAAAAAAATAGCTTCGTCTACCCTTAAGAAACTGAGCAAGTACCCTTGGCCAGGAAACATTCGGGAACTACAACACGCCATAGAACGTGCGATTATCATGAGTGACGGAAACATTCTTATGCCCGATGATTTCTTTTTCTTGGTTCAAAAAACTGATAGTCAATCCGATACAGCTGACAACCTAAACTTAGACGATGTGGAGAAGAACATTATTCTAAAGGCTGTAAACAAACATTCGGGTAACATCTCTAAAGCAGCTAAAGAATTAGGGTTGACTAGAGCATCCTTGTACAGACGATTAGAGAAGCATGGGCTTTAAAAACATTAGGTTCCTTCTCATACTTCGAATAGTATCATTAATAGGCACCATCATGTTGTTAGCCTATGTAGTATTCGAGGCGCCCAATAATGTGAACATTACATTCTTGGGCATCATCATTACTATTCAAATCTATTTTCTGGTTAGGGGCATTGACAAGACGAATAAAGAAATATCTAGTTTCTTAAGCTCTATTAAATATGATGATTTCACGACTACCTACCCCACTCAAGGACGCGGTCAATCCATGAATGAACTCTATCGCGAGTTTAACAATGTGATTAAAAAGTTTAGAGAGATTCGGGCCGATAAAGAGGCAAATTATCACTATTTCAGAACCATAGTTCAGCATGTTGGCATTGGGCTCATCACCTTTAATAAACTTGGCGACATTCAAATCATCAACAGTTCGGCAAAAAAACTGATCGGCATAGACTCGTTGACAAATATTTTCGAATTGAGTAAGGTCAGTGCTAAACTGGTTGAATCTTTGGTCAAACTCAAAACCGGTGGTAGCGCATTGATTGAACTGACCAATGAAGGCAATCGCACGCAACTTTCGGTTTACGTGATTGAATTAGTATTGCGCGGTGAAGAATTCAAACTAGTCTCCATTCAAAATATTCAAAGTGAGCTGGAAGAAAAAGAAATGGAGGCTTGGCAAAACCTTATTCGGGTGCTCACCCATGAGATCATGAATTCTGTGACACCTCTTTCTTCCCTTGCAGCCACAGTTGAGGATAATCTAGTGGACAACATTGAAGACAATGTGCCAATAGAGAAAGAGGAACTTGAAGATATCTACTTAGCAGTCCAAACGATCAAAAGGAGAAGTGAGGGATTAATTCGATTTGTTTCCGATTTTAGGAATTTAACGAGAATTCCTGAACCAAAACTCCAAGGGGTCGAAGTCAAAAAAGTCCTTGATCACATCAGCTTACTCTTGAAGCATGAAATGGCTGGGAAAAATATTGACTTCCGTTTAAACATCGTCCCAAAAGATTTGATATTTAATATTGACAAAGAGTTAATCGATCAGGTGTTGATTAACTTACTGCAAAATGCCATTCATGCCTTGGATGAAAATGAAGGAGACAAAATGATTATCCTTAATGCCTTTATTAATGAATATGGAAGACCTACATTGACGATTAGAGATAATGGTGTCGGCATTGATGAAGAAGCCTTAGGAAAAATCTTCATCCCATTCTTCACTACTAAGAAGCAAGGTTCTGGCATAGGCTTGAGCCTATCAAAGCAAATTATGAGAAAGCATGGTGGTGCCATCACCGTTAAGTCGGTTATGAACGAGGGAACAGAATTTACCCTCAGGTTTTAATATTTTTAAGGAATCGTTTATCTTCCGCAATCATTTCATAGAAAATTCGCCTAATGAGCAATACGCTAGAAAAAGTCATCCAAATACTTGTAGAAAAAATAGGAATCGCTCCAACTGAGGCGACAACTGACGCGAATTTTATTAAAGACTTGGGAATTGACTCCCTTGACTATGCGGAAATAGTAATGGAATTTGAACAAACCTTTAACATACGTATTCCAGATAGCGATGCCGAAAGACTCCAAACTGTCGGTCAGGCCGTAGAATACATTGAAGAAAAGATAGCTTCCTAGCAAAGGATTAATTCCATTTTAAGTAATCCGTCCATTTCCTCAAAAAGCATAGCAATCTCATAAAATTGTATTGACAGTCTGGTCATAGTAATGTTGGATATTGTATTCAACACCT
The DNA here is from genome assembly GCA_964352205.1 of uncultured Roseivirgaceae bacterium. Taxonomy (GTDB): domain Bacteria; phylum Bacteroidota; class Bacteroidia; order Cytophagales; family Cyclobacteriaceae; genus Roseivirga. The sequence goes on from CAYGQO010000006.1 coordinate 69,512, forward strand.
ACCCCAAAATACCCAGACCGTGAAGATCAAATGCAAAACTATAGTTATATCAGACGTACACCTTGGCACCAAAGGCTCAAAAGCGAAAGAGCTTGTCAGATTTCTAAAGCAATATGCTTGTGAAAACCTCATTCTGAATGGCGACATCATCGATGGATGGCAGCTGAAAAAGTCTGGGAAATGGAAAAGAAAACACACACGATTCTTTACCAAAATCATGAAAATGATAGAGGAGGAGAATACTAAGGTTACCTATATCCGTGGTAATCATGATGACTTCTTAGATCAGATTCTTCCATTTAAAATTGGAAACTTGAACATATGCAGAGACATGATCTATGAGACAAATGGAAAGAAGTATTATGTAGTACATGGCGATGTTTTTGATTCCATAACACGTCAATTCAAATGGATTGCCAAGTTGGGTGATGTCGGCTACACCATGTTGCTTTGGCTTAACAGACAGTACAATATCAGAAGGGTCAGAAAAGGCCTCCCCTACTTTTCTTTGTCTCAGGCTATCAAAACCAAAGTAAAAAAGGCCGTCAAATACATAGATGATTATGAGAACCAACTCTCATCTATGGCCAAGCGTAAACATTGCGAAGGGATTATTTGTGGGCACATACATCAGCCTGCTATAAAAGACATTAACGGCATTAAGTATTTAAACTCTGGTGATTGGGTAGAATCAATGACCGCCCTTGTAGAAGATTTTAATGGAGAGTGGAGTCTAGCCTATTATACCGAAACACAGTCTTTGATTAAAACGAGTAAGAAGCCTATCGATCAAAAAACTATTGAATTGAAAGAGTACTTTGAGCAAGGCGGCCTAAATCCTCAGGCTGCCTCATAGACGAAACCTTAATAATAGATCAAACCCTCCTGAGGATCACCAATACACTTTTGATCATCAGTCCCAATCGAAAGTGTTGCTTTCAGGGCAAGTATGCTATCTAAGTCGTGGCTCGTGCTAATGTTAGTGTCGTTTGCTAAGGTCAGTCCCGCTATCTTTAATATATCTATCATAGCTTCATAGTCAGGTGTCTTTGAGCGATAGCCCAACGCATTCGAAAACAATTCTTTTCCGGTGTAAACTGGATAAGTCTCATAAACCGGCACTCCTTGTTTGCCAAGCCGACTAGTGAGCTTCATTGCTCGTGCTGTTAAGCCACCTAAGAACATTGGCGACATGGCCTTCAGTTCTTTATCACACCTTCGGTAATGGTAATCATCGAAGCCAGTAAGTCCATTATATACACCGGGTAGTGACAAAGGCGCATCAAGTCCAATCATACTCGGGCGGTTTTCCATCACAAAATCAAGGATCATCAAATCAGCATCTTGATTCTTTTTAGACTTCACAAGCCGTATACCGTCACCTCGATCGAATGCAATGACTGTAGTGCCTGCCAATTTACTCCCGTAGTCTATCCCTATTTTCATCTTTAAAATATTCTTGCAAATTCAAACTAAACCTTTCCTAGATTTGTTCTCTGCGCTAAAGAAAGGAATAATATGCTCACGTGGATTGATGTGATCAAATTTGCCAACAATGGCAATCCAACCCCAGACAGAAGGGTTGAAAAAACTGAGGATGAGTGGAGAGAAATTCTCACGCCTGAACAATTTCAAATAGCCCGTTTAAAAGGTACTGAGCGGGCCGGAAGTGGCGCGTTTTGTGAAAGACATGAACCAGGGCTTTATGGTTGTGTTTGTTGTGGCACCCCACTTTTTGATTCGAGAGTAAAGTTCGAGTCAGGTACGGGCTGGCCAAGTTTTGCGCAACCTGTACAGCCAAATGCCATTGGCTATATAAAGGATACGAGCTATGGTATGACACGCGTAGAGGTGGTTTGCAATACGTGTGATGCACACCAGGGCCATGTATTCCCTGACGGTCCAGAACCAAGTGGTTTGAGGTATTGCATCAATTCGGCCTCAATGCAACTGTTAGAAGATAACAAAAATGAAGCGACTGCCATTATTGGTGGCGGCTGTTTCTGGTGTACAGAGGCTGTTTTTCAAAGAGTCAAGGGGGTTAGCCTGGTAGAATCAGGCTACTCAGGAGGACAAATTAAGAACCCTACTTACAGAGAAATCTGCAGCGGCAGAACGGGTCATGCGGAAGTGATTAAGGTTACTTATGATCCTGAAGTATTGGATTATGCGGACCTGTTGAGAATATTTTTCTCTACACACGATCCAACTACTCTGAACAGGCAGGGTTACGATCAGGGAACGCAATATCGTTCAGTGATTTTCTTTCAAGATCAAAAAGAAAAAGATGTAGCGGAAGAAGTGATGATAGAGATGAAAGACTACTTTGACGATCCTATCGTGACAGAATTAACTCCTTTGGGAGCTTATTATCCGGCTGAAGAAGATCATCAGAATTATTATAACGATCATAGGAGTCAGGGCTATTGCACGGCTATTATCGACCCGAAAGTGGCTAAGCTCCGTGCCATGTTTTCGGATAGATTGAAACCAGAAATTAGTTAGTTAAGAAAGAGGCCTCGTTTAAAGTTTAAACGAGGCCTTTCTTTTTACAATCCACTTTAAATATGAGTTCTGAGATCCCTACGGGCTCTCTTATATTTTGACACATTCTCTTAGCCTAAGGTTGCTATCGATATGAGTACTTTATTGATCTGTCTCTTTGGACAAAACTTTAAACGACCTTATTAATTCATTGCCTTCAGGGTCTATTACTCTAATGATATGTTCACCAGGTGGAGGGCTTAACCCCATTATATGGTCATTATTGGTACTACCAATATATTGGTCATCTAAATGCCAGTGTAAGGCTGAGTCTTGCTTTCTATGCGTAGCCTCAAACACCAATTGACCTCTAGTTCCATCTTGCTGTATTGGAATATACACGGTGGCATTCGGCTCTGGGTAAATCATATCCATGACAACTAAGGATAAGGCTTGACTACCACAACCACTTTTCATTGGAGGTAATTCTTGATAAGTGGGATTCTTCTTTTTAAAGTAAAACGCCTCCTTAGGTGGTAAAACAAACCAATCTTTTGTAACCATATCGCTCAGCGGATAGCAAGCAGCGTTTACGCGATAGGTCATTGTTTTATCTAAATGCACTCTTTGATGGAATGGGCTAGCCGCGGTCCTAAGGCCAACGCTTGGAATAAAGGTTGTGTCAATGTCCGAAGAATACGGAGAAGCTAAATGACCACTTTGCCGATCGATAGCTGCCATCGTTAATTCAGATCGAGGTGGCATGAACCATGTAGTTTCTGGGAGTAAGTCAAAAACATCGAACATAATGGGCGCAGCAGCTTTTATACCTGTTAAACCAGGTCGGCCCTCTCCATCGGCATTCCCTACCCAAACGCCCACGACATATTCAGGTGTTAAGCCTATTGCCCAGCCATCTCGATAACCAAAGCTCGTTCCTGTTTTCCAGGCAATCTTTCGAGCACTAGCGTACATTTTCCAAGAAGCATCTTCGTCCGGTCTGTAAACTTCCAGCATGGCCTGAAAAGTAAACCAAATAGACGCAGCTCCTAGGTGTGAAGTCTGGGTCAATTCTTTAACAGAGACATCCTCTCGCATACTATAGTCAGCGAAATCGAAATCCTTCACATCATAACCTCTCCCTCTTCTATCTTGAAAACTTGATAAGGTTCTCGACATGCCAGCATAGATATTGACAATGTCCCAAAGTGTACCTTCGGAGCCCCCAAGAATCATTGACAAACCGTAATATCCAGCAGGTTTTGTTAATGTAGACATACCCATGTCTGTAAGCTTTTGGTGAAACTTAGGGTAACCATACATTTGAAGCATATTGACAGCAGGAATATTTAATGACCTAGAAATGGCCATATCTGCATGAACAGCACCATCATATCTTCTCGTAAAATTCTTTGGCGCAAAGTCTGTATAGAAGGTAGGCACATCAGGAATGAGTGTTTTCGGAAGGATTAAGCCTTCGTCTAAGAGGCTTGCATACAGCATTGGCTTTAGTAAACTTCCTGTACTTCTAGGTGCTTGAATAACGTCAACGGAAGCGGCATGTTCTTGACCTGCCCCTTTAACATTTCCTATGTACGAGAGTACACGATTCGCCTTAACATCAAGTACCAGAACTGCGGCATTGTGAATGCCATCTGTTTTCAAAAATTGATGATGCGCCCCTAGAACACTCTCTACTCTGTCTTGCAAAAAACCATCTATACTTGCGTCAGTTACGCTACCACGCTGACCGTTATTGACCAAATAATTGAGAAAGTGATCTGCCTTTTGAGGCAAATTGCTAGGCCCATCTGGCAGTGGCTCTGCTTTCGATAGTTCAAGCGAGGTTGCGTCCATATAGCCTTCGGCAAAAATGCGATCCAACAGTCGGTCTCGCTTTGCTTTGAGCTTTTGATTCCGCTTGCCAGGATAGAGTAATGAAGGTTGATTGGGAAGAATCGCCAAAAGGGCCGACTCTGCCCAAGATAAATTCTCGGGTGGCCGTTGAAAGTATCGCCAAGAAGCTGCATTTAACCCAACTGTATTTCCACCAAAAGGCGCATGTGAGGCATACAAATTTAGAATACTGGACTTTTTATATCGAAGTTCTAATCGTGTGGCCATTGCCATTTCCATTAACTTCTCTACGACTGTTCTGCCTTTCCCCTTTCTTGACAGCCGAATCACCTGCATGGAAATGGTACTTCCACCGCTCACTACTTCACCTTCCTTTATATTCTGCCAAAGCGCCCTGCCTAAGGCTATGGGGTTAACGCCAGGATGATTATAGAAGTGTTGATCTTCAAAGAGTAACAGTGCTTTTTCATATTTATCAGGAACCTCCACCACTTCAGGAAATCGCCACTGCCCATCACTCGCAATTCTTGCAGACATAAGTTCACCTCTAAAGTCATTGACCACCGTGGCGTAAGGGTCTTCAAAGAGCTTTTTTGGCAGAGCATAATAGTATACCACACTCAGCAATAGCAGAGCGGCTGCAAGGAACTTGCGATATTTTCTAAAGAGTCTTTTCAATTATCACTTCTTTCAACATTCACCCATTGACCAGCAGTAGTGGCGCTAATTGTATCGTCATACATGGCTTCAACTTTGACTGCGGGTAAGTAGTATTGTCCTGCGTAGGTAGCATTTAAGGCTACTTTGAATTTCTTGCGCTCATTTGGTCTTAAATCAAAGTAGGTAAATACCCTATCATCCCGAATATCTCGGTATTCGTAGTTAGCTTTTTGTGTTGTACCAGAGATTTCGTTCAAACGATCATTCAGAATCTCCCATCCAGAAGGAAATATTTGACTCAAGGCTAAATCTTCATAAACACCTTTGGTGCCCGGGTTAAAGACCGAAACCTCAGCAAAGAAGTCACTGCCTTGATCAAGCCTGTTTGGATCAATTACATTACCATTTCTATCGGTATAGGTAACAGAGAGGCGTAAACCTTCCTCCGCAGGTTTCTCTTGACCAGTTAATGGTTGCCCCCTTCTAATGGCTCTGATAAATAACACGCCATTCCCTTCATTCTTGACACTAGCGACAGTCTGATTTGAACCTTCCACTTGTCCGTCAACTAAAACGATCGGCTTAGCAGTATTTACTTTTTGTTCCGCACTAGTATTGATTTTATAACTTGCCAATACGCCCTTACTCGTTTGATCTACTCCCGCAAATTTGATCACAGAAAGCAAGGCATAAGCCGTAGTCTGGGTGCTCATCCATCGATCTTCACTCAACTCGCTGGCCACTGACCTTAGCAAAGTCAAGCCTTCATTTTGCATACCTAATAAGCCCAGCGTCTCTAAAATCATTGCATTGTCTCTTACCCTTGAGCCATAATAGTAATAGCGCGACCGTCTTGGCGACTGCATCGGTAGGTCTTCAATGATTTCTCGGGCTACCTGTGCTCTACCTACCAAAGCATATGCCGCGGCCAATCTCCATTTGGCTTCTAAGCTTAAGCGCCCATCTTCTCGCAAACGGTTCATAGCACCTAATTCTGGTTTTTGTGCTTTGGCTAAAACGTAGAGTCTGTAAGCCTGAACGAGATCGTCATTGTAGGTTGAATACCTGCTCCAAGTCCTCGCTCTTTGTCTCTGGTATTTCGTCCAGTTCGATAATAGGTTTGATGGGATGAAATAGCCTTTGTCTTTTGCCTCTAACAGAAAATGCCCAGCGTAATTAGTCCCCCAGTCATTCTCATCGCTATTACCTGGCCAATAGGCAAAGCCTCCAGCTGCCGTTTGAAACTTGGCTATCCGATCAATTCCAGCCTTGACATTTCGCTGTACATCAGCAATTTCTCGATCGCTTAGTTCTGTAATGTCAGTCAAAAACAATTGAGGGAAAACAGATGATGTGGTTTGTTCGATACAACCATGCGGATAGCCCAATAAGTATTCGAGTCGCCTTCCTAAATTAATTGGAGGAATGACACTCATCTCTAAAGTGAATTCATTAGTACCGGCCATTCCCACTTGGTCGAAAGTATTATTCCAATCCTCCCCAGGCTGAAGGGTTAGCTCTGTCACATCGGTAATGAAAGGGTTCGGATTCCTAACTTGTACCTCCACTGTGTAGGTTGCTCTCTCTCGACCAGAAGTCGCAACAATTTCAACTTCACCTACTCCTATTGCTTCACTAACCTCAAATTCAAAATCCACTACTTGATCGCCAATCTCGTCAAAACGAAGAGACTGATTTTCGGCATTGACAATCTTCAATAATGCATTACCACTTACGCTTACCTGAACATCTTTGACATTCGACTCCATGGCAAAAACACTCACCGGTAACTTTATTTTTTCTCCTGGCCCAACTACGCGCGGCAATGTTCCTAAAACCATCAAGGGTTTCCGAACTGGCGTTGCCTTTTCCGTATTGCCATATGCTCCGCCTTGACCAGCAATCACCATGGTTCTGACAGAACCTACATAATTAGGCATTTGAAAACTATGCTTAGCTGTCTTTCCCTTTTCTAAAGTAAAAGGGCCTAAATGCACTACCACCGGCTTAAAACGATTGGCTTTTACCTTCTCTGGACTAGCCGCTGAGCCGTCACCGCCCAATGCCAAGAGCCTTGAGAGATCACCACTGTAAGCACCGATCACTTCGTCATAAATATCCCATGTCTTTACGCCAAGTGCTTGCCTAGCAAAGAAAGTATTCCATGGATCGGGCGTCTTAAATCTTGTAATATCTAATAAGCCTTCGTCCACTATGGCAACCGTATAGGTCATTGGCATGCCATTTTGTTCTGAAACCCTCACTGTTACCTCCGATTCCGGTTCCAGCACATCTGACATACTGAGCTGAGGACTTAGCTTGGTAGAAGGATCTGTAATGTTAATCGGAACAATACCATACAGTCTTATTGGCAAGTCATTTCTAGTCTGGGCATGAGGCTGTAAAAGCGTGGTATGCACATAAGCATTTGGCACCATAGCCCTAGTCGTTTCAAACTCAAATTCATTCGCGCCTTCCTTCGTTTCAACCCAATAAGAGGCCACCACCTTGCTGCCATTCTCTACACTCACAAGTGCCCTTCCTTCGGCACTAGCAGGGATATTGATTTTCACTGGTTCGCCTACTTGATAATCTTCAGCATCTGTAGAGAAATTAAGTAGTGCGGCTCCTCCCGGCCGGCTCTCCTCAGCCCATCCTGGCCAATCGAAATAGGTGACGGTACCTGCAGAATGTCCTGACTCAGTATCTCTTACACGAACATAATACCTTCCCCAATCACGATTAGGGATATTCAATGCGACTGTTGCTTTACCATTTACTGTCTCAATGGATTGACGCTTGTATGGCTGGTTATAATTTCTACTGATGTAATAAGCGAGGTTGTCAGAAGACCTATCCCACCACCAGCGCCAACTCAGCTTAAAGACTTCTAAGACTAAACCTTTTTTATCTATTGGATTCCCGTCTGCATCTACAGAAACCACTTGCATCACATGGTCTTTTTCAGTCAATAACTGGCCGCGCCTATCTCCTTCAGGTCTTTTTATGCCTACAAAGCTATTGTAGGGATAGAAAGGAATACTAAACTGATCAATGCTGAAATCTCCTCCTGGTTCAAATACTTTACCACTAAACGTGGCGGTTAACATCCCTGGTGAGTTCCCTTTTTTATTCAAGGAAACATTCACATCCGCGTGCCCCTTGGCGTCAATTGTCCCGCTGAAAATTCGCTCGGTTTCAGATTGAAATTCTTTTGCCTGATCATCGAACATATAGTTCGGGTAATCCTCAAACTTGGTTTTAGCAGGGTTAAGAAATAGATCAAATTCGGCTTTCAGGTTTTTTGCAGGTGCTCCGCTGAGCCACTTTACATTCAGGTCTCCCTGAAGACCAGTACTACCTACGGTAATCCGATCCTTGTTAAATTTCAAATCAATCTTTAGCCGATTTGGCTTCACAGTCTCAATCTTGATGCGTTTGGTAAACTCAGTACCTCCTATTTTGACGCGAGCCATCCAATTTCCAGTTGGTGCATCGTCCTCAGTTTTCAGAGGAAAATGGTAAAAGCCATTCAGTGAAGAAGTTTCCACCTTTCGCGTTTTGATATTTCCAGAAGGATCAACTAACTCCATCACCACTGGGTGATCTTCGGGAAGATTGGCATCTGGGTCTTCCAGCATGAAGTTTAAATAGATATTATCCCCTGGACGCCAAACCCCTCTTTCACCATAAATAAAGCCTTTTATTCCGCGCTGAACCCTTGCCCCGCCTACATTGAAATTGCTTAAGGAGAGCGATTGCCCATCCCATAATTTCAAATACCCTTTTTCCTCTCCGCGGCTTGCTGTGAGAAGAAAAGGCTTTCTGGCAAGGTCTAGCTCCACCTTTCCTTCTCCATCGGTTGTAAGGCTTTCGATAATCTCTTGCTGAAAGTCGTAGACTTGAACCACCGCATTGGCGATCGGCTTAGTAGTTCTTAAATCTGTGACGAAGGCTGATAATTTTCTATTGTTCCCGATTTTAGCAATCAGACCAAGGTCCGAAGCCAAAATATTGGTTTTGACAATTCTACTGGTTCCATAGTAGTAGCTATCATTACATGGGTTATCTCTTTGTCGCCAATCGTAGTTTGAGTTATAGCCGTAGTCATAATAGCTATCGTAAGCACCCTTATCTTCACCACCAGACGCGTCCCATTCATCCGTCTCTATTTCACCTGCCAAAGGCAATTCTTCCAATGCACCATTACCGCAATTATAGAGGGAATAAGGTCGCTTAAAATTCAGTCTGACTTGATAAATTGCCCCGGGCTCCGTTTCAATAAGTTCAGAGATATCAAGGTTAAAGCGGTTCCAACTTGTAAGATCTAACACCCCTGATTCGTCAAGAACAACTCGACTTTCGTGGATGGGTCTGCCTACCCTTCTAAGCTGTTGATCGCCATTAATATTATTGGTCTGTAAAAATTGAATGACATTCTTTTCGAAGATTCTGATAACGGTAACATCAATCGCCCGTAAATTGACTGCTTCAAACGGCAACAAGAGACCATCAGTGCTTGGTAAAATGGTTCCCTTATTGGCAATCCTAACTTCAGGTTTAGTTTGAGCAAAAGAGACGTTGGTATCAAAGCTATTCTGCATCTTATAGTCCAGCCTATTTTTAATCCCTGGGTACACAGCCAGCTTTTTGAGACCGACCAAGTTGGTAGAGGTGTAAACTTTTACCTCATTTTCTTCAATTGAAAACCTTAAATTTTGATCATCTTCTAAGGTGATTAGCCCCTGCAAGTCTTGACGCTCGTTCAGCGGATCTGAAAAACTCAATAGCACATAGGGATCACCAATTTTGGATACTTTGCTATTGACAACTTTAAAATCGCCCAAAGCTGGTATCTCTGCTGTCGCACTACTGGTTCTATTTACCCCAATGCCGCTACCGTCAAATCTATAAGTGACATTTGAACTCTCCTCCATTCTTTGTGCCCCTGAAATTGTGAAGGCGTGATTAGTCCCAGAATTTTCATTGAAAGCCCAATCAATTTTCAGTTCAGCACCGGGTTGTCGAGCAGTAAATGACTTGATGATCTTTGTGGTATCGGCATAGTCTGCAGTGAGTAATTCACCTTTGATGATTTGCTTTACCATCGGTTCATCCGGATCACTCACCAAACCCGTAATCCTCAGGTCAAAATCTTGTTGTATTACCTCAAACTTAAACTGAAATACCGACTCACCTTCTGGCACTTCAAGTCCGAAAGCTTTCAAGTCTATTTTAGCCAAAAAACTTTCCCCACTCTTCAGAGAAGTAGCTGGCTTAAATTCAATCACCCTGTCTGTCACCCACTTAATATCTCCCTTGAGTGCCGGGGAAAACCCTATTGCAGCATCCTTTTGAAATTCCTTAGGCACAGCATTCACTAAGGCCACTACCACATTGGACTTAGAACTGACCTTGCCAGAGGTATAAGAAGAAATATAGTTTGTAAAGGCTTCATCGGCTTGCCTATCAAAGTTATTCGAAGACTGCTCCTTACTACCGCAGGCGGTAATAAGGAGAAATAACACAAGGCTGAAGATGCTTAGTTTGAGACTTTTGGACATGCTAAAAAAATTAATAATTGAAGGGATTGCTCACCTGATTAAATATAGAACATTGACCCGCTAAAGAAGCGTATCGATCTAATAACTATATTTTTAGTTTTTATTGTGCCGAAGTCTTGAGCTTGTAACCTTTTTTTAGTTGACCACATCCAATGAGATAAATACAATAACATGAAACAAGAATTCAACGCATTAAGGGAATTGCTTTTTATCTGTATGGTAGCAACCATAAGCACAAGCAGTTTTGCACAAGAAACTTCCACTGAGGAGCATAAAAAAGAGTCGTTAAAAGCATATGTGGGTGAATATAATTTTGACAGCAAAGCTGACTTCGGATTTGACGTAACCATCTCCTATGACGAAGAGCGTGGCCTTCAGGCCCAACCAACGGACAAATCACAACCTTTGGCAACACTAATGGCGGTAGAAAAAGATCAATTCGAATTGTTACAAACCGGTGGTCTTTTCGCAACATTTAAAAGAAACGACAAAGGAGAAATCATTTCACTCGTCATGTCTAATGGGGATAGATCATTTACCTGTGTGAAGAAATAAAAATCACCATGCAACTGTTGCGCGTTAGTTGACATCTGTTTTAGTAGACAGCCAAAAACTCAACCCAACATGCTCAAATCATATCTCAAAACAACATTGCGGACTATTAGAAAAAGTCCGCTTTCTTCTTTTATCAATATTTTTGGATTGGCCATGGCGCTCGGTGTAGCCATAATGGTATATGCCTTTGTGGAAATGGAAGTAAGTACTGACCAATTCCATGAAAACAGAAGGGAAATATACATGGCCACATCGGTCTTAAACCGCAGTGGTCAAGAAGCGGTGTATGGCGTAACCCCTGCCCCATACGCAGACAAACTCATTAATGATTTCCCCCAAATAAAGCGTGTGGTACGCATGGAAGAAACCGGTGGCGTATTGAAGAACGGGCAGAACGTTTTCAACGAAACCTTCAGTTTTGTAGATCCTGAGTTCTTAGACATGTTCACATTTCCGCTTAAATGGGGAGATAAATCAGCTTTGGCTTCACCCAACAAAATCATACTCAGCGAGAATACAGCCATCAAATACTTTGGTGAGAAGAACCCTTTGGGTGAATCCATGACTTTCGAATTTGGTTCGAGCAAATACACTTTCGAGGTAGGTGGCGTTGCCGAAAAATTCCCATACAAACGAAGCATGGACTTTCGAGTGCTCGTCAACTTTGATCAGCTCAAGCAAATCGATCCAAGGTTTTCTATATCAGATTGGGCTAGATTTCTTGATGGCGTTTTTATTCAGGTGGATAAGCCCGAAACCGTCCCTAGCATCGAGCAAAGTGTTCAGCAGTATGTAGCCCTACAAAATGAAGCACAAAAAGACTGGCCGGCTACTTCTTTCGGCTTCGAACCATGGACTAGACTTTACTTAGATGGTGACGACATGCGAGATACGGTAACGGGTAGTACGGATGGCATTGCCAGCTTGGTGCTCAGTATCATCGCCATTTTCATTCTGGTCCTTGCCATATTTAATTATATCAATATTGCCATTGTATCCGCGACCAAGCGCCTTAAAGAAATTGGTGTTCGTAAAGTCATGGGGAGCACCCGAAAGTCACTCATTTTTCAGTTTTTATCAGAGAATGTATTTCTCACTCTTGTGGCCTTAGTTTTTGGTTTTATCCTTGGTGTTACCGTGCTCATTCCTGGTTTTGACAACATGTTTGACATTGGGATGGAATTCGACATCGCCCAGCCGCAGCTCTGGATCTTCCTCTTCATACTGGTAGTCTTTACTGGTTTAGCCTCAGGAGCCTATCCAGCATTATACATTTCAAACTTTAGCGCCACGCACATTTTCCGAGGTCGCTTGAAGTTTGGCGGTAAGAATAAAATGACAAAGGTATTTCTCACTTTTCAATACATACTGGCTTGTATTGCCGTGGTGGGCGGTATCATGTTTACGCAAAACACAGCCTACCAACGGGCGCGAGACTGGGGTTATAATCAGGAAGCTACTTTAAGTGCCAACATCTCTCCTGCCTCTGAAGCCAGAAGATTGATGTCTGCCATGGAGCAAAACCCAAACATAGAATCTATCGCCTTCTCACGAGATCACCTCAGCAGGCGTCAGAGTAGGACGCAAATTCAAATCATTGATGAAGATGTAGATGTAGTCACGCTGAATGTGGCACCGGGCTATGTAGAAACCATGGGGCTTAAGGTGTTAGAGGGAAGAACTTTTGAGAAGGATCGTGAAACAGACTTTCAAAACGTGATCGTCAACCAAAGAATGGCCAAAATTCTCAGTCCACAAGGGGCACTTGGCAAACAGTTTAAAGCGGACACGCTCAATTTCACCGTCATCGGCATTGTAGAAGACTTTCATATGTGGTCTTTCTTCAACGAAATAGAGCCAATGATGTTAAAGCTTAGCCCAGAAGACCAATATGCCTTTGTCTCCATGCGCGTAAAGGCAGGTGCATTAATTTCTACCTACGAAACACTGGAAGAGACATGGGCAAACCTATTCCCAGAAAAACCCTTTGGTGGCTTTTACCAAGAATCTACTTTGGCCGGATACTTTTATGAAATTGACGGCCATGGCAAACTCATGCGCATAGTAGCCATCTTATGCATTGTGCTGTCCTGCCTAGGTTTATATGGTCTAGTTTCACTTAATGTGGCAAGTAGAACCAAAGAATTCAGTATTCGAAAAGCTTTGGGTGCCGGTATTAAAAACTTAGCCATTGTGATTAACAAACAGTTTATCATCTTCTTAGCGGTAGCGCTATTAATTGGTCTTCCTATTAGCTATGTGTTAATGGATGTGCTTTTTGATGCTGTCTATGAGTTTTACAAACCCATCACCATTCTTCCTTTTGTCATCACATTCTTTACAGTTGTATTGATGGTACTGATCACTGTTTCTTCACAAGTAAAGAAAGTCATGACTACAAGCCCTACGGAAGGTTTAAGAAGTGAGTAAACCCTAAAAACTTATATTGAAATAAAGTGTCGGTGTGAAGGGAATACCCACGGTGTTAAAGATGTTTCCGTTGGGCACATTGATGGATTGATTCAGTCGAATATTTCGGGTATTGAATAGGTTTAAAATGGACAATCCTGCCTCTAAATTCGTATTTCTGGCTTGAAACTGACGCTGAATGGCTAAATCTGTTCGCCAATAAGGTGTTCGATTCTCTCTTAAAAGATTATCGTAGAACCCCGAACCATATACATTGGTGACAGAAAGTTGAAATGGGTCGAAATCAAAAATGGCGGCTGCTTTTAGCTCATGTCGTTGGTCTTGGCGAGCGGGTCTATAGGCGCTATTAAATGCCCCCACACCGAACCTTTCTTCGATTTTCGATAGGGAATAAGCCAGCCAAAAAGCGTGGGAACCAAAATGTTTTCGAACGAATAGGTCTATACCTTGAGCTTTTGCATCCCCATATGCGACTACTGACTCACCTCTTCTATCGACAAAATATCGGGTAAAACCACTCGTAGTTTTGTAGTAGCCCTCCAAGCTTAATTCAAAATCATCTCCTTGAAAGCCAATACCCAATGTGGTATGCATAGATTCTAAAACGGGTATGCTGCTGCCATCAGCCACTTGCCATACATCCGCCCTATTGCCAAGTTCGTCTACTACTGAATTTCTAGAGATAAACTGATTATATAGGCCCCATCCAAAATGAACATTCCAGCGTTTTGATATGTCTACTTGCCCAGTCACTCTTGGCTGCCAGTATACATCTCCTCCAGTAGGCACATCAGCCTTTAGGCCCACTTGCATTGAGAAATTAGGGGTCCACTGAATTTGATCATGCACGTATAAAGACACCCTCTCTAATTCTTCAGATCGGCTATCCAATGTGTCAGACTGACTAGCATTGAAATCTGCTGTATTGCTTACGTACGCTAGGTTCACTTGCAGCTGATGGCTGTTGAGGGCCGCAAAAGTATGCGTCAACTTGCTTCTATATTCTAAGATAGGATTGTTCCATAAATCCTCTCGAAGTTCTATTACAGGGCTCATGACATTCCGATTGACAAAGTAATTTGTGGTCAATTCAGGGGAGTATCTGCTGCGTGATAAGATCACCGATGAAAGGCCTCCACCCTGCCAATTTCTCACGTACTTTAATGAACTCCCTACTTGTTCAGAATTGATGTCTATGTTTCTAAAGAAGCCCTGATTGTTTCTAGTCCTTAATGTACCAGAATAAGAATCTGCACTCAAGACGGTGCTTAGTGCTACCTGATCATTGGGGCTTAAGTTTGCTGAAAATTTTACGTGCAAGTCGCTATAATCGTATTGCGGAACAATCAAATTGATATCCTCGTCAAAGTTTGCAGCAAGGTCTAAGTCTTCAGAAAGTGTTCGTCTACCTGCTAGTTGCAGTGAAGCCGAATGGTTAAACATAGGAACATTTACATAGCCACTGAGCAATTGATTAGTCAGGTTAGCGCCAACCTCTAAGGCATTACGATTACCACTCTTCCCTTCCATTAACACTACGCCACCTACCCTATCTCCGTACGGCACATTGTACCCTCCTTTATAGACCTCTACATGTTTGATCATATAGGGATTCACTCTACCCATGTCATCATTTACCCCCCAACTATTGAAGAGACTGATGCCATCGTAGATCACATGATTTTGGCCTGCATAAGAACCCCAAATCACAAAGTCGGCAATAGATTCGCCAGCAGCCATTATACCGGGATACTGCCGCAGGTTATTAAAGATCAGGTTATTGCTTAAACCTGGCACAAGGTTATTGCCTACATCATTCAGTTGTATATAACCGCTCTTTTGACCCATGTTTGTTATTGGCGTGGCTCCCCTTTCTCCAATGACAATAACTTCATTTAATGATTTGACCCTTGGTTTAAGCATCATGGTCAGGTTAGCCCCACTAAAAACAGTAGTGTCTAAATCATGGTACCCAAGACTTCTAAGTTTAAAGGTTTGCGATTTCTTCTGCGACCGAAAAGAAAACATGCCATTTTCATCCGTCAATAAATCTTTGTCGGCCGTACTGACCACGGCAAAAGGTAATGGCTCATCAGAACCCACCTCTACCGCTCTGCCTTGGTACAAGTAGTCTTTGACCCGCTGTTTAGGGACTTGAACCTTTGGCTTAATGATGCTAAAGGTAAAGACATCACCAATGCGTATTACTTCCAAATTGCACCGAGCCCCTAGTGCTTCTAAAGCTAAATCTATGGTTTCAAAAGATTGATTTATCGTGATGGAGCATGCATTAGAGAGCTTGGCATTGATTGAAATCTGTACATCGTATCGATCGTTAAGATCCAACAGTATTTCATTCAACAATTCTTCTTGGTAGTCAAGAAGAATTGTTTGGGCATAAGACTTTGCCGAGCAGCACAAAGCCAACACTAGCATGAAAGAGAGTCGTCTCAAATCACTTCATTTTGATCAAATATGTCTTTTCTCCAGTCTTCTCATACAACCACTCAGCCCCTGCTTGTAATACATCGAGTGCTTCTTGAACAGTCTTTGGTCGTTTCATAATTCCGGTATGCTCCTCATTAGCAATGTTGTCATTTGCCAACGTAATGGTAACACCATATTGTCTTTCTAAATCAGCGAAGACCTTGGAAAGCGGTGTGGTATTGTAGCTGAACTCATTGTTTCTCCAAGCCAATATAGACGCTTTGGTTTCCGTTGCATTCTCTTTTTCCGGCTTCTCAATATTCAAACTAACAAATTCTCCTGGCAGTAGCACTACTTGACCCGCATAGGCATTACTGACACCAACTTTTCCCGTTTCGCAGAAGACTTCATAATCTAAGCCCCTAGCGTAAACGTTAAATTTCGTTCCTAAAACTTCGGTGATTCCTAGGTTCGAGTGAACGCTGAATCGCTCACCTTTTTCTACTTCGAAGAATGCTTCACCTTCTAGCCTCACCTTCCTGTCAAACTTCCACCAATAAGGAGCATACTTGACGGATGACATTGCATTCAAATGAACTTGTGAGCCATCAGGCAATACATGACTTGTAAATTCTCCGGCCCCGACTGCTATGGTTTTGGTATAAAACCTCGCAAAAAGTCCGTAGCTCAATAATAAAACCATAGATGCAGCTACGCTCATTGAAAACCAATTCATTCGAATGACCTTGGCTTCCTTTTCGGGTGCAGCTATTTCTTTTGGCTCAGCTTCAATTACATCGTTCAGTGCCGCCCAAACGTCATCTTTAGACTTGGAATAAGAGAATTCGAGCTTTGAGAAGAGTGCTTGCTCTTCGGCAGAAGTCAAATCCTTATCGTGCTCCTTATTTTCCATGGTTCAAAACTTGTCTTAATTCATTCAGTGCCAAATTCATTCGCTTTTCTACGGCCTTTACGGATATGCTGAGTTTTTCAGCGATCTCCGTATACTTCATATCTTCCATTCGGCTCATTAAAAAAACTGCTCTTCTCTTTTCTGGTAAAGTGGCCAAGGCCTTTTCGTATTTGCCTTTCAGGTCTCGATAGTTGACATCATTCTCTGTTTCATTGCTGCCTTCCTTCCACGACAGTGATAATTGGTATTTGCGCTCTGACTTGGTCTTTCGGTATTGGTTTATCCATAAGTCATTTGCGATTTTATAAAGGAGTCCTTTCGTACGGTTGTCTTCATACACAAAGCCTTTTTCCCAAAGTTTCACATAAGCTTCTTGTGTAATGTCCGTTGCTAGCTCCGAATCGCAGCACCGGTAGTTTACATAGTTTCGAATCTCATCGAACCAGTTATCAAAACACTTTTTAAAATCTTCTTTGGTCAAAGCAGGCTTTAATTTAAGGTAGTACGGTCCTAAGACCATACCACCTTAATCTCTATTCAAATAAAACTAATCTATTATTTTCTAATCTGAGTACTAGCCTCTGCATGATTCTCGCACTGCTGCCATCTCTTCTGCGCTATTTACAGTAGTTACAGTGCCATCTTCAAATGTAATTTCCACTGGATAATTGAGGTCAGGACGTCCCTCCGCATCCGGGTTTGCGCGGTACCACTCTCTGATCAGTCTCCAATCTTCTCGTGACGCCAGCGCAATTTCAGAATCGTCAGGCATGGTGAAGCTAATCGGGAAATTGAAGGTAAAGCATCTTCCGTCAGAAGTATCCACCTCACAAGAGGCTCTCGCTCTTATCAATTCCTCGGTATTGATAATGGTAATGACAGTATCTCCATAAGTAATCTCTAATGGGAAGTCGAAAGCTGGACGTTCTTCTGCCTCAGGGTTTGCCTGATACCATTCTCTTACCAGCGTCCAATCACTGCCACTTGCCAATGCGATGCTTGTTCCATCTGGAACCGTAATTGACAGAGGAAAAACAAAATCAAAGCAATCTCGCGCTTGACGAATTCTTCGTCTTTTCAGCCTATCTCGTCTTGATATAAGTTCTCTGCCGTTAAGGTCAAAGAAAACGGCTGACATTTCGCCTACCCGGGTGCCCTGCTCTCTGATTAAATTCACCGCAAACCCTAAGTCTGGTACCATGGATGCATTGGCAATCATGCTTTCTGAAAAATCACTCTCAATTACTCCTAGTGAACTGGATGGAAGTGCTGCCGGGTCAACTGCCACCGCGTTGCTTGCAATCTCAATGGCTGCGATTAATGCATCATCATCTAATGCCGGATCGACCCCATCTTCATTGTCACAAGAATACAGGCCTAAGGCTAATATGACTGCCATAAGGGATGATAAAATTCTTAACTTCTTCATGCTATTTATTTTTTATGATGAAATATTTACCCTTACACCGTAGACCTTAGATACTACCCTACTTTTAATTGAATCTTTTTTTAAAAAATGTATTGAATCCCTCTGAAACGTAAAAAAGGCCTCCAATTTGGAGGCCTTGACATGATTGTATACTCAACTAAACTACTGATTCGTTGACGCAAGGTCTAAATCTTTCACTGCATCTGATATTTCATATCCTAAACGAAGGCCTTCTTCGCAATCCATTTCCATATGCACCCCAAGCGGAATTCTTGAGTATGCATTCTCGTAAGCCATTTGTTCAAATGATTGATAAGTTCTCGGTGCACTTACGAATTCTGTTCTCCCTTCGTGCGTTCTGTCGGTGAAATTGGTTTCATTTCCGAAGGTGTCAATAAACAAGCCACTAGCGGCAGAAGCGAATGTAGAGTGTCCCGATGGGTAGCTTGGAAAACCTGGGTTCGGCCAGAACACTAATCGAAATAGGTTGGTCTGGTAATCAGGATCGATGAACTCTTGGATGTATACACTTGGTCGCATTACCATGAACTCATACTTATACTTCCATGCTGCCACAGCCGCATCATTCAAAGCGAAGCCTAGCTTCAACATAAGTGTCAATGACTCTTCTAAACTCAAGCTGTATTGACCAATGAGTTGATTCGCTATGGATACTTGACGCACCGGTGGACTCATCATTAAACCTTCCACATCATCGCTCCAAAACTCTGCAATCCAAAGCTGCTCTCCATTCTCAGATTTTGCATTGTTATTCGCATTATACACTTCCATCATTTGCTGAAAATATTCGCTATCAGGGTCTTCACTATATGGTATTGGATCAATGGCGGTGGTTTCTTTTGGCTTGATCACAAATGTTCTGACAGACTCCCAATATGGAAACAAAGCTCTTTCTGGGTCAGCTGAGTAGGTCCAAAAGCCTTCACCCACTGGTGGTTCGTATGACAATGGTTGCGGTGATAATATCTGCTCTTCAGCATCATCATCAGTTTGGCTATATGCGATCACTCGTTCAGCTATGTATTGGCCCCAAGCTTTAGAGTCGTCTATAAATTGATCGGACAAGCCCGCGGACAAACTAGTTTCTAATTCGGTTTCTAGCGCATTGATTGCACTTGTCTTATCCTCCGTCACGTTGATTAGGAAGTGTTCCACTACCTGCGCAAAACAAGTGTTTAAGGCAATTCTATAGCTAATCGCTTCCGCCTTCTCACTTTGTCTGATGCTCAGCCCTCTTAGTCTATCTTCATTAGAGGTGTTATTGGTCATACCCGGCACTACCGCTTCATAAGCCGCTAAATAAATATAGGCTGTAGATCTGGC
The DNA here is from genome assembly GCA_964352205.1 of uncultured Roseivirgaceae bacterium. Lineage (GTDB taxonomy): Bacteria > Bacteroidota > Bacteroidia > Cytophagales > Cyclobacteriaceae > Roseivirga. Next base: position 89,175 of record CAYGQO010000006.1, read on the forward strand.
TGAGGCATTTGGTCTACCCTCAGAATATCTCTCTAGTTCAAGGAATAAGTTCGTCCATTCCTGTACCAGGGTATTTCCTTCTAGCGATAAATCCTCATTGATTTCCCCAGCGTTTACTTCCGTCTCAATATCAAATGTTTCCTGATTATCACAACTTTGGAACACCATGGCGAGTGTTATGATCAAATAGATCATTTTATTTTTTACCTTCTTCATTCTGTTGTCTTTTAGGGTTAAAAATCCTTGAACCCCTTGAGTGCACGCATGCTGTTATCAAGTGAATTCATAAAAGCAACGGGCATGGCTGACGGTTACCCAACCTAGGGTAGCGAAAAAAATTAGGATAGTTTAGCAGAAGACAGTCGGATGTGTCAAAATTAATTCTGGTTACTATCTTTATCACTTATGAATAAGTCAAACTCTATTCTCTTCATCCTATTTTTCTGTTTTTGTGTCAAAGTTCATTCACAATCGGATACCACTTTTGTGCCCTTTGTGGCATACTGGGAAGTTGGTGATGAATATAATTTTAGGGTAACTAAAATTAAAGAACAATGGAAGGCTGAAAACAAAACTAAGTATGATTCATCTGCATATACCACTAAGTTCAAAGTTCTAGAAGCCACTGATACCTCTTACTTGATCAACTGGACTTATGAAAATCAACTTGCATCGGGACTTCAGCTTCCCAGTGAATTGGAAGAAGATCTCTCAGACTTTAATTTCACCAGTGTATTATACACCACTAATGAACTAGGAACCTTCGAAGGAATTCAAAATTGGGAGGAGATATCAGACGTCACAAATAAGGTAATAGATGCTATACTAACTTATACTCGTGACAACTCAGAAGGGGAAATAGATGAGTCAGATTTTAGAAATGCAATGCAACCATTCACTCAAGCATACTCCTCCAAAGAAGGAATTGAAAGGTTAGTACTTTCAGAATTACAGTACTTCCATTTTCCTTTTGGCCTAGAATATCCTGCCAAGGATACCGTTTATTATGAGGAACAACTTCCAAATATGTTTGGGGGCAACCCAATAAGAGCCGATATCAAGCTTTATTTTGAAGAAATAGATTTTGAAAATTCAATTTCCTCAATGATTCAGAAATCAACACTCAACTCAGAAGACACTAGGGATGTGTTGTTGGGTGTTCTAAAAAGCATGAACTTTCCTGAGGCCGAACTTGAGAAAGAATTTGAGAATTCTGTTTTCAACATAAATGACTTCAATAGATATGAATTCTATTTCTATCCAGGGGTTCCAATCAAAATCGAAACACGTAGAAAGACTTTTATCAACATTAGCTCAGACCCAGGCACAAGGATCGACAGAACTATTATCGAGTTGATAAATTGAAACTCGGAAAAACAGCAGGCGTCTTTTTCTTGTACTCCTCAAAGGCTGCATTGCCCTTATAGCGCCTTTCTAACATGGGAACGCCAGAGACTTTCAGCAGTAAGAAGGTAATTAGCACTGGGCTGACCAGTCCGATCCAGCCATTCGCAACTGGTAGTACAATGATGGCAATACCAAACCACATCAGTATCTCACCGAAATAGTTCGGGTGACGCGAGTACTTCCAAAGGCCTGTTTGCATCACTTGGTCTTTGTCCGTTTTTTGCTTCTTAAATTGACCCAATTGATAGTCGCCAACGGCCTGCCAATAAAATCCCGTTAACCACAAGACTAAGCCAGCTCCCGCCAAAAAGCCTAATTCGCTCTCATAAGACTGAGAAACAATAATGATTGGAATGCTGATCAGCAATAAAAGCAATACTTGCAACAGATAAACTTGTAAGTAGGAACGCCAGAAGAAGTTGCTCCCCCATTCTTGTCTCCACTGCTTATAGCGAAAGTCTTCTTTCTTTTTACTGTTCCGTATACCAATGTGCAAGCTCAATCGTAATCCCCAAAGGATTACCAATGCATAAACATAGGTGCTTAATTCTCCGCTAGATTGCGTTAAGAATAAGTAAACGCAGAGACCTACATAGCCCATTCCCCATGCTACATCCGCGATGTCGTTTCGTTTTAGAATGATGGAAACAATGAACCAGAAACTCGCATAAGCGAATGCTAAAAAAAGAAGGTCTGTGATCAAAAGGCTCATGCCATTAGCCAGTTCATAATGTAGAATCCGGCTGTACTCACCGAGGCCGTGAGGATGGATCCCCAAATGATATCTATGAATACGATTCTAATCGGCCAGCCTCTGAGCGTGGCTAAGTTGGTTAGATCATAAGTAGCATAAGTAAAAAAGCCGAAGAGTGCACCTTTCAAAATGGCTTGCTCCAGAGAAGCAGCCTCCACAGATGGTACTATCGCGAAGTAAAAGATCCCAACGATAAAGAGGAGATAAAAAATCATTGCGGCTGTCCAATTGACCTTGGGTGCCAACAACTTCCGGAGGTATTTGTTGTAAAGGTTCTTGGCAATCACCCCAAGCCACAGGATGTCTATTGCAAAAAACACGACTGTTGTTAGAAGATAAGCTTTCAATAATAATGAAAAGGACATGTCTTTTGTTTAGTACCTAACTCGCTTAAAGCTTGATTGTTAGATTGAGTTGAACGCTAATCTAAAACTCCCGATAATCTCCCTCTAAGAATTGGTTCGCTTCTTCCTCGTCAAACTTAGAAGTGCTATTGTTCCAGTGGAGCGTTTTGTTCGGGAACCTCCCTGCAATTACGCCTAAGAGGATCGTCTCGGTCAGTCTAGCAGCATAAGAGAACGGAGCGGTACACTCATCTTTTCCTAAGCAGGCGTCCACAAACTGGTGGTAGTGCTTATTGCTTTCCTTACCGTAGTCTTGTGTTGGACTTCCTACATCTGAGAACTCGGACAAGTCAATCTCCTTATACTTTCCTTTAACGATCAGTTTTGGCAACTGCATAAAGTGGGGTAGCAAGAGCCTACCTTTTTCACCCACGAACATGGCACCTTGATCAGGCAACGCTTCTTTGTTAGGCAATCTGAGGTCCTTGTGCTTTTTCGGTGCACCCGGACCGTCATACCACACCCACTTGAATTTATCGGTCGTGTAGTCCGTTGCCGGAAATCTATAAGTCACAATGTTGTTTTCGGGAAAACCGAAACCCGTAGGCTTTCGGCACTTGTTCTTAATCGTATAGGGCACGTCTAGGGCCAACGCGTTATAAGGCGTATCGAAAATATGGACACCCATATCTCCAAGGGTTCCACAGCCATGGTCCAATAACTTTCTCCAGTTTCCCGGATGATAAATTCCTTCTTTGAATGGTCTGTCTGCGGAAGTCCCTAACCACAGGTTCCAATCTAAGGTACTTGGTACAGGATCGCTACCCGTTGGCATTGGCGCATCAGTACCCCAATTTTTTGGCGACCAAGCATGCACTGTTTTCACTTTGCCGATGATTCCCGATTGGATCAAGGCAGTACCTAGTTTATAATCATAGAAGGAATGCACTTGAATACCCATCTGGGTAGTTAGGTTCTTGTCCTTCGCCATTTTGTTCATGGCACGTGCTTCAGAAACATGATGCGTCAAAGGCTTTTGGCAATAGACAGCCTTGTTCATTTCCATGGCCATCATAGAGGCAGGTGCATGGGTATGATCTGGGGTAGAAACCACTACGGCATCGATACCATCGCTCATTTCTTTTAGTAAAACCCTGTAATCTGAATAGCTCTTTGCCTTCGGAAACATCTTTTGCGCGACTGCCAGTCTGTTGGCATCTACATCGCAGAGTGCGGTTACTTCCACTGCTGAGTGTGCAGCCATGGCCTTAAGGTCTTCCATGCCCATACCTCCTACACCGATGTGGGCAGTTCTCAGTTTATCGGCACTAGAGAAAGCCCAAGTGGACGAGGGTAAAATTGTTGCTGAAGTCATTAATGCGGCCTTCTTTAGAAAATCTCTCTTGTTCATAGCTACTAAAGTTTTTTGATCTTAATGTTTCTAAACCATAATGGGCTATCATGGTCTTGGAGGGCGATATACCCCGTCTTGGACTTGCCATAGTCAGGATAATCCTTCCACTTACCGGCCATTTTCTTGGCTTCCCAAGCTTCGTCCCAAGGCACAAATGACAATATCTTTTTACCGTTGAGCCAATGCTCGACCATTTCAGGGGTAAATTTAATCGTAGTGGTATTCCATTCCCCCGCTGGCTTTACAATCTTCACACTGTTATCTGGCGTATGCATGGCATAGTCAGCCCCTGTCTTTTGCCACTCTTGCAGTGTGGCGTTATTGATCTCTTCCCACTTCAAATCGTCCAGCAATTGATACTCTGGAGAGGCTTCATAAGGTCCGCCATATCCCTCCACCACATGATACATCACCCCGCTATTTCCGCCTTCGGGGATTTTCCATTCGAGGTACAATTCAAAATTGTCGAACTTCTCAGCCGCATAGATAATGTCTTTGCCACCCGTCCATTCTACCTCTAGCTTCTTCTCGGTGTCGAAGGTTAGCTCACCGTCTTTTACCACCCACTGCGGTGGCATGGTCTCTCCATTATAGGCACGCCATCCGTCCATACTGGTGCCATCGAATAGATAGATCCATTCGTCTTCTACTTCTTTTTTGGTGCTTTGGCAGGCGCTTAAACAGATAGTTGCCAGAAAGGCAATAATCATTTTAGTCAGGTTAGTTACTCTCATGTTGCTCTTAATTTTTATCCTGAATAGGGGTAATTTTGATATTTCTCCAGCGGACTTTAATGCCACCGCCATCGTGAATCTGCAAAGCGATGGAGCCTTTGCCTTCACCGATCTTTTCATCTTCTATGTGGATCATTTCAGTGCCATTTAACCATGTGGTCACGGATGGACCAACCGCCCTGATCTTCATGGTATTCCATTCTCCCATTTTTAGGGCTTTGTCTTTTTCTGGCTCTGGTTGTATCAACCAACCGCGACCGTAGGACTCGTAAATACCACCCGTGTGACTGCCCGGAGGTGCTACTTCGGCTTGCCAGCCACTGACTTTAGTACCCTCCACTGTAGAGCGAATGAACACGCCACTGTTACCATTAGCGTCTTGCTTAAACTCAAGAGTGAGTTCAAAGTCGTCATAGAAATCATTGGTAGACAGGTAGCCATATTGGGCACTCGGACCACTTTCGCAGATCAGTTCGCCATTTTCGACATACCATTTTTCTTCCCCGTGATTGGTCCAACCATCTAGGTTTTCTCCATTAAAGAGATCGATGGCTTGTTCTTGGGAAGTACAACTAAAAAATAATGAGGCGCAGAGGCAGGATAAAAATCCTAATTGTAAAAATCTTTTCATAAGGTTGATGCTTGTCCTAAGATAAGCAAATCAAATGGAATTCGGATGATGCCTTTTTTCTATTGGTGAGTACACAGATAAACCAATGAGAAACCCTTTTATCTTAAAATACTCAACAAGAAGGATCAGAAAATTAACTGCTCAGCAATGATCTTTACGTTTCAATTTTCCGTCCTTTTTGGTATTTCACCCAAGTTTATATTATCGACAACAAGTCTCAGATGATAAGTTTAAGTCAAACATTTTTAAATTGTAGTATCTCATTAAAATATAAGCACTATTAAAATTACATCGTTGTAAGTCAAAAGGTCAAAATCATGAACAATAAAATAAAAGTACTCTTTCTTCTTTTCGCACTAACGCTATTCGCTTGCAGTGGTACCGTAGAAGAAGCTACTGAAACTGTAGACTACCAGCTAACCGAATTAGAGTCAAAGGTTTTCAACCTGGATAATGAAACGGCTTTCGATCAGATTACACCTCAATACAGCGTAATCAATGGCATTGGTTTCTATCACTTTTTTAATCGAAAAAACAGCAATATTTATTTCTATAATTATCAGTCAGGCGAATTGATACATCAAGTAAAACTCTCAAGTGAGGGCCCTGACGAGGTGCTTTATCCTTACGGTTTTTTTGAATACTGGGTACACGATTTCGAGAACATCTTTATCAACACTATGCAGTTCTATTATCGCATTAACAAGGATGGAAGGGTGATAAAAAGAATCAAGGCACTGGAATCTTTTTCGTGGGAAAAGCCATTACTCTCTTTGGATGGGACGACAACTTTTGAAAATGGGAGATTGTATGCCGCGCGTAAAGTCATAGTAAACCCTGAGGGTGATACAAGCTGGCTCAGGACTATCTATGATTGGGAAAAAGGTGATTTCGAAAAAAACTACCTGGATGAGAGGCATGTAGTAACTGACTTTGAGGAAAAAGCCGAAAAGTTACGAGAGATGTCCAAAACAGGAGGTGTTACATCACTGACCTTCCATTATGCTGGAGATCATCAAAACCTGTATTCCTCTTCGGTGATCAATGATAGCCTTTACCATTTTCAAGAAGGTGAGTTCATTGGAGCTTATTTTGCTGGAGTTCCTGAAATTATGTCAACAGATCTTGATGGCTATTTCACTCTATCCATTGTCACAAAATTTAAAGGAGGCGTGTCAATTGGCCCCAACCCTACTCAACCGCCACATTATACTCGAATTTTAGAGAGCCCAGACAAAAGATATATCTATCGCGTGTTGGTTCATGGCACTAAGCCTAGAGTAGACCCAGAGTCCGACAAGGAAGTACCTAAAGTTTTTGGAGCTTCTTTGGTGATTTTTGATACCCAAAAGAAAACTTCCGGCAGCATTGATCTTCCTCAAGATATGGCTGAAAATTTGCTCTATGCTTCAGATATGTTTGTAAACGAAGAAGGCATTCATTTCCCGGTAAAAGAGGTTGAGTCAGAAAACGAAAAAGCCTATAGTGTGTTTAAGGTTAATGCGCTCGTAGGTAACTGATGCTGTTGCGAATTTCCTTCGCCCTTGTTGGTGTTTTCATCAACAAGCCATAAACGGTACAACAGCCACAAAACTACAGGGCGAAATGACGACTACGGACAGGTTTACACACTCTTATTCTTACCCTGAAGCAAAGATGGCACTTGTCCAGTAACACAAGTTCTCTCGATAAACTCAGGATAGAAAGGTTGGGAAAGAAAAACCTCCTCCGCCCTGTGGGCACCTCCTCCTGAGGAGGACAATACTCCCATAATGCTATCCAGCGGTCAATCTCCGCCCTTGTTGGTGAAAACACCAACAAGTAACGTCAGCTTAAATCAGCCAATAAAAGCCTTTAACCCCTGACATATTATGTCATATCTTGTGCGCAACTTGACGCATAAAAACAATGAATCATCTTTCACGGCTGCTGGCAATACTTACTATTCTCAAATCCAAGCGGATCGTTACTGGAAATGAGCTGGCCAGAAAGTTTGACGTTAGCCTCCGAACCATTTACAGAGACATCAAGAAACTAGAAGAGTCCGGTGTTCCCGTAATGACCATTGAAGGAAGAGGCTACTCCATTATGGATGGCTATATGGTTGCACCCATTATGTTTGATGAAATGGAAGTCAGTGCGCTGATCACAGCCGAGCAGTTGATTGGCAAAACGAATGACGACTCCTTGATTGAACACTTTGAGCAGACCTTGCAAAAAATTAAGTCCGTCTTTAAGAGTAGCCTTCAGTCCAAGGGAGAAATGTTGGAGCGTAAGATGTACGTTTTCAAAAACAACGCAGATCCAACAAGGACCTCCTCCCTGTCTACCGTGCAAATGGCGATTATAAATTTCAATGTGATTGAAATGAGCTATCAAGCCAAAGACAAGGACACAACACTGAGAAAAATTGAGCCTTTGGCTATTTACAGTTTTGATGAAAAATGGATTCTTGTCGCATGGTGTCATTTAAGATCAGACCATAGGGCTTTCCGCCTAGACAGGATCAAAGACTTTCAAATCTTAGACGAAGTATTCGAAGACCGAAATTTCGACCTAGGAGATTATTTTATTAAATGTTCCTAAATTGAAAACAACCCCTGACATATTATGTCACAAGCGGTTTTTATGTTTGTCATATCATTAAACAAAAAACATCAACTATGACGACACAAGAAGTTGCAACACAATGGGCAGAATACTGCCGCACAGGTCAAATGGACAAAGCACAAGAAGAGCTATACAGCAAGGACTGCGTGAGCCTAGAAATGGAAGGCGCACAGGGATTTCCTCAAAGAGTTGAGGGCATTGATGGCATTGCCGAAAAAGGAAAAGCATGGGAAGGCATGGTGGAAGAATTCCACGGCATAGAAATCGAAGGTCCTATCGTAGCAGGCAATCACTTTACGGCTTCTATGAAAATGGATATCACCATGAAAGGCCGACCTAGAGGAATAGATGAGGAGATTGCTTTGTATAGAGTCGAGAATGGCAAAATTGTTTCTGAGCAATTCTTTTACGCCCTGTAAAAAATTTTTGGTCCAAATGTTCACCCTGAGCATTTGGGCTTTTTATTGCTTTTGGCAAGGGTGGTAAATTAAGCACGCTCCTCCTCTATCGTAGAGATTCCAGGTCACCCCGAAACTTTGGGGCCGAATGACGACAACCTCCTCCGCCCTTGCGCCTTCGCTGAAGCTAAAGCGTAAGCGTACAGGCACCTCCTCCAAAGGAGGACAGGCTTAGCGCTGTTCAACAATATATCTGCGTTACTATTGTCCCCCGCTTCGCTTGTGCCGAAGCTTCACCGCGTTCGCATTAGCTTTAGCGGTTGTGAAGCGTAGGAACTGGCTGGGGTTAGGGGGTGGATTTAATACAGAAAGACTACGTGAAGGTGGGATATGCTGTCGAAGGAGTCTCGCCCTTGTTGGTTTTATCACCAACAAGTGATAGGGAGCTCAGCGAATTGACGAGGCAAAACCTCCTCCGCCTTTCAGGCACCTCCTCCAAAGGAGGACTATACCACATCAAGAAGAGGGTTAAAGACAATACTTCCCCCGAATCAAATACGCTCCTCTTTTTACCCTGAGGTGACGAAAGGCCTAGCACACTCAATGACCTTGGAATAGAAAGGTTAGGACAGAGGTTGTAAACCGTACCCATTCGCTTTTGCTGTTAAAAATCACTCAACTACATTTGCATCTATAATCTTCACAATGCGTATGGCCGAGAAACTAGTCATTAGACCTGTTGAATTAGAAGAAACTTCCCTCCTTAGAGAGCTAGGTGCATCTACTTTCCGCGAAACCTTTGAAGCACAGAATTCCAAAGAGAATTTAGACGCCTACCTCGCTAAAAGTTTCAGCTTGGCTAACGTTGAGGCCCAACTGAAGACTCCACATTCCGAAATCTATTTTGCTTCGATTGGTGATAAGATTGTTGGCTATTTGAAGCTTAATACTTCTGACCAAGGCTTAGAAATAGAAAGGATCTATGTGATCGGTTCGGCCCAAGGTCAGGGTAATGGCAAAGCCCTCTTTCAGTTTAGTTTAAACCTCGCAAAATCAAGGAAGTCAACATGGCTATGGTTAGGGGTTTGGCAAGAGAATGTAAAAGCGGTTGAGTTTTATCAACGTCAGGGAATGGAAGTCTTCGATACGCGCCAGTTTCAATTGGGTAGCGAGCTTCAGGACGACTTTTTAATGCGACTAAGGATTCATTAGCAGCCCCAAACTATCAATTGGATGTCCAAAAAAATAGACCGAAATCAAACACAGAAATAACAATTACAATTAATTAAAAATGAAGCCAGAAGAATTAGCACAACTATCGGATAAAGCATTGCTAGAAGAAGCTGATAAAATTAAACCCTCCCCCATTACAGATGCCTTTTTGATTGGTTTTTTGATTGGCATACTCATTTTTGGAGCGGCTGCCAATGCGTGGGGATTTCTTGGCCTACTTCCTTTGTATCTAATTTATGTGTTCCTGAAAAAAGGGAAGAAGCACAGTGCACTGCAACAAGAATTGAAAAGACGAAATCTTAAATGACGGTGGCCATGACTGCAATAGTCATCACTTAAATCAATCGATACATTCAGAACGATTAGAAGATTTCCGCTTATGTGCGAATAATGATAGAAAACATACAGTATTTATCTTCCTGAAATAGGCGGACTAAAACTACTAACCCTCCATTTCAATCACTAAATCATCTTGGCCAACCATGGCTCCAGCATCCAAATACACTTTCTTCACTTTGCCAGTAATGTGTGCCGAAACAGTTGTCTCCATTTTCATGGCCTCAATCACAAACAAGGCTTGGTTTTCTTTCACCGTATCACCTGCTTTTACTTTTACTTCGGCTAAACGACCTTGCAATGGCGAACCAATCTCATTAGCAGCTTCGGCTTTTCGATTAGAGAATTTAGTGACATTAAAGCTTAAATCTTTGACCTCAATTACGCGCATTTGTCCATTCAGATCAAAGTGTACACTGCGCATTCCATCCTCATTAGGCTCACCGATATAACGCATCTTGACGATAATATGCTTACCTCTACCGATCTCTACAAAGAGTTCTTCGTCTTGTTTGAGCTTATAAAAGAATGCCTTGGTTGGTAGTTTTGACACCTCTCCATATTTCTGCCAGTGTGTATAGAAATCCTTAAATACCTTAGGGTAAAGCTTATAAGAAAGGAAGTCTAGCTCATCGCAATACTGATCGAATTCTTTTTGGAAAGCGACAAACTCCTTGTCGAAGTCTACTGGTTCCATGTGTGCGTTAGGGCGATCGGTAAACGGTTTCTCTCCTTTGAGTACTATTTCAGATAACTTTTGAGGAAACCCACCCGGAGCTTGGCCAAGTTCTCCCTTGAACAGACTTTTCACCGACTCGGGAAAGGAAAGGGTATCACCTCTTTCTAATACATCTTCGGGACTCAGATTATTCGATGTCATAAAAATGGCCATATCGCCAACCACCTTACTAGAAGGCGTCACTTTCACAATGTCACCAAACATATGATTGACCAAAGCGTAGTTTTTCTTTACCTCTTCAAATTTATCTTCCAAGCCTAAAGCAGTGGCCTGAGGACGTAAATTTGAATATTGTCCTCCCGGAATTTCATGATCGTAGACTTCAGCGGTTCCGGCTTTTAAACCACTTTCAAAAGGATAGTAGTACTCGCGGACATCTTCCCAATAGTTGGAGTACTTATTAAGACTATGCACGTCCATCTTCGGGTCGCGCTCATGGCCTTGCAAAGCTGCTGCAATGGCATTAAAGTTAGGCTGCGAAGTTAATCCCGACATAGAAGCGATAGCAACATCTACAATATCAACCCCAGCTTCAATGGCCTTAAAATAGGTAGTCGCCTGCATAGACGAGGTATCATGTGTATGCAAGTGGATCGGCAAACTAGTAACTTGTTTTAATCCACCGATCAATTCAGTCGCTGCATCCGGCTTTAGCAAGCCTGCCATGTCCTTAATGGCGATCATATGGGCACCAGCATCTTCAAGCACCTTGGCCATTTCAGTGTAATACTTCAGGTCATATTTAGTGTCTTTGTCCAACACATGCCCCGTATAGCAAATGCATGCTTCGGCAATGGAGTTGGTTCTTTCCCGTACCGTCTTGATGCTCACCTTCATCGCTTCTGCCCAGTTAAGCGAATCAAATATTCTAAAAACATCCATGCCGTTCTCGGCACTCTTTTCGATAACTTTTTCAATCAGGTTATCAGGATAGGCCTTATAACCAACTCCGTTAGAACCGCGGAAGAGCATTTGTAACAGAATATTAGGTGCTGCGGCACGTATCTGTTTCAGGCGTTCCCATGGATTTTCATTGAGAAAACGCATGCTCACATCAAAGGTCGCACCGCCCCACATCTCCAAGGAAAACACGCTAGGATGATTTTTGGCAAAACCTTCAGCCACCTTAGTCATATCTAAGGAGCGCATCCGTGTGGCCAAGAGCGATTGGTGTGCATCTCGCAGTGTTGTATCAGTAAAGAGGATCTGCTTTTGATCTTTAACCCACTTCACTAAACCCTCTGGCCCTTGCTGCTCCAATATCTGTTTGGTGCCATCGGGATAAGCTCCTAGTCGATCAAAATCAGGTACTTTAGGGTTTCTGAATTTCACGGCAGGGTCAATTTTCTTGACACTCGGGTTACCATTCACCGCCACTTCTCCCAAATAATTTAAGAGCTTGGTGGCGCGATTCATCCGCCTAGGCATCTGAAACAATTCAGGATGACTTTCAATGAACTTAACCGTAGCTTGTCCTTTATAGAAAGTAGGATTGGTCAGCACGTTTTCCAGAAACCCTTTATTCGTCACCACTCCTCTAATTCTGAATTCAGATAAGGCACGCTCAAGCCTTTGGGCAGCCCCTATGAGCGTTCTACCTGAGGCTGTTATCTTCACCAGCATGGAATCAAAAAAGGGTGAAATGGTGACCCCAGCATAACAGTTACCCGCATCTAGTCTGATGCCAAATCCTCCTGGAGAGCGGTAGGCAATTATGGTTCCATAATCGGGCTTGAAATCATTCTCGGGATCTTCCGTTGTAATTCTACACTGAATGGCATAACCGTTGATCGAAACGTCTTCTTGGCTCTTAATGAATATTCTTGGGTCGGAAAGCGGATAGCCTTGCGCAATTTCGATTTGAGATCGGACGATATCTATTCCGGTGATCTCTTCGGTAATCGTATGTTCCACTTGTACTCGTGGATTGACTTCAATGAAATAAATGTTCTCTTCGGCATCGACCAAAAATTCTACCGTTCCAACATTATTGTAATTGACACCTTTGGTAATCTTGAGTGCGTATTCATAAAGCTTGTTCCTTGTTTCTTCTTTTAAGCCGATTGAAGGAGCGACTTCAACAACCTTTTGATATCTTCTTTGTACAGAGCAATCGCGTTCGTAGAGATGCACGAGGTTACCGTAGTTATCTCCCATGATCTGCACTTCTATGTGCTTTGGGTTATCAATGAACTTCTCAATAAAGATGGTATCATCGCCAAAGGCCTTGAGGGCTTCACTACCCGCTTCATTGAAGGCCTGTACTAACTTGTCTTCACTCCTGACAACGCGCATACCACGACCTCCACCGCCTGAAGCAGCTTTGACCATTACAGGGAATCCGATGCGCTTCGCTTCTGCCAGTGCAATGTCGCCATTGGCTAGATCTTGGTTGCTATCCTCTATCAAAGGAACATTAGCGTTTCTCGCGACAATTTTCGCCTGAAGCTTGTCGCCCAACTGCTCCATAACTTCTGGTGCTGGCCCGATAAAAGTGACACCTTCTTCTCGACATCTACGTGCAAAAGTCACATTCTCAGAGAGGAAACCATAGCCAGGATGAATTGCATCAACGCCCTCCCGTTTGGCAACCGTCAGAATTTCTTCTATGTCCAGGTATGGCTTGAGCGGAGCATCATCAGCACCAATTTGGTAGGCTTCGTCTGCCTTATATCGGTGCAGAGAATAACGATCTTCATACGTATACATAGCCACAGTTCGGATTTTCATCTCTGATGCAGCTCGCAAAATTCTTATGGCAATCTCTCCTCTATTGGCAACTAAAAGTTTCTTGATTTTCTTAATGCTAGGCTCCATATTCATTCTTCAGGCTATAAAGGAAAGATAAGTATTACCTCTATGGCAAACGATATTTCCGAAGCCTAAATGAGTATATCGTTTGAAAATCTTTAGAAAGCCCACCAACAAGAATTTCAGGCTTACCTAAAAATTTCAAGATGGAATAATGAAATGAGAGCACCTCGGTAACCAAACAAAAGTCTGTCTTATGAAGGAGTAGGGACTCAGTCAATTCGAAAAAACTATGCCTCAAGCTCACACTCAATCTGCTTGACCAAAATACAAATTGATTTATGGCCTTTCACTGTAGCAAAAGTATCTGTTGATTTATTATCTTAAGTTTCAACTATGAAATACTTCTCTATTCATCTCTATCGTAAAATGCTCAACTGGGCCATTACTGAAGGGATGAGCAGAGAAGATTTTATGGATTTGCCTACGCCAATTGACACTATAGATGACTTGCAGGCCATTCCCGCAGACGAGTTTTTTAGCCTACACGAAATATTAGATGAAAAGCTGGGACCGGGCTTTGGCGTAAGAGTGGGTCAGCAAATGAAAATTGAGGATTATGGCGTGCTGGGTCTCTCTTGGAGGACCTGTTCTTATGCGGGTGAGATCTTTGAAAGAAGCGAACGTTACTTTAAGCTGTTATCCAACACCTTTATGTGGCAGATAAAAGAAGAAGGTGATCTTTCGCATGTTCATTTGAACAGGGAAGCACATAGAAGGGGTTTAGAATTATCAACGGAAGCCAGCCTTTCAGCAACTGTTGTAGTACTTCAAGCGATGACAGATAAACGCATCTTCCCCACCCAAGTGGCTTTTAAACATGATCCTCCAGCTGACTTCAGCAGTTATACCGATGCTTTTCAATGCCCGATACTTTTCAACCAGCCACACTACGTCATTACCTATAAAACCTCAGATCTGAGAATAAGAACAGCAAAAGCCGATTCGAGCATCCATCAGTTTCTGGTAGAACGCGTAGAAGAAGAAACTAACGGTCTTGAGGTTTCAGGGAGTAAACTGGCCTTTGATGTGGAGAAGCTTATTGCTGATGCTCTTCCCAGCGGTATTCCTAGTATTCATCACATTGCAGAACATGTTGGCATGAGTAACCGCACCCTTACTCGAAGATTATCTGAGGCTGGGGCATCATATAGGGATCTTATCAAAAAAACCCAAGAAGGGCTTTCCAAAAACCTTCTAAAGAAATCATCTAGAAGCATAGCAGAAATCGCTTTCGAAACGGGGTTCTCTGAGCAAAGTGCTTTTAACCGTGCATTCAAGCGCTGGACAGGACTATCACCTGTCGAATACCGCAAATCATAGACTAAAATCCATTTTGGCTTAAAGTGTCAAAGCATTGGCACAAAGTGTCAAGCATCAGGCATTGCTGTCTTGCAATTTTACAATCGTAATCAAATACGAACAACATGAAAGCAAGACTCATCACAACATTAACTTTTGGGATACTCACCGCAGGACTGGTTCTTTTTAGCGCTTTCAACGCCCTATCTGAGGATAGAAATCAACACAGTCAGCGGTCATCTGTTTCTGACGAAATACTAAAAAAACAGGCATTAAAAATACTAGATACAAAGTGTAATGTCTGTCACAGAAAGCAGAACCCTTTTATGGTCTTTAAAGCAAAAAACATCTCCAAAAGGGCGAAGAAGATCTATAGGATGGTATTCCTAGATAAGAAAATGCCCAAGGGAGATGATATCAAATTGACTATTGACGAATACAACAAGCTAGAAAAATGGCTTTTCACTCAAAAAATATTTTAACCATGGAAATACAGATTCAAAACATATCGCTCAATGCATCAATCATTCTTACAGGCCTTTGTGCCGGACTGTTTTATGCATGGTCAGTATCGGTGATCCCAGGGACACAAAAGATCGATGACCTCAGCTATTTAAAATCTATGCAAAGCATCAATCGAGAGATTTTAAACCCAGCCTTCTTTTTAGTCTTCTTTGGAAGCCTAATCGCCCTGGTCTGCTCAACTTACTTTACCTATAGCGTCAGCACCAAAGGCTTTGTGTATCTGCTCATTGCAACACTTACCTATCTGATGGGAACGATTGGAGTAACCGGTATGGGCAATGTGCCACTAAATAATCAGCTGGAAGCATTGAATTTAACAGAGCTCAGTACCAAAGATATGGCTCAGTTCCGCCAGCATTATGAATTGCGCTGGAACAAGCTTCATACGTATCGCATGCTATTCTCAGTATTGTCATTCATCATGACTTTGCTGGCACTCAACATACAGTTCAAAAATTAAACTCAAATAAATCAACAACATGAAAAATCTATACATTTTAATGATCATGCTATTCCTTTATGCTCAAGGTTTAGCGCAACAAACTACAGAAAAGCAATGGTCCTATTCCGTAGGTTTAGGTATGGCCATCACACCATCCTATTTAGGAGATGATGAATCTAGGCTGTTGGTATTCCCAAACTTCAGTGTGGCTTATGGCGATAAATTCTTCGCCTCTCTTCTGGATGGTGCCAGTTATAATTTGATAAAGACCAATATTTGGAGACTCGGGCCCGTCCTCAAAAGCAATATCGGTCGGCTTGAAGACGGAACTGTACCATCAAGTATTTTGAGCAACAAGACAAGCGACCTGATCGGTTTAGGAGATATAGATCCAACCCTTGAGCCGGGATTCTTTATCGAGTATACCAAAAGTTCTATCACCAGTAAGTTAGAAATCAGACAAGGTATAGGAGGCCATAGAGGATTGCTAGGTGAACTAAGAAGCGAATACAGAAATACCTTCAGAATAAAGACAAAATCAATCTACTATTCCATAGGTCCAGAAGTCCGAATCTCAGGTTCAAATTTCAATAACGCATTCTTCGGAATAGATCAAGAGCAGTCTTTGAATACTGATTTACAGGTATATGAGACGAAGCTAGGGTTACTATCCTATGGTCTTACCGGATCCCTTGTAGTTCCAATTAATGAGAGGCTATCAAGCATTGCTTTTTTCAGGTACACCAAGCTAGGTGATGTGGCTTCAGACTCTCATTTGATCCAAGCGCATGGCTCTTCAAATCAGAGGACGTTGGCTTTCATGATTAACTACAAACTATAAAAAATTCAACCGCTTAATGCCAAAAAACTAGAGGCGTTAAAAAACCACTTGAGCCCAAAGCAACAAACTCAAATCATAATAATTCAAGTAATAAATAATTCAAATATGAAACACAACATCTTAGTAATCGGAGGCACCGGTAAGACTGGTCACCGAGTGGTAGAAGGACTATCACAATTAGGTCACAATGTAACAGTAGGATCAAGAAAGGGATCTCCTGCTTTTGATTGGGATGATTATTCCACATTTGCCCCTGTGCTAAAGGGAATGGATCGTGCTTATATCGTCTATTACCCAGACCTAGCAGTTCCTGGAGCAAAAGAAGCCATCGCTGCACTGACAGCCGCTGCCTTAAAAGAAGGACTCGAGAAAGTTGTCCTATTATCAGGAAAGGGAGAAACCGAAGCGGAAGCGTGCGAACAAATTGTCGCTAACTCTGGACTGAACTATACGCTGGTCAGAGCGTCTTGGTTCAATCAAAACTTTAGCGAGGGAGCCTTCTTAGACTTTGTATTGGCAGGGCAAGTAGCACTACCCATGCCGGAGGCAGAAATCCCTTTTGTAGATGCGGACGACATTGCGGACGTAGTGACCAAAGTATTGGTAGACGATGCTTACAATGGCGAAACCATTACCGTTACTGGCCCTAAAAAACTCACATTCGCACAAGTAGTAAAAATGATGGCTGACGCGATTGGAAGAGACATCCAACACATTCCTATTTCAATTGAAGAGTTTAAACAGGGAATGAAGGCCGCTGGACTACCTGACTCTTATGTATGGCTCTTCGGATACTTATTCAAAGAGGTACTCGGAAACCCTGACAATCAGGTAGTCTCTGATGATGTAGAAAAGGTGCTAGGTCGCAAAGCAACTTCTTTTGAAGAGTTTGCTCAAAAGACCAAGGCCACTGGGGTTTGGAATCAAGCAGTTTCAGAAAGCATCTAAAGTGGATAAGATCATGAAAAACGTGCATTTAAAAAAAGCCAGTCTTTCAGCATTGATCATATGGGTTTTAGGAGTCAGCGCCTTTGTTGGCTCCTATTACCTACCATTGATGGACAATGCAGATGAAATAGCCAATTGGTTTCTAACCTTTGCCTTGATTCCTGCCATAATCACGGGAGTGTACTTTTACAATAAGAATAACATTCCCACGAATGGACTACGATTGGCAGGCTATATGTTCCTAATCACCATGATGCTGGATGCGCTTATTACGGTGCCACTATTTATCATTCCTGAAGGAGGTGATCATTTAAGTTTCTTTCTAGACCTAGGTTTTTGGATTCTAGGAATAGAATACGTTTTGCTGGTGGTTATAGCGAATCGGATCTTCAGTAGAAAGTTAGAGGCAGTGCAAGCCTGATTTGCCGATCAACTTATTGTCAGTGAATGAAAGAAGGGGTTCCAATTAACTAAAATGGAACCCCTTCTTTATCTAACTATTTTTAAGCTTAGCCCTAATCTAGTTTGATACGCTCTAGAATCCAGTCAGACATTATCTTGAGGGCCTTCGGTGAAAAAGTCTCTTCTATTTCTGCGTATTCGCTCATTGCTCCTGTTTCTGCTTCTTGGAAAAAGTGGTTGAATCCTTCCAGAGTGATCACCTCAAAGTCTTTGTTCTTCCCTTTGGTTAACGCTGCTTTTATGCCCGCTTGATTCGGCTCGGCTACTACCTGTAAGTCTTTTGTTCCATTGAGTGACAGCACGGGGCACTTCACTTGTTCGAGCACCTCAGCTGGATTGTAGTTGTAGAAGTAACGTATCCATTTGGTGGTTCTCGTTTCTACTAAACCCTTAAGTACCTGATCACGTTGCTCCCCCGTACCTGCCATGGCATTAAAGAAAGGTGACTTATCGTAGAAGGCTGTTAATTCTTCACGCACTAAGTCCACGTCCTTATCTGCAGCGGCAATATCTAGTGCGTCTGTGATGAATTTACGGTAGACTTCCTCATCGGGTACTGGAAAGCCTCTCAAGGTTGTAGCCTGAATCAATGATGTTTCATACCCAGAAACACCAGTTCCGGCCAGTAGCACCATAAAAGCAACGTCTTTGGTATTTACAGCTACCATGGGTGCAATGATCCCTCCTTCGCTATGGCCAATCAAACCAATCTGACCCTTGTCGATATCATCTCTGGTTTTCAAGTAGGCCATCGCACTCTCTACATCCGTGGCAAAATCCGCTGTAGTCGCTTCAGTGAAATTACCTGTCGACTCGTTGACTCCCCTGTCGTCAAAGCGTAGCACGCCAATTCCCAGCTTTGTCAAATGATCAGCAATGACTAGAAAGGGTTTATGACCGAAAATCTCTTCGTCTCTATTCTGAGGCCCGCTACCTGTGATCAATATCACTACTGGAAATTTACCTGAGCCTTGCGGAATCGTCAGTGTACCCGCTAGTTTGATATCATCAACCTCGTTGCGAAAAGAAACGCCTTCTTCTCTATATGGATAAGGTTTTACTGGTTCTTGAGGTCTTTTCTTAGCTTCCATTACCACCGCCTTTTCTTTAGACAGGTTTAATGGTATTTCAGCAGCCCCTTCTTTGAATTTGCCTTTGAGTAAGACACTATCGGCTTGGTATTCCCCGTAGTATTCAAAGCCGAAATTTCTTCCGTCAATATGAAACTGATTGCTTTCGAATGTGGTCTTTTGCGTTTTGATTCCCATCAGGTTTCTTCCCGGAATATCCATTGTGGTAACCAGCCCTTCGGAACCTTCGGTGACATGAAATATGAATTGAATCTTATTATTGCCTCGTCCAACTTCGCCATACCAATCTCCTGTTACATTTTGAGCGGAAAGATGTGAGCTGATTAAAAAGGCAAATATTATTAGTTGTAGATTTCTCATGATAAGCTGTTTTTAATGGACATAGCTGTCGTGTTCGAGGCTTTCGCCTTGAGTATTATTATTTAAAAATTTGATGAATTGTTACGTGATTAGACCTGCTGATCTAATGGATTCTCTGGTTCGTCATCTTCCATACTACCTAACTTCTCTCGCATGGCCCGAAGGTCTTTCTTTTGCGAAGCATAGAAGGTTCTGTACTCCCACTTGGCTGCGATGTAGGTGACAGCAAAAAAGACAATTACCAATAGTATTACCCACCATGGCGATCCCGATTCTATGAGAGACGTTAGTGACAACACCACTATGGACAACAGATAGTAACGACTAGATTTCGAGAAATTGACTTGGTAGTCGGCAGTCGATATGGCGTTATCCAAATCACCTATCACACTCTTCTCAAAGTCATCTTGAGATGCAAGTCTCTTCTTTCTCTTATTGAAAATATACCCCGCTGTAAAAAACATCATCACCGCCATCAAAGACCCTGAAATCATGACATTCTCTTTTATAATCGTAGGTACCACTATCATTAGACCAGCCACTATATTGGCTCCGATAAATATTTTCTCGGTCAAGTCGGCAGTACGTCTCGCCTTGTTCTTCTTCTTAATTACATTATTGTGTAAGGCAGTTTCGTCAATGGCATACATTGCCTGACCATTCTGCGCGTCCCATATTTTTTTCATTTCTTCAAACTCCATTTTACGTCACTTTTTCTGATTGTTTACTCAGGTGTTTCTTGATCCTGTTAATCCTTACACCCACATAACTTTCTGAAATACCTGCGATCTTCGACATCTCTTTATAACTAAATCCATCTAGTAATAAGAGACACAGAGACCTATCTACCTTGTCTAGGCGAGCGATTTGTTCATACAGCCAGTCTAGTCTTTCATCAGCAAAATCTTTTTGCTCGGTTAAAACATGTGCTCTTTGATCAATGTCCTCTCGGCCCTCCTGATGCTTGCGCTCCTTACTACTCCATTTTAGAGCAGTATTCAGTGCAATTCTATACATCCAAGTAGTGACTGCGCAGTCGTTCCTGAATTTTGGGACAGAACGCCAAACCTGAACCGCTATCTCTTGGAAGAGATCTTCTTGATCTTCCAAGTTGAATCCATAGGCCCTTACCACTTTAAAGAGGATGGCTTTATGGTCTTTCAACCAGTCATTAAAGACTTGAGATTGTTGCTGTTCGTTCATTTAGCGAATTGTCAATAAGTTAGTACTTAGCGACCATCGATTTCTTACATAGGCATAGAGATTTTTAATTAAAAAATTACAAGGCAATGAATATCAGTACTTTACGAGATAATAAATTTAATCACAGACTAGCCCATTTGACCTTAACAAGCTTGACACCATGTCAATGAATAACCCAAAGCTATCGGTTTGTTGAACCCATTTCCTTAAGTTAGCTCTACTGTTACTTAACGGTTCAGTATTAGACTCTTCAACGCTGGCGATTCATATGGGCAAAATACTACACCTCGAAAAAGACCTTCAAGAACTCTTCATTGACCTTCACGCTTCCGGTTGCTGGAAGGATGGCAAAGAAATATCAGATGCTATTATCAAAGGCTCACCTCACGAGGTGCTCAGTGCTTACCGTAATGAGAAGGACAAGTCAGGCTTTGACATTGAAAGCTTTTTTACAAAGCACTTCGCAAAAGCACCAACCAGAGAAGTTGACTATGTCAGCGATACTGACGCGCCTGTAGCAGAACACATCAATAAACTCTGGGATGTACTTTCAAGAACGCCTGAACAAGCTAATTTTCATTCAACACTCATTCAACTGCCCTATCCATACATAGTACCTGGCGGTCGATTCAATGAAATCTATTATTGGGACAGTTACTTTACTATGCTTGGCCTCGCTTTAAGTGAACGAGTGGACATGATTGAAGATATGGTCAAGAATTTTGCTTGGATGATTGAAGAGATTGGCTTCATCCCCAATGGCAATAGAAGCTACTATTTAGGACGTTCCCAACCTCCTTTCTTCTCATTAATGGTTGCTTTATTGGCTGAGGAAAAAGACAGATCAGTTTTAGCCGAATTTCTTCCCGCTTTAGAAAAGGAATATGATTTCTGGATGGAAGGGTCAGATCAGCTCTCCGAAGACTCCCCAACCTTCAAACGCGTTGTTCGCATGGAAGATGGCGCTATTCTTAATCGTCACTACGACAATATCCCAAATCCGCGTGCAGAGATGTACCAAGATGATGTCGAATTAATTGAATCACAAGGTGATGCGGGCAAGAAAACGCTCCTAAACATTAGAGCTGCTTGCGAGTCTGGCTGGGATTTCAGCTCTCGCTGGTGTGCCGATTTTGATAAATTAGCAACCATTCGAACAACCGATTTAGTACAAGTAGACCTCAATTGCCTGCTCTATCATTTGGAGAAACTTATCGCCTGCATCTATCAAGAAAATGGAGATACGGATAAATATGACGAATACTTTGCCCTTTGTGAAAGCAGAAGAGAAGCTATAAACACTTACTTCTGGAATGAAGATGAATGCTACTATTTTGATTACAATTGGGCTAACAGTTCGCAAACTACATCAGTAAATGCAGCAGCTGTATATCCATTATTCTTTAAACTCTCTAGTGCAGATCAAGCGAGAGGCGTAGCCAAGACAATAGACAAGGAGCTACTCAAAGACGGTGGACTTCTCACCACAAACTTCAATTCAGGACAGCAATGGGATGCTCCCAACGGATGGGCACCATTACAGTGGATGGCAATCAAGGGCCTAAGAAACTACGGACATGAAAACTTGGCCAATACCATAAAAAGTAACTGGGTATCTCTAAATGTAAAAGTGTTTAAAAACACTGGCAAGCTTAAAGAGAAGTATAACGTCATGGATACGAACTTACTCAGCGGTGGCGGTGAGTATCCCGTTCAAGATGGCTTCGGCTGGACCAATGGTGTCTTACTGAAATTACTTTCAGAAGCGTGAGCTAAGCACGAGTGTTTTGCTACTCAACCCAATTAGTCCTTTGATAAGACTTTGACTAGCCAAAGGATTAAATAAATACCTAAGCCGGTTCCAAATAAAAAGAAGGCAACTACAAAACCTATTCTAATACTTGACTCTTTGATGCCCATTTTTTCACCGAGCCATCCACTTACACCTAATATCATACATCCAAATTTAGACTTTCATATTAGTGCTTTAAATCAAAAACTACAAGTAAATCACCTAGTCACTTAAGGCATTGATTGGGTCTTTTGAAAGCGCTCTTAAAGTATGAAACAGTACCGCTAAGCAAGTGACAGATGCCAAAAGTACCATAGCGATGACAAATCCGTCAATAGGCACATCGATGCGATAAGCAAAATCTTGAAGCCATAACTGAGATAAAAAATAAGCTGAAGGCACCGCAATCAAGAGTGTTATAAACAGAATAGTAAAGAACTCGCTGTATATAATCCCAATAATATTCCTGTGACTTGCACCAAAAATTTTCCTCAATCCCATTTCCTTAAACCTCTTCTGAACAACCAGAGATACTAAGCCAAAGACACCCAGCGCTCCAATCAGTACCGAAACAATCATTGATAGGTTGCCAATGTCACCCCACACCTTTTCAGATTGGTACAGAGAAGCTAAATCATCCGATAATAAAGAATGCGTAAAAGGCTGCTCATAAGCAGTCAGATACCATAAAGCTGAGAGTTGTTGTGAAACAACATTACTATCAACACCTTCATACTTTACAATCAAATAGTCTTCCATGGCTGTCCCTGGCTGAATTACCAAAGGTTGAATCCGTTTATGGAGTGTCTCATAATTAAAGTCCTTAATAACGCCCACTATCATGTACTTCTGTCCATTGTGGTACATGGGCTTACCTAAAGCCTCTAGCGGAGTACCTAATTCAAAAGCCTCCACCACGGTTTCGTTCACCACCACCGGATGAGTCAACTCATCCTTTAAAAACTCGAAGTCAGTACCCGTGATCACCCTTATGCCCAAGGATTGAAAGTAATGATCGTCAATACTTCCCACGTTCATCAGAATAGAATCGATAGCCGCAGGTTCAGGCTTATAATAGTTTGCTGCATACAGCCTGCCCGGAATAGTACTCGCTCTTGAGACTGATGATACACCAGCTATTCCAAGAACTTCATCTTTGAAACTCTCGTAGCCTATATGCACTCCCCGATCTCGAATTGGTACTATCATTACATTGCTTTGATCAAAACCCAAATCTTTAGATTTAACAAAGGCAGCTTGGCGATTAATGGTCACCGCACCAACGATTAATACTACTGAAACTACAAATTGGAAAACCATCAGCCCTTTTCTTAAATAACCTATGCTACCCAAAGTCACCACATTAAGCAATACATCCGTCAGCTCCATTCTGAGAATTACAATAGCAGGGGCCATACCAGAAATGATGGCCGTTAAGCATATCAAACCTGCAATGACAAGCCAAATCTCCCACTGGGCAATTGGATTCAGGATCAGGTTTGTATCGAGTAGCGTGTTAAATGGCGTAATCATGAAGAACAGGGCCACAAGGGAGACAACAATCGCTATCGCAATGGTGAGAAGGGCTTCGAGAATAAACTGAAAGTATATATGCTGTGCGAAAGCTCCCGAGACCATGCGCACCCCCATTTCCTTTAGGCGTTCAACAGAAGTAGAAACAGCGGAGTTAATGTAATTAATAGTGGCCAGAATGATCACAACAATGGCAATGATAAGCACCACACGTACGAACATAATATCGCTTTGTGCTTCTATTTCTGAAATGGCATCAGACCTCAAGTGAACGTCTAAAAGTGGCTGCAAGCGAATGCGTTCCTCGGGAAATCGATCCGCAAGCCATTCTTGGTATCTAGTCTTAAAAGAACTGACATCCGTACCTGGTCTAAAATGTATATAACTATAGAAGCCATTATAGCCCCCTGTCAACACATCCAAGGTCATTACCTTAGGTAAGGTGGGCATGGATGCCAAAAAATCAAATTCAAAATGAGATCCGACATTGCCGAAATCCTTGATGACACCTGTAATAATCAAATCGTACTTTAGCTCATATCTTAACACACGTCCGATAGGATCTTCGTCTCCAAAGTACTTCTTAGCCATCCGTTCGGTAATTACTAACGCATTCGGTGTAGACAAAGCTGTTTCTGGGTCACCCAAAAGCAGTTCGTATCCGAAAACATCGAAAAAAGAAGAATCAGCAAAGAGGAAGTCTTGTTCGTAAAACCCCTTGTCTTCTTGACTTAATAGTGGAACATTCCAATGTTTAAAAAGCAGCGTAGTACTTTCAATTTCAGAGAATTCCTCTGTCAAAGACAACATGATCCTCGGACTAGTCTTCGCTACGATCTGAGTATTATTCCCCAGATCCTCCATTCTTAACAATCGGTAGGTCTGTTCGGGCTCATTGTGAAACTTGTCGTAGTCGAGTTCATATTGCGCATAGAGTATCAGCAATACCGTAAGTGTAATTCCTATACTCAAACCCAGTAGGTTGACCAGCGAAGTCACCTTGCGTTTGACTAGGTTCCGAAATGCAATTTTGAAGTAGTTTTTTAGCATGCTATCGACTAAGCTGGTCGGAATTACTCAAAAAAAATACCAAACAAAAAAATCAGCTCATTAAACCTTCAAAGCCACTATTTGCTCTTTTTCACCTGTAAAGATACATTAAAACTGAACGCTGACGATCAACTTCCCGAGCGTTATCGAACAGGTCATTCAAATGCCGAACTATACAAGAGAAATTGCACACATTGGGTATAACAAAATAAAATCCTCATTTTTAATCAGGTATCATTTAAAGGAACCTGCTAAAAATTTATGGATATCAAACGCAGAGAGCTAGTGAAAATGCTCCCTTTTGGGGCACTATTTCCATGGCAGACGATTAGCCATTTTGGCCCTAACTCAGGTAACCCAACACCAAATCAGAACGAAGCCCATCTTCAACAAGACATTGATGCACTATATGACAAAGCAATTATCATAGACGGACTTGTGATTCCACGCGGCTGGGATGAAGATTCTTTTAACGCTTTAGCCAAATCTGGATACACAGGTTTTAACGCTTCGCTGGCATCTGGAAACCTAAAAGTTGCCTTGAACTCTCTTGCCGACTGGAAAAAACGAACAGAGGAAAATGCCGATAGATTAATACAAGCCACCTCGGCCAATGACTTCATCAAAGCAAAAAAAGAAAAGAAGTCAGCGGTAATGTTCGGCTTCCAGAATGCGACCATGATCGAGAAGTCGATTGATAATATCAACAAGCTCTATGACGCAGGCACGCGATGGATACAGTTGACTTATAACGAGCGAAATTTGCTTGGCGATGGCTGTACCGAACGAACCAATGCTGGATTATCAGATTTTGGAATTGAGGCCGTAGAGCGCATGAACGAACTCGGAATAATTGTGGATTTATCTCATTGCGGAAGGCAAACTACAAATGACGGAATAAAATTTAGCAAAAGCGGAGCTAGCCTCAACCACACCATGTGTGAGGCCTTATACAAAAATCACCCGCGGGCCAAAACAGATGAGCAAATAAGAGCCATGGCCGATAAAGGTGGTGTAATAGGAATTATTTGTCTTGGCTATATGATTGGATCAGACCCTGGCGGAAAGACAACTTTAGAAACCTATGTGGATCATATAGATCACGCGATAAAGGTTGGTGGTATTGATCATGTTGGTGTTGCAGCAGACTTTGCCATTCAAGGATTAGAAGCAGACGGTGCTACAAGAGAGAACTGGTTTGTTCCGCGTCTCACTAGATTCAAACCATCTTACCAAGTCCGTTGGCCACCTTGGATTCCAGAACTTGATAAGCCTGACAGGTACCGGTCGGTTGCTAGGTTATTAGGTAAACGAGGCTATAGCTCAGGAGAGATAGAAAAAATACTGGGCCAAAACTGGCTCAGGTATTTTCGTGAAACACTGAAATCATAATTTTTTTTAATTCAACATCAACCCATAACCTAATGAAATACAGTGTTTTACTTCTTTCCCTGTTGACAATATTTAGCTGTTCTTCTCCTTCCACCACTTGGGAAGACGTCAATGAAGAAGGAGCATTTCTAGTTTTCAGACGTCAGTCGCTTATTGGAGAAGAAACCTTCAGCATAACTTCCAATAAGGACTCGATAATTGTCAAATCCCTACAGGGAGAAAACGAGAGAGGTCGCATTACTGGCGTTCAGGCCGAACTACATTTGGACATGAATCTGTCCCCGACTTATTATGTAAACCAGCGGATAGCTAATGACGACACCACCAATGTTTTCAAATTAGTGACAACACCAAGTGAGGTTTCCATCACAGAAAAGTACTTTGACGTTAGCACCACCAAAAAGCCCAATACATTCTTTCCCGTACATAGCAATATACCAGCTGCCATGGAGATGATGCTCTATCATTATTATTTCAAACAAGGCAAATCTTCGGCAATCACAACCTTTCCGAGAGGTGAAGTTTCGGTTGTACATAAAGGTCAGGACGAAGTAGAGATTAAAGGCAAAAAAATTACGCTTGACCGATACGTAGTAGAAGGAATAAACTGGGGCGGACGTACCATTTGGCTAGATGAATCCAAAAACTTAATTGCACTAGTGAAAGCCAATACGCAAATCAGGGAACTAGTCAGAAAGGGATATGAAGAAGCACTACCGACTTTTATAGCAGGTAATGTGACCGAACAGATGAACGCACTGGCTGAATACACCAGCGATTTAAAGGGCGAACAATCGGAGATTACGGCTTTGGTTGGTGGAAACATTGTTGATGGACTGAGCGACATTACCCAAAAAGACATGACCATAATTATTGAGGATGGTCACATTAAAAGTATTAGTCCGCGTGCTGATACTCAAATACCAGAAAATGCCCGCATTATTGATGTAACAGGGAAAACTCTGATTCCGGGATTATGGGATATGCATGCACATTCGAATCAAGTACAATGGGCTCCAGCCTACCTAGCCGGTGGCGTTACAACCATTAGAGATAATGGAAACGAAGTAGAATTTGCGACTGCCTTTAGAGATGCCATTGCCTTAAAAAATGCCTTGGGACCCGACATTTTGCTTGCCGGAATGACCGATGGCGCTGGTGTAAAAGGTAATGGAGTGATAAGAGCTACAACAGAAGACGAAGCACGCGAAGTTGTAGAGATGTATCACGCAAATGGCTACAATCAAATAAAGATATATACCTCTATAGAACCGAATGTTTTAAAGATACTGGCGGCCGAAGCACATAAAAAAGGCATGACAGTTACAGGCCATGTGCCAGCAGCTGTAGGTAACACCATAGAGGCTGTAGAGAGCGGAATGGACCAATTGAGCCATAGAGGGTTGTTTCTGTCGCTCTTATTCCCCGATAAAACAACCACAGAATTGGGCAGGCGCTATTTAGTTGATAGCGATCTAAGCGATGCGCAAATCAAAAAAGCCACACAATTCTTCCTGAAGCACAAGACTGTCTTAGACCCAACTATTGCCTTAGATGTAGTCAGGGGTGTATCTAGAGGATTACCGATAGAAACAGTAGAACCAGATGCTGGTAGAATAGCCTATGAACTATTCGAAGGCAAGAGATTTCGAGCCGGGATTGGTCCCATAGCAGCAAAAAAGGCACAAGAAGACTATGCCATTGCAATGAAAATTATTGGTGACCTGTTTAGAGCAGGCGTGCCAATAGTGGCAGGAACGGACAACGTAGTGCCGGTATATAGTCTTTATTTAGAAATTGAAACATACCATAAACTAGGTGGACTTACTCCTTTAGAAGCCATTCAAACTGCCACAATTATTCCCGCGACAGCCATGGGCTTAGGTTCCGAAACCGGAACACTGGAAATTGGCAAGGAAGCAGACATTGCTATTTTAGACCGAAACCCTTTGTTGAATATTGAACATTTAAGAACTGTTTCGGCCGTGATTACGAATGGTAATTACTATCAAAGTGCGCCATTGTGGAAAGCCGCTGACTTCAAACCTGACAGACAGTAATTACTTCTCAACTGACTATAAAATTTGCTAACACTTAACGCTTAAATAATGAGTAGAAATATCTCACGCATTTTTGGATACCTTCTAATGGTCACTTTGATGGCCGGTTGTACACAACAATCCAAGCCAGCCTCAGAAGGGCCAGAAGAAAGCTATGACCCCGAGGCAAGACTAGCTGAATTAGGCATTGTCCTTCCCTCACCTCCTCAACCTGTCGCCAATTATGTAAATGGAGTACGTACCGGAAATTTAATTTTCCTAGCGGGGAAAGGCCCTAAAAGGGCAGACGGAAGCGAACTGACAGGTAAAATCGGTGTAGATCTTACAATAGCGCAAGGCTATGAAGGGGCAAGATTAACAGCGATTAATCAGATGGCTGTCTTAAAAGCTATGTTGGGTGATTTGAAAAAAGTAAAACGCATTGTCAAGGTATTAGGCATGGTAAACTGTGACCCTTCTTTTATAGAACAGCCGAAAGTCATCAATGGCTTCTCAGATTTGATGGTAGAAGTTTTTGGAGAGCGTGGTCGACATGCCCGAGCAGCTGTAGGCATGGCTTCATTACCAAGAGCACAGGCTGTTGAAATAGAGTTAGTCGTTGAGGTATATGATTAACAGCCGACCCAAAACGAAGAAAGCCCAGCGTTAGCTGAGCGCTTTGAGAGTAGTCCGTAGGAGGGCGATCCGTCAAGAATTGATCCAGTGGATCAATTTAGGATAGAGCCAGCCTGAAGCGTGAGCCCCCGAAGGACATAAAAAAAGCCCAGCGTTAGCTGAACGCTTTGAGAGTAGTCCGTAGGAGGACAATCCGTCAAGAATTGATCCAGTGGATCAATTTAGGATTGGGCCAGCCTGAAGCGTGAGCCCCCGAAGGACATAAAAAAAGCCCAGCGTTAGCTGAACGCTTTGAGAGTAGTCCGTAGGAGGACAATCCGTCAAGAATTGATCCAGTGGATCAATTTAGGATTGGGCCAGCCTGAAGCGTGAGCCCCCGAAGGACATAAAAAAAGCCCAGCGTTAGCTGAGCGCTTTGAGAGTAGTCCGTAGGGGAATCGAACCCCTGTTACCAGGATGAAAACCTGGCGTCCTAACCCCTAGACGAACGGACCGGATTAAGGACTGCAAATATAGATGTCGGTATTTTATTTGCAAAAGTTTCGGCATTAAAAAATTACAATCGTTTTCCAAGGAACTAACTGAGGCTTAGCTTCATTTAAGTTTGAAAAGGAGCGCAGCTTTATTAGCTTTGCGACTCCAAAAAACAACCTTTAAACCGTTAAGGATTATGTCTAAGACAAGAGTAGCGATTAATGGTTTTGGAAGAATCGGAAGATTGACTTTCAAAACGTTATTAAAAAAAGAAAACATTGAAGTAGTTGCGATCAACGATCTCACTGATACTACTACCCTAGCCCATTTATTGAAGTATGATTCTGTACATGGCAGGTTTGATGGTACTGTGTCTGCAACGGCAGATGGCATCATCGTAAATGGTAAAGAGATTAAAATATACGCTGAAAGAGAACCAAAAAATCTTCCTTGGGGAGAGCTTGGTGTTGAAGTAGTATTAGAATCTACCGGATTCTTCCTTGATGAAGCAGGTGCTGGACAGCACTTAGAAGCTGGTGCTAAGAAAGTAGTTATTTCGGCTCCAGCTAAAGCAGGAATTCCTACAGTGGTGCTTGGTGTGAATGATGACACCATGACTGGTGAAGAAACTATCCTTTCAAATGCTTCTTGTACTACTAACTGCTTAGCTCCTATGGCTAAAGTGTTAGATGATGCATTTGGTATCGAGCATGGTTATATCACTACCGTACACGCTTACACTTCTGATCAGAGACTGCAAGATGCTCCTCACAAAGATTTAAGAAGAGCTAGAGCTGGTGCTTATTCAATCATACCTACTTCTACTGGTGCTGCAAAAGCTGTAGGCCTAGTATTACCACACTTAGCTGGTAAATTAGATGGTATCGCAATGAGGGTCCCTATTCCTGATGGTTCTTTGACTGACCTTACTGTTGTTTTGAAAAAAGCAGCGACAAAAGAAGAAATCAACGCGGCCATGAAAGCTGCAGCTGATGGACCTATGAAAGGCATCATGGAGTACACTGAAGACCCAATTGTCTCAATTGATATCGTTGGTAATCCTCACTCAAACATCTTTGATTCTCAATTGACTTCTGCGCAAGGCACCTTGGTAAAAGTTGTTGGATGGTATGACAATGAAGCCGGATACTCAAACAGAGCTGCCGACTTAATCGAAAGAATTGCTAAGTAAGCAACGCACAAAACATAGATTTAAAAAGCCTCGACTAGTCGAGGTTTTTTTGCTGAAGCAACTTTAATTTTTTCTTAAAAAAAGTATCAGCGGAACTAATCCTAAAGTGTAGTAGTTTTATACTCGAAATGACAAACTCAAGTCGCTATAAAATGAGGCAATTATAATGTAAGAGACAGCCCTAAGTCGTTAAAACAGGTCATTAAGAAAACCGCTCGATTAGAGGGGTTATTTTTTTACCCGGACTTTCTTATTCTATTTTCAAGCTGGTCTTCTTCAAAATTTCACTTGACCTGAACGTCATGTCGGCAGACTGCAAAATTTTCATTCTCAGCTGCGCATTGTAGTTGGGGTTTTCTTTCAAGAAGTCTCTCACCATCTGAGCAGCACTTTCAGTGTTGTGATTACCTAAAGTTTGGCCTAACCACCTTGAAGGAAAAAATATATCTCCAGTAATTTGAATCTCTTGCAACAACTCAAGACTCTCTGTGATATACTTTTCGCTTTCAGATCGTCTCATAGGATGATGGAGATTCCCTAAACCACCCAAAACCCACGACTCAGTTTGTCTATTTTTCTCGTCTTTAAGTGACTGGAAAAATTGATCTCTCACTTCAGCTTTATTAGATAACGAAGGCAGTATAAACTCAAATCGATTTTTACGATCAAGATTCTGAATACTCTCCAATTGCTTGGCTAAAATTTCGTCAGCACGCTCCGGTATTTTAATGGCCAATTGACTTGCTAAAGAAGTCATATCGCTCTCTGAGAGGTTTAAACCTCTCACTTTAGCGTTATTCGTCCCTTCCCAAATATTTAGCAACCTGTTTAGGTTCGCTTCGGTTATTGTCACATTTCTAAAAGCATTAAAGAAGATTTTTTTCACAGAAGGGTCTTCGGTCTTGTCATTCATTACATGAAAAAGCGTGCGCTCTAAGTCTGGAGCTACTTGCTCTCGTTGTTCATCAGTCAATAGTTTCCAATAGACACTATTCAATTGGCCTAACATGAGGTTCAGTAACAATTGATTCTGCTCTTTAACCACCATCCATTTGATCAAGTCTACATAACGCTCCGGTGTATACTGTCCCTCTTTCCCATAATTATTGGGTTCTAGAAGATTTTCATAAAGATTTATGAGTAGTGATCCTTTCTCAACCTCCTTCAGTCTATCCCACTTACTTTGAATAAGCGTGTAGTTGGCAGGAAACAAGCCATAGCCAATCCCATCAGCATTGGGCAGTGCCTCAAAGAAATCCCAAAAAGCGGGTAAATCAACGGTGTAAGGCACGGCATTAGAATAAAGAAGCATCTCCTTCTTTTCGGGTCTTTGAATATTGTAAAGGTTTAGTTGTAAAGCTTGTGCCCATACCCTATCTCCTTCCGGATCACTTTGCGCCAGAGTAACCTGCACCTTATCTTCTTTCATCTCTGCGGATAAATCAAAGTGTGGCCTTCCTGGCGTATTGACCCAAACCTCACTCCATTCATTCAGGTCTTCGGGTGTTCTCTTGTCCAAAATCTTAATGAGGTCGGGCCAAGTAGCGTTCTTGTTTGAGAAGGTAGACAGGTACTCCCTCATACCAGATTGGAAATCCTCTTCACCTAGCATAGCTTCCAGTTGGCGCATCATGATGGGGGCTTTGTTATAAATGATCGCTCCGTACATCTGACCAGCTTCTTTTAAGTTTGGTAAGTCTTGCCTGATTGGGTTAGCACCTTGAGTCCTATCCACACCATAAGCCGATGGGTAATGCCTTACCAAGAAATTTAGATCATGATTAATATCTGGAAAACTAGGATTCACCATTTTGGCTGCCATAAAATTGGCAAAGACTTCTTTGGTCCATACGTCATTGAACCAGTCCATGGTGACCAAGTTGCCAAACCACATATGCGCTACTTCATGGGCGATCAGGCTGGCTCTGCCCAATAGTTGACTCTGGGAGGGGTCTTCATCTAACATCAATGAATTTGCCCGATATTGAATGGCTCCTACATGCTCCATTCCACCGTATTGAAAACTTGGAATTAGAGCGAAATCAAGCTTTTTAAAAGGATATTTAATACCACTATACTCTTCAAGCCATTGCAACGATGCCGCATGCAGATAGAAAATTAAGTCGAGGTTACGGCTTACTTTTTCGCTGTCGCTTTCGCGATGAAGCATGGTCATTTCTCGACCAGCAACCGTCTTACTGGCTACTTCAAACTCACCGGCCACGAAAGAGAACAGGTAGGTGCTAATCAGATCAGATTTATAGAATTCATAGTTTTTACGACCGTCCTTGACTGCGGCAAGTGCTATAGGCCCATTGCTTATGGCTGACCAGTTGGCTGGTACATCGAGCACAAGCTCAAAAGTGGCCTTTAGATTAGGTTGATCAAATACAGGAAAGGCAGTTCTAGCACGATCGGGGACGAAAAGCGTATAAAGAAACTCTTCCTTTCTATTCAGAGAGGTTTCGCCAGCAAAGAAGTTTATTTCCACTTGGTTATAACCTACTTTAAGATTCTCTTTCTTTAGGATGATGTGCTCTTCTTCAATGATTAAGTCTTGACTTTTACCATTGACAATAAGACCTTTTAATTTATCCGCACTCTCTTTGAAGTCAAGCTGAAGGTCTTGTGTATTTTCCTTTAAGTTGAAAGTTAGGTCCTCCAGTGCTTGAATCTGTTGGCTCAGGTTATCTGGAATTCTAAACTCTAACTTGTAGTTGATGATCGATAAGACTTCCTTTCGATATTGTGCCAACTCAAGAGAAACACCTGTTTCAACAGCCAGTTCATTTTTACTATTGCAAGCAAAAAGTGTAACGAGGAATAAGGAAATTACTAGGCTCTTTTTCTGCATATCAGATTAGTATTAAGTCTTTTCTTAGCTCTGGAGGAATACCAAAGTTCTCTCCCATAAAATCGTCCATTTCATCTTTGGTCTGCTTAGAAAGTAGTCCGTTCATCTCTTCCATAGCCAATTCTCCAATGATGAAGGGAGGCATAAAATTCGTGACTAACCGATCTTTTTTGAAGCATGCACCCATTTGATACTCCGTCATCTCATCTTTAGGAGTTCCTTTAATCATACACTCCGAAAGCCACATTTCGGGGTTATCGGGATTTTCTTCGATACGATGTTGTAAGGCTTGAAAATCGGTGTTCATCATCATATACTCAGAAAGGTTCGCCATGCTCTCAGCAGACATCTGATCTTTCATATTCTCATAGCATGTGGAGCAAACAGCATATTCAAAGAGCACCTCCGTTTTCTGGAAAGAGGGATACTTTTTGAAAACCTTCTCAATCATATAGTATCGGTCACCATTCAAGAGGTCATAGTCACACTGAACACAATTGGTCAATGGAGCCTTTGTATCACTGCTTAAAAAAATATTGGGTATTGGAAGTCCCTCCGGCTTATTCTCCTCCTCTTCTCTATGCTCTTCCATATTACTTTTTATTCACTAAAGTTGAAGCAGCCTGTGCTGCAGGAAAAATGATTGTATCACTAATATTTACATGTGCTGGTCGAGTAACTATGAATCGAATCAAGTCTGCCACGTCATGGGCCGTCAAAGCATCAAACCCTTCATAAACTGACTTTGATCGGTCAGCATCGCCCTTAAACCTCACCATGGAAAACTCTGTCTCCACTAGCCCTGGGCAAACCTGAGAAACTTTCACACCTGTGCCGTTTAGGTCCATGCGCATACCATTATTGATCGCATCCACAGCATGTTTAGAAGCACAGTAAACATTACCTCCGGGGTAAGCTTCTTTGCCTGCAATAGAACCAATGTTGACAATGTGACCAGCACCCCTTTCCACCATACCAGAGATTAAAGCTTTGGTTACATATAGCAATCCTTTAACATTGATGTCAATCATAGCATCCCAGTCATCAACATTGCCATCTTGGATTTTCGAGAGCCCATGTGCATTCCCAGCATTATTGATCAGCACATCGACTGCGCTCCATTCAGTAGGAATTGAAGCAATTGCCTGCTGTACTTCTTCACGATTTCGCACATCGAAGGATAATGCTAAGGTCTTTACATTCACTTCGGCACTTAACGCCCTCAACCTATCCGATCTTCGACCACAAATAATTAGGTCATAGCCTTCCTTTGCCAATAATAAAGCAGTAGCCCTACCAATGCCTGATGTAGCACCTGTTACGAATGCGATTTTACTCATCTTTATTTTGATTAATGAGCAGTGAATTTAAAATAAATTAGTCAATCGAGAACGGAAAGATTCCTTAGTCGGAGAAATGGAGGTATAGGGTAAAATTATGTGTGGTAAGACGACCTAAGCCATTATGAAAAATATTGTCTTGATTATTCATCACGTTCAATAGGCCTCTTGCATATCTGATTTCTGGAGAAAATTTAAAAAACTCAAAATAACGTTCTAGTCCAAATCCTACTTCTAGTTTGACATTTGCTCTCCTGATCTCTAGCCGATCTTGGTTGGTTACCAAATCTTCTTTACCCGACCGAATTGAACCGCTAATTCCCCAAATCAAATACATGCGTGAATTATTTCGTCTGATGGATCGATACTTCATAAATATACCCGGCTCAATTCTGGTGCTCTCTACCAATTGTACATTGGTGGTTCCATCTATATTCTGGTAATTCACTGTATTCTGATAGAGCCCAATTTTAACAGGAACAAGTCTTATTGAAAATTGATCGGCTATTCGAAGGTTCACCATAAACCCTAAATCGAAACCTACATTTGTCTCTGAAGTAATGGAGCTTATTTGATCGAACTCTGGCGTGTCGAAACGGTCTGAGTATTTGATACCGTAACTGTTACTGTGAACACCGAGCATGAATCCATACTTGATCGTCTTCTGATCACTCTGCACCCTATGCAGGGTAACCCCAGCTTTGCGCGTTTGCGCACTTACTTGAAGCATTGAAAAAAATAAGAGTATGGCAACTATTTTTGCCCGATGTAAATCGAGGCAATGCCAAATGTCAAAGGTCTGCATTCAGTCTGCTTATATCCAACTGCACTAAGGATGTCCAAAAAATTCTGACCATCAGGAAAAGCATCTACCGACTCCGGCAGATACGTATAAGCCGATTGATCCTTAGATATCAGTTTTCCAATAATCGGGAGAATCGACTTAAAATAAAAACTATAAAGTTGCTTCATTGGAAATGAGCGAGGTCTTGAAAATTCAATAATCACTGCCTTTCCCCCTGGTCTCAGCACCCGATGCATATCGGTTAAGCCTTGTTTCAGGTTTTCGAAGTTCCTTACACCAAATGCAACGATGGTAGCATCAAAGGTATTGTCTTCAAAAAGTAGCTTCTCACTATCACCCATTTGCATGTCGATGATATGATCCACTTTCTTACGTTTCATTTTCTGCTTACCCATCTCCAACATACCAGAGGAAATGTCTACCCCAACAATGCGATCAGGATTGAGTGCTAGTGCTTCAATGGCGAAATCGCCCGTACCTGTTGCAATATCTAGTATTTCTTTTGGCTGATGAGGTTTCAGCATCTTAATCGCCTTCTTTCTCCAAAGGATATCAATGCCAAGACTTAAAAAATGGTTGAGGAAATCATAACGGTGGCTGATATTGTTAAACATCTCAGCAACCTGCTCTTTCTTGGTGGTTTCTTTCTCTTTGTACGGTACTACGGCCATCGCTTGTTCAATCTGGGTGCAATAATACGAATGAAACGGAGTGATTACTGGAATTGTTAGAAAAAGCTGGTATTAAAAAAGGCCCAGCTTCATGAAACTGGGCCTTTGACTCACTCGAAATTATCTAAGCGATTTCGACTAACTCAATATCAAAGATCAAGTCTTTTCCTGCTAAGTCGTGATTCGCATCGATCACCACCACGTCTTCTCTTACTTCTTTCACCTTAACTGGCACCTGTTGGCCGTCTGGCTGGCTCATGGCTAATTTTTGTCCAACTTCTGGGTTCAAATCTGGTGGAAGGTTAGTTCTAGGAATATCAATGATCATATCTTCTCTAGCCTCTCCGTATGCTTCAGCAGCAGGAATCTCAGCCGTTACTTTGGCCCCGATACCCAATCCATCCACGGCAGCATCAAATCCTTTGATCATCATACCTGCCCCTACTTCAAACTCTAATGGTGCCCTTCCATCGGAAGAATCAAAAACAGTCCCATCAGTTAATTTCCCTGTGTAGTGTACCTTTACTTGGTCACCTTTCTTTGCTACTTGCATATTGCTTTTTTTAATAGTTGCTTCTTAAAGGTGAGCAAAGGTATAGGTTTAAAAGAGAAACAAAAAAGTACCTTTTGAAGGAGTTCATTACCTTTGCCGCATGTTTGATAAGGCCGAATTTGTCATTAGTAATACAGACTACCAGAAATGTCCCAAACCCGACAAGCCGGAGTTTGCATTTATCGGCAGGTCGAATGTTGGAAAATCTTCTCTAATCAATATGATGGCTGCCCGAAAGGGACTTGCCAAAACTTCTGGTAGACCAGGTAAAACGCAATTGATTAATCACTTTTTAATTGATGAAAGTTGGTACTTAGTGGATCTACCAGGCTATGGCTACGCAAAAACAAGTAAAAAGAATAGAGCTGCTTGGACTGATATGATTCAAGACTACTTGATCAATCGTGAAAACTTACAAATCGTTTTTGTTTTGATTGACTCTAGACTAGAGCCTCAGAAAATTGATATCGAATTCACTCAATGGCTAGGAGAATGTGGTATCCCATTAGCTTTGGTTTTCACTAAGGCTGATAAACAGTCCATCAATAAGGGGAATCAATCTATTGCCAGGTTTAAAAAAGTGATGAAACAAACATGGGAAGACCTTCCTATGATTTTCCTCACCTCATCCGAAACAGGGTTAGGCAGAGATGAGTTGTCGGAATATATCAAGCACATTCTTGAAAGTTGAGTTTTTCTTTGATTTAAAATTCAGGTTAGAGTTACTTTGGAGCATTATTGAAATAGAGCATTTATGAAATTTGAAGAAATAGCATCAGTATCTGGCAAAGGCGGCCTATTTAAAGTTTTAAAACCGACCAAAACAGGCGTGATCCTTGAGTCCCTTGATGGCAAAAAGTCCAAACTCGTTGTTGGAGCAGATGCACAAGTTTCCATTCTCAGTGAAATATCGATCTATACGCACACTACTGATGGCGCCACACCATTGAATGAGGTGATGCAAAAGATTCATTCAGAATTCGAAGGTGATACGGGCTTAGATAAAAACTCTGACGGTGATGAGTTAAAGTCTTTTTTAAAGCACATTCTTCCTGACTATGACGAAGACAGGGTCTATGTTTCTGACATTAAGAAACTGGTGACTTGGTACAATCTTTTATGTAAAATCGCTCCAGAATCTTTTCAGGAAACATCAGAAGCAGAAGAAGCCACATCAGAAGAAGCTAAAGGAGAGTAAGCGAAGAAGTGTCGAAATGAGTCAATCTAATGACTTAATAAGCAGCCTGAGTTTATTTGAAAAAGACTTTCAATTAGATAAGTCCTACCTGAGCCTGCAA
Organism: uncultured Roseivirgaceae bacterium; assembly: GCA_964352205.1. Lineage (GTDB taxonomy): Bacteria > Bacteroidota > Bacteroidia > Cytophagales > Cyclobacteriaceae > Roseivirga. Next base: position 127,389 of record CAYGQO010000006.1, read on the forward strand.
GAGCGAAAGGAAATTACCTATGACGAGGCTTTCCTGTTGATCATGCGAGTAGTTGAAGATTTGATGACCAAAGACTTCAATAGACTCATCAACATCCTTTATAGAATTGATGTCTCCGAAGACAGACTCAAAGCAGCGTTAGCGTTGTCTACAGACAACCCCGCCTCTGTGATTACCAAAATGATTTTAGACAGACAGCTGCAGAAAATTGAAATAAGAAAAAAGTATTCTTCTTAAAGTGTAGATGCTTCTTTTACCATCTCCTTACTACCAACAAAAAACGGTACACGCTGATGCAAAGAGGTTGGTTGAATATCTAAAATGCGTTGTGTACCATCAGTAGCTTTACCACCAGCCTCTTCAGCAATAAATGCCAAGGCATTACATTCGTACATCAATCGTAACTTACCATTAGGTGCTTTTGCCGTTGATGGGTAAATGTAAATCCCTCCTTTGAGAACATTACGATGGAAATCCGCTACCAATGAACCGATGTATCTAGCGGAATACTCTCTCTGTTTGCAGGATGCTATGTATGCTTTAACCTCTTCTGGAAAAGAAGCAGACGCTCCCTCATTGACAGAATAAATCGCCCCTTTCTTAGGAATCTTCATGTTTTGATGAGAAAGAATGTACTCACCGAGCGAAGGCTCATAAGTGAACCCGTTAACTCCTTTGCCTGTAGTGTATACAAACATTGTTGAAGACCCATAAAGAATATAACCAGCCGCAACTTGATCCTTCCCAGGTTGTAAAACGTCTTCGTTTATGACTGGGCTTCCCATAGGAGAGACTCTTCTGTAGATCGAAAATATAGTTCCTACAGAAACATTCACATCAATATTGGAAGAACCATCTAATGGATCGATAGCCACTATATATTTGGCCCGAGGATTATTTAGGTCGATAACATCCTCCACTTCTTCAGAAATAATAGCAGCTACCTCTCCTCCTTTTTTCAAAGCTCTGGTAAAACGAATATCTGCGGCAACATCCAAGTTTTGTTGGGCTTCACCTTGAACATTTTCAGCACCATAAGCACCTGTAATATCGGCTAAACCCGCCCTGTTAATTTCTCTATTTACCACCTTACCGGCATAGGCTAAGTCCCTGATTAGCTGCGACAACTCTCCACTTGCGAACGGAAAGTCCTCTTGATTTCTCATGATAAATCGGTCGAGGTTAGAGCCAACTGGCAATGCAATTCTCGAATTTTCCGCTTTTCCCATAGGTCTGTGATAATTTTTTAATCGGAAATCGTTATAACTTGCAGCGAAATTAGTAAAATTTATACACGTCCCTTGAAAGTATTTAAGTTTGGTGGCGCATCGGTAAAAGATGCAGATTCTGTAAGGAACATGAGCAAGATTATTCAGGCTCATAATACTGACGAATTGATAGTGGTTGTTTCTGCCATGGGCAAAATGACCAATGCCCTAGAAGAACTCCTTAGCCTGACTATGGAGGAACAAGAGGTTACTACTTCAGTAGAAGTCATTAGGGATTTCCACCAAACGATCATCAACGACCTAGGAATTTCATCTGATCAAGTACTCGAGAAAGATATTTCTGACATTTTTGAGCAATTAGAGAATGGGCTCAATGAGTTTAGCTCTAGCATGGGTTACGACTACATGTACGACCAGACCGTATCTCTTGGAGAAATTCTCTCAACAAAAATAATAGCCGCCTACTTAAACAGTCAAAGCATTCCTACTTCTTGGCTAGACGCCAGAAAAGTGGTGAAAACAGATTCAATTCATCGGCAGGCTCTAGTTGACTGGGGTGCATCACAAGCGATGATAAAGTCTCAAGTAAAAAGATCAATTGAGGAAGGAATAGTACTAACACAAGGCTTCATAGGCAGTAACTCTGACTTTAAGAGCACAACCCTCGGAAGAGAAGGGAGTGACTTCAGCGCAGCGATATTTGCAACATCGGTAAATGCAGAATCCGTAACCATCTGGAAGGACGTACCGGGTGTCTTAAATGCGGACCCAAAAAAGTTTGAAAACACCGTTCTCTATGAGAAGCTGCCTTATAAGGAGGCTGCCGAGATGACCTATTATGGTGCCTCTGTCATCCACCCTAAAACAATTAAACCGTTGGCACAGAAGGGAATACCGCTTTACGTACGTTCCTTTCAATCGCCTGAAAATGCGGGCACAACCATTGAAGAATCCATTGTACCCAACCTAGCACCGGCAATAATTCATAAGGATAAGCAAACGGTTCTATCATTTAAGATCAGTGATTTCTCATTTATCAATGAACACCATATTCACTTGATTTTTGAGCACATTAAGCGATTGAACCTTACGATTAACCTAATGCAAAACTCCGCTATCTCTTTTACCATTTGCATGGATGATAACCCTAAAAAGAGAGAGCAACTGAGGACAGCCTTAATGGATGAGTTTCTGATCTACTATAACGAAGGATTAGAAATGATTACCATCAAAAACTATAATCAAGAGGCCATTAACGAAATGATGAAAGGCAAACAGATCATCATAGAGCAACGATCTCGGAACAACTTCCAAATGGTCTATAAGGTGTGATTAGGTGATTCTCCCTGCGGTAAACCTTCGGAAGACAAGTGATTGGGTGAAGTTCCACTTTTGAAAATCACTTTCAACTATTCATTATTAATTCTTCATTAAACATTCGAAAGAGCTTCTAGCTTCTAGCTTCTAGCTTCTAGCTTCTAGCTTCTAGCTTCTAGCTTCTAGCAAAAAAACGTAATCAGAAATAAGTGATCGGAACCTCAGAAACAAATCAGCGCTCATCATTTCTTCATTCAATATTCAAAACTCGGCCCGCTTTATCCTTTTGCAGATAAGCTAACAGACGCTCTATTGAGCGATCAAGAATATCGAATACCTCTTGAAAACCTTGTTCTCCATCATAATATGGATCAGGTACATCACTATTTTTATCCTCAACATCGAAGTGCCTCATTTTATAGACCTCGGCCTTGGCCCCTTCTGGCCTGAGACTCATTATATCTTCGTAATTAGCATCGTCCATGGGTAAGATGAAATCAAAATCGTGAAAGTCCCTTACTTGAAACTGCCTTGCATGGTGATCATACAGCACGCCATTCTTTTCGGCATTTGTCATCGATCGGCTGTCAGGATGTTTTCCAATATGATAGGCAGCTGTTCCACACGAATCTACCTCAAACAAGTCCAAAAGCCCCCGCTCATTCATTCGCTGTCTAAAAATTCCTTCGGCTAGTGGTGATCGGCATATATTTCCGAGGCACACAAATAAGACTTTTACTTTACGCATTGATTTCCTTTAGACTCTTAAATTAGCATTCGAAAACAAGAAATGACCAATAAGTTTAAATCGTACCTATGGAATTCATAAAAGTTGACAAAAACCATGCAGCACATGTGGCGCTCATTCAGTTAAATCGTCCAAAAGAATTGAATGCGCTGAACCTTCAGCTCATGGGCGAAATTCGTGATGCTTTAAAAGAAATTGATGAAGATGATAGCATCAGGGCCATCATCATCACCGGAGATGAACGAGCTTTTGCGGCAGGTGCAGACATCAAACAAATGGCTGGCAAAAACACGATAGACATGTGGAAAGTAGATCAGTTCAGCACTTGGGATCAAATCAATAAAACTCGGAAGCCAATTATTGCAGCGGTCTCTGGCTTTGCCCTTGGGGGTGGTTGCGAGCTGGCCATGACTTGCGACATGATTGTGGCATCTGAAACTGCCCAGTTTGGCCAGCCAGAGATTAAAATTGGCGTTATGCCAGGTGCGGGAGGTACGCAGAGACTAACCAAAGCCTTAGGCAAAGCGAAAGCGATGGAGCTAGTCTTAACTGGGAAATTTATCTCTGCAGAAGAAGCATTAGGTTATGGATTAATCAACAAAATTGTACCTGTAGAATTGTACTTAGAGGAAGCCACTAAACTGGCAAGTGAAATCGCCAGTATGTCACCGATAGCAGTTCAAATGGCTAAGGAGGCTGTGAAAAGATCGTTTGACGTGCACTTAGAAGAAGGCCTTCACTTTGAAAGAAAGAACTTCTACATGCTCTTCTCTGCCAACGATCAGAAAGAAGGAATGAATGCCTTCGTTGAGAAACGCAAGCCCGACTTCAAAGGGAATTAAAGAGACATTACAGAATAAAAAAACGTCATCTCGAAGCAAATTCGGGATGACGTTTTTATTGTTACGGATTCTGAAATAAGTTCAGAATGACCCAATTTCTCTTCCTAATGAATCAGTAATACTTATCGAATACTGATACCGGCACCTATGGTCAGCGTATTGTACTCTTGAAGCGCATATTCGGCAGTTAAGGTCAAAACGAGTAGCTTAACTCTCATACCAATGTTTGTTCTGACTCCATTGTTTTTATAATTCAAAGTGATTGGATCAGTAAACGTAGAAGTCTCAGTTGTGTAATTACCTAGCATATTAAAGTCAACGCTGTAGTTTGCGTATCCTAAACCAGCAAAAGCAGTAAAGAAGAGGATCTTCTTGGATATCACACCTTGTACTGTCCAAGAGCTAGCATTAAACTCTGCTGTTTGGCCTGCATCCTCATCAATATTTACATAAGATTCCAAATTAGTGTACCCTAAAAAGACTGAAAGGTCAAATGGCAGTAGTTTTTCAGCAGGGAGGTACTGCGTTACATCATGCATTACCCCAATACCAAATAGTTTGACTCCACCATCACCATCAAAATCCGTCTCAGGAATGTACCTTAGTTTCAACTCAGTACCCTTAAATATACCCAAGCCCAATTGCACCATAGGCACCGGCACGGCATTAAAAGGGACAATATCCTCATCGATACCGAGACCAGTCGGTGCAGAAATCCTAATGATTTCTTCTCCATTATCATCTGTAAACCTTAGTTCCGGAAGGTCATCTGCTCCCAAATTAGGGCCAAAAAGTGTTGGTAACCTCCTATTATCAGATGGGTCGGTTAGACTCACATTATTAAGGCCAGTGGGTAAAGTAAAAAACCGCCTTGAATCTGGCACTCTAGCGAAAGAGACACTTCCAGTTAAGTCAAAACCTAGAAACTTATGCGGTTTAGCAGTATTATACCACCCACTATTCATTCCGAATCCAAAACCTTCAAAAGCAGGCTGCAAATAATTCTCAAGAAGCAAACTAGCATCACCAATTCCTGCCTCCAAGAAACTGTCAAAATCTATGCCTTGCGCTTTTGTCATGTTTGGCGAAAACGCAAAAAAACTAATGGCAAAAAGTGTTAAAAATGTTCTTTTCATGTTGTTAATATTTTGAGTATTAATCTACTAGCTGAACTCTGGCGGTTACGTCAAACTTAAAAATGAAATCAAAGTCTACATCTTCTGTTTGAAGTGTCACATCTTCTCCCACGATACTCATTTCAACTGAGAACGATGTTCCGCTCTTGAGTGCCTGTTCTAAGCTAGCAATGGCTGCAGTATTTACAGAACCGGGAGCATTCTTATCGAACAAGAGCACATCTACCGGGTTATTCTGTACATTATCAATCCTGATTGACAATAAGTCTTGTGAGTTTTGACCTTGAAGTTGAATAGATATATCAATGACTAAATCAGCTGAACTACCAGCTGGGAAATTGTCAATCGTATAGGCGATTTTGTTAATGGTAAATCGTTCAGCGTCATCCAAATACTCATCAAACTCGTCTGAGCTCAAGTTAATCTGACCTGTACTCACATCGATAGATGGTGTTTGACCAACCAACACACCTACTGCTGCGGCCGGTACTGATAGTTGAACAGAAATTGGATCGATCTCGATATTTTTAGAAATATCAGACTCAACACCTGCATCACCACAGCCCCAAAGGACAATCGCCATACAGGTAATTAGATAAAAAGTTTTACGCATTAGTTTAACGTTTAGTACTTAAGTGTCAAAGATATCAAAATCCGAAATTCCGGATTTCAATACTAAAATATGAAAATTCTTAATGGCTTCCCTTTCTTTGTGTCTAATGGTACAGTGGAATTGTACAAGGCTATTTTACGTCTTATCAATAAATTCTTTTATTAGACTACTCTGTGCTCAGTTTCCTATTTTTGCAATTAATGCAAGTATGCTATAGCCTAGGAGTCAGGTGTTATTACATCTTCATCAAAATAGCCTCTCTTTTTAATAGAAAGGCACGTCTCTTTGTAAGTGGCAGAAAAACTGTATTTACAACACTTGACAGTGTTATTACTAACTTCAACAGCCCTATCGCCTGGTTTCATGCCGCATCGCTTGGAGAATTTGAGCAAGGACTTCCCGTTATGGAAGCCTATAAAGTAGCTTTTCCATCTCATAAGATCTTGGTGACCTTTTTCTCACCTTCAGGCTATGAGGAAAGAAAAAACCATCCGATTGCTGATTTTACAGCATACCTACCGATAGATAGTCGATCGAACGCCAGAAGGTTTTTTGATATTGTAAAGCCCAGTTCGGTTTTCTTCATCAAGTATGAATACTGGTTTCATTATTTAAATGAAGCCAAGCAAAGAAATATTCCGCTTTACAGCATATCAGCACTTTTTACGCCTCAACACATCTTTTTTAAGCCTTATGGCGGCTTCCATAGAAAGATGTTAGCGTTCTTCAATCACACCTTTGTTCAGAATGAGTCCTCACTAGCCCTATTAAAAAGCATTGGCATAGAAAAGGCAAGCGTGTCTGGTGATACTCGGTTCGATCGTGTGTTAAAGACTATTGAAAAGCACAATCATTATCCAAGTATTGAAGAATTTAAAGCCTCAAACAGGCTAATGATCATAGGCAGTGCATGGCCGAGTGACATGCAAGTCCTAAAAGAATTTATCAATCATACCCACGAAGAATTAAAATTCATAATCGCTCCACATTTAGTCGATAATACTCATGTGAAAAAGATATCCGCTGGATTGAATAAAACCACACATCGTTATTCTGAAAGCGAAACGATTCCTGCTTCCACTCAAGTGCTCTTACTTGATACTATGGGTATGTTATCCTCGGTATATCGGTATGGCGACTTCGCTTACATAGGTGGAGCTTTCGGGGATGGGCTCCATAATATTTTAGAAGCCGTTGCTTTCGGCTTACCCGTAGTATTTGGCAACAAAGGACTTGAAAAATTCCCTGAATCAATCGAATTACAAAAATTAGGAGGAGCTTTCAGTGTAAACACGATGTCGAAAACTTCTGAAATTTTAACCCAGTTGAATACAGATGAGGCTTTCCGGTCTAAAACCGGTAATATTTGCAAACAATATGTGCAAGAACATGCTGGAGCCACTGAACACATTCTGGATTACTTGAAGAACGTATCAATATGAAAGGGCAAGTAATCAAATCAACTGGCAGTTGGTACGAAGTGAAAACTGAATCGGGAAAAGTTTTTCGCAGTCGATTGCGAGGTAAATTCAAAATGGAGGGTATCAAAATCAATAACCCAGTGGCTGTTGGCGATTGGGTAGAAATTGAAGAAGAAGCCAAAGGAGATAAATCTGCTGTGATCACCAAGCTCCATCCAAAGACCAATTATATTATTCGTAAGTCTACTAGAAAAACAGGTTTTTCACACATACTCGCCTCTAATGTTGATCAGGCGCTGTTATTGGCAACGGTCACCTTTCCAAAAACATCTTTGGGTTTTATCGACAGGTTTTTGGTTAGTGCCGAATCCTTTAGAATACCTGCCTTGGTAGTCTTTAACAAAAAGGATTTACTTAATGAGGCTGGGATTGAATTTTGTCGGGCGTTAATCAGCATGTACAAAGAGATTGGTTACCGCGGAAGCCTGATCTCTGTATTGGAGGACGAAGGCATACAAGAACTCAAAAGCTTACTTCAGGACAAAACAACATTGATTGCAGGACATTCAGGTGTTGGGAAATCTACCCTTTTAAATATTCTTGTCCCCGGACAAGTGCAAAAAGTAGGAGAGGTCTCTAGCTATGCCAACAAAGGTACACACACTACTACTTTTGCTGAGATGTTTGAGATGGATGCATCAACCAAAATCATCGACACACCAGGTATTAAAGAACTAGGCTTAGTGGACATGGAAGCTTCCGAAATCAGTCACTATTTCCCCGAAATGAGAGCTTATTTGGGAGAATGCAAATTCAATAACTGTCTCCACACTAACGAACCAGGCTGCAAAGTATTAGAAGCATTCGAAGAAGAAAAAATCGAATCTTCTCGATATCACAGCTACTTGAGTATTTTGGAAGACTATGATAATCGTAGATAAAACAAATGAGAAGGTCAATAGCCTTATAAAGGCTATTAATCTCCTAATCTGTTTTTCACATACTCCACCTCAGTTTTACCATGTGGTGTTGATTTACCATCAGGGCCAAGGTTTACCATTACAATACGGTCAATACTCAATATTTCTTCTCTCGTTAACTTATTTCTAACCTCGCAACGCATGGTCATTGAACTCTTACCAAAAGATACCGCTTCAATACCAATCTCGATGATATCACCTTGGACAGGTGCATTGATGAAATTAATCTCAGACATAAACTTGGTTACAATTCGCTTGTTTTCAAGCTGAACAATTGTGTAGAGTGCTGCCTCCTCATCAATCCATTCTAAGAGTCTTCCGCCAAAAAGTGTTCCATTAGGGTTCAAATCCTCGGGCTTTACCCATTTTCGCGTGTGGAAATTCATAGGCTAGTTATTTAAAAATGATTTCAACATCCAATTCTGCTTTTGTAATTCCTGAATGTAGCTGGTAAAGATATCCAAAGTTCCCTCGTCTCCAGATGCTCCTGCCTCGTGCAACACCTCTTCCAGATTCTCAATCAACACTTTGTTAGCATTGATGATAGCCTCAACCATGGCATTGGCTTCCATAATTTCAGCATGAGACTCTACATTAGCATTCGCTAGAATATTCTTTAATGAACCTTTTGGAATACCATCTAGCGCCAGGACACGTTCGGCCACCTCATCAATCTTCAAAGCAGCTTCATTGTACAGTTCCTCAAATTTCTCATGAAGAATGAAGAAAAAAGGTCCTTTTACGTTCCAGTGAAAGAGCCTTAAGTTCTGATAATGTACTTGGTAATTAATCAATAGTTGATTCAATTTCTCAACTACCGAATGTTGTTTTATAGTTTCCATATCTACGATTTTTTAGCTTTCACAAATGATTTACACTAAAAGAACTTCATTGATAACCTAAACGTTCATAGATTTGATATTGATTTTATCTATATGACATTACAACAATTAGAGTACATCACTGCCCTTGATACACATAGACATTTTGTCAATGCGGCTGAGAGTTGCTTTGTTACTCAACCCACACTCACTTTGCAAATCAAGAAGCTAGAAACGGAGATGGGCTTGCAGATTTTCGACAGGTCTAAACACCCCATTGAGCCTACTAAAACAGGCTTAAAAGTAATTGAGAGTGCTCGGCAAATCTTAAGAGAGGTAAACAGTTTAAAGTCTTTTGTCAATATGGAAAAAGACGACCTTAATGGTACTTTCAGAATTGGCGTTATCCCTACGGTAGCACCTTACCTTATGCCTCGATTTCTGAAGCAATTCATTGATGCTAACCCAAAAATCAACCTAGTCATTAGAGAAATTGAGTCAGAACAAATAATAACCGATTTGAAAAATGACTTACTTGATATTGGTCTTTTAGCCACACCACTTGATGAAAACGGCCTTCGCGAAATACCATTATACAATGAACCCTTCTTGATCTACAGTGCCGAGCAGCACCCCTTATTTGTTAAAGAACATATTCAACCTACTGATCTAACAGAAAAGGGTCTTTGGGTTCTCAATCAAGGGCATTGCCTTAGAAATCAGGTTTTGAAAGTTTGTAGCCAAAAGAAAAATGCTCAAAACAATAACCTCAGCTATGAAAGTGGCTCCATTGAAACCTTAAAAAATTTGGTCAAAAACCACATGGGGTACACCTTAGTACCCGAACTTTCAGTTTTAGACACGCTGAATACCGACAAAAGAATTAAACGTTTCGACAAACCTGAGCCAAGCCGAGAGATAAGCATGGTAGTACACCAAAGCTTCAATAAGGAAGCCATTTTAGAGAAGATTAAATCGGCTATTCTCGCAGACATTCCTGCGCACTTTGTCAAAGCGAAGACCTATAACCGCATCAAATGGAGGTAGCTCAAACTACCTCCATACCATTATCACAAAATTGTTGAATCCCCTGATTCAGGAAAGTTGCCAAACCTGGCTTTACATTCTCATAATGCGCTTTGAAGCGTTCATCATCAAGATACATCGTTGCTAGGGCTCTATATCGTTCTTCCGAAACGGCATAAAACTTATTGAGATGATCAAAATGAAGCTTTATTACTTTTTGTACCTCAACGTCATGCACTGGCTTATGCATTAAATTAGCAAGCCAAAGATTGATCTCATCACCTTCCTGCTTAGTATCACTCCAAGCAGTATTACTCATTTCCTTAATCTTTTTTTCTACTTGGAGAGATTCTTTTGGCCACCGTTCTTTTGTTTCCGCCTTTATTGTGGCGACTTCCTCTGGCAGAAATCCTTCATACATTTCCTTGTCCGAAATCATACCTTCTTGATTTTTAAGTTCATTAATCGTTTTATCAATGGTAATCATCAGCTTATTCAAATCAACTACTCTACGCTGTAACACCTTCTTGTGAGACTGAAGAGCAGTTATCAAATCGAAGTCCTCTGTATTAAGCATCCTTTTTATATGCCCTAAGCTATAACCAAGCGTCTTATAAAACATAATTTGCTGAAGCCTCAATAGTTCTGCTCTTCCGTAGCATCGATAGCCCTTTTCCGTCCTCAAAGCTGGTTTAAGCAAACCTATTTGATCATAGTGATGCAAAGCCCTTATGCTCACTCCTGCTAATACCGAAAGTTGTTTTACTGAATATTGCTGATTACCATTTTTCATTGTGAACAAAGAAAGTGGCTCTCGTTACGTAAGAGTCAAGTGATTTTTTTAAATTATTTTCTATTAATGCTCGTGTACCATTTATCAATCTGTTATTCTGGAAAATTGAGCATTGGTTTACAAGTTATTTGAAACTAGTTTTCACGAGACCTCTTAATGATCGTGATGGTCATGAAAATCGTAAAATTTTTCATAAATAAACATATGAGGCATGGTCAAGACAGAGACAGCAATAAGCAATATCATGAAAGGGTGAATATCTAGCGCTAGTTGTGAATTAATTAAGATTAGTAGCGCTATACCAAAAAGGCTAATTAGGGTAAAGGGTAGGCTTTTTATGATAAAGTCTCTCACTGTAAACCTACCTACTGAAGCGAGCTTTTCTATTTGAACCTGACTAGCCCTAAGGCTATGCCAAAAACCAAAGAAAAGCGCAAAGCTTAGTAGTAGACTTGAATGATAAGAGATCAATAGTATAACACCTAACTCCAGTAACTCGAAGATCATAAACTTCCATTTTCCTTCAAATTTTAGAAGTAAAAACCCAGTAATAAAAAGAGCCCCACCCAGTCCCATGATCAACCAACGCAACTCAAAAATGGGTAATAAAAGTTCTTCTGCTATAAATGGACGTAAAAGTTCAACAGTCTCCTCTCCATTAAAAAGTACTATAGCCATTAGCGCGATTACTCCCCAAACAACATAAATAAATTTCTTCTTTCGGTTAGTTTCAGAAACAGTGATGTACTGCAATTGTGTCTGACCGAAATGATAGCATGAAGAGATGACAAAAAGAATCACCGCTCCGACCGGCAGAATAAACCAGACTAGCCCCATAGTCACTAGAATACCTATGTAGATATAGAAAAAATCTTTTGGAACTTGATGTTGTTGATTAAGCTTTCGGTAATTAATAAAGAGCACATGATCTGTGGCCCCATGCATGAGACCGATAGTTGCAATGATTGTGGCTGACACAATCATTTCGGTAAGCTGTGACATTGGTAGCCAAGCGATACCAATACATAAAGCTATTATGAACAGCCGGGTGAAAGGGTAAAAGAAGCCTAGCCCCGGAAAAGACTTTTTAAAAATGGCCTCCATGGTATACTAACAAAAATTCTAACCTCATTTAATAAAGAACTCTCCTCATCTAAAAACCTTAAGACCCTGCTAAATTTATTTCTGGCGAAAAGCTTCTCCATAATATTTTGTACCTGCCAAGGTTCATTCTTTATAATTTTCAAAAGCAAACGGTCGTAAAACTTAAACCTTTTATGATTCGACCTAACGGGAATAGTACAATCTTTTAACAAGGATTGAATTATTTTTTCGCAGTCCTTTTGGACAAATTGAAAGGTATATCCTGTAGTTGGTTTAGTCAAGCCTCCTGCCGAGCCCATGTTTATAAAAAAGTCATTCTGTCGATCTTTAAAAACCTGATCAGACATTGGAATGACCCCATATTCGGTTTCGTAAATCTCGTAATCGGTAATATGCATCTTGCTCAAGTAGGCAATAAGAAGTTCTTTGTATTCTATCTTATCTCTAATATTACTCGAAAATTCCGTATACTCTATCAGAGCCTCTCTGGCATTGAACGGAACAAGATAACCAAACTGCACGGCCCTTTTGTCCTCATTAATGCTAAAATCCATCAAACAAACAGTGTCAAATGGAAGGTCTTTTTTAGTTGACTTAATTTTAAAACCAAAAAAATGTTGTTTTAAACAGTCCATAGAAATGTGATTTCCTGAGAACCTCAAACTACTATTGAAGACTATACCGGCTGTGATCATTTCATGGTTGTCTATCAACAGCGATGTTTTACTCGTTTGGAACTCTATAGATTTTAACGAATGTCTAAACCACTTGACATTTAATTTTCTCGATACCTCCTGAATAGTCTCTTGATAGAAATCTTTACTCCCTATGTGGTAGTACTTGTAAGGATTAATATTTTGATTTTTCTCATAACGATCTGATCTAAACTTCAGGGATGTCCATTCGTAATTGGCAGACCGATAGCCGGAGGGTGACTTTGCCCAGAAACACCAAGTACGATCATTTTCGTTTTTCTCGCTTGGTTCGATGATAGCGATCGTTTTTTCCTTAAAAAAAACATGACTACTCATTTGATGTAATAAGCTTAGGTTAGATAAACCAGCACCAACAAAGACGTAATCAAAATGCATAAAAAAAAGTAAAAGAGGGTTCATTTATGAACCCTCTAATGATAAAATTCGACTAAGATTTAGCCAATCTTGCCTTCGCTGTTTCGCTAACAGCAACTGAATAGATCACAAGACCAAAACCAATTTTATTGATAGCATCTGCTAAGTTGTAGAAGAGATCAATACTACTCGGTTCGAACATACCTGAAAGGAGGTTTCCTGGCAGCACCATGTAACCAATAGGATATATAGACCATCCTAAAGTGATAAAGATCTTCAACAAGAACATTGCACGATTAAGTGCAGGACTGTTCGAGCCCTTAGCCAGTTTGGCTACGTCACCTACGAATACTTCATATACAATGTATAGATAACCTACTGTAGAGAGTACACCCCACATGATGTTATTATCGATACCTGAAGTCTCTCCAATGAATCCGGTAATCAACATGAATACTGAAGCAAGAATCAATTTGAATAGTGTAGATCCTTTTGCCCCGAAAGGTTTTGTCAGTAAATAGAATTCAACACACATTAAAGGAACTGTTAAAGTCCAATCCACATACCTAAAAGCGGTAGGTGATTCTCCAGTAGAAAGATAAAAATCTCTCATGTAGAAATAATGTACTGCTGCAATACCTGTGATTAATCCAGATACGAGTAAGGAAAGTTGCCACTTTCCATCGACAGACTTTCTTTCCGCAAAGAAAAAGACGGCCGAAGCGAACATAGCCATGTACCCGATAAAAAAGGTGATGGCAACTGGGTCACCGTTAATAATCTTGTCAAGACCAACGGTGTCAATAAGGAATAAAGTTTTCATGTTAGTTAAAATTGTTTGATGCGCGTCTAACCAAAACTTTATTCTTATTGTTTGAGAAATTTTAACGAAACATTTTGATTAAAATTAATGTTATCGCCAAATTTTCTTCTATCAAAACCATCAATCAATGGATTCATATTTGGTAAATAGACAAAACTACCTCCTGTCCAAAATCGCTCAATTTATAGCCTAAAACTCTTTAAATGAATATTTTTCTAACTAGAGTAATATGAAAATCAGTGCCAGACGAACTAAATTCTCAAAGGCAGATAGCTTTGCTAATAATTTTACAGAATCAAAAAAATATGGAAAATAAAATTTTGAATTACCAAAATTCCTTAAAAAAAGATAGGGATCGAAAACAGGTTTAACTCGTACAGATATCTGATACTGTAAATGTCTACTCTTTCCAGAAAGAAATTTTCACAAGGCCATCCATTTTTAGTTGATCCTCCGAAATTCTTTGTCCTATCATAGGATTACCCCTGTAGACAAAGCGATTAATAGCAATTACATGTCTACCCCTCTCTAGGTTGGCTATATCTAGAACAGTTTCAATACCGCGTTCACCCTTATTATCATGTTTGGTAAAGTAGTAATCTACGTCTTCGAGCTTTTTACCATCTAAATGCATTTCATAAATACTGCTAAAACATGCAACAGAAGACTTTACCAGCTCTTCATACTTTTCATCCGTTCCCAAAATTTCATCTAGGGTCAACGTACTATCAGTCGTTGATCTCGCTCCGGCCCTCATTGCTTCAGTAATTGAAGTGCTTCGCTCTAAATCCCGGAAATCTGGACACAACAAATCTAAAATCTCATTTATACGTGGTGAATAGCGTATAAAGACCTCCAAATAATCATTCTTTATGAACTTGGAAGGTATGCTGGCAGTAGATATAAATCCCCCTCTTCGTTCATCATCATAATGGCCCTTTACTACCGTATATTCATTGTTGCTTGAAGTCTCTGGAAAGAAGGAATATGTATCCCAACTATCGATGCGTTGCGCTACAATGAAGGTTGCCACAAGTGCCAGTGTTACCGAAATAATCTGCTTTTTAGTATAGTTGGTAATGAGGTGATAGTAAATACTGCGATAGACGAAAGACAGCGATACTATGGTATAAAGCCGATAGATCGGGTAATACAATACCGAAAACCATCTTGATTTTTTAAAGGCGCTGAAGAGAATTGTATCTAAAAAGAAAATGATTGCTCCTACAAACAGGATGACAACCAAAATAAACGTCAACAGCGTGATGGCCGCTGACAAAGCTAAATCCGCTCCAATCAGTTCTTGGAAATAGGTGCCAACTCCCAAAAGAGAAAACAGGAATGAAGCCACTAATACAACCGAAAGAATTGAAAAAGCGAGTAAATAAGTATAGGCAAATATTACACTAGAAATTTGATCTAAGTGGAATATTAGATCGTCTAGGCTTTTGGTCTTTTCTTTGATTCTCTTCCGAAATTTCCCCTTGAACTTGAGCGAATCAATATCTATGGTTGCGGAAACTGAGCTTAACCCTACAATACCAATCCAAAAACCTCTTAATAGAAGATGAACTAATAAACTGATCAGGAAAAACTTGAGTGCTAGCGGAATAGTATTAATGATAAACGAACCTGATCCAATGAAAATGGCATTAGAAGTGGAGCTGGGAACTAGTTTATTAAAACTAAAAGAAGCACTGAATTCTTCATATTGGCTAATACTAGTCGCCAGAAGGAAAATGGAAAAACCAGTGATCAGCAATTCCAATTGCCAGCTTTCCAGCTGAAGATTGGAAACCCACCTTCTTAGTTTTGTATCTTCCCCTCCTTGTTTTTCTTCTTCACTATCTTCAGGAGTCCGTAATTGCTTCATAGGCTAACGTTGAAGTTTGAATTTAACAAAATTGGCTTATGCCTAACAATAATTATGATAAAGGGCTCAAATCAAAAAATGCCAACTTCTGGTCGGCATTCTGCAAATTAATATTTTCGACATTAACAACAACCACCACCATCATAGAAATAGGTACTCTCTGAAACCCAAATTTGCTCATTCCCCAGTGCTTCTAAATTGCCAGCCGTTTTATCACAAACCGCCAATGGTTGGTTTGGTAAAAGTATGTGCCCTTTATGATCATCAAAGTATTCCTGATCGCCAGTATAAATCGCTGTGCGCCCTGTAAATACACAAGGACCATCCTCTGGCATTGGATCTTTGATTGCGGCTACTTCTACACTTTCAATGAAAATCCGATTAGGCGTATCGTAGCTCTTCGGGTCTAGAATTCTATAGGGTCGCTTTGCTCTAATCTCTATGGTGCCAAAACCTACGTCAGTTATCATTTTAATGTAGTCGTCTAGTGGTAATGCACCACTGAGGCATAGTCCACGAAGTCGCTCGTCAAACTTTAGGGAGTCAGGCATTGCTTGTTCGGCAATCGGATCGGATAATACGAGTCGTCCTCTAGGTTTGAGTACGCGATACATCTCTTCAAGCGCCTTTTTCAAGTCTTCTTCATGGAAGATATTGAAGAGGCAATTCTGTGCTGCTACATCAATACTTTCATCTTCTATTGGCAAGTTTAAAGCATCTCCTTTTCGTACATCAATGAAAGAGGGGTCGAACCAAGCGTTCTGTGCAGCAGCTTCATTCATGTTTTTATTGCAGGCATCCAGCATTTCGTCTACGACATCTACACCTATTACTCCGCCCTTTTGTCTGCTGAAATAGGAGAACTGCAATAACTCCATACCTCCACCTACTCCAACATAAAGGACCTTTGGAGAGTTGACCAAATCTCTAGGATGTACCGTACTGCCACAGCCATAATTCATGTCTAGCATAATCTGTGGAATCTCTAGTTCAGGGAATGCCCAAACTGGAGTAGTGGTACAGCATAAACCTACATCAGGGGTTTCTGCCGCAGCTTTATAAATATCCTTTGTTGTCTCTAAATAGCTTTCCATATGCTTTTAATTCGCAGTAGCACCTCCACAACTCGAGCCTGCACCTGCAGTACAACCGAAACAGTGTTGATTAATTATTATTTCTCTATCCATGATCTTGTGGTAATCGAAATCACGTACATGATTTGGGGCACCATTGCTCAACTTCAATTCTAGCATTTGGTTGAAGTCACAATCGTATAAATATCCATCCCAGCCTACAGAAACCATGCTTCGGCACATCACACCTGCCGCAGCCATTGGATTGAATGCATTGGTCAGTTCATTCATGTAGTCTTCATAGTTTTCTGATCGTATCAGGTAATCAAGGAACCGACTTACTGGTAGGTTAGTAATGGCATATAAATCATTGAATACGATGTCGTAAGTCTCTTTCAGTTTACGCTCATACTCTTGTTGGAGTACAGCCTGATCGTCTGGCAGATAAGCACCTGATGGATTATAGACCAAATCAAGCTTCAGGCCTGTCCCTTCTTTTGCGTACCCAACTTCATTGAGCATTTGAAGTGCCTTGATAGATTTTTCAAAAACGCCATCCCCTCTTTGAGCGTCAGTGCGCCTTGCAGTGAATGATGGCAATGAAGAGACAACGTTAATTTTATGTTTCTTGAAAAACTCAGGCAGGTCATTGTACTTCGGGTTCGCCAAGATGATCGTCAGGTTACAACGCACAATAATCTGCTTTCCTAGTTTGGATAGCTCTTCTACAAACCAACGAAACTCAGGATTCATTTCAGGAGCTCCTCCTGTGAGATCAACAGTCGTAATATTCGAGTCTTTCAGGGCGTTCAAGCATAATTGCATGGTCTCCCTAGTCATAATCTCCTTGCGATCAGGGCCAGCATCTACATGGCAGTGTTTACATACCTGGTTGCACATCTTTCCGACATTGATCTGAAAAACTTCGACACTTACAGGTTTTAACACATCAATACCTCCTTCACCAATTTTTTCTTTAAAGGATGGAATTCCAATACTGCTATGATCAGTCAGCACCTCAATTTGCTTTTCTGGTGTTGAGAGCCAATGTTTTGTTTTCTTAAGGCTTTGGGTTGCAAGGGCCATTTTACATTAATTTTTCATTGAGCTTATTCATCATTTGAACCCCATGAACTAGGGTAACTCCACTTTTAATGGCTGCAGCAACATGTACCGCTTCCATCATTTGCTCTTCGTCAGCTCCTTTTTTTACACAATCATCAGTGTAAGCATCGATACAGTAAGGACAAGACTCTGAATGTGCAACAGCTAAAGCGATCAATGCTTTTTCACGAGCAGTGAGAGCACCAGGCTCAAAAACAGCTCCGTAATAGTCAAAATATTTGTCTCCAAGTTCTTTTTGAAATTCTGTGATATTGCCAAACTTCTTAAGATCGGCAGGGTCATAATAATTCTTAGGCATAGTAATTTTTTTAAATGTAGGATCATCTCGATACGCAAAAGCGTTTGAGAATTTAAAGACGATTAGTGAGCACGATGAGGAGGCCCCCGATCGAGATGATTTTGAAGAATCAAATGTTCAATCAACTGATAACCGCGAGTGACTGTAATTAATGATACGAGTATCAACTTCAGAAACTTGCGAACGCCTTGACTTAAAGCGCTAGTGCATTTTAACAATACCCTTAAGTCTTCGATCTTATTTATATCACGCTTATCAGTAAGCTTATAGACATCTCCTAATTGTAGAGAAAGCTGATCATAGACGCTTGTAGAATGCCATTGAATTCCAGCTAAAGTAGATGAGTCAATTTTGCTTAAATCCAGCCCAATGAGATAAACGCCTCCCCTAGCATCTCGCCCCAATGCACTTTGACCATTGTCTAAAGCATGATCTGCAGAATGAATATCGGAGACTGATAGTTCTGGTGAGTCGTTACCGATGATGATCACACGCTCAAAACCTTTCTGGGTAACCAATGCGAGCGAATGTGTTAAGCGTTCGTTGAAAGTATCGCCCACCTGCTGATCTGAATATGCTTCGATCAGTGGAAGTCCGGCCTCCTCAACAGTTTTGAGTGTCTTATTAACAAAGAATTTATACAGCTTAGAAAATCCCTTCCGATTTAAACCGAACGATCCCGCGCCATACTCATCGTTGAGTGTGCGAGAAAAAAACAGTACGGCAGTTTTACCAGTAGACATCTGAGGGGAATTTAGACTCTTAACCGTACAAACTCAAAATTAATTTCGCTTATAGCGGTTGAAGGTCAAGAAATGTCAGCTGACGAACACTTGTTCATACCAACTTGCACGAAGCGCATCCTATACCATCAGCCCTGACCATACAAAAGCCCGTGCTAACGCAATAACCTTTTTTCATGCCCAAAATCTTGAAGCAAGCTTCCCAGAAAAAAAGATTGCTAAAGCGATCCTGATTCGCCACACCTGACCATAGAAAAGCCCGTGCTAACGCACTAACCTTTTTTCATGCCCAAAATCTTGAAGCAAGCTTCTGATTTTGGGCATGAAAAAAGCCCACAATTCATTGTGGGCTTTTCTGCGCTAAGTGACCTCGACAGGATTCAAACCTGTAACCTCTTGAGCCGTAATCAAGTGCACTATTCAGTTATGCTACGAGGCCAAAAATAAACGGACGTTAAAGTCCGTTAAATGCGTTCGCAAAGGTAATTAATTCTTTTTCTTTGCAAAAGACGTCCTGATATACTTTTAAAAAATACTATCTTTGCCACCGCTTAAATTCAGCATATCTATGAAGAAGTTATTACTCGGAGTTGTAGGTTTAGTTTTCATGGGTCTCACAGCTCAGGCACAACGCCCTGACTTACCTGGTGCTTTATTGGTGGATATTGGGGTAAACAGTTGGAGTAATGCCCCTACGGACATTTCTCTAAATACTTTTCAGTCCAAGACATATAATATTACATATTACTATGACTTGCCCATTGGAAACAATGGATTCACTTTTACACCTGGCATTGGGTTAGGTTTAGAGAGATATGCGATTGAGAACGATTTCACAATTACCTCTACCCTCAACGGTACCAATACTAGATCAGTACAGGCTGAAGAGCTCGCAAACATTACGAGTAACCCAAACAGTTTTGGTAAATCTAAATTGGCCATGCACTATTTAGACATTCCACTAGAAATCAGATTCTATAAAAGTAAAAATCAATACAATCGTGGCTTTAGAGCGGCATTAGGAATTAAGGCAGGCGTTCTATACTCTTCGTTTGTGAAGTACAAGTATGAAGATCGTGCGAACGATCAGCGTACCGTGAAAGACCGACAAGACCTTGGACTAAATAGATTTCGCTATGGAATTCAAGGCCGCGTAGGCTTTGGTGGCTTTAGTATTTTTGGCTTTTACGAGTTGTCAGATAAGTGGGATATTGCCCCAGCTGGTGGTGAAAATACAAAGACGCTTACCTTCGGTTTATCACTTACAGGTTTCTAGCCTATTCGCCTTTAAATGCTGGTAATCGCTTCTCTAAGAACGCTTGAACACCCTCTTTATGATCGAACGTAGCTCCGGCAATGTCTTGATTGTAGGCTTCATAGTCCAACATTTCTAACAACGTAGCGCTTTGTGATTTATTCAACATCTTCTTCATCAAGCCGATCGCTTTCGTTGGCGCTTTGGCATAGTAATCGGTATAAACCTTCACCGCCTCATCTAGTGATTCATCGGGAACGCACTTATTTACCAATCCCATAGCTTCTGCCTCTTTACCACTTACACGAGTTCCCATCGTTGCCAGCTCGAATGCCTTCGAAGAGCCTAATAATCTTGGCAAAAAGTAGGACGATCCAGAGTCGAGAACTAGTCCAATATTTACAAAAACTTCAATGAGTTTTGCACTTTCAGATGCAACGACAACGTCACACGCTATTGCAAAAGAACAACCAGCACCAGCAGCGACACCATTCAAGCGACAAATTACTGGCTTTGGAAGGTTTCTAATTGCTTTAATGATTGGGTTATATCTTTTATGTATTGAATCCGAAAATGAGCGATTAGGTTCTGCTGAAGATGCTTTCAAGTCTTGGCCAGAACAAAAAGCCTTACCCTCGCCTGTCAGTACAACAACCCTAACCTCATTATCTTTTTTGGCCACCTTGAACGCTGCTTGCAACTCATAGGTAATCTCATTATTGAGCGCATTGTAAACATCTGGGCGATTGAGCGTAATGGTAGCAACACCATCTTTCACATCGTATTTTAAGAATTCGTACATAGTTTAAAGAAATAAAGCGATTGATCCGTAGCTAACAATAAAACCAAGCAGTAAACCACCTAAAATCTCAGCTGGTTTATGCGCATTTAAATATAGCCTAGCCCATGATATTAAACCTGTTAAACTCACGGCAATTATCAAAGGCCAAAACAAAGTATTAGTTGCCTGAAAGGCGTGTTTAAAAGCGATAACAAACCCAAGAAACCCAGCTATACCGGCTGCATGAGCGCTAATCTTCCATTTAAAAGTAATACCGTTAGTCGCCACAACTACAGTTGTAATCGCTAAAAAGGTGATATTCATAGCTGGTGTCATCCATTCCTGATCTTTAATCATGAATGAGACCACTATATAGAAAAGAGAAATAAAAATGAAGGGTAGGTACCTATCTTTCCTATTTGTCATGTGCAAGTCCTTAATCACTTTAGTTAAGCGAAACATTACAACAGTAAGTACGGGAACAAGACAGGTTGTTACAAAAATTAATGAAACCACCGTCCACCTTCCTTTATCTGTCAAATTAGAGCTATTGCCTAAATGAAAGAGAATGGTGTAGAACACCAAAGTGGGCATGATCAGCGGCTGAAAAAGGTATGTTAAGAATTTTGCTAGGAAAGTCAAATCAGAGTTCTTTTCTCAGGCGGGCTACCGGTATATTTAATTGCTCCCGATATTTTGCTACTGTACGTCTGGCGATATTGTAACCTTTTGCTTTCAAGAATTTTTCTAACTTATCATCAGAAAGCGGCTTTTTCTTATCCTCTCCGCCAATAAGTTCGGCAAGCACGTTCTTAACCTCTCGGCTACTTACATCCTCTCCACTGGTGGTTGAAATACCTTCACTGAAAAAGTACTTGAGCGGAAAGATACCAAAATCGGTTTGGATCGATTTTGAGTTAGCAACCCTCGATACCGTTGAAATATCCATATTAATCTCATTGGCAATGTCTTTCAAAATCATCGGCCTGAGCTTAGACTCATCTCCGTCTAAGAAAAACTCATATTGAAATTTGATGATCGACTCCATAGTCCGGAGCAAAGTATTTTGGCGTTGCTTAATGGCATCAATAAACCACTTTGCCGCGTCTAGTTTCTGCTTTACGAAAGTTACAGTTTCCTTTAGCTTTTTATCTTTCTTATCACTCTTGTCATATGCCGAAAACATATCAGAGTAAGACTGACTTACTCTAAGTTCAGGTGCATTTCGGCTATTTAGGGTAAGATCAAACTTACCATCGTTATTGGTCATTAAGAAGTCAGGAATTAAGTACTGCGTCTTAACCAAACCGCCAGAAATACCTCCTGGCTTAGGGTTTAGCTTGGTAATTGCATTTACAGCTTCCTTGAGTAAAGCCTCATCTTCTATATTTAATTTCTTTAGAATTTTATCGTAGTGCTTTTTCGTAAACTCATCAAAACAGAGCGATAAAATCCGTATTGCGGTGAGTATCCCTTCGTCTTCTTCTAGATCATTGAGTTTCTTCTCTAATTGTAATAAAAGACATTCTTGAAGGTTTCTTGCGCCAATACCGGGCGGATCAAACTGTTGTATCTGAGTCAATAATTCTTCCAGCTCTTCAACATCTGTTTCAATGTTTTGGGCAAAGGCCAAATCATTGACAATGGCGTCAAGCTCTCTTCTGATATAACCATCAGACTCAATACTACCGATAAGTTGCTTGGCTATGTTTTCCTGACGCTCCTCAAGTCCTAAAAACCCCAACTGTGCTTCCAGTTGATCATTTAAAGAAGCTTGCATGGCTACAGGCATCTCTCGATCTTCTTCTTCGCTATAGTTACCGTCTCCCTGCATTTTATAGCCAGAGAAATCATCATCCCCCAAGTAGTCTTCTACATTAAGGTCTTCTGTTGAGCTCACGTCACTATCTTCGGTCTCCTCTCTCTCCGGAGCAGCCTCTTCTTCCCTACCTTCTTCCAATGCAGGATTAATCTCAAGCTCTTCCTCCACTCGAGTATCGAGCTCGGCAGTCGGCACCTGCAACAGCTTTATAAACTGAATCTGCTGAGGAGATAGCTTCTGGCTTAAAGATTGGTTGAGACTGAGTTTTTGCATTAGGGTAAAAAAATCGCGCTTTCTATTAATTCAAATTTAAAGGAAAGAACGAGAGATTGGTTGACTTTGTAACACTTTTTAACAAAAACCATGCAGAAAATGTCAAAATCAAAAAAAATATCCATACACGCATTTTTTAGTACATATTTCCTTAAGTACTTACATAATTGGTCGGAGTAAATGATTATCAATTAGTTGTGTATGAAAGTAAAAAATGATTGCTTTGCGTTCATTTCGAATTCATTGAGTAGTGTAATCATGAAAACAAAGAGAACCAAAATTGCTGCCTTACTTAAAAGTAGTCAGGTTGACCTTGACGTTGTGGCAAAAGGTTGGGTAAGAACCAAGAGAGGAAACAAACACGTGAGTTTCATTTCCTTGAATGACGGCTCTTCCATTAACAGCATTCAGGTGGTTGCTGATCCTAGTTTAATCTCAGAAGAGATTCTCAAGCATATTAATACTGGTGCGAGTATTTCAGTGTCAGGTAAACTAGTGGCATCTCAGGGCGCTGGACAATGTGTCGAAATTGCTGCACAGTCTATTGAAGTCCTTGGTACTGCCGACCCAGAGAAATATCCACTTCAACCTAAAAAGCACTCCTTAGAGTTTTTGAGAGAAATTGCTCACCTGAGACCACGTACGAATACGTTCGGAGCCATTTTCAGAATGAGGCACGCCATGTCTTTTGCTGTGCATCAGTTTTTCAATGAGAAAGGCTTTTTCTATTGGCACACTCCGTTTGTGACGGGTTCCGATGCTGAAGGTGCTGGCGAAATGTTTAGGGTGTCCACATTGGACCCAATCAACCCACCGCTTAATGAAGATGGATCTGTAGACCACAGTCAAGACTTTTTTGGAAAAGAAACTAACCTCACCGTTTCTGGACAACTTGAAGGTGAACTTGGTGCTATGGCATTAGGAGACATATATACCTTCGGACCAACGTTTAGAGCAGAAAACTCAAACACGACAAGACACCTCGCGGAGTTCTGGATGATAGAACCGGAAATGGCTTTCCATGACCTAGTAGACAACATGGACTTGGCGGAAGAATTCCTCAAGTACCTCGTAGCTTACGCCTTGGAGCATTGCGCAGAAGATCTTGAATTCTTAGAGAAAAGACTTTTAGACGAAGAAAAGAATAAGCCTACTGCTGAAAGAAGTGAAATGACGCTTACCGAAAAGCTCAAATTCATCACTGAAAACAACTTTGAGCGCCTCACTTATACTGAAGCCATTGAAATACTCAAAAACTCAAAACCTAATAAGAAAGGTAAGTTCCAGTTCCCTATCGAAGGCTGGGGTACTGATCTACAATCAGAGCATGAACGCTATTTGGTTGAGAAGCACTTTAAAAAGCCGGTAATCCTCACCGACTACCCTAAAGATATTAAGGCTTTCTATATGCGCATGAATGACGATGGCAATACTGTTGGCGCCATGGACATTCTCTTTCCAGGCATAGGCGAAATCGTAGGTGGCTCTCAGCGTGAAGAGCGGTTGGAAGTTTTGACTAGCCGTATGGCAGAAATGAACATTCCGGAAGAAGAGCTTGAATGGTATTTAGATACCAGACGTTTCGGTACTGCCCCACACAGTGGCTTTGGCCTTGGCTTCGAAAGACTGATGATATTTGTGACAGGTATGGGGAATATTAGAGATGTCATCCCTTTTCCTCGTACACCAGGAAACGCAGCATTCTAAAATAGAAAACCCCGAAATTTTCGGGGTTTATTATTTCTTACTGAACCTTACAGTTTGTTGGAATTTTGATTGGTCGTCTGTGACTAAGACCAGATAGTAACCTCGCTGAAAGGTTTGGACGTCTACCTTATACTTTTTTAAACCATTCTTCTCAAGGCTAACCCTCATCTTAGTACCAATGATACTTCTGATCTCAATTTTCGGTTGGGTCAGATTAAGGTTACTAAGATCTATGGTCAGATAATCTGAAGTAGGATTAGGAAACACTTCAACCTTAATTTTTTCATCCTCATTAGTATTGGAAATTTTCACGCCATTTCCTGTTTGAGCCGAAGCTGCAAACGTAACACACAACAAAGCCAATCCGAAGACTAGTTTTCTGAGTGAAATATGTTGATTGAAGATTTTCATCAAATACTTAGACCCTGTTTTAGGTGTTAAGGTTTACTTAAAGTTAGTCTTTTTTCAAATAAAAGACGTCTGTGTTACGTTAATAATTGCTTCCGGTAGTTCCATAAGCAAATCTGATGCCATCAATGACATTTTTCCAACTCTTTTTGCAGCCAAATCTCCTGCATGCCCATGAAGGTAAACTGCAGCTAAAGCAGCATCGCCACTTTCCATACCTTGAGATAAGAAACCAGCAATAATTCCAGACAAGACATCACCACTTCCCGCAGTGGCCATACCAGAATTACCCGTAGTATTAAACACAATATCTCCACTTGGAAGTGCAATCGCTGTATGAGCACCCTTAAAAATAATCACCAACCTTCGGTCTGAAGCTACCTTTTTCATTTTCTCTATTCTTTCTAAGCCATTAGCACAGGAACCAAACAACCTATGAAACTCTCCTACATGTGGCGTTAATATCGAATGTTCTGGTATATCATCCATTAACTCAGGATGCATAGCAATAATATTCAAAGCGTCTGCATCTAAGACTAATGGTTCATCTCTCTGACTTAAAAACAACCTAAACCACGCTATTGTCACCTCTGAAGTTCCAATACCAGGGCCAACACAAATTGCATTCGTATGATGCAAATATTCTCCTGCACCAATTTCATTCTTATGTTTATCTACTGTCACCATTGCCTCTGGTAGATTAGCTTGAATAACCTCATAGCCACATGCTGGAATGTGAACTGTAAGTAAACCAGCACCTGCTTTTAATACAGCTTTACCACATAAAAAGGCTGCGCCCATCTTCCCCAAACTTCCAGAAAAGACCTGTACCCTTCCGAAATCTGCCTTGTGTTGAAACTTACCTCGCTTAGGCATTAGGCGAGCAATATCTACCTGTTCTAGAACGAAATAGCCAGAAGATCGAGATTGGATAAACTTTTCGTCTAGTCCTATACCGACCATGACGTACTCTCTAACATAAAATCCAGACTCAGGCAGCAAAAAAGAGAGCTTTGGACGCTGAAAAGTTATGGTCAAGTCTGCTTGAACAATCGCTCCGGATAAATCTATGGTATCTGCAAAAAGGCCAGAGGGCATGTCAA
Organism: uncultured Roseivirgaceae bacterium; assembly: GCA_964352205.1. Classification (GTDB taxonomy): domain Bacteria; phylum Bacteroidota; class Bacteroidia; order Cytophagales; family Cyclobacteriaceae; genus Roseivirga. Next base: position 153,773 of record CAYGQO010000006.1, read on the forward strand.
TGCTCACTACTTTTGCTGAAGACTGATTAATTATTGTAATCACCTCTCCTCCAAAACCTGTTACAGGGCGGTTGAGTCCCGAGCCAAAAAGAGCATCAATGATTACGTCTTCTTTAATAGAAAAATCATCTATGACACTCCGCTTGTCGACTTCTAAATCTAGACGCTCAAGATTACCCCTACAGTCAAGAGATAATTGTTTAGATAGCGCTATGAATGATACTCGGACAGTGTACCCTTGACTTTTAAGGAGACGTGCAACAGCTAGCCCATCGCCTCCGTTATTACCTGTTCCACAAACAACATGTACCGTTAAGTTTGACGGCACGAAAGTCACGAAAGTCGCAACGAAAGCCATAGCAGCTCTTTCCATTAAGTCTATTGAAGAGATCGGCTCATTTTCGATTGTGTAACGATCGGCAGCTCTGATCTGACTGGCAGTGATTACTTTTTTCATTGGAAATTCAAGTATGGCAGAAGTCTTTCGATCTTAACACTGTCCATCAGCTTCAATCGAAACATATCCTCTCGCCTTCTGAATTTACCATTTTCACTTTTGGAATTCAATATCTCTTTCGTTTGCTCATAATCAATATATGGGTGGGCCAGCAACTCTTTGAATGTGGCCAGATTGATTGAGATTTTTCGCAGTGGTATTGAATCTGATAAAACCAAATAAGGTCTTATCGCTTGAAAGAGTGTATCACTCATACCGTAAACTTCCTGAAGCTGTGAGATAGAGTGATAGCCACCTAATAGTTTTCTATATGAAATAATACGCCTAGCATAACTTTTACCAATCCCCCTCAATGCCCATAGGTCAAGACTATCTGCTGAATTCAGCTCCACTCGAAAAAGGGCTTTAGGCGCAACCTCTGAGGGCAAAGGTTCTTCTGCCAACAAGTCAGGCACCTTGTTGGCAATCAGTTCTTCGTGACGGACTATAGCCTTCTGCTTTTCATCAGGAAGTAGCATATATACCGACAGTTGGTCAAAGAGGCTATCAGGGAAGTCATAAATCTTCAGTACATCTCGTTTTATCAAAAACTTACCACCCTGAGATCTATAATTTATCATTCGCGTAGCAAGGAACTTTGGAATACCCAAAGCGGTTAACTCATCTACTGAAGCAGTATTTGGGTTAAAAGGAAAGTATGTAATTGGATTTTCAGTTAATATTTCCTCCGTAATCAAACCTGCATCGATGGAAGAAACTAAACTGTCAAGCAGCCTTTTATCTTCTGATGCCGTATGGTTTTCAGAGTCTACAATGTGGCGATACAGATAGGGAGTGAATAACAAAAAGACAATAGCGGGGATTAAAACTAAAGTACCATTTACTTCAGTCTTGCTGAAGCCAAAGAAGTCTCGAATTAACTTTTTAAGTCTCACTTAAGTGTGTGTTTAAAGAGAATAAATGAAGTTAAAACTATTTAAACAATCTGCTTCAAAAATAAATTAAAAGAATCAAGTTGGGCAGGCGACATTGAGAAACGTTATAAATATCAAAAACTGATATAAATCACTTTTTTGGTGCACAGTTAGGGCTTATTTTTGCCCAACTTAAAAATTAGCAACCGATACAGATGAGAAGTAATTTCAAAGTAATAAGTCTATCCTTCAAGAATGCTCCGGTGGAGATTCGTGAGATGATTGCTTTGGACGAAGTACTGATCTCAATACTACTCAACGACTTTCGGGAAATCATCGGTCTTGAAGAGTCTTTGATTATTTCTACTTGCAACCGCACGGAAGTTTATTACAATGCCGAGCAGGACTTTTCTAAAGAAATAATCACTTTGATGGCCTCCAAGAAGGGCATTCACAATATAGGAGAATTCATCTCTTTCTTTTCTGTAATCAACGATAGCTACAAAGCATCTACTTACTTATTTAGAGTAGCTCTTGGTCTTGAAGCTCAGGTCATTGGTGATTTACAAATCATTAACCAAGTAAAAAAGGCCTACCAAATTGCTGCAGATAACAATACCGCTGGGCCTTTCATGCATAGAATTCTGCATACCGTGTTCTTCGCCAATAAGAAAGTATTTCAAGAAACGGCTTTTAGAGATGGGGCAGCTAGCGTGTCTTATGCAACAGCAGAACTTACGCGCACTCTCGCTGAATCTTTCGTAGAGACAAAAGTTCTGATCATTGGCCTGGGCGAAATTGGAGAAGACCTCGCAAAACACTTGGCGGCAGAACCGTTTTCTGTGACACTAACAAATAGAACAGGAACCAAAACTATAACACTTGCCACCGAACTGGGGCTCAATCATATTTCGTTCGATGGTCTTAAGACTGAACTCCATAACTACGATATTATCGTTTCGAGCATTCCAGTTAAAGATTTTATTGGGTCAAAAGACTTTTCGGATGAAGCAGAGGGAATCAAATTCCTGATTGATTTATCTATCCCTAGGTCAATTGACCCTTCAGTAGAAACCTTAAAAGGCATCTCACTTTACAACATAGATGAGATTCAAGAAAAAACTTCTCGTGCTGTAGAAAAGAGAAAAGCAGCTATTCCAGCTGTTGAGGGAATCATTGAAGAAGCCATGCAAGATGTGAGGGCATGGTCTCGCGAAATGGAAGTATCCCCTACCATTCAAAAGCTTAAAAATACACTCGAAGAAATTCGTCAAGAAGAACTAAAGAAGCATCTGAAAAATTCTTCTGAAGAAATGGAATTCTTCGCAGAAAAGCTTTCGAAGAGTATTACACAAAAAATCATGAAACTCCCTGTTCTTCAACTAAAGGCAGCATGCCAAAGAGGAGAAGCAGATAAGCTAATTGATGTACTGAATGATCTTTTTAACCTAGACCAGGAGACAAAAGACAAATAATCTTTCTTTTCGTCAATTTCTATACCCATGCATCTTATTTTCGTTAGCTAAATTAAGCAATTGCGTATTTGGGGTTAATGCTCATTATCAGACAAGTCCTTTTTATATGTTCATTAATTATCTGCCAGTTCCAACTGCAAGCAGATGAGTACGAGACGTTCACAAAAAACGGAAAATATGGGTTGAAGAACACCACTTCAGGAGAGGTTATCATCCCTCCTCAATACGAATCCATCGGCTGGTCTGACGGCACCTTCGAGGTAATCAACAACGTCATTGGAGCACGCCAAAATGAAAAATGGGCACTCGTAAACCTTGACGGAAGCAAAATCTCCTCTCATCTGTATGCCGAGCTCACTCCCTACATAGATAATCTATTTATAGCCAGCAGACGCGAAAGACGTTCCATACTCTCTAGCTATGGTGTGGTGAATAGTCGCGGTAAAGTTGTTATAGACTTCGACTATGCCCGAATGGAGCCAGCCCAGTCTAGTCTAATTGCTACAAAAAGGATTGGGGCTGACTATCGATCTGGACTACTCAATAAAAACGGAAAACCACTTATTCCAATGGCCTTCATGGGGGTTGAAGCGGTAACAGATGGTTTTTTTGCCGTGCAGAATGATGATAATTTAAGTGCTATCTACACTGAAGACGGTCAGCCAATTACTGATTTTCAATTTGAATCTGTCACCGAGCTTACGGATGAGTTATTCTTGGTTACTTTTTATAACAAAAAGGGACTATTGGATAAATCAGGAAAATTAGTAGTTGACCCTATATATAAGCACATAGAATTATCAGGTGATAAAGCTCGTACCCTACCTTTTAAGAAATGGGATTTTTATGAAAAGGATCGGTTTATAAAAAGCTTCTATTTCGATAGAATGCTTATGGTAAACGCGTCTAATTTTGCAGTGACAAGTGGACAGCGCACTGGCATCATTAACAAAGATGAGCAGTATGAAAAGTACCTTTCAAAGCTCAAAATAGTTGAGCATATCGATGAAATCACCATTGTAGAGCACCCCGAATCTAATTACCAGGGTGCTCTCTCAACCACTGGAGAGCTTATTTTAGCCACAAACTACGATAGTGTTACGCTTGTTAATGGTGTAATCATTGGACAAATAAAACGGATTGATCAACAAGACTGGGCCGTATTCAACAAATCAGGAAAAAAGTTAAATGGGTTCAATTATGAAAGCTTTAAGGCACTAGAAAATGGTGTAATAGAAGCTACTCGCAATGGTAAGAAAGGCATCTTGGCAACTAACGGAAAGGAGCAAACACCATTTATTTATGATGCTATAGGTCCATTTAGAAATGGCCTAGCCGTTGCCTCTTATCAGGGTGGCTTAGGCGTAATTGACATAAAAGGCAACTGGGTAATAACTCCGTACAATGATCAAATTGAGATTTTAGATCAGATCATCAGGCTTAAACAAGGTTCAGAATGGAAGCTAGTAGACTTTGCTGGAACAGAAAAGGTAAGATCATATGATTTGCTTACAGCACTCCCTTCAGGGTATTCGAAGCAAAAAGATGGGTTGTACAAGCTTTACGATACCGACCATAACTTGTGGCTCGAACATAGCTATGATAGCATCCAAGTGATAGACAAAAACCTTTACGCTTTAACCAGAGACAGCCTCTATTTCTTTTTCAAACCTGATAACCAAGAAGACATTGCTTTAGATAGTGGCGTGGCAGGCTTCGGAATAATTTCAGAAGGGTTGATACCTGTTTTTAAAGATGGTCAATGGGGTCAAGTGGATGAGTTCGGCAAATTGAGAATTGCCAATAGGTATGAAGACATTCAACCTTTTTCTGAAGATTTAGCCGCAATACAACTCCTTGGTAAATGGGGATTTATCGATCGTGATGAAAACCTGATTATTCAACCTATTTATGATATGGTCGCCCCATTCTCAGAAGGTCTCTCAGTTGTTAGAAAGGACAGTAATTATGGGCTATTGAACAATCAAGGGCAACTGATTCTCACTGAGCAATTCACAACTATTGATCGTCAAAAGGAATACATCATCTTAAATTCAAACGGTGTTTTCGGTTTAGCTGACAACAAGGGGAAGTTGATCAGGACACCTCAATATGATAACATTACGGCATTAAAATACGGCTACTTTCTCATAGAGCGAGACGGACTCAAGGGTGTGATTAATCTTAAAGGTCAGGATGTTGTTCCTTTATCTTACGAAAGTATTCAGCAATTCGGTAACCGTTTTCTGGCATCAGAACCTTCCCAATGGGGACTCATTAGTTTAAAATAAAAAAGGCCGTTGTTACACGGCCTTCGTTGCTTTTCAGTTTTATTATTTTTTATCGTTTCCAGAACTCTTTTTTGTTGTAGAGCTCTTTTGACCTGGATTTGCGATGGACTCTCTCATATCAGTATCTGATTGAATGTTCTCCATTCTGTAATAATCCATCACGCCTAGATTACCAGACCTGAAAGCCTCAGCCAATGCCAAAGGCACTTCAGCTTCAGCTTCAATTACTTTTGCTCTAGCCTCTTGAGATTTAGCCTTCATTTCTTGTTCCACTGCCACGGCCATAGCCCTACGCTCTTCAGCCTTTGCCTCAGCAACTTTTAGATCTGCTTGGGCTTGATCTGTCTGAAGTATAGCTCCAATATTAACTCCTACGTCAATATCTGCTATATCAATGGATAGTATTTCGAACGCTGTACCAGCATCCAAACCACGCTGTAACACGAGTTTTGAAATTTTATCAGGGTTTTCTAATACCGCTTTATGGCTCTGTGCTGAACCGATTGAGGTCACTATGCCTTCACCAACTCTTGCTAAAATAGTATCCTCTCCGGCACCTCCAACCAATTGTTGAATGTTTGCCCGAACTGTTACTCTAGCAATGGCAATCAATTGTATACCATCTTGGGCAACAGCAGCAACCTTTGGTGTTGTAATCACCTTCGGGTTTACAGAAATCTGAACAGCCTCAAAAACTTCTCTACCTGCTAAGTCAATGGCTGTGGCTTGTTTGAAGCCTAAGTTAATATTGGCCTTATCAGCCGAAATCAATGCTTTTATAACGGAGGAAACGTTACCCCCAGCCAAATAGTGAGTTTCTAACTCCTCCGTTTGCACATCTAATCCTGCTTTCCGCGCAGTAATCATTTCTTTCACTATAATACTTGGTGGCACTTTTCTAATTCTCATGAAGACAAGCTCTAGAAGCCCGATCCGAACATTCGAAAACTGTGCCGTAATCCAGAGATTGACTGGCACAAAGTATAAGAAAACAAAGACTAAAATTACACCAGCTATAACAGCTATGAGGGTGGTATATTCTCCCATTGATTTACGTATTTATTGATTGAACAATAATTTTATTTCCTGAAAGCCTTATGATCTCCACCTCAGTCTCTGATTCAATCAAATGACCATGAGAAGTAACTTCATATGCTTTATTATTAAACTCAGCCTTTCCAATTGGCTTCAAGTCAGATACCGTTAAACCTTGCATTCCCACTTGTAGACCTTCTGTATAGTGCTCATTTACTTTTGAATCATTCTTTTGCTTCAAAGAGAATTTACTCCAAGAGTTTGAACGAAAACTCCAAACTAACGCGCCAACTGTGACTAATAGAGAACTGACTAAAACAACTGACCCCGAAGTAACTCCATGTCTTTCATAGGCCATATAAATGCCAATACCCGTCAGAGCAAGACCTAATAGACCCAATATAGTTGTACCTGGGACAAATATGAGTTCTAAGTAAATTAGAATCAGTCCAATTAAAGTGAGTAAAATAATGGCAAACCAACCGTCCATAAGTCTAATTCATGTATCAGCCAATATACCAATAAAACGAATGAAGCTTAGTATGCTTTAGCAAAAAGAACTCTTCCTTTTGATGGCTTACCCGAGTAAACGCAATTACCCTCCTCTGTTTCTACTCCTAATGGAATACAGCGTATAGTTGCTTTAGTTTCGTTCTTGATTTTCTCTTCCGTTTCGGCTGTTCCATCCCAATGCGCTGAGAGAAAACCACCTTCTTTTTCTAAAACCTCCTTAAACTCATCGTAAGTATCAACAGGACGTGTATTCTCGGTTTTGAAATCTCTTGCTTTAGTATAGATAGAAGTCTGAATTTCATCCATCAAGCCACTGATTTTGGCCTGAAGATCGTCCGCCAGGCTAAAAGTTTCTTTCACCCCAGTGTCTCTGCGAGCAATTTCAACGGAGTTATTCTCCATATCCTTTGGCCCAATGGCAATTCTAACTGGAACTCCCTTTAACTCCCACTCAGCAAATTTAAACCCTGGCTTATAAGTATCTCTATCGTCAAACTTAACACTAATACCTACAGATTTTAGGGACGCAATAATTGCATCAGCCTTTTCGCCAATCGCTTTTAGTTGCTCCTCTCCTTTATATATAGGAACTATCACAACCTGTATAGGTGCCAATTTAGGCGGCAAGACCAATCCTTGATCATCTGAGTGTGCCATAATCAAGGCACCCATCAAGCGGGTACTGACTCCCCAAGATGTTCCCCAAACATATTCTTGTTTACCGTCTTTGGTAGCAAATTTGACATCAAAAGCTTTGGCAAAGTTTTGGCCGAGAAAATGTGAAGTTCCAGCCTGCAATGCCTTACCATCCTGCATCAAGGCCTCAATGCAATAAGTTTCAACTGCTCCTGCGAATCTTTCGTTTTCGGACTTAATCCCTTTAACTACTGGCAATGCCATAAATTCTTCGGCAAACTGAGCATAGATATTCATCATTTGTACTGACTCGTCAATTGCCTCTTGTTTGGTGGCATGCGCGGTATGGCCTTCTTGCCATAAAAACTCAGTTGTCCTTAAGAAAAGCCTAGTTCGCATCTCCCAACGCACCACATTGGCCCATTGATTCACCAGAATGGGCAAATCACGATAGGACTGCACCCAGTTTTTATAAGTACTCCAGATTACGGTTTCAGATGTTGGTCTAACGATCAACTCTTCTTCTAACTTAGCATCAGGGTCAACCACTACGCCCTTCCCATTCTCATCATTCTTCAGTCGGTAATGGGTGACAACAGCACACTCTTTGGCAAACCCCTCGACATGATCAGCCTCCTTACTTAAATAAGATTTAGGTATAAATAGCGGAAAGTAAGCATTTGAATGACCAGTTTCTTTAAACATCCGGTCAATTTCGGCCTGCATCTTCTCCCAGATAGAAAAGCCATATGGTTTAATTACCATACACCCCCTCACCGGTGAATTTTCAGCCAAATCTGCTTTTTTTACCAATTCATTGTACCATAATGAATAATCTTCACTTCTTTTAGGCAATCCTTTGCTCATGTCATCAGTTTTGGTATGATCCTTGCTCCCATTGGTGCGAAAGAATATCGGACAAATATAAAGTTTTCGGGTATTTTCTCGACCAAAAACGATAAATAGACGTTGAACAATTAAGCCAGAAAGGAAAGTCATGAAAAGTAAAATTCATCTTAAATTATTAATGGCACCACTCAGCATGCTAGCTTTGCTCTCATGCACACCAAATCAATACCAACAAGCTTCTGAATATGATGATGTATATTTCACATCTGCAGATCGGAAAACAGCTCCTAGAGTTGTCGCAAAGACTGAATCGGCTCAAGCAGCCGAAGCAGCTAACATTATTACATTATCTAATGAGTCTAAGCAAGCATTAGACCCTAACCTAATAGATAGGTACAATAACAACCAGACGAAAGAGGTTGAATACTTCGTAGCTGGAGAAGGTGGTCCAAGAATAACTAAGGCGAGTGAGCTCAACTATATAGATTTCCTATGGGATTATGAGAACGAACTACTCGCGTCTTATGCGCTACCTGTAGATTGGGCTGATGAGTGGGATGAACTTTACTTCAACACGCTTGTCGAAAATGATTTTGAATTTAGACTTGCTTGGTATGACCAATATTATGTAGGAAATAGCACTAGAATGGATCGCTACATTAGCGCCAGTAATGCTCGCGTAGCACGCACTTCAATGTCCACCTTTGCAGGAAACGGATTTGGGAACAGATTTGGAAATAATTTTGGAGGCGGTTTTTGGAACCGTGGCATAAATGTATCAGTCGGCTTTGGATTCGGCTCAGGCTTTGGATTTTACGATCCATTCTTCATCGGTGGAGGTTTTCGCGATCCGTTTTACGATCCTTTATTTGACCCATTCTTTCAGAGCAGAGTTGGCTTTGGTTTTAATCGATGGAATCGTTGGAACAGAGGATGGGGCTTTAATCAAGGATGGGCTTTTAATGGTGGATTTGGTAATCCTTACTGCCCACCGATATTTAGCAACAGATACATCTACAGAGGAGAGGTTATAGTAGCTAATACTAGACCTGCTACACGAAGCGGAAGAATAGCTTCAACTTCAGTCACAAGTGTGAGGTCTGACGCTGTAAATGGTGTCGTGCCAACAAGAAGCCAAAGATTAGCCAACGCTGCAGGTACCTCAAGAGTATCTCGAAGTGCAATTGCCAATAGGTCTTCTGCCGGTGGTCGAATAAGCTCGAGTAGCTCAAGTAGATCTGGCCTATCAAGATCTTCTGTAAGCAGAAGTTCTAGCAGCAGAAGCCAAGTAGCCAGCACTAGATCGAGCCGTGTAAGCACAGATGCCTACAGGTTTAATGATTCTCGAAGCTCAAGCAGATCGTCATCGTCAGCTGTAAGTAGTAGTGCTGTACGAGGAAGTAACAGAATCGTTAGCTCTCGAAGTTCGCGTTCCTCAAGTAATAGCACAGGGTTAAATAGCGGAAGGTCAAGTAGAAGTTCGACCAGCAGAAATAGCGGGCTGTCCTTCAATAGAAGTTCGTCTAGGTCAACTTCGTCTTCAAATGTCCGCAGTAGCTCTAGCCGTAGTAGTTCAAGCAGATCCTCCGGGTCAGTGAGTAGAAGTTCGGGATCAAGCTCTAGGTCTTCTGGATCAGTAAGTAGAAGCTCAGGCTCTAGTTCAAGGTCTTCTGGATCAGTGAGCAGAAGTTCAGGCTCTAGTTCAAGGTCTTCAGGGTCGGTGAGCAGAAGTTCTAGCTCTTCTTCAAGCAGAAGCTCTACATCGTCATCTGGATCGAGAAGGAAAAACTAGCAGTCAAAAAACTCAGGAAATGAAAAAAACAATTAAGCTTATGGTCGTAGGCATGGCAATGCTGTGCCTACACCTTAGTGCCGAAGCCCAAGTTCAATCTGGTTCATTTGGCTACTATCAAGATGCCCTAAGGTTTAGTCAACGTAACCAAATTGGAACTGCAAGATTCGCAGCCATGGGTGGCTCAGGCTCGGTATTAGGAGGAGACATTAGCTCAGCAATACTTAACCCTGCGGGGCTGGGTTTTTACAACAGATCTCAGTTTGTATTTACCCCAAGTTTAAACTTCAAACAATTTGACACCAATTTCTTGTCAAATAACACCAATAGTGAAGAGACCAACTTGAACATTGCCAATCTAGGTTTAGTAATAAACTTCAACAAAAGTGACTTCATACCAGGTGGCTGGCGCGGAGGGTCATTGGCCATTACATTCAATAGAACCAATGATTTCAGAGAACAAATCAATTATTCAGGACAAAATGATGGCAGCTCAATTATTGATGCTATGCTTGATAGAGCAGACGCATTCTTTCCAGAAGAATTAGGCGGAATTGAACAAGTTGGTTATGACCATTTTTTGATCAATCCACTACCAGGTGCCGAAGATTTCTACCTATCGCCCGTTGAAGGCTTCCCTACACAGCAAGAGCAACTTCGAAGAACTGGATTCACCAATCAAATAAACGTGGCTTTCGGTGGCAACTATGACGACAAAATATATGTTGGTGGCGGATTGGGAATTGTAACTACTGACCATACATTCAGTCGCATATATACCGAGAACTTTCAAGGGACTGTACTATCATCGTTTAACATTGATGAAAGGTTTGATGTATCAGGCACAGGTTTTAATGCCAATTTCGGAGTGATTGTGAGGCCAATTGATGAAATACGCTTTGGACTTTCCATAACATCACCCACCTGGTATAATTTCAGTGAAGAGAGCGATGCTATTTATAATTCAGAATACAACAATTTTGATGCGTCAACTTTCTTGGACAATGGCAACCGAGTAATTCTAGAAGACACTGTTCTCAATAGCTTACAAACTAGCACACCTCTTTTCGTCTCGGATTATAATTTGAGAACACCTGCAAGGATCAACGCTGGAATTGCTTTTTTCATAGGTAAAAACGGCTTCATTACTGCGGACCTCGAGCGCCTAAATTATTCTAACGCCAATGTATCTTCGGTAGATTTTATAGCCGATAATGACAACCAGACTATTGAAAACATCTATCAGTCGGTAACCAACTTTAGATTAGGGGGAGAATATCGATACAAGATTTTTAGGTTCAGAGCTGGGTTTGCCTCGCTTGGAGACCCTACCAATGAATCTTTTGATGACATCGATCGATCTAGAAGTGTAGTTTCTGGTGGTGTTGGACTGAATTTTGGGAAATATTTTCTCGATTTCGCTTACACCCAAACAAGGTTTGACGACTCCTTTACCTCATATACATTTGCTGACGGTGTAGGACCTACAGCACAAATTGAAAACAAACTGACTAACGCACGCATTAGCCTCGGGCTTAATTTCTAGTCCTTAAACGAATTAAGGTTAGAGATAATGGTTTCTACGGAAATCTTATTATCTCTAATTTTTATTTTGGCCTGTTCGTAGTATTCTTCTCTGAGTACTTTCATCTCCCTAATCTCTTGAATGAGATCTACATGATCATAACTCTGGTAGATAGGCCGGCTCTCCACCCCATCTTCTATTATTCTCAGTGCAAGATCGCCAGGAGCCACGTCAAGATAGACCGTAGTACCAGCTTCATTCATGGCGTCCATATTGAAATGATAACAAGGAGTACCACCACCGGTTGACAGCACAAAACTATCCTCAACAGCAATACATTGGTGCAAGGTTTCTCTTTCGAATATGCGAAACTGTCCTTCTCCAAATTTCTTGAAGATTTCGGGGATTTTCATCCCTTCTTTCCTTTCTATCTCGGCATCTAAATCTATGAATTTATAACCCATATGATTGGCGAGAGATTTACCAAGCGTTGTTTTACCCGACCCAGCAAGGCCAATTAAAAAGATGCCGTTTTTTGTATTCATTAATTAAGATTAGACAATAAGTCAGTAGCACCTGGAATGTCATTGTAGTGCCACTTATTCATTACTTGACCATTGTTGAGCAAAACAAGTCCAGGGTTTGACCTAACCATTGTTTTTAACAACGTTTTATCTGAGTAATAATATGGAATTGCCAATTGAACTGTGTGACGTAAATCTTCAAACTGAGGACCAGATGATGCAGTAACAGCCACAACTTCAACTTGATTTCCCAAAGCACTGATAAGGCTATTGAGCATTGCATAGGAGTCTATATCAGACTTCTCAGCTTCATGCACAACCACCAATAACTTCTTACCAGTCAGCACTTGCTGCGTGTAGTCGTCTTCATCCCCATAAATAGCAAAATTCGTAATCTTGGGCACCATACCCGGATCATCAGGAGGAGGCAGCATATCCACAGTGATATCAGTACCTGCTTTGTAAGCTCTAAAATCAATAAATGGAAGGTGATTAACCGACCAAAAAGCCACTGACAAGCAAAAAACAAGAGATGCAGCAACAATACTAGTTTTCACAACACCCTCCTTTATCAACTGATTCTTTTTTCGATTGATGAATAGGACTACAATCATTACGAGTAGAATAATGTCTTTTGTGAACGACTCCCAAGGAGTTAGTTTTATCGCATCTCCGAAACAACCACAGTCAGTTACTTTATTGAAATAGGCCGAGTAAAAAGTAAGGAAGGTAAAAAACACGATCATTGCTAATAATAGCGTAGTGACTAACTTCTCTCTATACTTGAACAAGAGCGCAACACCTAACACCACCTCCAAAGTGGACAATAGCATAGACAAGAATAATGAGATGGGTTTCAATGACTCAAAAAATGGAGCGATATCCACTGCAAAAACAGAGAAGTATTCCTCCAGTTTGATTTGCGTACCTACCGGGTCATTAACTTTAATTAAACCGGAGAAAATGAATAATCCTCCTACTAAGTAACGGGCAATGGTGTTTAGTATCTTCATGATTTGGCGTGTCCCATTAGTATCATACAGAAAACGGCATAGTTAATCATATCCATGTAATTAGCGTCAATACCTTCGGAAATGATCGTTTTCCCTTGATTGTCCTCAATTTGTTTAACGCGTAAAAGCTTCATTAAGACTATGTCCGTAATAGAAGCAACGCGCATATCTCTCCAAGCCTCTCCATAGTCGTGATTTTTATTCATCAGCAACTCCATGGTATTGTTAACGTGCTGATCGTAAAGCGGCTCTAAATCCTCTACAGCCATTTCCATAGCATCAGCGTCTGTTAAATCCATTTGAATTAAAGCAATTACACAGTAATTGATGATCCCAATAAATTCACCTGATATATCGTCATCTACCTTTTGAGATCCCTTCTCTTGAATAGAGCGAATGCGTTGGGCTTTAATGAAAATTTGATCCGTAATCGAAGGTAATCTCAACACACGCCATGCAGTGCCGTAGTCTTGAGTTTTCTTCAAAAATATGTCTTTACAGGCCTTAATAACTTGCTTATATTCGCCTACCGTTTGCTCCTCCAAAGTGATCGCTTGTTTAAAAATTAGGACATTTCTTGAAAGCGAAAGATAAGTTATTTAGTACAAAAAGCACATTGAATCTCAGGGGAAATCTAGTTTCTTTAGATGCCCCTCAAGTAATGGGAATCCTCAACGCTACGCCTGACTCCTTTTATTCCGGTAGCCGCAGCCAGTCATTAGATGGGCTAGTAAGAAAGGCAGAACATATGCTTAACGATGGAGCACTGATCCTTGATATCGGAGGATATTCGACCCGGCCAGGGGCCGAAGACATCTCAATATCAGAAGAATTAGATCGTGTGATACCACCAATTGCTGCCATTATCAAAAGATTTCCTCAAGCCTATATTTCAATCGATACATTCAGATCGGAAGTAGCAAGGGCAGCGGTCGATGAAGGAGCGTCAATGATCAATGATGTCTCTGGAGGCAACTTAGACGATCAAATGTTTAAAACAGTTTCCTCCCTAAAAGTACCCTACGTACTGATGCATATGCGTGGCACTCCGGAGACTATGAAGTCATTAACCACCTACGACCACCTTTTGAACGACATTACTTCAGAACTTTCCTTTAAATACAACGAGCTGAGAGGCCTCGGAGTTGCTGATATTATAGTAGACCCTGGTCTCGGATTTGCAAAAACCATTCAACAGAACTATGATATCCTTCGGAATTTGGGTTATTTTAAACGATTGAAGCTTCCCATATTGGCAGGTGTCTCTAGAAAATCTATGATTTATAAAACACTAGATGTAACTGCAGAAGAAGCACTCAATGGTACAACTGCATTAAATATGGCCGCCTTGATCAACGGAGCCTCTCTTTTGAGGGTTCATGATGTGAAAGAAGCCACGGAAACTATAAAGCTTTACCAAGCATACAAAGGTTGATATACGCATTCAAAATAGGGTTTCTTGACGTTAGATGGATAGACATTATGGATATCCTCTTGGTGAGCGTCTTACTCTATCAGGTATACAAATTGCTAAAAGGAAGTGTTGCCGTCAGGGTATTGATTGGCTTTTTAGTGCTCTACCTAGTATACCTCGTTGTACGTGCTGCGCAAATGGAGCTTTTGGCCGGAATTCTTGGTCAGTTTATGGGGGTCGGTGTACTCGCTGCCATTATTATATTCTCCCAAGAAATCCGAAAGTTTTTGCTCATTCTCGGCAAAACCACATTCCGTCAAAACGATCTTTTACAATCAATGATGATTTGGAAGAAGCGAGTAGCCAAGGAGTCATTCAATGTTACTCCTATCATTGAAGCTACCAAAGCCCTTTCTAGCACCAATACAGGAGCATTAATTGTATTCTCAAAAAATTCAGAACTTAAGTTCTATGCTGACTCAGGCGATTTTATGGACGCATTTATCTCCAAACGCTTGTTGATTGCTATTTTCAATAAATACAGCCCACTTCATGATGGGGCCGTGATTGTATACCAAGGTAAGGTTAGGGCTGCAAGGTGTATTTTACCGGTTAGCGAAAGAGATCTTCCAGCGCAATACGGCATGCGCCACCGTGCGGCCTTAGGTATGTCAGAAGCTACTGACACATTGATACTAATCATTTCGGAAGAAACAGGGCAAATATCTGTAGCCAGAAATGGCTTAATCGATAGCAATCTTTCGATTCCTGAAATCAGAAAACGAATCAATGAATTTCACCAAGAGAAAGAGGTGCTTCCTGAAATAATGGATACTGATGGCACTGAACCTCTTGAGGTAGCCTCTTAATGACCTTTAAGTCTATTTAAACTTAACCTTGACCATTACTGGGTTTTCAGATTGTAATAATGTCTCTAGCGACTGACCACTTTGAATGCTATAATTCTCTTTACCTAATTCTTCAACAAAAACTTCAAGCACATAAGATAGCATGTTTACAACAAGATCATCTCCTTCGAATCTGATGTTTCGAATAACAGGCTTTTCTTTACCCCAGCTTGGAAACTCATAGTGCACAAACTCTCCACTCGATCTATCTATAAACCCTCTTCGAGAATTACTAAAGCTCGTGTTATAACCGAATTCGATCCGATTTGCACCTAAGGTCCAAGTGTAAACCCAAGCCTTGCCCTCTTCATCTTCCTTACCTAAGACACTCATTGCTTTACTACCATTGGCATACATATCTTCTGTCCAGAACCAATCATTACCGAAGTCAAACTTTATAAATTGCTTAGGTTCTAGATCATCAATTACCACAACAGAGTCCGTGAGTAATGCATTAAACACTGGTTTACCATCCGCTATGACGAATTCATTGATACTTGTAGCGATGGGAAATGGCACTGCCAAATCTATCTGCATAGCCCTTCCCAGTTCTTTACCCATCTCGTCAATGAAGGCAAGGTTATAGTTCAGTGAATCCACTCCTTTCTTATTCCCCATAGACATCAGGTACCTACCCTCATGGTAAAAAACATGAGTTGCTCTGACAGGTAGTTTTAGTGCGCTTAAGAACTTTCCTGTAAGGTCGTAACGAGAGAGTCTTTGTTTAGAGATATCATAGGTTTCGATAAAACCATTTCGATAGACAGTGTTCTGCATTGTACCATATTCTTCTGGACCATCTCCTTTTCGGCTAAACTGGCTCACATAATTACCCGCTTTGTCAAAAAGATAAACCGTCCCAGATCCTTCGTGCACTACGATAACGCCATCTTCATAATCGAAGAAAAAAGAGTTAGGCTTGAGCAGTGAAGCTTCCGTTTCTTCAAAACCGAAAATAGAAATGGACTCGATCTGGTCTAGAAAATCAACACTTTTAGCATTTAGATCAATACTATAGACGTAAGAATCGCTATACTCAATAGCCTCCTGATTTTCCTCTTCTAGCCGGCAGGCCGAAAGGCTGAGAAAAAGCAAAAGATAGTACAAGCTGATTCGTCTCATTTTCAGTAGCCTATTTGAACTTGACCCATACTAGGACTGGGTTTTCTGATGATTCTATCTCTTCAAGCGTAGTGCCCTGTCTCAACTTAAATCTAGATTTACCTAATTCATGGTATAAAACGACTAAATCATTAGACTGAATTGAACCTAGTAGCTTATCACCTGACCATTTTAATGGAAAAATCGAATGCCTGCCATCGCTGCTATTTCTCAGGTCTATTGAAATTATAGAGTCATTTGTCCTGTTAATAAGAAAAGGTTGAGTATTTGTCGCTATCAAACGCGCGCTTAACCAGATATAACTTTCTCCGAATTCAGCATCAATGTTGTCAACTTTCTCACCCTTATGCATCATATATTGCTTGGGGTTCATCTTACCTTTTTCTGTCCAATACCATTTCTCACCAAAATCAAAATGAACAAGCGGCTTGATTTCTTTGTGACTAACATGATATACAGTATCACTCATTGGACCTAAATAAGTAGCGTCCGTGCCATATTCCTTTAAAGAAGGAAATTGAGAGAAATACTTCATTTTAGGAGGAATATCAAACGGTAAAAAGGCTTTTTGAAACGTATGCTCGACATTGCCTATATAAACGCGATGCTTGAGTGAATCTCTTACCGTTCCAAAATTCAAATCGTATACATAGCCCTCTTCTAGCGGGTATACATGCTGTGAATAATACGGCAGCTTAATAGAACTGATATAATTTCCATCAAAGTCATAACGGATAATACGTTGAGCTCCACGAGAAAAAATGGCAATTGTATCGCCTTCTAGCCAGTAGTCATAAATATCAACATATTCGCCTGGACCAAGACCGTCATGATCGAACCTTGAGATAAAGTCTCCTGCTTTATTAAAAAATAGAACGCCCTTGCCTTTACTGGTTAAGATATAGCCATCTACGAACTCTTCTAAGCGAGATACTCGTCCAATTATAGAACTGCCTGTCTCTTCAAGCCGCATCATTTCGATCGTATCAATTAAATCTGCTAACTTAATTTTCAGCATATCCATTTCTATTCTGTAAGACCGAAATTGATCTGCTTGAATAGTTGATTCGTCAGAGACTAATCTCTCTGTATCGGAGCAATTCACTACGCAAAAGAGCAGTATCAAACACCCAATATGTATTCTAGTAGCCATTGATACGTGTTAATTCTAAAAGTAAATGAAGCAAATAGCTTGTCATAGGATGCATTTATCGTTAAGAGCGACAACTATTAAATACATCAACTCATCTGTACTTTTAGAGAGGCCAATCATTGATCAATACTCTTAAATTTCACCCAAACCAGCACTGGGTTTTCGGAAGATTCTATCTCTTCAAGCGTAGTGCCTTCTGTAAATGAATATTGGTCTTGATCGAGCTGGTCTAAAAGTTCCGACAACTGTGTGGATTGTAAACTGACAAGAAGCTCATCCCCTTGCCAATGGACTGAAGCCATTTGATAATCTTCTTCCGATTGATTCTCGAAATCAATTCTGATATTCTCATTTGTGTTCCTATCGATTAGGAATACTTTATTTTGAGACATCCCCAAATTAGCAGTGAGGTATATATAATTTCGACCAATTTTATTACTCATAAACCAAACCTGACCTTTGGTTTCTGCCTCAGTGAATACTGCATCCGAGACCTCAACACCTGGCTGAAAGTACCAGTCATCTTGAAAATCATAGTGGATATAAGGTCTCACCGTATCTGAATGAATCTTATAGACAGTATTTGTCATCATTGGAAAGTAGAAAAGATCATTTTCACTCAGAAACACCGTTTTTTCCGAAAAGGACACCCAAAAATCAGGGATTTTTGAAAAGGGAAGAAACACCTTAGTCAATTTCATCTCTTGATCTAAAGTCACTAAGGCATATTGAAGCGAGTCTTGAGTCAGCCGATAATTCATATCTAAGGCGTAACCTGACTCATAGACATGTACGTGTGCAGCATGCTCCAACATCTTATCCCTACTGATGAAACTACCGGCTAGGTCATAGCGGTTAATAGATCTTCGATAATTATAAAGGACCAGCGTATCTCCTTCTAGCCAGACATCATTATAACTCGTATATTCTTCAGGTCCCTCTCCTTTGCGATTAATCTTATTCAAGAATTTCCCTGTCTTAGAGAAGACATAAATACTACCCTCGTTACCACTCGGGATCACCATTTTGTCTTCATAAAACTCCACTTGTCTTACAAAGCCTAGCAATGACTCTTGGGTTTCCTCTAGGCGAGTAATTTCAATTTTATCGATCAAGTCAGCGAAAGGAATTGACTCTCCTTTTAAATCCAATTGATAGGATTGAAAGCTATCTTGCCTTTCGACTACAGCCTCTTGGACTTCGGACTGACCTCCACAGTTGAGCAAAAAGAAGGAGGTTAAAATCAAAATGACCTTAATTGAAGACATAGTCCGGCACCTGCTATTCATGTTTTTTTGTTGTGTGTTCTGGCTTAATAAAAATCGTTAATCCTTCGAGAAGTCTCTGATCTTAATGCGTACTAAGACTGAGTTTTCAGATGAGGCTATCTCTTCTAAACTAGTGCCTCCTCTAAATGACCAGTTCTTTCGACTAGCTTCGGTGACCAAACCTACGGCATCTAAAGAAGGCAAGAAGGCATAAAACGTATCGTCAGATTCCCAATGACTGATCTGTAAGTCAAAAAACCCTTCTTTAGACGATCTACCTAAGTCTATTAGTATGACTTCTGAACTCGCTCGATCAATCACATGCTCTAGCCGCTCTCTACCGCTCTTCCCATAAAGCGATGAGACACTGATATAACGCGTCCCGATTCTCGAAGTGGCCTTCCATACTTTCTCTCCTGCTCTAAGCGACTTGATTATATCAGGTCCGCGTGGACTGTAACCATCCCAGTGCCAGTCATCTCCAAAATCAAATTGAACGAATGGAACGAACTTATCCTCCTTGTAGAGATAAACCATATCTGAACTTGGCTGACTATAGATAATAGACTGTTTGTAGTTGAACAATGAGGGGTAGTTAGTTAGAAGTCCTTTCTCGTTTCCTTCGAAAGGAAAATATCTTGATTTCACATTCATTTCTTGATCAAGCCGAAACAGATTGTCTCTCGATTGATCGTCAATAACCTCATAATTCATGTCTAGGAAGTAATCATTCCCCTTACCTATCACATGGCTAGCCGCGTAATCAAACTTACGCTCGCTCACATAATCACCATTAAGCTGATACCTTTTTATCGCTTTCTGGAAACGATCAAAAATCGCAATTAAATCTCCCTCAATCCACAAATCTGTTAACCATGAATACTGACCTGGCCCATTTCCCTTGTTGTTAATTCTATTGATTAGTTTCCCTTGATTATCAAATACGAAGATGTTGCCTTTGAAGGTATCTCCCATAAAGACAAATTTGTCGCCAACAATATGGACATCCTGAACATTGCCTAATAAGGACTCAGCAGTCTCTTCCAACCGAATGAACTCAACTTCCTGAATCAAATCAGTCAGCTTAACTTTTCTGTGATTTTTGTTTAGATCATAAGATTTGAACTCATCTGTAGTGCCCCCCTGGCCAAACACCAGCGAGGGAAGAACACATACAATGAATAGCGTTCTGAGAATCAAGGACATACCTTTTGTATCGAATGACTTAAGCATTCCTTAATATAACCCATAATAGATTATATTGTATACGCTCACGAATACAAGCGGTCTATTGGTTAGATAACGCCCAACTCTTTTCCTGCCTCTATGAATGCGGCAATTGCCTTATCTAGATGGTGCCTTTCATGCCCCGCAGAGATTTGAACTCGAATACGTGCTTGCTCTTTCGGCACTACCGGGAAATAAAAACCGATGACATAAATGCCTTTTTCTAGCATCAGGTTGGCCATTTTTTGAGATAACACAGCATCATAAAGCATGATTGGTACAATGGCGTGCTCCCCTGGCTTAATGTCAAAACCAGCAGCAATCATTTGCTCGCGGAAGTATTTCGTGTTCTGCTCAAGAGTATCTCTATATGAAGTAGTCTCAGACAGCATGTCAAATACTGCGATAGAAGCACCTACGATAGATGGTGCCAATGTATTTGAGAACAGATAAGGCCTAGAACGTTGACGTAATAGGTCTACAATTTCTTTTTTACCTGAAGTAAACCCTCCAGAAGCGCCACCTAGTGCTTTCCCTAAAGTACCGGTAATAATATCTACTTGGTCCATACAGTTGTGGTGTTCATGAACCCCCCTGCCTGTTTTACCCATAAAACCAGTTGAGTGACACTCATCTGTCATTACCAAAGCATTGTATTGATCGGCTAAGTCGCAGATTTTATCCAATGGGGCGATTGTGCCATCCATAGAAAAGACACCATCCGTCACAATGATTTTCTGCTTAGCCCCTTTGGCATCAGCCGCTTTTAGTTGCTCTTCTAAATCAGCCATATCAGCATTCTTATACCTAAAGCGCATTGCCTTACAAAGGCGAACTCCATCAATAATAGAGGCATGATTTAAGGAATCAGAGATAATGGCATCTTCAGCACCAAAAAGCGGTTCAAATACCCCACCATTAGCGTCAAATGCAGCCGCATAGAGTATGGTATCTTCTGTACCCAAAAACTCAGAAATCTTTCTCTCAAGTTCCTTATGAATGTCTTGCGTTCCGCAAATAAACCTAACCGATGACATCCCAAAGCCATGCGTATCAATAGCCGCCTTAGCTGCCTCCACTACTTTAGGGTGTGACGACAATCCCAAGTAATTATTTGCACAGAAATTGATGACTTCTCTCCCATCATCTGTTTTGATATCAGCTGCTTGCGGGGTAGTGATTACACGCTCTTGCTTGTAAAGTCCAGCATCTTTTATGGATTGAATTTCTGCTTCTAGCTGTGGCTTCAGTTTATCGTACATCTTAATTCGTTTTAGGTCTTGCTATTTTAGGTCGCATCATGGGTTTCTTTATTTCCTTCTCTATCACCTCCTCTTTAAGAGGGAAAGCTCTTCTTGTTTTATTTATTAAAAAGAGCTTCTGGGCTGTAAAACTATCTGGGTGCACCTGATCGAAAAGCTTTTTGAATTCCTCAAATCTAGTGGGTTCGCCCATAGCGAAGGCCTTAGGGTCGATTTTCTTTTTTACCAAATAATCATTGAAACTCATCTCTTCCATGACACGGCAAATATATAAGATGTAAGTCAACGAACCTTTGGTCATGCAAACGTTTTACATATTCAGCTGTTTAATTAATATTGCAACCCGTTAAATAGAAACATGGAGAGAATTTTAGTGATTGGAGCCTGCGGCCAACTTGGTTCAGAACTCACCAATGAATTGGGTAAATTGTTCGGCAATGCCAATGTGATTGCCTCAGATATTTCAAGGCCCAACGCTGCTATAGCCGGCTTTACTTTCGAGCAATTAGATGTGATGAATGCTGATCAATTGGCTGGCATTGTTGAAACCCATTCAATATCACAGATTTATCACTTAGCGGCTATTCTTTCTGCTAAAGGGGAGGAAAATCCAAAGTGGGCATGGAACTTAAATATGACAGGCCTGCTCAATGTCCTTGAACTTGCCAAAGAAAAGAATTTAAGGATTTATTGGCCGAGTTCCATTGCCGTTTTTGGTCCTTCAACCCCAAGAGTAAATACACCACAAGATACAATCATGGACCCAAATACCGTTTATGGAATTAGTAAATTGGCGGGTGAAAGATGGTGCGAATACTATTTTGAAAAATATGGCGTAGATGTAAGAAGCATCCGATACCCAGGCTTAATTGGGTATAAGTCATTACCGGGTGGTGGCACAACGGATTATGCAGTAGATATTTACCACAAAGCGTTAAGAAACGAACCTTTCGAATGCTTCTTATCAGAAGACACTTATTTACCAATGATGTACATGAGTGATGCCATTAAAGCCACAATAGACTTAATGCAAGTACCTGCTGAGCAAGTCAAAGTGAGATCAAGCTATAACGTATCAGCCATTAGCTTCTCTCCTGTAGAAATGGTAGAGTCAATCAAAAAAGAAATCCCAGAATTCTCTGCCACATATAAGCCCGATTTCAGACAAAAAATTGCAGACTCTTGGCCTGATAGCATTGATGATTCAATAGCTAGAAAAGATTGGGGTTGGGCACCAAGCTATGACCTTGACAAAATGACTAATGACATCCTTAAAAACCTACCATCGCTGTTAAGCGAGTTTGAAAAAGTATAGCCTGCAACATTTGAGTAGGCTATTCCCTCTTATACATATGGCAAAGCAGAAAACTGGTCTTTTAAAATTTATTGCTGAATTACTCATTGTTTTTGTAGGGGTATACGGTGCCTTTGAGTTGAACAGGTATCAAGAAAGTAATAGGGAAACTAAGATTCGAGAAGCATATTTCGGAAGCTTCAAGTCCGAACTCAATAAATTATCTTTCGACATCAAAAATACTCAGAGTGTAATAGATAGAGCCATCAGTGAATTTGAAGCCTCGCTGTCTCGTGGTGAAAAACAACCACCAAAGCCTTTAGGACTGTACTTCGAAGCACCCATGCTCATTACCAGGGCAGGCTTTAATGAGGATGTTTTCACACAACTCGATCCCGGCTTATCAGCAAGTCTAAGCGGAGGATATGACAATGTGCAGGCCGTTAGCCAAAAAGTTCGAAGCTTCAATGAAATCTGCAATCGACAATTGATATCTAACGACCCCATCGAATTCTATGATCGAAACGGCAATCTAAAGCCACAATTCGACTGGTATTTGAGCGGACTGACAAAGCTCCAAGGTTATATGAACAACTTAAGTCAGATGATCAATGAAGGTGCTATTCCAGCGGTTGATAAGTTAATGGCAGAATTCTGAGTTAACCCTAAACTTTTTACCAGCACCTTTCCAACCCTTTGATGCCTTTAATGGTCTAATAAGAAAAGTCAAAAACATGAAAAAGGTTCTTCTACTATCTATTCTATCAATAATAATTGCATCGTGTGACAACTCAAATGATGGAAGTATAGAAAGAGTTTATTATGAAAATATAGAACTCACTTCGCCTGAAGAGAATCCTGGGGCATATGTAATTACCGAACAAGGCAACAAAACAGCCATACGGTTTGCATACATTCATCCCGATGAAGAAAATATAGCGGATGACGAATTAACTGAATTCTTCTGGATAGAAATCCCTTCAGGTACAACTGAGTTTAACATCAGCACAGGAAATGATGTACCACAATCAGGAATAGAGTTCTATTATGTTAGGTCTTGCTTTTGCTACTTCGAGCCTTATACCTTCTTGAGAAATGACATCTCAGGGCAAAAGGTATCTCCCACCCAATGGAGAATAAGTTTTGATATACTAGCCGAATCAGGAGGTACTGAATATGAGCTTAAAGACACTGGCACTTATGTGCTCACTACCTTTGAAAACTAAAGAAGGGGCCTAGGCCCCTTCTTTAGTTTTTATTATATGCTAATCTATTATTCGCCCTGACTTAAAGAGTAACCTCTTTCACCATCAAAGTGGTATAGGTGCTCAGTTTTGATAAAATCAAACCCATTATCCTGCACGCTCTTTAATAATTCAAGAACATCCGAGTTATTCAAAATTTTACCATCTGGGTTCGTGAACCTACATCTCCAGTGATCAGTCTTAAAAGTCTCTTCCATGCCACCTGGGTATACCAATACACCACGGTTAGAAATCAGTTTCAACTTTAAATTAGCAGTAGACGCATCATTCAATAAACGATCACCAATTACATCAGGATTTCTATTGTCTTCTCTCCAGTCAATAAAGACATCTACTCCTACCAATTCTTTCTTCTTAGCAGGCTTCTCTTTAACATTTACCGTAATCTTAACATCTCCGTTATATTTAACAGGAGACAGAATTGAAGGCTTTTGCCCTAATCTTTCGATTACAGCGTCTGCAAATTCTTTAGTACCTACTTTCTTAACACTTTGTCCTTCTCTGTAAATATCACCCGTATGAATTCCATCTTCAAGGGTCTTTAACCATGCGTTCTGAATAAGTTCAGCTTTTTCTGCTTTACCTAGTTGAACCAACATCATAGTTGCCCCATTAAGTAACCCTGAAGGGTTAGCGATGTTCTTACCAGCAATATCTGGTGCAGAACCATGAATGGCTTCGAACATACCATGAGACATACCTACATTAGAAGAGCCAGCCATACCTACTGATCCTGCAACCTCAGCTGCAATATCAGAGATTATATCTCCGTAAAGATTTAGCGTAACCACAACATCTAGAGACTCAGGCCTTGCTGCCATTACAGCAGATCCAATATCGATGATCCAGTGATCAGCCTCAATATCTGGGTATTCTAATTTTACTTCATTGAAGATATTATGAAACATACCATCGGTGTGCTTCATAATATTATCCTTCGTCATACAAGTAACTTTCTTGCGACCATAAGCTCTCGCATACTCGAAAGCATAACGAATAATCTTTTCACTACCTGGGTCAGAGATCAACTTCAATGTCTGAACAACCTCACTAGTTTGTTGGTGCTCAATTCCTGCATAGAGGTCTTCCTCATTTTCACGAACGATTACAATGTCCATTTTAGGAAAATGAGAAGGTACATAAGGTACATAAGCTCTAAATGGGCGAACATTAGAATAGAGTCCGAGTGACTTTCTAATGGTAACATTCAAACTTTTATAACCACCACCTTGAGGCGTGGTGATTGGAGCTTTCAAGAATATTTTATTGCCACGAAGCGTTTCCCATGACTCAGGGCTGATCCCAGATTTGTGGCCAGACTTATATACCTTTTCACCAATCTCAATAGTATCATAAGTCAATCCTACTTCAGCAGCATCCATTATGCGCAAAGTAGCATCCATGATTTCAGGCCCTATCCCATCTCCATGGGCAACAGTAATTCTTGTTTGTTCACTCATAATTAATTGATATTTACCTCCTAAATTTGACGGCAAATGTAATCACCATCTATTCATAATTGAAATTGTGAACCTTCAATTTGAAACATTGTTTATGAATGGAAAATATTAAGGATCAATAGCATAGTTTTACAATTCTATACTGACTGTTATCTTTGACTTCACGCTGAAACCAAATCATGGCGAATTATCAGAACATACTTTTTGAAAATAAAGGTGGAATTGCCCACTTAACCATCAATAGACCAGATAAACTGAATGCTCTAAACCTTCAAACCATTGAAGATATAAAAATAGCATTCGAAGAAATCTGTGACGACAGCACCATAAAGGGAGTCATCATCACTGGCTCGGGAGAAAAAGCCTTTGTTGCAGGGGCAGATATTTCGGAAATCGCAGAACTTAATGAGCTCAATGCTCGAAAATTTGCTGAGAGCGGTCAAGAAGTTTTCACTGCAATAGAAAACTGTCACAAGCCTGTGATAGGACTAATCAACGGATTTGCCTTGGGTGGCGGTTGCGAACTAGCTATGGCATGCCACATGAGGGTAGCCACTGCAAACGCAAGGTTTGGCCAACCTGAAGTAAACCTAGGCCTAATTCCCGGATATGGTGGAACGCAAAGGCTTACTCAACTCATTGGAAAGGCTAAATCTTTCGAATTATGCATGACAGGCGATATGATTAATGCCAATCAAGCGTTAAAGCTGGGGTTGATCAATCATGTAGTGGAGTCTCCTACCGAAGCATTAGCAAAGTGTGAGGAAATACTCAACAAAGTAATTTCAAAAGCACCGGTGGCGATAGGTCTAGTTATTGATTGTATTAACGCGGTTAATAATGAGCAAGAAAATGGTTATCAAACAGAAGCCAATGGATTTGCGGCTTGCACAAAAACAACGGACTTCGCTGAAGGTACATCGGCATTTTTAGAGAAAAGAAAACCTGAGTTCAAGGGAGAATAACTCCCTTTTTTTATGAGTCAAATCAAGAAACTCGCTGGCCAAACGGCCTACTACGGAATTAGCAGTATACTCGGGCGAGTACTCAATTTTCTATTACTACCAATCTGGACTGATCGCCTCGCTAGGGGCGAATATGGCGCTGTTACTGAGCTTTATGCTTATGTAGCACTTTGTCTGATCGTTTATACTTTCGGCATGGAAACAGCCTTCTTCAGGTTTAGCAATAAAACGAATACAAGAGAAACTTACAATAGCACTGCTACTGCTGTACTGACAACCTCAGCGTTTTTTTCCATCCTCATTTTTATGTGCTCAGGTCAAATCGCTAACCTGCTTGGCAATGGTGTTGAACAACAGTATGTAAGGTATATGGCGGCCATCCTCTTTATTGATGGCCTAATTGCCATTCCCTTTGCCAAACTGAGATTGGAGCAGAAAGCACTAAAATTTGCACTGATTAAGATTAGTGTTATCTCAATCACCATTCTACTGAACCTATTATTCATTATAGTATTACCAGACATTTATGCTGGAAAATACCTAAGCGGCTTTCAGGAAACAGTCAGAAGTATGTACAACCCAACACTCGGGATTGGCTACATATTCATAGCCAACCTCTTGGCCAACTTACTCTACTTACCATTGCTATGGAGGGAGCTGATACAGATTAGGTTATCAATTCATTGGTCCACATTTAAACCTATGCTCACTTATGCCCTGCCCATTTTTCTAATGGGACTCGGTGGCATGTTCAATGAACAAGGCTATGCACTGATACTAAAACACGTATTCCCCGAAGACTTAGGCATTTCAGGCGATGACGCCTTGGGTGTTTTCAGTGGTGCCTTTAAGCTAAGTGTAGTCATGATGTTAGGGATTCAAGCCTTTCGTTATGCGGCAGAACCTTTCTTTTTTAGCCATGCCGAAAACAAAGAAGCTCCTGCACTCTTCGCGCGAATCATGCATTACTTTGTGGTATTTAACATCGTTGTACTGGTGGCAGTAGCCCTAAATACCGAACTTATTGGTGATGTATTTCTTCGCAATGACGCTTACAAAGAAGCCTTGTTTGTGCTTCCAATTTTACTCATTGCTAAACTTTTTTATGGTATCTATGTAAACCTCAGCGTATGGTTTAAACTCACTGATAAGACGATTTACGGCACCTATTATGCGCTGATTGGAGCCATTATTACACTTGTGGGTAACCTTTTGCTCATTAAGGAAATAGGATATTATGGAAGTGCCATAACCGCTCTGGTTTGTTATGGGGTGATGAGCTTATTGTGCTATACCAAAGGAAAGAAGGCCTTTCCCATTCCCTATAATTTTAAACCGCTACTCGGTTACTTAATCCTAGGGGTAATAATAATCTATGCAGTCGACCTCATTCAATTTGATAACAAGTGGTTATCTTACAGCATCAAGCTATTTATCACTTTAGCTTTTGCTGGGCTCATGTTTTTGCTTGAAGGGAGAAAAATACAATACAAATCAGCATAACCAAGAAGCACACCTCTTATAGAATTCTGTAAACTTAAGCCCTATTTTATTCGTTTCTTCCGTAATTGCCTTAGTTGAAACCTTTTATCACCATATCGCTGCTCACCTGTCTGTTAATAGCCTTAGCGCAGGATGGTTTTAGCCAAAAGAAAACAAAGGAAGCGGAAGCAATTCTGAAAGAAGCATTGACTCCATATGAGCGCTCTAACTCTGAATTTCTTTTAATTGAAGCACAAAAATTTTTCCTTCTTGAAGATTATAAAAGAGCTCTGGCCTTTTTAGAAAAATCACTAGAAGTAGATCAAGAAAACCACGCTGCCCATTTCAAAATGGCAGAAGTACACCTCATTTTAGGCGACCACACCAAAGGCCTTGCGGCCATCGACAAGGCCATCGAACTTCAGCAAGACAATAAATACTATTATGTATTGGCTGCTCAACTTCAGAAGGCAAGTAAAAACTTAGCAGGCGCAGCACAGTATTATGAACTAATGTTGGGCAACGCCAATCAATATGATGCTTATTTGATTGAAATCACCGAAGTCTATGAAGAACTGAATGAGCTGAATAAAGCCCTGGCTGTGTTGGATCAAGCAGAGAATAATGGCAGCGGCCTCAGCTTTGATCAGAAATCAAGGAAAATTGATCTATTGATAAAGGCAGGCGAAAACGAAAAAGCAATTGCCTATTTGGATCAATTCTTCAAAGAAAACTCAAAAAACAGCGAAGTGCTATACAAGTACAGTTATGTACTTGCCTCAACCGACCAAATCGATGCCTCCATCAAACTATTGGAGCAAAATGAATTGAAGACCAACGAGTTAATCTTACTCTTAGCAGAAAACTATCAGCGTATTAAAGCCAATGATAAACAAAGAGACCTAATACTTAAGGTGCATAGTGACCCTGAAGAAAGTTTGAGTATGAAGACCCTCCTTTTAGGCCAGTGGGCCTTTTCATCGGATTTAACTGGTAAAACTAATCTCATAGACAGCTTACAAACAGCCATGGATAAAGACTATCCTGATGAACCTTTGGTAATAGAAAATGGTGGCCTGTTGTATACTAAATTGGCACAAACAGTAACTGGTGCACAGCGGGTTGAATTTGAGAACCGCGCCATTGCCTATTTCAAAAAGCTAACAGCATTACGCCCTGGCGACTTTCAGATCTGGAGTAAAATTTTGGCCTATGAGTATCAGCAAGAAAACTGGGAAGCGCTCGCTACATCGTCTGAAGAAGCCTTAGACCTCTTCCCCAATCAGGCCATATTCTACATCTACCTTGCTACTGCCAACCAAGAACTAAAAGAATTTCAAGAAGCAAAGAGTCTTTTGATACAAGCCAGTAGAATGGCGCAGTCAAATGAGCTGTTGAAAAGTCAAATCCTTGGTAAACAAGCATCTCTTTTACTAGCGATGGATGATGAGACAGAAGCGATCAAATTATTTGAACAGTCGCTAAGTCTAAGCCAAGTACACCCAGAAAGTGTGGTAGGCTATGCCGACTATCTATCAGGCGTAAACCCTCAAAAGGCGATCGATCTGATAAACACCGTATTGAACACTCCTTTTAAAAACCTTCAATTCATTAGGATAAAGGCCATGGCCCTCTTTAATTTGAACAAATATTCAGAGGCCAACACAATACTGACACAGGGCTTGAATGAGTTTACTGGTCAGCAAAATGGCAAAACATTGGAACTCAGCGGAGATATCCTTTTTAAACTAAATCTGATAGAAGACGCTTTGGTGCAGTGGAAAGCTGCAAAAGAATTGGGAAATGTATCAGATAAACTAGATCAGAAAATTGAGAACAAACAGTACTACTAAATATCTCACCTTTCTGCTAATTTTTAGCACCCTGCTCGCGCTGAGCAGTTGCAGTAAGAAATTCTTAGGCTTTGGGTATGACCCGAAAGCCGAATTAGCATTGGAAGAAATTGACTTCGAGTACCTATCTACCACCACCAAGTTTAAATACAAAGACGGTGACACCAAGCAAAAAGCCAAAGCAAACATCCGCATAAAGAAAGATAGCCTCATTTGGTTTACACTGTCCAACGGTGTCGGTATTGAGGGCTTTCGGGGTAAAATGACGAGAGATTCTTTGATTGTCATCGACCGAGTTAACAAAAAAGTAACCAGCTTTAGTTTTCAGACACTTAGCGAACGATTCAATTTTGAGTTCAACTTTGATTTGTTTCAGGCAGTGCTTGTTGGAGACATGCCAGTAGATGTTTCAAAGGCAGATGTATTAGAAAAGCAGAGTAAAAATTATCTTGTCACCCAAAAAGCGGGTAATCTCAGGATTCAAAATAAGATCAGCTCGAAAAGCAGAAGGTTAGAAAACCTAATTGCCCGTACTTTGGAGAACAAAAACACGTTAGAGCTAAAGTATGGAGACTTTAAGTTGTTAGAAGAAAAGGCCTTTGCATATAAAGCCATCATGACACTTACCTACTACAAAGAAGGAAAAAAAGAAGAAGCTATCATTGATTTTGAACACAGTAGGGCGCGAATTGAAAGTAAACCACTCAAATTCCCTTTCAATATACCATCACGCTATGAGCGGCAGTAGAGTAACCATTTTATTAATACTCCTCTTGTTTGCCTTTGATCTATCTCAGGCACAGACAGAACGCCAACGACTCGAAAAACAAAAACAAGATATCCAAAACAGGATACTCGAAACACAGAAAATTTTAAGCCAGACAGCCAGCCAAAAGAATAACTCTTTGGGAAGACTCCGAGCGCTCAACAATCAAATTCGTTCACGTGCCTCCTTGGTTAATGCCATCAAAGATGAGGTCAGCCTATTGGATGAAGAAATCTCTGAAGATCAGAGCATAGTGGATGCCATGGCAAATGATCTTTTGGCACTAAAAAGGGAATACGGCCAAATGATTTATGCCACACAGAAAACAAGTTCTGGATATACTCAATTAACCTTTCTATTCGCCTCCAGCACATTCAATCAGCTTTTCATGCGTATGAAATATATTAAGCAATATGGAGAAGCGAGAAAAAAACAAGTGGAACAAATAGAGATAGTACAAGAAAACCTGAATGAGCAAATCATTGAAATAGAACAACAGAAAGCATCAAAACAAAGCCTACTGAATGAGGAACTTTCCGAGAGTCAAAAGCTAACGGGCCTTCAAAGTGAGCAAAAGTCACTCGTTACTAAACTAGAACAGCAGGAAAATAAAATCCGACAAGACCTAGCCCGTCAAAGGGCCTCAGAAAAAGAACTCAGCGATCGTATTGACGCCATCATTGAGGCCGAAAGATTAGCCGCCCTAGCATCTTCAGTCGACATGACAGATATAAATAAGGCATTTGAGGGAGAAAAAGGAAGACTGCCATGGCCTGTAGATCAAGGGTTTGTCTCTTCAAAATATGGTAAACACAGGCACCCGACACTCAAAACAGTCATGCTAACAAACAAAGGCATTGACATTCAAACCACTAAGGATGCATCCGTTAAATCCGTGTTTTCTGGTAAAGTAAGTGCCATTATGTCTATTCCGGGTCAAGGAAATACCGTTTTGATTCAACATGGAGAATACTTCACAGCCTACTCTAAGCTGAAAGCCGTAGTTGTTAAAAAAGGAGAACAAGTCCGAGCGCAACAGGTACTAGGTCAAGTACTTACCGACAATAATGATGTATCAGAAGTCAAGTTTAAAGTCTTTGATCAAAAGACTAATGTAAACCCAGAAACTTGGCTTGAGCGCAAAATCAACTAAACTTACCCCCTTTATTTACGTGAACTGGTAATAGATTTTACCTATCTTTGTTATATATACATTAAGTACATCGTCATGGAAACAATATTAGCATTAGGAATGCCAGGTGGACCGGAGATATTTGTCATATTGTTCATAGTCCTTTTATTATTTGGAGCTAAGAAAATTCCTGATCTCGCAAGGGGTTTCGGAAAAGGTATTAGAGAGTTCAAAGACGCTACCAAAGAGATTAAGAAAGAGGTAGATGACGCAGGGAAAGAAATAGACAAATCTTAAGAAAGACGTGAAGAATTATCATCGCCTTGATGAGATTCAAAACGACCTTAAGCTGCACAAAGTCTCTTGCTTAGCCCTTGTTGAACACTATCTTGAAAACATAGAAAAAAACAAAAGCCTCAATGCTTTTATTGAGGTGTATGATCAAGAGGCAAAAGAGCGCGCCAAAGCAATTGATCTTAAATTAAAGCACAACCGAGCCGGCAAGTTAGCCGGCTTAATTTTTGGCATCAAAGACCTGATTTGTTATAAAAGTCATCAGGTATCAGGCAGCAGTAATATCCTAGAAGGTTTCGAATCTCAAATTACAGCAACGGCAGTACAGAGACTGTTGGATGAAGATGCTATTGTCATAGGAAGACAAAACTGTGACGAGTTTGGGATGGGCTCTTCGAATGAAAACTCCGCACACGGAGCGGCCAAGAACGCCATTGACAACACCAGAGTCCCAGGTGGTTCTTCAGGTGGTTCGGCAGTAGCTGTACAAGCAGATATGTGTCAAATTTCATTAGGTAGTGATACTGGTGGTTCAGTCAGGCAACCCGCGGCATTTACAGGGATAATAGGCCTCAAACCGAGCTACTCAAGAATTTCAAGATGGGGTTTATTAGCCTATGCCTCCTCTTTCGACACCATTGGTATCTTTTCTAAATCGATTGAAGACAATGCTTTAGTATTGGCTACCATTTCAGGTCAAGACAAATTAGACGGCACCTCTTCTGCTAGACCAGTGGTAGAATTCAAACAGGCCTCTCTTAAAACAAAGGGTTATAAAATAGCCTATCTCAATGAAGCATTGTCAAGTGAAGGTGTGCAAGAGGAGATAAAATCAACGTTTCAAAGTACCCTTGACAAACTAACACACTTAGGAAATGATGTTGAAGGCATTGACTTTCCCCTCCTGGAATATGCACTACCAACTTATTACATATTAACGACTGCCGAGGCGAGCACGAACCTTTCTAGGTATGACGGAGCACATTATGGCCACAGAAGTACGGAAACTACAAACCTAGAATCCATGTACAAGCTTTCTAGAACAGCAGGTTTCGGTCAGGAAGTACAAAGAAGAATTATGCTAGGCACTTTCGTACTCAGCGCTGATTACTATGATGCATATTTCACCAAGGCACAAAAAGCACGGCAACTGATCAAAGAAGCAACAGAAAAAATACTTAAGGAATTCGACTTTATAATCATACCAACTACGCCTACCACAGCGTTTAAATTAGGTCAACACCAAGACAACCCTCTCGAAATGTACATGGCAGATTTATTTACCGTTCAGGCATCTGTAACAGGTATCCCCGCCATATCAATTCCCATAGGACGTGATGAGAATAATTTGCCGATCGGTCTTCAAATTATGTCAAGGGGTTTTGATGAAAATAAACTTTTTGCAATTTCGAAAGAGCTTTTAGAAGAAGAATGATCCATTGGGTTTAATGAAGAAATATAGCGCCATATTAATTTTGACCTTTTGTAGTTTAGCCCTCTTGGCCCAAGAGGAAAAACCACTGTATGAAGTCTATGACTATACCCCAGATATCGCTTATGCCGATATTGAGAGGCGCTATAACAACCTAGACCTGACGATAGACATAGCATTCAATGATCGGGTTGATGCCTTTGTTAACTACTTCACAGTCCGAGACCGTGACTACACACGGGAGATGTTAAGAAGGAAAGAAATCTATTTACCCATTTTTGAGAAGTACTTAAAGCAATATGATTTACCTCAAGAACTAAAATATCTTCCCATAATAGAAGCCGGCCTCAACCCAAAAGCTACTTCTGGCCCTCAGGCCGTAGGACTTTGGCAGTTTATGGCCCCAACAGCGAGAGAAAGAGGCCTAAAGATCGATTGGTACATTGATGAGCGCATGGACCCAGAGAAATCCACAGAGGCTGCGTGCCAATACATCAAATGGCTTTATGGTGTTTTTAAGGATTGGAAACTCACCTTAGCTGCTTACAATAGTGGGATTGGCAACGTAAAACGCGCCATTAGACGATCAGGGTATAAAAATGATTTCTGGAAAGTATATCGCTATTTACCAAGGGAAACGCGATCCTACGTACCACAGTTCGCAGCAATAGTTTATGCCATGGAGTATGCTGACGTACACAATATCTACACAGAAGACCCACTCTACCCGATTGATTTCGATATCATTGAGACTAACCAATTCATCTACTTAAAAGCTTTTGCCGAAGAAAGTGGCATACCGCTTGAAACCCTCACGCAACTTAACCCAGCCATAAAGAAAGGTGCCATCCCGGCACAGGCTAAAAACTACGCACTTAGAATACCTAAAGCGTACAAAGATGAATTTCTAAAGAATGAAACTCAAATTATGGCCAGAGCAGAAGCGGCAAAAACCGAGTTTGAGAAATTAGCGACAAACATGCCTGGCAGTACTTTCGGCAAAGAGAAGGTAGTATATAGGGTTAGAAGTGGCGATGTATTGGGAACCATAGCTAGAAAACACGGAGTCAGACTAGCAGACTTGAAGGCATGGAATAAGATTAGAGGTTCACTCATTAGAGTGGGGCAACGATTAAACATTTATATCGGTCCTAACTTCTATGAAAGCACCAGTGTTAGACTTGTCAACCAACCTATTCCAGATTCAAAACTACACGTTGTTCAACCAGGCGATACCTTATGGGATATTTCTCGTATGTATCAAGGATTGAGCATTGACAAGATTCGTCAACTAAATGATCTAAAGAGCAATTCTATTACGCCTGGCATGCGGCTGAAAGTAGGTTAGCAACTTTATATAACTAAACATTTAGTAGATTTTTCTTGTTATTCCTCTGATTAATCATTTGTTTGACATCGGACTAAAATTGTGACTATGAAAAAGCTTCTTACCCTTTTGTTTGTAGTAACCCTTTTTGCCTGTAGCGGTAAAAAAGACAAAGACGTAGTTGGTCAAGAGAAAGATGGCGAAGCCAAGAACACTACCTTTCTACCCGATGCCACTGGCGAAGCTGGGGAAATTGTGATCTTGATTAATAAAAGAAAGTACGATGGCCCACTCGGAGAGGCTATTAAAGAAGTTTTCAGAGAAGAAGTACCTGGTTTAACAAGGCCAGAACCCATGTTTACCATCAGGGTGATTGAACCTTTCGAGTTCAACAGAATCTTTAGGGTAGCCCGTAATTTAGTCTATGTTACCTCCTTTGAAGGTAATTCCGCTGCCGATAAATGGCTACAAGGTACCTTTAGCGAATCTTCTAAAGAACGAATTTTCAATGATCCTGAACTGTTCATGCAGACTTCTGAAGATCAATACTCCAAAGGACAGAAAATTCTTCAGCTTTTTGCAAAAGATGATGCTACACTGATCAAAAACCTCAAAGAGAAAAAAGCACTCGTTCAAAACTTCTTCAATATTGCTGAGAAAGAGCGACTAGCCAGAGACATCAAAATGTCTACTGCCTCTAAAACTATTCTGAGAAAGGTCAATGATAAACTAGGTATCAACATTAAAATCCCAGCAGGATATGAGCTCTCCGTACTGGAAGATGATTTCATGTGGGTAAGAGCATTACCAGCCGTAGGACCGAGTAAAAACCTTTTTGTTTACAGTAAGCCCTACACCTCTCAAGACGAATTCAAACATGAGAACATCATTAAACTCAGAAATGAAGCCGGAAAAAAATACATCTATGGAGACCCTGACAATGCTGAGTCTTATATGATCACAGAAACTGAGTATATGGATCCCATCTTCCGAAATATTAACTTCAACGATCAGTATACGGTGGAAATGAAAGGCGCTTGGAAGACAAATAACTTCTCGGTGGGTGGCACATTTGTCAGTTATACTTTTGTAGATGAGTCTACGGCAAGACTATACTATATCGAGGGCTTCGTGATACACCCTAGTGAAGATCATAGAGAGTTAATTAGAGAAATGGAATCGCTGCTCACAACATTCAGAGTCAGTTAGTGAAATTCCCTCTCATTTGACATAGATTAAGCTAATCTTCTTAATTTTAAACATTATGGCAAGTTGAACTTGCCATTTTTATTTTTAGTTACTTTAAGTCAGTCTATGTTCGCCTATCTAAAGGGAAAATTAGCCCATAAAGACCCCACTTTTGTTATCCTCGATATTGGTGGAGTTGGTTATGAAGTAAAAATCTCCTTAAACACTTTTTCAAAAATTAAGGATCAAGAGAATATTCAACTATACACACACTTTTATGTCAAAGAGGATGCCCAAATACTATTTGGGTTTGCCGATAGGCATGAAAAACAAACATTTCTACACCTTTTATCAATTTCCGGTGTTGGCCCCTCCACAGGCCTGATGGTATTGTCTTCCTTAAACCCACAAGAAGTTGAACAAGCGATTCTCAGTGAAGATGTTAGGACTATCCAAGCTGTTAAAGGTATAGGAGCAAAAACAGCCCAGCGCATTATTCTAGAGCTAAAAGACAAGGTAGGAAAAGACAGCAATGGAGGAGACTTATTGAATTTGCCAATTTCTAGACAAAATACTACACGAAATGAGGCATTGGCAGCGTTAGTAACGCTAGGCATCAATAAAGCCGCTGCACAGAAGAGCATTGACAAGATTTTAAAGAACAGCTCTAGCGACATAAGCCTCGAAGAATTGATAAAACTAGCACTCAAAGCAGCTTGAGGTATTTTCTTAAGAATTGATACAGCAATACAAGAAAATATTAATCCTCTCATTTTTTGGAGTGATGCTAATCAGCATTTGCACACCATCGTATGCGCGCTACTTTCAAACACAAGATACTACCCAAACCAAAAGTGATACGAGCAAATACGTAAAATCGGTTTACCCAAAATTCCGGTCTTTTTATCCAATCGGTGACCCACTCTTTAGAAAACCCCTTAGCTCTCCGCTCTGGTTTAACAATGGAAGTTTTATCAATAGAACCATCTCATTAGACACTGGTAAGAGTTTAGTGTTTAGTGAAAAAATTGGCAGTTCACTCTACCGGCCTCCTACCCTAGTGCCTTTTGAACAAAGTGTGGCAAAAAGATTAGAGTTGGGCAATAGAGCTTTCTTTAGAGAAAAGGCCAAAGCACTAGATGGCGAAAGTGCTATCAGTAATAGAAGACAACTCATTCCCCCTATCGCTTTGAACCCTTTCTTTGATAGGTTATTTGGTGGAGATCAAATATTGATCAATACCAACGGTTTTGTACAATTAGACCTAGGCGGAAGATTTCAACGGGTAGATAATCCCGCAATTCCTATTCGCCAACAGCGCAACGGAACCTTTGAATTTGATCAGAACATTCAAATGAGTTTACAAGGGACGATTGGCTCCAAACTAAGGCTTAACGCCAATTTTGACAATAATAATTCCTTTGACTTTGAAAATGAACTTAAGGTAGAATTCAGTGGCTTAGAATCTGATATCATTAAGTCTTTAGAGATTGGTAATGTGAGTATGCCCATTGCCAATAGCCTAATTCAAGGCGGGCAGAATCTTTTCGGCTTTAAGACACAACTGCAATTTGGTAGGCTTTACGCCACTGTACTAGCCGCCTCTCAACGTGGTAGTTCAGAATCAATCGAAATTGATGGAGGCGTTCAGCGTAATGAATTTGAGATTAGAGGTTCGGACTATGACGAGAACCGTCACTTCTTCCTAGGTCAATTTTTTAGAAACAATTATGAAACCTGGAACCGAAGTATTCCCGCCATAATCTCGGGCCTTCAAATTAGCCGGATGGAAGTCTATATTCTGAACCGTTCTAATAATACACAGACCCTAAGAAACTTTGTTGGCCTTATGGACCTTGGGGAAGGTGATGTTTTCCAAGATGGCAATGCCTTTGTCGGCAGTGGCCCAAGTAATGCCCCTACTGACAACAACGTTAATAGCCTTTTTCAAAACTTACAAAACAATCCAAACCTTCGGCAAGCCGATCAGGTAAGCACACTTCTTGAAGGACAAGGTTTAGAAAAAGGGCAAGACTTTGAACGCGTGACAGGAGCTCGAAAACTCGACCCCGCTGAGTATACCTTTAATCGTGAGCTTGGTTTTCTCTCGTTGAGCAGACAATTACAAAATGATGAAGTACTTGCAGTGTCTTATGAGTACAACTTTAGAGGTCAAAACCTAAAAGTCGGAGAGCTTTCCGAAGACTATCAAAACAGAACTGAAGACGAAGTTATATTCCTAAAATTACTTCGGCCTAGTAAAATCAATACGAGAGTTCCTACATGGGACTTAATGATGAAGAACGTTTATAACCTTAACGCAGCGCAAATTGAGAAACAGTCATTTCAGCTTAGAGTAATCTATCGCGATGATGATACAGGGATTGATAATCCTAGTTTGCACGAAGGCCAAAACACCAAAGACATTCCCTTGATAGAAATCATGGGACTAGACAAACTCAACCAAAACGGAGACCCTCAAAAAGACGGTAATTTTGACTACGTAGAAGGCATTACAATCAACCCAGAGCGCGGGTACATGATATTCCCAAAACTTGAGCCTTTTGGCAACACCTTAGAAGATCAGTTCTTAGACAGCGAGCAATTTCTTAAAGAGAAATATGTATTCGACACCTTGTATCGCACCACCAAGGCTGACGCGCAATTAGTCTCTCGTTTAGACAAATTCTTTATAAAAGGAAGTCTACAATCGGGCTCTGCGAGTGAAATTAATCTGAATGCCTTTCAAGTGGCCGAGGGTAGTGTAGTGGTTACAGCGGGTGGCACTCCACTAGTAGAAGGACAAGACTATCAAGTGGATTATTCCCAAGGCAAAGTCACCATCATCAACCCGTCAATTCTGAATTCAGGCAAAAAAATACGAGTATCTTACGAAAAAGCAGACCTCTTTAACTTTCAGGCAAGAAACCTACTGGGTGCTAGGTTTGACTATGTCTACAACGATAAGACAAACATGGGCCTAACCCTGATGCACCTTAATGAACGACCACAGATCACCCGAATTGGCATAGGCAATGAACCTGTCAGCAACACCATGTGGGGTTTAGACTTTAATCACAGTGATGACTCCCGACTTTTGACAAAACTGGTTGATGCATTACCTTTTATCGACACGAAAGCACCATCCAAATTTTCATTCAGCGGAGAATTTGCCCAACTCATACCAGGCACCTCCAATAGGGTTGACGGAGAAGGCACATCATACATAGACGATTTTGAGGCGACAGTCACCCCATTCAGCCTGAGTAGTGTTCAAGCATGGAGGCTTGGGGCAACACCTAGAACAGAAGACAATCGGTTTGACCTATCTAACCAAACAACTGATAGACTAGGCGCTAATTATAGGAGAGCGAAAATTGCATGGTATACAGTTGACAATGTATTCTATAGATCAACTGGTAGAAGCAGACCTGAAAACATAACCCCTGAAGACTTAGAAAACCATTACGTGAGATCAGTTGGTCAAAATGAGGTAATCAATAGGGATGCACAGCAGATAATTGTGAACGAACCTACTTTGGACATAGCCTACTACCCTGCCGAAAGAGGGATGTACAACTACAATCCAAACCTTAACAGCGATGGATCTTTACCCAACCCTGAGGAAAATTTTGGTGCCATTACTAGAGCAATCACTAACGAGGTTGATTTTGATAAAACCAATATTGAATACCTAGAGTTCTGGGTAATGGATCCTTTTGTGAATGTCACTAATGGTGATATTAATAATCCACGAGGATTAATTGATGACGGCATTAACACCCCTCGAGCCAATACAACCGGAGGTAAATTACGCTTCAATTTGGGTAGTATTTCCGAAGACATCATGCGTGATGAGCGTCATGCCTTTGAACAAGGCCTACCAACAGACGGCTCCATCGATGCAGATGACGTAATCACCAACGAATGGGGACGCGTTACACGCCAGCCTTACCTCAACCCTGCATTTGATAATGCCGCAGACGCTCGTATTAATCAAGATGTAGGCTTGGACGGCATTAAGTCCACAGATGAACAAACTTTTTTTCAGAACTACCTTAATTCACTTAACCTAAGCCCCCAAGCGCAACAAGCCATTTTGGCTGACCCATCTAACGATAACTTTCAGTACTATCTGGGTGAAGAGTTCGATGCGGCTGACGCAAAAATTCTAGAAAGGTATAAGCGTTTCAATGGTATGGAGGGCAACAGTCCTATCTCAAATGGAAATCAACTCTTTACTCCATCCAATTCAAATCTACCAGATAACGAGGATCTAAACAGAGATAACACGCTGGCAGACCTTGAGGAATACTACGAATATGAGGTTGATTTAAGACCAGGAGCACTTCAAGTAGGCCGAAATAACATCGTAGATAAAATTTCAAAAGAAGTTAATGGTGATAATGTTGATTGGTATCTTTTTAGAATACCTGTCCGTAAACCAGATCGAGTACAAGGAAATATTAACGGATTCAAATCAATCAGATACCTCAGAACATATTTGACTGAGTTTTCAGAGCCTATAGTACTCCGTATGGTTAACTTCAGACTAGTAGGCAGTCAATGGAGAATTTTTAACGAAAGTCTATTCGAAAAAGGGCTTTTTGAAGTCCCAGAACCATCAGACCCTAACTTCACTGTTTCGGTAGTTGGCTTTGAAGAGAACAGCCTTGGTGGCCAAGGAAGACCTGGCTATGTATTGCCTCCAGGAATAATTCGAGATAGAGACAATACATCTGCCGTACCGAGACGAAGAAACGAGCAATCCCTTCAACTGAGTGTAGAAAACCTAAGAGATAGAGATGCCAGAGCAGTTTTCAAAAATGTGAGTCAAGACATGGTCAACTATGGCCGTGTGAAGATGTTCTTTCATGCGGACAGTCCAGACGAAATAGCTCCGGGAGAAGTGACCGCCTTCTTGAGGCTAGGTACAGACTTTACTGAAAACTACTATGAAATAGAAGTCCCATTGACAATGACATTAGATGGTCAGATATCTCCTAGTGAGATTTGGCCAGAAGCCAATGAAATTGACATAGCCTTTAGCAGCCTCTATGAAGTCAAGTCAAGCCGTAACCGGACCAACTCAAATCTAAGCTTACCCTTTACAGAACAAGTTGGCCGCTATAATGTGACTGTTGTGGGAAGACCTGATCTAAGCACGGTGCAAACCCTCATGATCGGTATGCGAAACCCTAGTTCAATCGACTCAGAGCCAAAGACCTTTTTCCTTTGGGCGAATGAATTAAGAGTAACTGATTTCGACAGTAAATCCGGCTTTGCCGCTAATGCAAGATTAGATGCCCAGTTAGCCGATCTCGGCAATGTTTCGGCATCATTACGACATTCGTCAATAGGTTTCGGTGCTATTGCCGACAAAATTTCCGACAGAAACCGAGAAAAAACAACCCAGTATGACGTATCAACAAGCCTAAACCTGCACAAGTTCTTACCTGAAGAATGGGGTCTGGAGATACCGGCATTTTTTAGCTTTGAACATTCTAGGTCCGTACCTCAATTCGACCCATTAGATCCAGACTTACCACTTGAAGACGTTCTTAGCTCATTCGAAACAGAGACTGAACGTGACGACTAT
Source organism: uncultured Roseivirgaceae bacterium (assembly GCA_964352205.1). Classification (GTDB taxonomy): domain Bacteria; phylum Bacteroidota; class Bacteroidia; order Cytophagales; family Cyclobacteriaceae; genus Roseivirga. Next base: position 195,208 of record CAYGQO010000006.1, read on the forward strand.
TTTAATAAAGTAGTTGACCTCTCTAACAGACGGAGTTTAAACTTTTCTAACGTCAGAAAGAAAAGAACAACCGACAAGGCACCTTTACCATTAGATATTGAAAACTTTAGCTTTACCTATGCCTACAATGAGGTGGAGCGAAGTAATATCAATACTGCTTCCTATGATTTCAAGAACTATAGAGGAGCCATTACATACGCTTATCAACCTAAAGAAATTAGCATACAACCCTTTAAAAATGTAAGCGCACTAGACTCAAAATGGTTAAGAATCATCAAGGACTTTAACTTCAACCCCATTCCAAATTCCATTGTAGTTAATGCCAACTTAAATAGAAGCTTTTTAAGAACTCAGCTGAGAAATGCAGACTTGGGCATAGAAGGAATAGACCCTTACTTTGAAAAGTCTTTCACTATGGATAGATCCTATGCTGTGAACTGGAACATTGCCGAAAGGATAACCTTAGACTACAGCGCCACTGCAAGAGCCATTATAGATGAGCCCGAAGGTGATATTGACACAGAAGCTAAACGAGACTCTGTCTGGAGTAACTTAAGAAGCTTTGGAAGGATTAAGGATTTTAATCACAATATAAGAGCCACCTACACCCTACCCTTCGACAAGATTCCAATCACAGAATGGATTAGCACAGACCTCACCTATAACGCCACTTTTAATTGGCAAGCCGGAGCCATAGGCCAACGAGATACGCTTGGAAATACAGCCAATAACACACGTATTATTGGGCTTACGGGAAAACTTGACCTAGTGAGTCTCTATAACAATATTGGTGTTTTAAAGAAAATCAACTCTCCTCAGAGAAGTAGAACACGCGCTAGGCCTAGTAATACTGTCCCAGACAGTGTTAAAGTAAAAAAGCCAATTACAGACAACCCACTGGTTAAAGCCGCTCTTAGAACACTCATGTCCATTAGAAGTATAGACTTTACTTACGATAAATCCGAAGGAACAATTTTACCCGGCTATATGCCTGACGTTTTCCTATTCGGTCTTGACGAAAACTTTGATAACCCAGGAATAGGCTTTATAACTGGTAGCCAAGATGCCTCAATTAGAAATAGACTGGCTAGAAATGGGCAGTACGCCCCTAGTGAGTTTCTATCTACACCTTTCGGGCAAAATAAAACCGTAGTTTTCTCGTACAATGCAGCCCTAGAACCCTTTACCGATTTCCGAATCAACCTCACTGGCCGAAAGTCTTTCACCGAGAACTATCAAGAAATCTTTAGGAATGATACGGATAGTGACTCATTTATAAGTGTCAACCCAAACAGATCCGGGACATACGACATCTCTTTCAATATGCTCAGAACAGCTTTCAAAAAGGATAACTCAGACAACGAATCTCCGCTTTTCGCAAACTTCGAAGGTTTTAGATCGGTTTTAAAAGGTAGACTAGACGCTACAAATGATGCCGGCAATTATGAATTGAATTCACAAGAAGTAGTGATCCCAGCTTTTGTTGCTGCTTATAGTGGTCAAGATCCCGAAAGTGCTGACACCAGCCCCTTTCCTAAATTCCCAGTGCCGAATTGGAGCCTGAATTACAGAGGACTTTCGAAAATTAAAGCCTTAAGTGAAGTATTCACAAATATTACTGTCTCACATGCCTATGCCAGTCGATACAACGTGAGTAACTATGTAAACTCCCCGCTGTATACAATCGGGCTCACCTTAGACAATAGCGTTGCCGATGCAGGCCTTGCCGATCAGTTCAACGAAAATGGTGCATTGGTACCAGTTTACTTGGCACAGCAAGTCGTACTCTCAGAAACTATGTCGCCCTTCATAGGGCTAACGGTTAAAACAAAGAGTAACTGGGATTTAGGATTTGATTACTCGCGAGAAAGAAATATTGCTTTAAACCTATCCAACATTCAAGTAACGGAACTCACTTCAAATGCTTTACAACTAAACGTAGGCTTTGCCAAAACGGGTGTTAAAATCCCGTTCAGAATTAATGGTCGTAAAGAGAGTTTGCCGAATGAACTAAGGTTTAATATGCAGCTAACGGTAAGCGATCGCAAAACCGTTCAAAGACGAATTGGCGAAGCAACAATTGTCACGGATGGAATTAGGATATTTAGGCTGAGTCCAACCTTAGATTATTATATTAACGAAGCCCTTCAGTTAACCCTCTATTTTGATAGAAACGTTAACGATCCTAGAGTGTCAACTAGCTTCTTAAATGCGCGGACTTCCTTCGGTGGTAGAATTCGATTCAATTTGTCTCAATAATTCTGCAATTGTCAGGAAAGCATGTATTTTTGAAGCGCTAGAAAATCCAGAATATGAATATACCTGAAGAATTAAAATACACTGAAGACCACGAGTGGATCAAAGTAGACGGTGACGTTGCTACCGTTGGGATCACTGACTTCGCCCAAGGCGAATTAGGTGACATTGTTTATGTTGAAATAGAAACGGAAGGCGAAAGCTTTGATGCGAGTGAAGTATTTGGCACAGTAGAAGCCGTAAAAACCGTTTCGGACCTCTTCATGCCATTGTCTGGCGAAGTAATGCAGGTAAATGAAAACCTGGAAGACAGCCCAGAAACTGTCAACTCAAGCCCTTATGAAGATGGCTGGATGATAAAGATCAAAATGAGCGATCCATCCGAACTTGAAAACCTTATGTCTGCTGAAACATATCAGTCTCACATTGGAGGATAAAAGCTGAATGAAGAAGCAACGGTGGTTATATATGGCGCCCTCAATACTGTGGGCGATAATACTAGCCTTTTTAATGCTACTTCCCGGTGAATCATTCCCAGACAATAATTTGTTCTCATATGATAAATTAGCCCATATAGGTGTTTTCGGAACACTGAGTGGGCTTTTACTTTTTGGAGCAAATAAAACCGCACTCTTTGGAAAAACTAAAATATCTTTAATGACTTGGTCGTTAACTATAAGCATAGTTTATAGTGGCGGATTAGAACTTTTGCAAAAATATTCCCCCGGTAGATCAACAGATTTGTACGATTTATTAGCAAATGTTACCGGAGCTATTTTTGGTGTATTAGTTTTTTATATATTTAACAAAAATAAGTTTGCGATTTATAAACTAATTTTATAGTTTTAAAATCTAACCCGAGAATTATGGAAGCCAAAAAGACTCCGCAAGCGGACGTTAACAAGAAGTCAACCATGTTTATCATGGTAGGTCTGATTGTCAGCCTCGGAATTACATTAATGGCCTTTGAGTATAAGCAATACGATGAAGGTGAATTAATGGATTTGGGAATGGCAGATGACGATTTTGAAGAATTAACTGAAATCCCTCCTACGGAACAACCACCTCCACCACCTCCACCAGTGAAACAACCTCAAATCATTGAGATTCCTGATGAAGAAGAAATCGAGGAAGAAATCGAAATCGATCTTGATGTAGAAATTACAGAAGAGACTGAAGTAGAAGAAATCGTCTTCGAGGAAGAACCAGAAGAAGAAGAGGCTGATAAAGTATTCTTAGTAGTAGAAGAAGATGCAGCTTTCCCAGGTGGTTCCACTGCTTGGAACAAGTTTCTTAAGAAAAACTTGAAATACCCAAAACAAGCGAAAAGAATGGGTATTGAAGGTAATGTATACCTTTCGTTCATAGTAGACAGAACAGGTTCTATTTCAGATATTGAAGTGATCCGTGAAGTTGGCGGTGGATGCGATGAAGAAGCTATCAGAGTGCTGAAATCGTCTCCAAAGTGGACACCAGGTAAGCAAAGAGGTAAGGCTGTTATCCAGCGTATGACCCTAAGAATCGTATTTAGACTTAAGTAATTATAATAAAGACCCACTGAGTTGGGTCTTTATTTTGAATTATATAACTATATATTTAGTTGTTTAACTAACTTTTAATTTCATGGAAAACAAAAAAACACCTCATGCCGATATCAGGTCCAAATCGCACCTATTTATGGCTATAGGCCTTCTTTTAAGCCTATCCATTATAATTACCGCCTTTGAGTGGAAGAGTAGAGAGATTGGAGAGCTCATGGACCTTGGGCTCCTTCAAGATGACTTCCCTGATTTGATGGATATCCCCCCTACAGTACAGCCCCCTCCTGAACTTCCAAAGATTAAGCATTTCAAAATCATTGACATACCCGATGAGGAAGAAATTGAAACTGAAATTGAATTCGACCTAGACATCACTTTAACAGAGGATACCGAAATTCAAGACGTTTACTTTGAGCCTGAGGCCGAGGAAGAAGATTATGACCGTGTTGTCATATTTGTTGAGGAAGAAGCCTCTTTTCCTGGCGGCAAAGAAGCCTGGGTCAAATTCCTCAGGAAGAACCTGAAGTACCCTAAGAAAGCCAAGAAAATGGGTATCAGTGGCACCGTTATGCTATCCTTCATAGTAGACCGACAAGGCATACTATCAGATATTGAAGTCATTAGAGAAGTTGGTGGTGGTTGTGACGAAGAAGCCATCAGAGTACTTGGCTTATCCCCAACATGGAACCCCGGTAAACAACGCGGTAGACCTGTCAAATCACGTATGAACATCCGCGTTGTTTTCAGTCTGAGATAGCATATTTTTTTCATTGTTATAACTAAAATATTAGTTTATGGAAGTCAAAAAGAACAAGAACATTGATTTTAATCAGCACAGAACGCTGCTGTTAGCGGTTGGCCTTTTGTTGAGTACATTTCTGGTATCAATGACCTTTAATATTAGATCGAGTTATCAACCTGTTATACCATATGATCCACCACCACCATTTGATGCTTACTTACCTGTAATTCCAATCACTGAATTTGAGGAGCCTCGTGAAAAAGAGAAACTAAAACCAAAAGCACCTCCTAAAGTAATTACTACAGAAGTCCCTATCATCAATGTAAAACCCACGTTGGAGCTGATACAAGACCCTATTGAGGACATCACCATGATCGAAGATACCTTTGCGCCAATACCGCCAGAGGCGATAGTGACAGAATTTTTGGTCGTAGAGGAGCAAGCTTCATTCCCTGGAGGTAATGAAGCTTGGCGTAAGTACTTGAAAAGCAATTTTAAGTATCCAAAAATGGCCAAGCGTTCTGGCATAGAGGGCAGAGTCTACTTAAGCTTTTATGTGGATACTGAGGGCAACCTTTCCAACATAGAGGTAGTGCGGGGCATTGGTGGCGGATGCGATGAAGAAGCTATTAGAGTATTAACGAACTCTCCAAAATGGAATCCCGGAAAACAGCGGGGTGTTGCCGTTAAATCTCCAATGAGCTTATTCATTACCTTCAAACTCAAATAAAAAAGGGAGCCTCACGGCTCTCTTTTTTATATAATGTTTAACAACTGCTCTTTAATCTTTTCCAGTTCGTCCTTCATACAAACCACTAGTTTCTGTACTGGCGCATAATTCGCTTTCGAGCCGATCGTATTGATTTCTCTACCAATTTCCTGAGATATAAATCCTAATTTTTTGCCTTGAGAGTCTTCCTCAGCGATCACCTCATTAAAATAAGATAGGTGATTCGTCAAACGGACAATCTCCTCACTGATATCAAACTTCTCCATGTAGTAAATCATCTCTTGTTCGAAACGGTTTTCATCAAAACTATCAGAAGAAGAAAGCTCGTCTTGATGCTTTTGAATTCGTTCCTTTACTACAGTCACTCTATCCGGATCATGGACCTCGATTTCCTTCAGGTATCCACCAATGTTGGCTATGTAATTCTTCAACTCTTTTTCTAAGGTAGCACCCTCCTGTAGTCTAAACTCGTCTAAAGCCTTGATTGCTTTAACAAAATGCTGTTGAACAAACTGCCATTGGTTTTTCAGTAAATCTTCATCAGTAACCTGAGGAATGATCACCTCTGGACTATGCAATGCGATTCTGAATATATCATCTTTAGACGCACCAACTGCCTCAGCAAGTCCTTCAAACTCTGTATAATAAGTTTTGAACAACGTTTGATTCACTTGTAGCGCGTCAACACCCCCCTCTTCATTAACTAGGTCAATAGACAAACTCACCTTTCCTCTATTGAGGTGTTTCGCCAGTTGGCTTCTAATCTCCAGTTCCTTGTCAAGAAAATTCTTTGGTATTCTAATTTGAGCGTCTAAGAATTTAGAGTTTAACGATTTGACTTCAACCGTCACATTGTAACCATTCTCTTGGCCTTTGGATCGGCCAAAGCCGGTCATTGATCTTAGCATATTTATTAGGTCTAAGGCGTAAAAATAGACGAATTAAGCCGTTAATAAAACCTAATTAAAAATCATAGCCTACGGACAACTGGAAAGTAGGGCTGAGCACTTCAAAGTTTCGAATTGGGAATGAAAAATCCAATCGAGAGAAAAACCCAAGGAACATCGTTCTCACTCCTACCCCGGTGGTTTGTAGCCAAGGATTGCTGAAGTTATTGATGACAGCTGAAAATGGTGAACCATCAGCTCTAATTTCTTCTGTATTCTGATTGTTTTCGTCTTGAAAAGGAGATAAGTCATCCCAAGAAGAACCGATATCGTAAAAGGCTAAAACCTGAAGGTTTCTCAAAAAACTCGACTTCAACTCGCTGTTCTTTAACAATTCATTCACGGGGAAACGAACTTCACCAGAGAAAGTCATTACGTTTCTTCCTTGGAAGGTATTGTAACTGTATCCCCTGAGGTTAACAAATTGATTAAATAGAATATCACTCTTATTTGGGTTTACACCGGTATTACTGGTTATTGATGTAATAAGTGGTTGAAAAGCCAAGTCATCAGTCAAAGGATCGCCAACTTCTGTACTATTAAACGCCCAATTGTCTATGCCGCCTAAATAATATCGCTTGGGTGCATTACCGAAATAAGAACCATAATAGAATCTTGCGGCCAAATAAACAGCCTTATTGATTTTTTGATAATGTCGCACATCCAATTCAAGGTTGTTAAAACTACCCCCCGACCCTAAGCCTCCATGCGTTTCAAATGTTAGCTTGGCACGCGTTCCTTCGTGAAGATTAGTTCCTACCACCACACTATTATCGAAAACCAAGGTAGATGTAAGTCCCAGGTAAGAAGCTGACTGATTCGCTTCTTCATTAATTCTACCAATGTTAATCCCTGCATTAGGTCTTAACAAAAGGAAATCCCTATCAATGAACCTAGTTTGTGTGAAGAAAGGGTTTGCGTCAATTCTCAATAATTGATTTATCGGGTAGCTAAAACCTAACTCAAACCGGTCCAGATTAAACCTTTGATCAAGAAAGTTAGCGCGATTAATAGTAATAATGGACTGTCTGGAATAGCGAGCCTTCGCGTCAATTCGATGCTTTAAGTATTCATATTCCGCATACACATCATACCCTTGATTAAAGCTCATTGGTACGAGCAAACCACCGGACAACCTATGATTCTCTAAGTAGTCGTTCATCTGAATTTCAAATAGTTGAGAGATAGATCTGAGTTCATCAATCAAAAACGTGGTCACTATATTATCCGTTTGAAAACGATTTTGGTAAACTTCTGGGCCTTGTATTCCTTCTTCTTCACTTGCGTTTTGATAAATACTCAAAAAGCCTCTACCTGATGGCGCAGGATTCTCCGTAGGCTTTTCAAACTGATAATCTTTTGTATCAACTTTCGATTCTCTATTGAATTGATAGTTATCTGTGTCAATAGCACCCTTTTTAAGCGAATCGAGTTTTTGTTCCGCAGGTTTAATCGGCTCAAACGCTATGCTATTTTGAATTGAATCAATTAGACTTGGATCCGAAGCGATTCTTGATTTTCTAAGCTCTGCCACTATCCATGATATTTCTAAAGCCCTTCTTGGTGTAACCGCACTAAATTTAGAAGTCAGCCCATCAAAACTTTGAAAGAATATAGCCTCTCTACCATCGGTGATAGAGATATAGGCTAGTCTTTGATTATTCTTATCAAAAGTGTAATCCTTGATCCCAAGTGAAAAATTACTGACCTGCGAAGTGATCGAGTCACTTAGGCTAAACCTAAACAAGTTATGTATTCCTTGTTGGTCACTTAAGTAGTAAATATCCGTTCCGTTCGGAGAGAAAGGACTTACATTTCTAGCCAATGCATTTGTGACTTTACTGAAAGAACTATCAGGGTAATCTAAGTCATAAGAATAAATATTGAATTGATAATCCTCGACTTTTTCCAGATTATCTGGTCCAGTCACAAATACACTATCTGTAGGTCTATTAGAGCTGAAAATCACTTCATTGGTTCCCGGTATATACGTGATATCCCTATCATCAAACCTATCATTGGTAATTCTTCTTACTTGTCCTCTAACCAAATTATAAAGGAAAGCATCACTGATACCATTAATATCGCCTGTCATTACGGCTTGTCTTCCTCCATCCTTAAATTCAAAGCTTTGAATATTTGAGAGGAGTGGAATCACCAACTTCTGCTCTCCTTTTACACCTATTCTCTTAACAGCCAAAATATTACTCCCTTCTTCAGCATAAACGATACCTAGAGTAGTGGAGTCTGCCCAACTTAACAATGGAAGAGACTTGTCTACTTCTTGATCGATTAACCTTAAGCCATCTTGATAAATTGTTGACGTTCTCTGGGTGGTCATATTCACCACATCTACCTGAAACTTACCATCATTAGATTGGGCAAAAGCCAAATAATCACCATTAGGACTAAAGCTTAAATCTGTAAAGATGGCTTCTTTCCTGTTCGCCCCGCTGATAATAAAATCAGGGTTAGGTGTTTCAGTATCTTGATAGATAGCAGCATTCCCGTTACTGTAAAAACTTCTCCAGTTTTCTAGGAAGGTTTTAAATGGAATACCAATGGTCCTTTCAATGCTATTCTCTTCATTCCTGATTATTCTAGTAAGGTTTAAAATACTCGAAATCCTACGCTGCCCATGTCGCTGATTAATATAATTCCAAATTGACTCCCCTACTAAGACACTCATTTGAGGCGTCAATTTATTAAAGCGGTTTTGCTTATTATTCGCAATGAAATCTCTTACTGCATCATCAGACTCTTTCGTCCAACCATTCGCAATGAACCGAGAAACTCCTCCTGTAAACCAAATGGGAAGTGGAGAGGTTATTGAACTTTGAAACATCTCTGCAATACTTCCACCATACAACATCTCTTGTATAAAGGTATCCGCCATAGAAAAGATGAGCTTCTGTTTGAAAGTTGCCAAGTCACCTGTTCCTGCGATTTCCACCTGTGACTTAATGAAGTTGGTCTCCCCTCCAACTGTGAAATCTCTTCCTCTCAATCCTACATTACTTTGTTGTTTGTCTGTGACTGAGTTGTATAAAAATACCCGTGTCTTGGAAAGGGGGAAGTAACCTATGGTTTCTGTAATTCTGCTATACTTTGACTCTAGGTACTCTATAGTCATTTTAGCCAATGGCTCTCCTTGACTATAGTAGTATACTTCAAAATGCTCTGAGCTGTAGTAGTTCCAATTAAACGATTTGTACTGGACCCTGTTTTTGCCAAACTCCTCCTTAAAAGCCTGTGCATTTAGGGTTTGATTTGATAAAACGCAGATGAGTAGCATACAAGATGCTAACAGTCGTATTACGGCTTTATTCATAAGAAGTGACGATCCTATAAGAATTATAAAAATAACGAAAAAAAGCGCTCAATATTGACCTCTTTATCCAATTCATGCCCATGTTCTAAATGAGTCAGCAGTTGTTTAGCGTAAAATGGCGCTAAAGAAACACCCTTTGCTCCGAGTCCATTAAAAATCACAAGGCTTTTATGTTCAGGGTGGCGACCCACAAAAGGCTTTCTATCCTTTGTAGCAGGCCGAACACCTACTTTCTGATCAACCACCTCGAAGTCGAATTTCACAAGCTCTTTGAACTTCTTAATTAACTCGTTTTTGGCCTCAGAAGTTATAACCTCTTCCAAGTTTCTGTTGTCATAAGTGGCGCCTACCTTACAAATACCATCAGAAAGCGGAATTACAAATACTCCTTTATTATAGATGACATCAAAAACAGCACTCGTTTTGATATACAGTAGCTCACCCTTAACCGGTTTAAGTGGCAACCAATCAAAGTATGGATTATTCTGAACACCTCTTCCGTCACAGAAAACTACTTGCCTTGCTTTGATATCTTTGTAAACGACACCCGTTTCATCAATTTCAAGTAGGCTATGGTCAAATCGATCTTGGTAAAAAGATGCATTTTCTTGCAAATACTGTCTGTAATGTTCAATCAGCTTGTGCGTATTAACATAACCACACTGATTGAGCAACAAGCCTCCAAATTTATTTCTAATATCATTGTCAAAAGCCGGTTGAGTTTTAATCTCCTTTATGTATGGCTGATAAATAGAATCAGCACTTTTGCCCATCCATTCGTTTAATTCTTCCATGGATGGAAAGGGCCTATAAATAGGCATCTCAACTAAAAACTCTTTGCCTAATCGCTCTTGAAGTGACTTATAATAGGGTGTTAGGTAGTCGAATAGCTTATCGCAATTCCATGTCTTCACAAGTTTTCGGCCGGTAATCGGATTATACAATCCTGCAGCAACCTTTGACGAATTTGATATGGTAGGATCATCTATAACAATGGCAGTTTTACCCGACTGAAAAACGTGATCAGAAAAAATCGTGCCCGCTAGTCCTTGTCCAACTATCAAATAATCCACCTGCATGGGACGAAATTAAATGAAGTATTTTTGATAAATGCGGTTTATTAAATGAAATTTAACGCTTATATCAATTTCTACTATGCAGGTAAAAGCCTTCACCTTTAACCCATTCATGGAGAACACATATGTGGTCTATGACGAAACGAAAGAAGCCGTTATCATTGACCCTGGTTGTTACGATCCCAGAGAACAGCAAGAGCTGATTGCATTCATTGAAAGTAACAAGCTGAGTGTAAAACTAATTCTTAATACCCATGGCCATATTGATCATGTATTAGGGAATTCCTTTGCTAAAGAACACTTTAAAGCTCCGCTTTGGATAGGTAAAGAAGACTTGGATACTTTGAGGTCTGTGGCTGCTTACGCCCCTAATTATGGTTTCCAAAATTATAGAGCTGCCGAACCTGACAAATTATTGACTACTGAGGATCTTATCAATTTTGGTAAGTCCACCCTGAGCATATTATTTGTACCTGGTCATGCGCCCGGTCACATTGCTTTTTTTAATAAAGAAGATAGATTTATTATTGGTGGAGACGTGCTCTTCGATGGCAGCATCGGCAGAACCGATCTTCCTGGTGGCGATTCAGATACCTTAATAGAGAGTATTCACAATGAGTTTTTCAAGTTTGATGATGACACCACCGTCTACTCTGGACATGGGGAAACGACTACTATTGGGAAAGAAAAAGCATCTAACCCGTTTTGCGCTATCCGATAGATGAACTGGATAAGAAAGAACATACCTAACCTATTTACAGTACTCAATCTATCATTGGGGGTGCTGGGTATACATGCTATACTTACAGGAGACCCCACAAGCGCACCGAACATTCATTATTATGTGTTTGCCGCTGCCTTCTTCGACCTTTTTGACGGAATGCTCGCTAGGAAATTAAAAGTAGCGTCAAACTTCGGAGTGCAACTAGACTCCTTGGCCGACCTTATCACCTTCGGAGTATTGCCAACATTCATTTATGCCCGTTATGTTGGGCTTGAGGATTGGGGTATACTATTGCTTTTAGTGCCCATATGTTCTGCCATTCGATTAGCCATTTTCAATACTGACTCCTCTCAGACGACTAGTTTCAAAGGTATCTCTACGACCGCTCATGGCCTCTTTGCATCAGTAATTCCCATTATTCTTTATGATCAAACAAGTTGGTTTGGTACGTACTTTTCGAACAATACATTCGGTATACTATCAATAGCCGTCTTCTTCTCTTTTCTAATGGTATCACCGTTCAGAATGATCTCATTCAAGTTCAGCAATTTTAATATTATTGATAACTGGGCTAGATATACCCTCATATTCTCTTCGCTCATTCTAATAGTGCTTTTCCAATTTGATTCGGCACCATATATTATTTCTATTTACATCATTTTGTCTTTAATAGGTTATTTCAAAGCTATTCCTTCCAATAGTAACACCTAATTATCGTTATCTTTCGGGATCGCTTTTAGAAGCAAATTGTCTAGACTAAAATCAACCATAGCAACCCTATGCTGTCTACTATTGACAGCTCAATCTTTCGCACAGACTTCGAGCGTTCTAAGTACTGGTAGGTGGGTAAAAATAGAATTCGAAACGCCAGGAGTGTATCGAATAGGTCATAATGCATTGAATGCAATGGGGTTTACTCCTGCCAATTTAGACCCACGCAATATTTCAGTTTTTGGAAATAATGGTGGAATGCTACCACAGCCACTTTCTATTGATCGCCCCTTTGACATTTCAGAAAACGCCATCAAGGTTGTAGGCGAAGAAGATGGCGTTTTTAATGAGAATGACTACATCCTGTTTTATGTAGATGAAATCAACGAGGTTAGCTTCGATGAAAACAACAGGAGCTTCACCGTTAAGAAAAACCTTTACTCCGAAAGGAACTACTACTTCATCACCGTAAAAGAGACACTAGGAAAAAGAGTAACCGCACTTAATAACCTGGGGGACAATCACCCAAGTTTAGACTGGTATAATCAGCTCATTTTTCATGAGACCGATCAAGTGAACTTACTCAGCTCAGGTCGTGAATGGTTCGGTGAGCAGTTTAACATACAGAATACTAGGTCCTTTGACCATGAAATATCCAACATTCAACCAAACCAAGAACTAAAGCTTTCAATTTCAGCTTTGGCCCAATCCTTCAGTCAATCAAGTCTTGACATTAACCTTAACACAACAAAAATAGGCGAGCTCAATTTCAATGCTATCCCCAATACACAATATGGGGTTAAAGGAAATATTCGATCCAATAGCTTTAGCCTTTCCACGAATACAGTCGGCAGTAACGTATTAAACCTAGGCCTAACTTATAATCAAGAGGGTGTCAACAATGCCGTTTCGTATTTAGATAATTATCTATTGGACATCCCCACACGGCTCACCTATGATGGGTCACCCATTGTTCTAAGGAATTCAGCATCCTTAAACCAAGCCATAACTACCTACCAAACAAGTTCTGTTAATACTAGCCTGGAAGTGTGGAAAGTGACTGACCCCATCAATAGCCAAGTTCAAAACTACACTTTAAACAACGGTACAATTAGTTTTGGGGCTTTCTCTAACACACTGGAAGAGTTCGTTATCTTCGATCCAAATAGCCTTCCTGAACCTTCAGTATTCGAAGAAATTAGCAATCAAGATCTCCATGGGGCACCACCTGTTGACTTCATTATTATCACACACCGTGACTTTTTACCACAAGCCGAACGATTGGCAAACTTCAGAAGATCTCATGATCAAATGAACGTACTCGTAACCACCGTGGACAAGGTCTACAATGAGTTTAGCGCTGGCAGACAAGATGTAACTGCCCTACGTGATTTTGCCAAATGGCAGTATGACCTTGGCGCACTTAAATACCTGCTATTCTTCGGTAAAGGCTCTTATGATTATAATGACAGAGTTGAAAACAATTCGAATTTTATACCTACTTACGAATCACGTAACTCCATCCATCCGTTGCTCACCTATTCGTCAGATGACTATTTCGGTTTTTTAGAAACTGATGAAGGCGAATGGATAGAGTCCTCTTTTGGTGATCATAGCTTAGATATTGGTGTCGGCAGAATTCCGGCCACCACCTTGAGACAAGCAAATCGTGCAATCGACAAAATTATTCTTTACCAAACCGACTCGAGAGCCTTCGGTGATTGGCGAAGTAAACTGGTCTTTATTGCTGACGATGGCGACAACAACAGACATCAAAAAGATGCCGATTCTTTATCTCGCCTGGTTGACACAGCCTTTGGCGATTATAGCGTGGAGAAAATATATTTAGATGCCTACGAACAAATCAGACTACCTAATGGAGAGACATCACCTTCTGCAGAACAGGCGATAATTGATGCGGTGAATGAAGGCGCTCTCATTGTAAATTTCACAGGGCATGGCTCCGAGTCCGGTTGGATGCAAGAGCAGGTATTAACTTTTGACTTAATGGAAAAGTGGAACAATACTTTTACACTGCCTTTTGTAGTTACTGCCACTTGTGAATTTGGACGGAATGATGACCCAAACACTTTTTCGGGTGCTGAAAACCTACTCTTCAAGGATATAGGAGGCGCGGTATCGATGGTTACAACTGCGCGGCCTGTTTTTTCAAGTACAAACTTTGACCTAAACCTTGCCCTTTATGGCTCAATACTTAAAAAAGAGTCTGGCCAATATCAGCGTCTTGGTGATATCATCAAATTCACTAAGAATAACAGTCAAAGAGGCAGTCTCAACCGAAACTTCATTCTACTAGGCGATCCGAGCATGCGCTTGTCTTATCCGAGTCAAACCATAGAGGTTTTGGAAATTAATGAGTCTACTTTGGCAACAGTTGATACGATTAGAGCGCTGCAAAGGGTAATCGTCAAAGGGCAAGTAAAAGAAGGGGATATACGAGATCAAAACTTTAATGGAGTACTAAACTTTAGCCTTCTTGACAAGGCAAATAACAAGCAGACGCTGGGAAGTGATGGCGAAAGTTTCATTTATCAAGAACGTGACTCTGAACTATTTAGAGGAGTTGGAAATATTGAAAATGGCCAGTTTGAATTAGAATTCATTGTACCAAAAAATATCGACTACAGTTTTGGAAAGGGTAAAATGACAATGTATGCCATGAACAACTCACAAGAACAGGATGCGCTAGGCACTTCTATTGACTTCATCATTGGCGGAACATTTGAGGGATTTGACACGGATGATACCCCTCCTACTATATCACTTTTCATCAATGATTCCACAGCATTGATAGAAGGGCCTTACAGCACAGATGTACAGTTGATCATGAAATTATTTGATGAAAGCGGCATAAACATTTCAAGTAATGGCCTAGGCCAAAACATTAGCCTGACCATTAACGACTCGATTGGTTATAATCTCAACGAATTTTATAATGCTGAATTGAATGACTTTAGAAGTGGAACTTTACTATTCGATCTAAACGACTTAGCCATTGGAGCGAATAAACTCGCGATTAAAGCATGGGATGTTCATGGAAATTCTACAACCTTGAACCAGGAGATCATGGTAATAGAAAATAGTTCGAACATTACTGTAATAAATAACAACCCAAACCCGTTTAGAGAGGAGACTCATTTTCTGATTAAACATTTATTGTCAGGAGAGAACCTTGAAGTGGGAATTGAAATTAGGAACACCAATGGAGAACCCGTAAACGCTATTTTTAAAGAGATACTCAGAGCAGAAGAAATCATCAGTGTTCCTTGGTCTGGCATAAATAATAATGGGCAGAAACTCAACACTGGAATCTATATCTATACCATCAAAATTTACTCAAAAACCAGTGGGAAATCAGGAGTCAAACGGCAAAAGCTCATTATTTCAAATTAATTATATAATACTATCTTTGAACAAAAATTTCATGCATATCAGAGCAAGCATTTTTACCCTTGTGATTCTATCCTTTTTTATTGCCCCTACAATGCAAGCACAGAATTCTGTAGGCATTAATGGGCAGGATACGACCATAAATGTTATCACAACAGCCGTGCCTTTTCTTCTGATAGCACCAGACCCAATTTCAGGAGCCATGGGTGATGTTGGCGCAGCCACTGACCCAGATGCTAACTCTACCTTTTGGAACCCAGCCAAGCTTGCTTTCATTAATAAAAGTGGTGGTATTGGTCTAACCTTTACCCCTTGGCTTAAGAAGTTTGTGGATGATATGTCGGTTTCTTATCTCACTGGTTTTAAGAAATTAGACGAACAGCAGGCTATAGGAATGTCATTGACATATTTCAATCTAGGAGACATACAACTCACCGATGGCGCGGGAAACTCTATAGGCGATTTTACGCCTCGTGAATTTGCCATATCCGCAACCTATTCAAGGCAACTAAGTAGACAACTAAGCGTGGGGGTTACTGGCAGGTACATATACTCCAACCTTTCAGGAAACATTACTACAAGCCCTGTGACTGACCCAAAACCAGGAACTAGTATTGCAGCTGATATTGGCGTTTATTACAAGTCAGAACTTACGGTCTTTCAAAAACAATCTCAGTTGTCCTATGGTGCATCAATTAGTAACATTGGGGCAAAAATATCATATAACAGCGCAGACGAAGAAGATTTTATTCCAACTAACCTGAGAATTGGATCCGCGCTATCTTCATTTTTAGACCCTTATAACAAAGTTACTTTTGCGCTCGACTTTAACAAGCTAATGGTACCGACACCACAGCCTAATGGTTCAGAACGAGACCAAACATTACTTGGTGGTATGTTCGGGTCGTTTGGTGATGCACCAGGTGGTTTCAGAGAAGAACTACAGGAGGTTTCCATCTCTATTGGAGGTGAGTATGAATACAAAGAAACATTAGCGATAAGAGCAGGATATTTCTATGAGCATAGAAACAAAGGGAATAGAAAATATTTTACAGCTGGTTTAGGTTTTAAAGTAGACAAGTTAGAGTTTAATTTCTCTTATTTAGTTCCTCAGTTTCAGGAGCACCCTTTGGCAGAAACGCTACGTTTCGGAGCTATTCTCGATTTATCGCGCCTCTCTGACGATAACTAGTCGATGTACTTAGATCGTACTATTCCTCCTTTAGTCCACTCCGTGTCGGACATCAGTTTACCAGAGATCAAATCGGTTTCGATAAATGGTATAAACACTCATTCATATTTAGATCAAGGTTCTGGCACATTCAAAATCGAGCTACTTACAAAGGGAAGTCAACTATATGCTAAAACATCGGCCTTATCACAGTTGTCTATCAAGATGCTTAATGAAGGAACTGAGTCAAAATCAAGCTCCGATTTAGCCGAAGCAGTAGATTCTATTGGAAGCTTTCTTGAAGTGAGCCCAGGGTTCGACTACGCTACCATCTCCATTTTTGGATTAGCCAAGTATTTTGAAGAGAACCTTCAGTTAATATCTGAGCTCGTCTATCAACCACTTTTTGCAAGTTCTAGCCTAGATAACCTTAAGAATAGAGAAGCTGACAAACTCAAAACTAATATGGAGAAGAGTAGCTATATCTCTTCTATTAATTTGAGAAAAGGGCTCTTTGGTACAGAGCATGCCTATGGAAAACACCTTATCAGTTCAGAACTCCTATCAGTTTCAACAGATGATATTTTAGGATTTCATGAATCAAACACACAAGACTTTGATATTTATATTGCTGGTGATTTACCAAGTGATTATGAGCTTTTAATTTCAAAATATTTCAGGCAGTTTCAAGGTAGTATTCAAACACTAAGCACCCCAAGCGCCTTACACCAACCAGAAAACAGCTCACACAAGAACCCGAAATTCGTTCAGAGTTCTATCAAATTCGGAAAACGCCTATTCAACAGAAGCCATACTGACTATTTCAAGTTTATTGTACTCAATGAACTTTTGGGTGGTTTCTTTGGCTCTCGTCTAATGAAAAACATTAGAGAAGACAAAGGCTTTACCTATGGTATTCACTCAAACCTCTATTCGTTATTATATGATGGATACTTTTTGATCGGTACAGATGTGAATCAAGAAAATCAGCAAGAGACAATTGACGAGGTACTTAAAGAAATTCAGCTGCTACAGACTGACTTAGTACAACAGGAAGAACTAGACACAGTCAAAAACTATATGATTGGAGTTTTTGTGAACTCCTTCTCATCCCCATTTGCAGGTATAGACAAATTCAAAACGCTAAACTCTCAGGGAATTGATAAAACCTTCTACAGTAAATATGTCTCTTCTATTAGAATGATTACCTCTGAAGATCTTAAACAGACTGCGCAACAATACCTTCAAGTGGATTCTTTGGCATTAAGTATTGCTGGAGCATAGACACTAATCTACATATCCCTCATTATAGACTTCTTTGCGCCCGAGGTTTTCTTATGTTATTGTATAAAAAAAGCCCTTTACTGTATCAGCAAAGGGCTTTGATAAAAATCTGGCAA
>CAYGQO010000007.1:0-191507 GCA_964352205.1 uncultured Roseivirgaceae bacterium
AGAAGCTAGAAGCTAGAAGCTAGAAGCTAGAAGCTAGAAGCTAGAAGCTAGAAGCCAGAAGCCAGAAGCTAGGACTAATCCAAATCACCCTACAAGCAATAGGGCAGAAGTTATGGAAAGAAAATATTCAATACTATTGTATTACTGTTATGCCGAAATCGAGGATTATGAGGTATACAGAGAGGCACATCATTTATTCTGTGTTGAAAATAACCTGAGAGGAAGAATTATCATTTCTCCTGAGGGTCTGAATGGCACCGTTTCAGGCTTGAAAGAGGATTGCGAAAAGTACATGGCTTACGTGAAGTCAGATCAACGCTTTTCTGATACTGAATTCAAGGTAGAAGCCCACGAACGTATGGCATTTGCAAAACTCCATGTGCGTGTGAAGCCTGAGATAGTGCACTCGAGTTTAAGGCACCTTAATCCAAGAGAGAAAACAGGGACGTATGTTGAGCCAAATCAGTTCAAAACAATATTAGAAGAGCAACCTGAGGATACAGTTATCTTAGATGTGCGCAGTAACTACGAGCATAATGTGGGTAAGTTCAAAAATGCTTTGACGCTTGATATTGATAACTTCCGCGATTTCCCTGAAAAGGTGAAGGAGCTCGATCACCTCAGAGATAAGAAAGTAATCACCTACTGTACTGGTGGAATCAAATGCGAGAAGGCGAGCGCCTACTTGATAGAGCAAGGCTTTGAGAATGTCTATCAACTTCACGGAGGAATTATCAAGTACGGTATAGAGGCTGAGGGGAAAGATTTTGAAGGTAAGTGTTACGTGTTTGACAACAGGATTACGGCAGATGTGAACCATGTAAACCCTAGCATTCTTTCAAAATGTCATATTACCGGTGAGCCCACCGATCGTATGGTAAATTGTGCAAACCCGGAGTGTAATGCCCATATTCCCATGAGTGAAGAAGCGGGATGGTTGATGGATGGGTGTTGCTCTGATGCATGTCGTGAGAATCCTTCAAGAAGACCATATGACGGTACCGGCTACTATCAAAAGAATACGAACCATTACAATCCTTTGAAAGGCGTTAAACGCGAACCGGCAACAATTCAAAAATGAGCGAAAGAATCCCTGAGTCCGAATTAATATTGACGCCTCAGGGCCGTGTTTATCACCTGAACCTATTACCCGAAATGGTGGCCGATACGGTTATTGTAGTGGGCGATCCAGAACGCGTACCAAAAATCAGTTGTCACTTCGATAAAATCGAATATCAGGTGAATAGTCGAGAATTAGTAACGCATACGGGTACAATAGGAGGACATCGGTTTTCCGTGATCAGCTCGGGTATGGGTACTGATAATGTAGAGCTAGTGATGACTGAACTCGATGCTTTGGTTAATGTTGATTTACAGACTAGAATGATCAAGAAGGATTTGAAAAGCCTTCGCATTATCCGAATAGGAACCTCGGGTTGTTTACAAGAATATATTCCTATTGATGCACACCTAGTTTCTACTGCAGCCCTAGGTTTAGATACGTTGATGAGCTTTTATCAATGGGAGAGTGATGATGAGACCGAAAGGTTAATGAGGCAATTGAAGTCAGCGCTTGGGTTGACTTTTGATCCGTATTTTGCGCAAGCATCAGCATCTTTACTGAAGGTGTTCAATGACGATTTTTATAAAGGTGTGACAGTAACTGCCCCCGGATTTTATGCTCCACAAGGCCGACATATCAGGCTGAAGCCTAGAGTAGACGGACTAGTAGATCGGCTGGCTGCCATGGATACTCCGTTTGGCCGGTTTACAAACCTTGAAATGGAAACAGCTGGTTACTACGCAATGGCTGCACTATTAGGACACCAGATGGTTAGCCTGAATGCTTTAATTGCGAACAGGGCACGTAAGGAGTTTTCTGAAAATCATGAGGCTGCTGTAGAGCACCTTATTCAAAAAGTGTTGACAAGGCTTACTACTTCATGAATCACTTGTTTTTCGGCTTTAGGATACCCTGAATCAGTAGGTTGAATTCAGAACAAGTCAGCACACCATTATTGGAGTAGGGACATTGCTGATAAAGCTTTTCACCTAGACGGTCTTTCGTAATGATTATGTCATCCCCTTTACAAACAGGACAAATGATTGGTTTGGCATCATCACAGCTGATGGTGTTTCGATAGAAGAACTTACTATTCACGTCTGCTGAAGAGGTGATACCTCTATTCTGTCTAAAACCTTCTTCTGACTTTTCCAGCAGTATGAGTGTTTCTTTAGAGTACTGTCCTCGGCTACCTTTTAGTTCAAGATATTTATTCAGCCAATCGATGCTCTGTGTGTATTTCTTTAGAAAGAGAGAGTTTTTACCGAAGTAAAAACAGAAGTCTGCGGGGAGTACATCAATCCTGTTAAGGGCGTTCATAAAATAGCCATCTGCTTCTACATATTTTTCTTGATCCATAAGGACAATTGCCGAGTCGATAAAGAGCCTAGGGTCTTCAGGTCGTGTTTGGGCTGTAATGCTTAAAGTGCCAAGAGTAGACAAAAAGCAAAAGAGAAGTACTTTCTTCATGTGCAAAATTCTGACGCTAAATTAACAAAGTTTAGACACTAAAAAGCCCCGGTGTCACCGAGGCACTAGAACTTAACAGTATTTAACGAGTATCTAAACTGACTAAAGTTTAATTATTTCGCAGTTGCCTTTTTCTTTGGCAATTCGATTTTTTTACCCGCAATACTGTAAATACCGAGACCCGTGGCAATTACTGCTGCTGCTGTGATTAAAAGTGTTTTCTTTTTCATTATCCGTTCTTTCTACTTACTCTTCTTATACGACAATCAATGTGCCAAGTTTGTTACACTTAAAAGAAAATATTCTTTTTTTTCTATAGATTGTAATTGATATACACTTCAAGGCGTACAAACCCCTATACAAAAAAATAAAACCCACCCATCACTTATCCATTTCAGCGTGAGTGAATCTTTCATATTTTTAAACACTGAGATAACCTTAAACATTTATGAAAAAAGTCTTTAAGACACTGTGTTTAGTAGGCCTTATGGTCTTCTTTCAACCAGTGAGTGCCCAACAGGCTCCACCACAGATTGATACAAGAATTTACGACATTGTAAATGCTACTTCGGCTGAGCGCATCGAGGCAGATATTCGGAAACTAGCTAATTTTGGTACACGAAATACTTTCTCAGATACCGTATCTGAAACAAGAGGTATTGGTGCCGCCCGTAGATGGATAAAGGCAGAGTTCGAAAAGATCTCTCAAGAATGCGGTGGCTGCTTAGAAGTCTTCTATCAAAAAGACTTTGTTGAAAAAACGGAAGGGAGTCGAGTACCTCATAGCGCATGGATTGTGAATGTTGTGGCTGTCTTACGCGGCACAGATTACCCTAACTCTTATGTAATGATGTCTGGAGATATTGATTCTAGGGCATCAAATACTATGAATTTCGAAATTGATGCACCTGGCGCTAATGATAATGCTTCCGGTATGGCAGGGGCGATTGAAGCGGCTCGTGTGATGTCTAAGTATAAGTTTAAGCATAGCGTAGCCTTTGTCGGGCTTTCAGGAGAGGAACAAGGCCTATTTGGAGGTAGAGGCTTGGCAAAGTTCGCGCAGGACAATAAATGGGAAATGATCGGCATACTGAACAACGATATGATTGGAAATATTGAAGGTGTTGACGGAGTGATTGACAATCGCACTTTTAGAATCTTCTCAGAGCCAACTCCTGCCAATGAAACGGATAGACAACGTGGAGCGAGAAGGTTTGCCGGTGGCGAGGTAGATGGTATTTCACGTCAGTTAGCGAGATATATTCATGGACAAGTGAAGACCTATATGCCAGAAATGAATCCAATGATGATTTATCGCTTGGACCGTTTCGGTAGAGGGGGACACCATAGGCCATTCAATGATCTTGGTTTTGCAGGCGTCAGAATAATGGAAGCTCATGAAAACTACACGCAACAACATCAAGACATTAGAGAAGAGAATGGCATCAAGTATGGCGATGTGATCGAAGCCGTCAACTTTCCATATGCTAAGAAATTAACTGCTGTGAATGCTATTGCGATGGCAGGATTAGCGTGGGCACCACCTGCACCTAAGGATGTGAGAATTGGTGGTGCTGTAAGACCTTCCACTACCTTGCAATGGGCAGAAACTGATGATCCAAATATTGCTGGATATAAGCTTTATTGGAGATTGACTACTTCTCCTACTTGGGATAACTTCAAATATGTATCTGGAGTCAATGAGCACACATTAGAAGGTATCGTTATCGATAACTATTACTTTGGTGTCGCAGCTGTTGGCAAAGACGGCAATGAATCACCTGTAGTATTCCCTGCACAACAAATTAGAAGAAGGAGATAAGAAGAGCTTAATCAGAGAAAATATAAAAGAGCAGTCCTAGGGCTGCTCTTTTTGTTTCATCGCTTCAGAAACCGTAATCGTATGCTCCTTTTTCTTTTGTCTTGCTTCTAACCTCAGTTGTTGCTGGCACTCGCGAAATTCTCGTAATTCGTCTTTAGTCAATCCTTTTACATACTTGTTAGATGGTGCATCAGCTATTTTGCAAAGCTTATTCGTTTCTGGATCAACATAGAATTCTTTGAATGTATAATAGTCTGGATCGGCTCGTTCGTCCGGATCTAATTTTAAGTAGCGTTGATCTCGTTTGTCAAAGAGTTCATTTTCCTCTTCTTCCACGAGGTCGGCCACAAACCACTCTACACACATTCTATACTCGGAGAGATTGCTCGGAATACGTTCTATAATTTCATGGTGAACTTCGTCCCAATTGTCCCCAATTCTACCTCTTAAGAAGCGGATGAGTAGCCCATAGTTTACTCGGCTATTGAAAAACTTTCTTGCTTGTCCCATACCTTCGTATTTGGGAAGGTCTTCAATGTGTTTCTGTTTTTTTGAATTTCGTGTAGTGGCATAGTCACCAGACTCTACATACTTCTTCTTACTACCAGAGGTCTTAAGCCGCGTGATAAGCCATTTTTTATTATGATCTCTACTCTTGTTACTCATTTTACTAGGCTAGTTTATCCCTTTTAAAAACGACTAAGAAGGCTTTAGTGTTGGAGCCATTCCTATAGTGGCTGCCTTGATTCAGCGGTTCCATTTTCACTAAATCCCAGCCCTGTTCTCCCCAGTCTTGAAATTTGTCATTTAATTCAACTTGAAAAGTTTCTTTCCCCAAATCTGATGCATTGATAGTAAGCAACTTGTATTCAAATTTCTTAATAAACGTTGTGGTTAAGCAAAGAACCAATAATCGATCACGGGCTCTTTGTTTGTGGATTCTAAGTACACTTTAATATCCTGTTTTCCATCCGGAGATGCTACAACAATCATGATCTGCGGGTCTTCAAGCTGTTTAATGTTGTCAAAATGCTCAGTGATAACCCCGTAGATATCTACGCCAATCTTCCGTTCACTATCCGAAACCCAATGGAAAGTATCACCCCTTTCCAGTAGTAACCTGGCCATGTCTTTACCATTTCTGCCGGTACCCCAAAGCACTAAGGGACGTGAATAGTCTCGATCTATTTGGTAGAAGTACCTCAGCTTCATATCGAAATAACGGTTGTCTTTATACTCCTCCCAAGTGCGTGAAATGCGATTAGATCGATCTCTCCAATGATGAAGTATCTTGTCGATACCGACAACCTTTAATCCATTTTGGTAGAACCTAAAGCATAAATCATAGTCTTCAGGATAAACCTCTGGGTTAAATCCATCGACCATTTCGAAGTCTTCTTTATGAATAATCCAACAGTGGGATGGGATTACACATTCTTTGTATATCTCTTGGTAATGCTTGTTGTTTTTGGCGACATCATTTAGCCATTCTTCATATCGAAGAAAGCCACCACCAACTTCGCCTTCGTCAACAAAATGTGCTGTACCTCCAGCTATGATTGTTCCTTTGCCATATTTCAACCATTCGGTCACTAGGACTTCTAACTTATCATGAGGCATTTTATCATCCGAGTCCATTCGGTTAATGAGCTCACCTTCGGCAAACTGATAACCATATTTTAGGGTAGGGATAAGCTTTGGCCGATCGCTATGGAATACTTTGACCCGTGGATCTTTGGCCGCGTATTGTGCGAGTATTTCTGGTGTTTCATCGGTGGAATGATCATTAATGGCAATGAGTTCCCAGTTCGTGTATGTCTGGGCTAGGATAGAATCAAGACAGTCAACCAGATAGGGTGCTGTGTCCTTGGTCGCCATAATGATGGAAACGAGAGGGGTAGAAGTATTCATTCTTTCTTTTTCCAACTAGCCGGTAGGTTTTTAGTGAGTTCGATAGCTTCGAAGTTTGATGTAGCCTGTGCACCATGTATTTGAACCCAATTCCACATGTTTTTCAGGCCAGTTTTGAATGGTGTTTCAGATGCGTTTAGACCGAAGGCTTCTCTCAATTTTGAGTGATCGGCATAGGCGTGGGTCACTTCATTTCTTTCTGGGTAATAAATTACTTCGCTGTTTGTGTTTGTCACTTCTTGCAAAGCTGTGACTAGCTGATTCAAATCAACTGGGGTATCATCTCCAATATTGAAGATTTGGTTTTTGGCACTTTCATTCTGGACAGATTGCGCTATGATTGGAGCTAATTCGTCAATGTAGCTGAATGCTCTTGACTGCTCACCATTGCCGAATATTGTCAATGGCTGTCGCTGTAACATTTGATTCATAAAAATGCCGATTACGTTGCGATAGCGATCGGCAATATTCTGTCTCTCCCCAAAAACATTATGAGGTCTGAAAATGACATAATCCAAGCCAAACATTGAATTTGCTGCTTTCAAATCCATTTCAATGGCATATTTGGCAATGCCATAAGGGTCTTCCGGTTGCGGAATTTGTGTTTCTCTGTGGGGTAATTCAACATTGCCATATACGGCAATAGAAGAGGTGAATACAAAACACTTCACATTATGCTTTACGGCAGCATTTATTAGGTTGACACTTCCTGTAATGTTGTTGGTATAATTGAATCTTCTAATGAAGTGACTGAGTCCCTCTGCTGCATAGGCTGCTAAGTGATAGACATAAGTGAAGTGATGTTTTTCGAAGAGCGCTTCGATCAAATTGTGATCTAAGATACTGCCTTCAACAAATGTAGCCTTTGGGTTAATATGCTGCTTGAAACCACCACTTAAGTCGTCTAAAACCACTACCTGATGATCCATTTCAATCAAGTGATCGACTACATGAGAACCAATGAATCCGGCTCCTCCGGTAACTAAAGATGTGAGTTTTGCCACTTGATTAACCTTAGAATGCACAGCTCCGGGCTGTGCATTCTAAGGTATACACTTTCGCTAGAACGAACCAGTATATTAAGTAGGCTTTTGTCGGAATTATTATTCCTTCATGGCTTTATCAAAGCCGAAGACTGGGAAGTCTTTAAAGTCTTGTCTAAAAATGCTTTTTCGGATGTCTTGGCTATTTAGAGAGCCTAATAAGCTACCGCTGAAGTTGTCAACTTTAAAATCACCTATGACTATAAAGTCTGTACACATCAGTATTTTTCTGCTTTCGGCAGCTTTAATACCATAGGTCTCCAAAAGTCTTTGATAGCTAAAAGTCATTTGCTCAGTCAGTTTCGTACCATTGACCAATATGTCATCTGCTTCGAATAAGAAGCGTACATCTTCTTTTCTATTGTTGATGATTTGATCGCGCAGTAATTCTTTATAGAGTTCTTTTTTGAGTGATCGAAGTTGTTTGCCATTCAATTCCACAAAGATGTCTTCCGTTCGTTTGGTGTAAATGGAAAGTGCCTCTTTGCCAGAATCGTAAAAACGGTTGCCGTCTTTTGGTGGCGATGTGCTGCGGTCACTTAAGATCCTATCCACTTTAGATAAGTTTACCTCCGCGTGCTTGAATTCACCGATGGTTTTGAGAATGACGTCATCATCACTCTCTTCAAAAATTCCGCGCTTCTTTGGTGCTTCTTTGGAGAAAAGACCTTTTTCACTACCCTCTATGAAATAGATTTCCATCTTCTTACCAAGCGCCTGACCATCAAATCCTTTGTCCGTAAAATCACCAACTTGTATAAAATCATTGTTGACGACTACACGCCTATTTGGGCCTGGAGTAATACTGAATCTCTCCAATACACTTTGATAGCGCTTTAACATTTCTCCTTCGAGTTTAATGTCATTTAGTTGTAGGTAGTCAGCGGTATACCAAAGCGCGCTGAAGCTAGCGATACCAGACTCCTCAATGTTGTCTTCCTTTAGAAGCTTAAGTAATTGTCTTTTAAGGCTTCTTAACTCGCTAGGAGATAGTTTTACCTGCCTCAGTGGTACCTCTTCTTTCTCCGGTGTCACATTAAAATATCTACGCGTTTGAGGTCGACTGTTTGTGTTTGTCCTAGCTTTTGACAGTTGAGTTATGCTTGTCTCTTTTTTGGCCGTAATTCCCTGCTCCCGAGATTTTGAGGTGTCCTCTTCTGTTGGCGTTAGGGCAATGGTGGTTGTAGTCTTTACTTCCACGAGTTCTTCTCTAACGGTGTCAATTTGAATCCTATGAAACTGAATATTTGGGACGATCTCTGGAGTATCTATGAGAAGGCTGGGGCTACTTGCCGTACTTGGGTCGATTCGCTGAACTTCTGTGCGTTCAGTTGGTGATGAAAAATAGATCACTGCACTTGTGACCAATGCAATTGCTGTTGTTGTCATGATAATTGAGTTTAAATTGAAATTTTGAAACCAGTTGCTAGAGGGAGGAGGAAGCGTTGGAATTGTTGTGATGAAACCCATTACTTCTTGCTTCGCTAGCTCAGTTGGCGCTTGCTTCGCCAGTTCAATCAGGTATGAACTGTCTTTTGCTTTCATAATGTGATTGTTTGAAGTGTTTCCATTAAACTAGATACTGAGTTAGACGTATTGTCTTTCATCAATTCCGCTAGCTTTTTCCTGCCACGACTAATTTTAGTCTTAATTGCCCCTTCATTGCTCCCCTGTATTTCAGCGATCTCTTTCATGCTAAATCCATTGATCTCAAAGAGTACAATCGCGTCTCTTTGTTTGGATGGAAGTTTGTCTAGCATTCGGTAGAGTAACTGAATATCAAGCACAGTGTCGGGTGATACGCCTTGACTTGATAGTCGCTCTGCATGTATTTCTGTCAACTCAGTTTGGGGTTTTTGTTTACGCCAAAGACTGATTGACCTGTTGCGAGCGGCACGAATCAAGTAATGTAATAGCTGTTCCTTATTTTCAATTTTCTCAAACTTGTGATAGGCCGATACTAGTACGTCTTGTACTAAGTCTTGCACATCCATTTTACCGTATGCTAAGGATGAACAGTACCGCAGAAAGCGATCGTGGCAGCCATCATAGGCTTTCATGAAATCGTCTTGTTTGTTATCGGCCATAATCGAAAATAAGGATTCTTTGAGGGATAGTCGCAGTACTATGGAATAGGTTACATCGGTAGTGATTATTTTTCTAACTTTCTCATAACTGAGGTACAATTCACTTAATTTCAACCACATGAGTCACTTATCTCCAAAGAGAAGATTATTCATACTATCATGGTTGATCTATGTAGTTGTATTTACTGTAGGTGGGATTGTTTACTTTAATGTGGAGCGTGGCTTGTTAGGCGAAACCACATTCTATCCGTCTACCAATAACCCATATGATGCTGAGGCTTCGGGTTTCTCAATCATAATCGGAAGCATATTTTTAGGGATGATGTTGGGGCTTAGTGAGCTAACACTTTTTCGATACAAGTTTAACAGTCTACGGTTTTTCCATAAAATATTCTTGAAGGCTGCTGTGTATGCAGTAATGCTTGTATTCTTTCTAGTACTCTTGGCTTTTCCGATAAATGGAACTGCGCTTGATCTTGGGTGGACTGATCCTGCTGTCATTCAAACAGTGAAAGATTTTGTAGTTGATTATGCCTTTTGGAGTGCAATGATTCATTGTGCCATATTCATCACCTTGTCTCTATTTATCAAAGAGATGATTGATAATATAGGGATAAGTCAGGTCGTGAATTTTTTTACAGGTAAATACCACTCTTCAAAAGTGGAGGAGCGTGTATTCATGTTCTTAGACATGAAAGGGTCCACCACCATAGCCGAGCAGATGGGGCATCAAAAGTATTACCGCTTTTTAAACAAGTATTATCGAGATATGACCAAAGCCATTGTGGCTTCTGAAGGAGAGATTTATCAATACATTGGTGATGAAATAGTGCTTTCTTGGGAACGTGCGGAAGGCTTAGAAAACAACAATTGTATAGCGTGTTTTTATAGAATAAAGCAAGCTATTCAAAGCAAAGAAGGTACTTATCAAGATAAATTTGGCCAGGTGCCCGAATTTAAAGCCGGCATTCACATAGGGCAAGTAACCCGAGGAGAGGTAGGGGTATTGAAAAAGGAACTTTTGTTTACTGGTGATGCATTGAATGTGACGGCACGGATACAGGGGCTGTGCAATGAGCTTGATGCGGAGCTGCTCGTATCGGCCGAATTAATAGAGCAAATTGTTCTCGATGATGAGACAAGTATAGCGTCCAAAGGGTCATTTGCGCTACGTGGTAGGGATCAGGGAATCGAACTATTCGCTTTGCACAGAACATAACATCAAAATTTTTTAAATTTTTCTAAAGCCCTATCATCTAGTCATATTTGTTTTACAAACATAGATGTTATAGATTTAATCTATGTTTGTAAATCTAATTATTGAAAAATGAAAGGAACTAACATTGGAGAGCTAGAGGAATTGGTGCTGCTTGTTGTAGGAGTGCTGTATGAAGGTGCTTATGGTGTGTCGGTGTTCAAAGAAATTAAGGATCAGACTGGTCGAGAGGTGAATATCAGTGCGATCCATGCTGTGATGAATCGCCTCGAAGAAAAAGGATTTTTGCGTTCTGAAATGGGTGGCTCATCAAGCACAAGAGGTGGTAGGCGTAAACGCAATTACTTTTTAACATCAAGCGGAAGAGCCACACTGGATCAAGTCAGATCAGTCCGAGAGAAACTCTATAATCAATTGTCTCCAACAGCATCATATAACATTTCTATATGAATGCTAAAGTGCCGCAGCCTCCTAAATGGGCAGACCGGTTTCTGAGCTGGTACTGTAACCCAAAGCTGTTGGAACAGATCCAAGGAGATGTGCACGAGCTCTTCTATTGGCGCTTGGAAGAGGAGGGCGAACGCAAAGCAAAGAGGTCATTTGCCTGGGATGTCGTCAGACTTTTCAGGTGGTCAAATATTAAAAGAAAATCAGGTCAAACTCAAAAATTAAACAACGTAGCCATGTTCAAAAACTATTTTAAAATCGGTATTAGAAACCTTTGGAAACAGAGAATGCCTTCGACTATCAATGTCATAGGGCTTTCACTGGCCATCGGCTGTTGCCTTGTAGCATTCAAATACATTGAATACCAAATGATAAGAGACGCTTTTCATGAGAAAGGAGATCGAATCTATCTTGGCACACATGAGGCATTGGAAGAAAATGAAGCTCGTACTTACGGCTATTGGTCGTGGGACATTGGTAATCGAGTAAAAGAAAATTATTCAGGGGTAAAGGAGGTTATTCAATTCAACAATGCAGGGATTGAGGTTAAGTATCTTGATAAGAGTTTTAGTGAGAATGCGGCCTTTACCACTAAGGCATTTTTCGATATGTTCTCTTTCGATGTAATTCATGGAGATCATGGATTATTGGCCAACAAGGATAAAATAGCTTTGGCTGAAGAGACATCTAAACGATACTTTGGAGATGAGTACCCAATCGGAAAAATTGTTAAGGTAGTTATTGATGGAAAGGATCGTGACTTTGAAGTGGTCATGGTTTTTGCAGAAGCACCAAATAACTCAAGTCTAAGGGCTGAGATAGTAATGCATCCTGAGTGGTTGCGAAAGGGTAGAGATTCCAAAAATCTGATCTCCAACTTTTTTGTTGAGCTAGAAGAGGGTGTAAGCCCTACAGAAGTTATTGGTCAAATGCAGTCATTGGTGGTTGTCCAGAATGGCTTCAACCTAGATAAAAAATATGAAGCCATGGGGCTTGAGCCATTAACCACAATGGCAAAGAACTCGGATCAAATTATCGATGGTGTGGGTTCAACACCACCTCAGGCACCTATGATTCTGTTGGCCGCTATTGCCACGTTTATGCTCATACTTGCTGTCTTCAACTACATCAACATTGCTACAGCAATGGCTACTAAAAGAGTGAAAGAAATTGGTATTAGAAAGGTAATAGGAAGTAGGAGAGGACAGTTAGTTGTTCAGTTTTTGACCGAGAACCTTATTTTATGCGCACTGGCAATGGTGGTGGGTTGCTTGCTGGCTGCAGGATTCTTTATTCCAAAGTTCAATTTGATTTCTGGAAGTACAATTAAGCTGGATCTCTTACATCATACCAACTTGCAAATCTTCCTTGTGAGCCTCTTATTTTTCTTAACATTTACTTCAGGCGCCTATCCAGCCTTTTTCGTCTCCAAGTTTAAACCTGTTAGAATCTTTAGGGGTTCTGAGAAAATTGGTGGTAAACGTAGGTTCACCATGGGCTTATTGACCTTTCAATTTGTACTTGCCATGATTACCATAGTAGCGGGTGTGTCTGCAGTGCAGAACAATAGTAGATACGAAAACAAGTCATGGGGATATAATCAAAACGACAAATTGGTTGTCAACCTTTCAAGAGAGAATTTTCAGGCTTTCAGGTCGGAAGCAATGAAGAACCCGAATGTCCTTGCAGCAGCAGGAAGTTTTAATAGCCTTAACCGACACTGGGACTTTAGAGACATGAAGGTGGGTGAGATAGAAAACAGAGGGCAATACCTTAGAAGTGATGCCTCTTACCCAGCGTTTATGGAAGTGCCTCTGGTGCAAGGGCGGTATTTTGATAAGACCACTCCGAGTGATTTGGTTTCATCGATAATGGTTAACGAGACTTTTATGAAAGCATTTCAAGTCGAAGATTTTGTAGGGACACTCGTCACCATCGATAGCACTAATTTTCAGATTGTTGGAGTAGTGAAGGATTACTATTATGGCTCTTTTCAAGATGGGATTGAACCTGCCGTTTTTAAAGCAGAACCAGATTCTCTTCTAAAAACCATTACTTTCTTGGCACAAGAAGGGAAGACACTTGAATTAAGAGATCAACTTGAAGAAACATGGGGAAAGTTCTATAGTGAAGTCCCGTTTTCAGCTCACTTTCAGTCAGAGGTGAGGGAAGGAGAATTTGCAGACATGCGCGGACTAAGAAATATTTTAGTATTTACAGCGTCTCTGGCGGTGCTGCTATCTGCGATGGGCCTATTTGGTTTGGTGTCTCTTAACATCTCAGCGAAATTCAAAGATTTCGGTATTAAAAAAGTATTAGGCGCTTCAACGATGAGTTTGTTGAGAGATGTCTATAAACAATTCTCATTCATTCTGATTTTTGCCGTAGTGGCAGGAAGTCTATTGGCCATGAAAGTTGTCACGCTTCTTTTAGTTAACGTTTATGGAGAGCATACACCTGTTAACGTTATTCCACTTGGACTGGCCGGACTGCTTTTGCTAGCCATCGCTGCAATGACAATCAACATCCAAATGCGTAGGGTAAGGCGCATGAATCCTGCTGAAACCTTAAGAAGAGATTAAAGTATGTGGGGTGGCATTTACCACCCCACAATTACTAGGATTTAGTGAATGAGATACTTCCTAGAGAGTAATCTGACAGCATGAAGCCCGTAATATTTCCTTTTTTGTTTCTCTGAAAAGTTATAAAACCATCATGGTCAGAGGTGAAGTTGTCTTCCATTATGCTGGTATATGTCACTAATCGCCTATCACCAACATAAGTTGAAATGGTCATTCCTTCTTGCTGAATCCTATAAGTAGCGGCTAACTCTTTAGATATGAATTCGCCACTGAATTGGGCTAAGTCATTAGTGTTGTAGTTGGCAGCTACATATGATTCGTAGACAGAAGGTTCTCCGTTGTCGATAGTGACCGACATCTGTAGCCCATTGTCTGTTGCATCAAATTGTATGCTTATGTCTGCTGGAGAATTGGCAATGGTGAACTCTTTCTCGGAAATAGGGACAAGGGTACGTATAGCATTTGGATTAATCTCTAATCGCAAAGTATCATCGCTTACATAGATCCTTCTCGTATAGGCATATCTTGGGTCGAAGTAATCTCCAGAGAACTTCTCAAGTTGTTTTCGGCCCAGCTTGATTATGGTTTTCTCGGCACTGGAGCTTAAAGCACTTGTACCTTGACTTATTGGTAGAATTGCCTCGGCTAAGTCATACGCTTTACCAGGAGCGCTTAAATTACCATTGCTATTCATGGCGGCTATAGACAATTGTTCTTCAGGAAAATGGAGATACATGGCATTGAAACCAAAGCCATACCCGTTATGAGCAATCATTTGATGGCCTACGAACATACCGCCTTCTAGTCCAAATCGGTAGGTCATTTCTCTTCCATTATTCAATTGTGTGACCCTAGAGAGTTTAGATATTAATGATTGACTTCCCAGTTGTTTCTCACTTAAGAACCTGTTCCACTTTGTGAAATCACTTATGCTCGTAAATACGCGGCTACTTCCATTGGCTAGAAAGTGATTTGATAGAACG
This sequence comes from uncultured Roseivirgaceae bacterium, assembly GCA_964352205.1. Lineage (GTDB taxonomy): Bacteria > Bacteroidota > Bacteroidia > Cytophagales > Cyclobacteriaceae > Roseivirga. The sequence goes on from CAYGQO010000007.1 coordinate 14,625, forward strand.
CGCTCGTAATTAGGTGATTGCCCGTTATAGGCAGAAGCTCGGTGTTCTACTACAGCATTGGGGTTGCTATAAATCAGGGAGTTGATCATTCCTGCTGGCTGAAAGATATGTGCCTTCATAAACTCTGGAAATGTTTGCTTTGATATCCTTTCTATAATCATGGCGAGTAGCGTATAGTTAGACTGTGAAAACCTGTAGGTAGAACCAGGTGCTACAACTAATGCTTTTTGCTTGCTTAGTGAGGACAAGGCTTTAGCATTGTCGAAAGAAGTGTCCAGCGGGTTACCCGCTGCCATCAGTAGTACGATGTAGTCTCTCAGTCCACTGGAGTGGGTGAGTAAATGCCGAAGGGTAATTTTCCCTTCTTCATACCTCGGTATCTCAGGAAGGTATTGCTGTATTTCATCTTCTAGTGTTAAGTGACCAGCGTCTTCCAGCAGCATAATACCCGCTGCCGTAAAGTGCATGGATAGGGTGCCAATTTCAAAAACCGTGGACGGACTGGTGGGTGTTTTAAGATCCATATTCGAGTAACCGTAACCTCTTTGGTACAGCAATTTATCCCGATGCATTATACCAACAGCGCATCCTGGCTGCCCTTCACATTCCGAAAAAATGCTGTCTGCTTTAGATTTTACTAGTTTATAATCGTAGCTGGATTGGCCATATAGCGTGTTGCCACAAAAGAAGATTGAAACAACAAGATATAGGCAGTAATTGAGTTTGAGTGACTTTTTTTTCATTCGATTGTTTTTTGACAATCGAAAGTAATTAACCGGCAAAGCGCATAGCTTTTGGTTGATAACTCAGTACTACTAATTTATAAATTGGAATGAATTTGAGCACTTAACTAATTGAGATTTAACAGGAATATTTTCAACCTACCAAGCTTCTCCACAAATAGAAGACTGTATAGGCTTCCCAGTCTTTTACTGTTTGAAAGAACTGTTTAATGGCATCGTCATCCTTCCGGTCGGCAATGATTTGATGGTTAAACAGGGCTTGCGTCAGGCCAGTGTCACCAAACGGAATGGCCTCTGGCTGGTGTAGGGTTTTCATTAAAGCATAGTTAGCAGACCAAATACCTATCCCTTTTATTTTTGTTAGTTCTTGCTGTCTCGATTCAAAATCAGAAATACCAGCGAGTGATTCTTTCGTTAACCCATTCTGAAGAAAGGCGTACGATACATTTTTTAGGTATTGAATTTTGCCTCTTGAGAATTGTCTTGCTCTTAGTAACTCCTCGTCTAAGTTGACTAATCTTTCTGGGGTGGGGAAGTGGTAAAGGGTATGGCCTTGCCATTCGATTGATTCACCATAGAGCTCTACCAATTGCCTTTTGAGTTTGAAGGCAAAAGTGAGGTTGATTTGCTGTCCAATAATACTCCAACACATGGCTTCATAAAGGTCAGGAATCCCAATGAGCCTTAAGCCATGATAGGATTTAGTAAGCTGGCCTAGGCTTGTTCGCTGAGTAATTAAATCATAAAATGGGCTAATGCTTCGATCGATATCCAGCCATTCTGATACGTAAGCTTTTACTTTTTCGGACTGTTCGTTGGGGTAATTTTCGGGAAGCTCGATCACCAAATTTTGAGCATCGGCTGAAAGTGAGAATGGTGTTAGCTTTTCATCAATGTAGATGGCACGATGAACAGTCTTATTGTCTAACCGAAAAAGGCATTCATCAAACCCACGGTCGAGGAAGTAGAGGCATTGATCAAAGTCGAAGAGCTCGGGAATTGGGATGAGAATCTTTTGATTCATAGATTTTTTGGAGAAGTGTAGTCCTCGTCTAAAATAGCGTACATATAGTTGTCGTACCACTTTCCTCTAATGGGTAGAATCTTTCTGCGGATTCCTTCTCTAGACAGTCCGGCCTTTTCTAATACGCGAATGGAACCGATGTTATCAGTGGCAACACCTGCCTCAATTCTATGGAGCTCAAGTTGCTCAAAGCCAAATTTGATGAGTTCTTTAGCAACTTCAGTGGCATAGCCTTCGCCCCAATGGTCTGGGTGCAGGTGGTAATGTATTTCACCTCTGAGAAACCGATTGTTTGATGAGGACATTCCAGCCTCACCAATAAAGAGATTATGTTCCTTGAGTCTTATACTCCAGCCATAAATGGACCTTAGAGCGTTAGCTTTATCTTCAATGGCTCCCAGGATAATGCCACGTGTAACATCCTTGTTTTTAGGAATGCCTATCGTGTTGAATTTAGCAACGGCTTCTAGGCTATGAAAAGCGAAGATGTTGTCTAAATCATTCCACGTGAGCTCTTTTAATAATAGTCTATCTGTCTCGAGGATCATGCTCAATAAAGATAGAAAATATACTATGCGTAGAGCGCCTCTCTATGTGGAATAAATGACTCATTTTCCACATACTGATCATATGTACAAAGCTTGTCGAGGTAACCTTTTGGTCCTATTTCCAGAATTCTATTCGCCACTGTTTGGGTGAACTCATGGTCATGAGAACTGAATAAAACTGTTCCAGGGAAATCTTTTAAAGCGTTGTTAAAGGCTTGAATAGATTCTAGGTCTAAGTGATTAGTTGGTTCGTCAATGATCAACAAATTGCCTTGTGATAGCATCATTTTTGAAAGCATACAACGTACTTTTTCACCTCCAGAAAGCACATTTGATTTTTTGAAAACCTCTTCACCAGAGAAGAGCATTTTCCCTAAGAAGCCTCGCATGTACACTTCGTCTTTTTCACCATCAGTGAATTGTCTTAACCAGTCCACCAAGTTTTGATCACTCTCGAAGAATTCTGAGTTCTCATTCGGCAAATAGGCAGTAGTAATCGTTTGGCCATATTTGAATTCACCTGTATCAGCTTTTAGCTCATCCATTAAAATTTGGAATAGCGAGGTAGTAGCGAGGCTGTCTTTACTCAATACGGCAATTTTGTCGCCTCTATTTACAAAGAGATCGAGCCCACTGAAAAGCGTTTTTTCGGTAGACGACTTGCTCAAGTTCTTGATTTCAAGAATTTGGTCTCCTGCTTGTCTAGCTTGTGAAAAAATAATGGCGGGATACCTTCTAGTAGATGGTTGAATGTCCTCAATATTGATCTTATCTAGCAGTTTTCTTCTACTGGTCGCCTGCTTCGATTTGGAAGCGTTCGCAGAGAAACGTGTAATGAATTCTTGCAGTTCTTTCTTTTTCTCTTCGGCTTTCTTATTTGCCGAAGAACGCTGGCTGAGTGCCAATTGACTTGATTGGTACCAGAAGCTATAGTTACCGGTGAACATCTTTACCTGACCAAAGTCAACATCGACAATGCTGGTACAAATGGTATCTAAAAAGTGTCTATCATGCGATACCACGATAACTGTATTCTTAAATTCTAAGAGGAAATCTTCTAGCCAAGCAATGGTCTGAAGATCCAAGTCGTTCGTAGGTTCATCCAGAATAAGAATATCAGGGTTTCCGAAAAGAGCTTGGGCCAGTAATACCCTTACTTTCTGAGAACCATTCAAGTCCTTCATTAAGCTATAGTGCAAGTCTTCAGTAACACCAAGCCCACTCAAAAGGGCAGCAGCATCAGATTCTGCATTCCATCCGTCCATTTCAGCAAACTGAGCCTCAAGTTCGGAAGCTTTAAGACCATCAGCCTCTGAAAAATCCGGTTTCATGTAGATGGCATCCTTCTCTTTCATAATGTTCCAAAGCACTGAGTGCCCCATCATCACTGTATCAAGAACAGACGTCTCATCGAAAGCAAAGTGATTTTGATTAAGGACAGCCATGCGCTTCCCTGGTTCGATGATGACTTTTCCTGAATTAGGATCAAGTTCGCCTGCGAGAATCTTTAGAAAGGTAGATTTACCTGCTCCATTGGCACCGATTACGCCATAGCAATTGTTGCCAGTGAATTTAATATTAACCTCGTCAAAGAGGACGCGTTTACCAAATGCGAGAGAAAGGTTTTGTGCTGCAATCATAGCGGAAATATTTCTGGCCGCAAAGGTAAGATTATTGTACGGAAAAGGGAACCGTAGCATTGATTTTAAGCTCAAACTGAAGCTAGAGTGTACCGCTTCGTTTCAATGCCTTGTTTCATATCGGAACAATTTGTATCCCAAGTGAATTTATAAGTGTTTGATAATCAGTTTAGTGAAATTCTGGCAAGCAATTCGTAATGCAATAGATCAAAAGATAAAACAATGAAAACTTTAGCTTGTACCATCCTCCTCTCTCTTGGCTTTTTGTTAAACCAAGATTTGACCCCAGACCATTTAAAAGTTTATGAAGGCCAATGGAATGGCAAACTTACCTACCTCAATTATGGAGATGATGAAACTATCGTGGATTTGTCAGTGAGAATGGAGGCTACTTTTGATAAAGGTAGATTGACCTTTGAGTACTTCTACAATGAGGGTGATGGCAGGGTAGAGAAGAGGACGGGTGTCTTTAAAATAACGAAGAACAAGATTTTCTACAACGGTAGCTGGACATTGGACAGCAGCGAAATAATTGATCTATCACATTGGAAATTGAGCATGTCGAGTTCGGGGAAAGACAACAATAAGAAAGCCTCTTTCAGACAAACCGTTGAGGTGAGCCCGGAAAAGATTGTCTACATAAAAATGGTTAAGTATGACGGTGAATCAGACTATTTTATGCGGAATAGGCATGTATTTGAAAGATAGTTTGGATGGCTAGCGAGACTAGGCTTTGGCCTTTTCGTCCCATCTTGTCTTCTGCCATTCAGATTTTTCTTCTTCAGTAAGAAAGGTCCATGCTACAATGCGGCTTGCTTTGTTGCCTTGGCTCATGGCAATCGTTTTGACTTCTGAGGCACCTGCAATTCCCAAGTAGTCTTTAATGGCTTTTAGATTAGACTGTTTCGAAATTAGCGATGAAAACCAAAAGCATGATTTACCAAATTTCTTGCTTTCTCTGATCATATCGCCAACAAAACGTCTTTCGCCACCTTCGCACCAAAGTTCACTGCCTTTGCCTCCAAAGTTCTGAGTCGGGGTTTTGACTTCTTTTTTATTCAGGTTACTGAGCTTTCTGAGGGTACCTTCTAGTGCCGCTTCTTGAGAAGCATGAAAGGGAGGGTTACAAATGATTAAGTCAACCTTTTCCTCATGGTCAATAACTCCATAAAGAATATCTTTAGCATTCTCTTGCAGCCGGATATCCACTTTTCCTTTTAACACCTCGTTTGCCTCGACAATCTTCTGGGCAGACGCAACGGACGTAGGGTCAATATCGGAGCCGATGAAGGACCATTTGTAAGTACTCGCGCCAATGATTGGATAAACACAATTGGCACCTACACCGACATCAAGACAAATGACTTCGGGACCTTGCGGAATGTTTCCAAAGTTATTGCTGGCCAATACATCGGCCATGTAATGCATGTAGTCTGCTCGCCCGGGAATCGGTGGGCAAAGGTAGTTTTCGGGAATATCCCAGTATGATAATCCGTAATGCTGTTTGAGTAGTGATTCATTCAACAACTTCACGGCAGCAGGATTAGAAAAATCTATGGTGTCTTCATTCTTCACACTCTTAATAAGGTATTGGGCAAGTGGAGGGTTAATACCAACGAGTTTTTTTAGGTCATATCGACCGTGATGCTTGTTTCTTGGATGAAGTTTAGCACCTTTCTTTGGCCTTATTTCTTTGACTTTAGATTTTTTAGGCGCTACTTCTTTGGCCTTTTTTCGGAGGGCTTCGGCAAAACTGCTTGGCTTGTTTTCGTTACTGGGTTGATCACTCATGGCCTTACTTCTTGATGCGGTTGAGGTAATACTTTTCTACTTTTTCCCTAGCCCATGGGGTTCTGCGAAGAAATTTCAAGCTTGACTTTATGTTGGGGTTACTCTTAAAGCAATTGATGTCAACCGCCTCGGCCATTTTGGGCCAGCCTTGCGTTGCCACTAGGTATTCTAGTATATCAACGAGTTTGACACCATGAAGTGGGTTGTTGACTTCTCCCTCTTTCGGGGTGGATTTTGTATAGTTTATGGGCATGAGCAATGCAAAGCTAATAATATTGCCTGCTTACCAGATGGGGGGTACCGATTATTTATTGGAGCGCTTCACTCGAACGTTTTTTTGTCATAGTCCTAAATTGATTTCCCTTATATCAATAGTCTTTTTCGCATTTCCTTTTCTCTGGTTATCTTTCACTTCAATCAACCTTAAAACCATGAGAAAGTCCCTATTGACTTGTCTAAGTCTGTGTATGAGCTTATTGCTGTTTGGACAAACAGCGGAAGAGTACTTCAAACCTTTAAAATATAGAAATATTGGCCCTTTTAGAGGAGGTCGTTCGGTATCCGCAACGGGTGTTATCGGTGATCCGATGACCTATTATATGGGAACAACTGGTGGCGGCTTATGGAAGACGGAAGATGCTGGCCAGCGTTGGAATAATATTTCAGATGGTTTTTTTAAGACGGGTTCCGTTGGTGCGGTAGCCGTTTCAGAGTCGTATACTAACATTGTCTACGTGGGTATGGGAGAACACGCGCCTCGTGGGGTCATGACTTCTTATGGTGACGGGGTGTATAAATCTACGGATTCAGGTAAGTCTTGGACAAAGATTGGCTTAGATGCTACGCAACACATTGCGCGAATTGTGATTCACCCCACCAATCCAGACATTGTATTGGTAGCTGCACAAGGAGCTTTACATGGCCCTAACAAAGAGCGAGGCATTTACAAAACGACTGATGGAGGTAAAACATGGAACCAAGTACTCTTTGTGAATGAGTCTACTGGTTGTAGTGAATTATCTATGGACATGAATGCACCGAATACCCTATATGCTACCATGTGGGAGCATGAAAGAAAACCGTGGAAGGTAATCAGTGGAGGCGAAGGTAGTGGAGTCTATAAGAGTACAGATGGAGGCGAGAACTGGTTTAAAATTGAGGAAGGCTTACCAGATGAGCTTGGAAAGATGGCGATTGCCGTTAGCAGAGCAAACTCTGAAAAGGTATATGCTTTGATAGAAAGTGACTCTGAGAAAGATTTAGGGGGACTGTTTGTCTCTAACAATGCGGGTGAAAACTGGAGACGTATCAGTGATGATAATCAGTTGACACAAAGGTCATGGTACTATACCGAAGTTTTCGCAGATCCGAATGACGAGCATACAGTATATGTAATGAGTGCTCCAGCCTTGCGCTCCATAGACGGAGGTAAAACATGGGAGAGGCTTTCTGGTACACACGGAGATTATCATGACCTCTGGATCAACCCTCAGAATTCTAAAAACATGGTAATTGCCAACGATGGTGGCGCTGCCATTAGTTTTAATCGTGGTAATACTTGGTCTACTCAAGCCAATATGCCAACTGCCCAAATTTACCGCATCAATGTTGATAACCTGTTTCCTTACAATATCTACGGTGGACAGCAAGACAATACATCACTCCGAATCGCCAGTATGAATATGAGCGGAGGTAGCATCAGCGAAAGTAATTGGATGGCTTCTGCGGGTGGAGAGAGTGCCTTTTTGGCCTTTGATCCGGATAACCCACGCTACGTGATGGGCGGTAGCTATTTAGGAACGATTGAAGTAAGAGATATGAAAACAGGGGCAGGCACGGGTGTCATGGCTGCTCCTATTCAATATTTAGGAAAAGAAGCGCGCCAGATGAAGTACCTCTATAACTGGAATGCTCCCATCATTTGGTCAAAGCACGAGCCAGGTACGTTCTATCATGGAGCACAATTGGTGTTACGTACACGAGATATGGGGGTCACATGGGAAGAAGTATCACCAGATTTGACAAGAGATATAGATGAGAAGCAAGGCAATGGAGGCGGTCCTTATACCAATGAAGCTGTAGGGGCCGAGAATTACGGTACGCTGGCTTATATGTTGGAATCGCCCCATGAAAAAGGAGTGCTTTGGACGGGTAGTGATGATGGCTTGGTACACCTGACGCAAGACAATGGTGTGACATGGAAGAATGTGACGCCAAAGGGACTCGAGGAATGTTTAATCAACGCAATTGAGGTTTCTCCACATGACCCGGCAACAGCCTACATCGCTACAACCCGCTATAAATTCAACGATAAAACACCAGGACTCTACAAGACCACTAATTATGGTAAAAGCTGGACCAACATCAGTGCTAACATTCCTTATGGCGCTTTTACAAGGGTAGTGAGAGAAGACAAAGACAGAAAAGACTTACTCTATGCTGGTACCGAAACAGGCATTTACATGTCATGGAATGGTGGTAAAAACTGGGAGACTTTACAACTCAATATGCCGGTAACGCCAATCAATGATTTGATGGTGCACCAAGGAGATTTAATTGTAGCAACTTCTGGTAGGTCTTTCTGGATTTTGGATGATCTGAATCTGATCGGGCAGTATAAAAAATCAAGTAAGGCAATGTTGTACAAGCCCGAAAATGTCATCTATGGCAGTTGGGGAAGTCCTTTGAATGGTAGTAGTGCCAGCTTTGACGGAACAAACCCATTTGTTGGGGTTAATCCTGCTAGCGGGGCAATTATTTATTATGAATTGCCAGAAGGGTTCGATTCAGATGTGAAATTAGAAGTGACAGATAGTCAAGGTAAATTGATCAGGAAGATTAGCTCGAAAGCTCAAAAAGGATTTAGAAGTTATCCGGGAGGTCCAAGGTCGTCTGCAAGGCTTTCTAAGAAAGAAGGGTTGAATCGTTTCGTTTGGGATACCCGACATGAAACAATGCCTGGCATACCGACAGCTTATATAGAAGCCAGTTATAGCGGTCATAAAGTGCCGCCTGGAACATATCAACTGAAACTTACAGCTGGCGATGAAGTAATGACGACAGAAGTGGTCATTGATGATAACCCTCTTTATGAGATGAAAGCCGGCCAGCATGAAACCTTTGATCGCTTTATGACCGAAGTTGAAGCAGAACTTACCACCATGCATAAGCTAGTCAATCAATTGCATGATGTGCATGGACAGTTAGAAGGCATCGTTGCCGATTTGACGGATGAAGCGCTGAAGAAAGAGGGAGAATCGATTATTGAGGCTTTGGACGCTTGGGACAAAGAAATGGTGCAGCGTAAGTCGAAGGCATATGATGACGTAGAGAATTTCCCGAATAAATTCACGGCTGAGTATATGTTTATGATGAATGCTACGGAAAGTAGTATACCACGGGTCAATCAATCTTCTCGTGATCGTAGGGCTGAGTTAGAAGTACAATGGAAAGACTTGAAGGCACAAGCTGATCAATGGGTCAGTACTACCATTCCGGAGTACAATAAAAAGCTTTGGAATGCGGGAGTTGGTGCCATAAGAGTAAAGTAGAAAGGCAAGATTCTTTTAAAAGAGGCCAACTTAAAAGCTAGTGGTCATTCCCATTCAAATTGGGGGGTGACCGCGTATTGGACTTTTGAGGTAGCCTCTTTTTTTGTTTCTTTTAGCCCTCTAAGTGAGCGCTTAGTCTATCAAAGGTGGAGCCCCATCCATTCTTAAAGCCCATTTTTTCTTGCTGCTGACAGTATTCTACTGTTGGGTGAACCACATTGAAAGTGAATTGGGTTGCTTCTCCTTGTGCTTGGAAAAGAGCTTGGATTTCAACACCCTCTGTCATCGGTCTGAAATTAGCGGATGAGCAGATCTTTTCATGAAGGACAATCTCAAGGTAAGTTCCTTCCGCTATGAAATCGCTGCCATTTGGCATGGTCATTAAATACTTCCAATTCCCGCCTACTTGAAAGTCATGCGCTTCGACTCTCACTTCCATGCCTTTTGGTCCCCACCATTGGGCTATGTGCTCGGGTTGGCTCCAAGCTTCCCATACCAACTGAACGGGTGCTTTTAAAACTCTTTCGATGGTTAAGGTGCGATCTTTAAGGTCATTAGCATTACTCATTGTCTTTCTTTTTAGATTGTAGTTGCATTATGTAGGCTTCGAAAGAATCGATCTTGTTTTCCCAAAGCTTGCGGTATTGGTCTATCCATACAAAGGCGGGAATCAGCTCGCTAGGTTGAATGCTGCAGTAGCGTTCTCTTCCAGACTGACTGATTTCAATAATGCCGCATTCGCTTAAAATCTTCAAATGCTTAGAAATAGCAGGGCGACTCACTTCGAATTTTTCGGCAACTGCGTTAACAGTTAAGTCCTGTTCCGAAAGGAGTGCTATGATATCTCGTCTTACCGGGTCGGCTATGGCTTGAAAAACATCTCGTCTCATTATAAATAGTAACCGTTTGGTTACAAATATAATGTAATCATTCGGTTACGCAAATTATCTTTGATCAAGAAGCTGAGTAGGGTATTTAATGAGCATCTGCGCTCATGATCATGTCACGCACCCATTCATTAGGTATCATATCAATGGTCAGGCTGATCCTATCCGTATCTCCGTTGTTAACTACTTTGTGTGGATCTGTCAGTCTCATATACCAGCATTCACCTGGCTTCATGGGTACAGTTTCGCCATTTAAAAAGAAGTCAACATCTGTGCTTCTGATGATGGGTATGGTCAATCGAATCACTGATTTCTCAATCTGAAGCCCAAGCGTGGGGTCTACATGTTCTGCTACTACATTTCCAGCCGCTAGTCTCAGTACACGTACCAAGGTTACTTTGGTATGTTCACTAAAGGTTTTGACAATACTTGATATATAAGGCGAAGCTTTTAACTCAGCGGTATCGGACCATTCGGTCCAAGAACCATCAGCATAGTCCTCTGTAGGTGGTGGAAAAGGCAGGCTAGGGTCAACTTGATGGGCAGGGGCTCTGAGCGGTATTACATTGTAATAGATAAAATGGTTGAGGCTCATGCCTTGAACCTCTTCGGTCATTTTAGCTACATCGTAGGTAAGCGGTAGTTTTATGCGGTCGCTGACGGTGTCAGTGACTGGTGTTGCGTGTGTCATTTTGTTGTGTTTTGTGTTGCAGTCCGTTGATCTTAAGCCCTGATGCCTAGCGATCTTTTGACTTCCACTATAAATCTAACACATCACACCTTTTTCTTCAAACTAAAATGCCGATTGTGAGTAGCGCTAAGATTAGACTCAGTTTACTTAAGATTCCTCTTTTCTGGCTTCAAATGCTTTAACAATCTGCCCGGCTGCTGCTAGATCTTCAGGGTTGACGTATACCCTACAAAAGCCCGTACCGCCAAAGCCTGCGGTAGCTGCTGCTTGATTTTCACTTTTAAGTAGACTCAGAATCCCAACTGATTCGAGCTGACTTTTAATGATGTCTGATTCAAAATCAGATCCTGTATATGCTAAAGAGAGGTCTTTCATAGCATGCTAAACGTGAACTAAGAAACCAAGTTACGGAATGCTTGATAAATAGGAGAGCAGTATTTTCCACTTATCAAGTATATGGGAGTTCTAAAGCACAGACGTTTTCGTGGTATCGAAAAATGACTAATTTGAATCAAATAGTTCGGCCTTAACGCCTCTAATTCATTCAAAATATCACTCATAATGAAAAGTATCTTCACGATTCTCCTAGTCTTTGTCACCACAATTGTGTTAGCCCAAAATGATGTTTATTTCGCATCCACACCTAGCCTTAATCCTGATGGTTCCGAAATCATTTTTTCTTATGACGGTGATCTTTGGAAGGTGGCTACCAATGGCGGTACTGCCACACGACTAACGGCCATGGCAGGTCAAGAGTCTTATCCAAGAGTAAGCCCTGATGGTAAATGGATTGCTTTTTCATCAGCGCAGTATGGCAATACTGATGTCTATGTTATGCCCTATGGCGGTGGCGAAATTCAGAGGTTGACACATCACTCGTCCGCAGATCAAATGGAAGCTTGGTCTTGGGATAGTAAAACGATTTACTTCAGGTCTGGCAGGTACAACAGCCGAGCAGCCTATAGCATTGATAGAAAGGGAGGAACACCTCAGCGTATTTTTGACCACTATTTCAACTGGCCCCATAATCTTGCCATTCACCCTGACGGTGATATCTACTTCAATGAGAGTTGGGAAAGTAGCAACCAGGTGGCCCGTAAACGATACAAGGGCGCGTTCAATCCGGATATTAAGTCCTTTAACCTGAAAAGTGGTGAATTTAAAAAGCATACCACTTATGAAGGCAAAGACATGTGGGCTTCTATCGATAGAGACGGCAAGGTCTACTTTGTTTCAGATCAATCGAATGGGGAGTATAACCTCTATGAACTTGAAAATGATCAGTCCGTTAGGTTGACCAATTTCAGTACCTCTATCAAAACACCACAGGTAAATGCTAATGGCGGTAAAGTTGTCTTTGAGAAAGACTATCAGCTATTCATTTATGACGTGAGTGCTAAGCGTAGTCAAAAGGTGTCTATAAATATCTTCCTGAATAGTACGCTGGCGCAGGAAAGAGACTTTAAGACTAAAGGAAATATATCGGCCTTTGATATTTCTGGCGATGAAAAGAAGATGGCTTTCGTTTCTCGTGGAGAGCTTTTTGTCTCTGATATTAGCGGAAAATTCATCAAACAACTCAAGACCAATGCGAAAGAAAGAGTCACAGAGGTCAAGTGGTTGAAAGACAATCAAACGCTGCTGTTCACGCAAACCGTAAATGGTTATACCAATCTGTATACCATGGATGTAGCTGATGGATCGAATGCAAAGCAGTTGACCAAAGACGATCAGTCTAATAGAAATTTAGAAATGAATGGGGATAAAACGCATGCCGTTTACCTCAGTGGAACGCAAGAAGTCAAATTGCTTGACCTCTCGAATATGCAAAGCGAAACCATTGCGACTCAAGAGTTATGGGGACTCTATAATCCTTTGCCGAGATTTTCGCCTGACGGGCAATATATCGCTTTTACGGCCAAAAATGATTTTGAGGAGGATATCTACATCTATCACATGGCTTCCAAGCAGCTGGTGAACTATACCAAAACAGGAATTACGGAGACAAGTCCTTTCTGGGGCCCAGAGGGCAAGTACATGTACTTCGTTTCTAACCGTACCGAACCGAGTTATCCGTTTGGCTTGCAAGATGGTAGAGTATTTCGAGTGCCTTTGGCACGAGAAGACAGGGCCTATAAATCCGATCAACTAGAAGCGATTTTTGATGAAGACAAAAAGGAGAAGGATACTGTCATTGTGTCGATCGATTACGATCAGGACTTAATGCGTTCTCTAGAAAGAATCAGCCCCAACTTTGGTACACAATCCAATCCGTTCGTGATTAAAGTGGGAGACAAAACGCACGTGATTTACTCCTCGAATCACGATGAAAACCAACGCTCATTGTGGATGACCACCATTAGCCCATTTGAAAGAAACGAGACCGAGAAAATTGCGGGTACTAGAAACGCAGGAGGCAATATCATTCAGGTAAAAAAGAACTTCTACCTCAACAATGGGGGAGTGATCAGCAAGTTGAACGTTGGAGGCAAGAAGCTAACGGCCATTGAAACAGACTTTACTTTCCGCAGGACGATGCGCAATGAGTTTGAACAAATCTATTTCGAAACTTGGGCAGGCGTAGAAGAGAACTTCTACAATGAAACTTTTCATGGGCAAGATTGGCCGAAATTGAAGCAACAGTATGCAGCCTTTCTTCCTCATTTAAAATCTCGTGCGGAACTGCGCGTATTACTCAATGATCTATTGGGAGAGTTAAACTCTTCACACATGGGCTTTAGCTCTAGTGGGGCTGAGGAAGGGACTTTTTACAATACCAGAAGCCTGAACTTGGGTGCTCTGTTCTCCAAGAAAAATCCATACGAAGTAGAGCGCATCGTGAGTGAAGGACCTTCTGACTTCCCCGATATGGACCTAAGGGCAGGTGATGAATTGATCGCGATTAATGGGGAAGCTCTCGATCCGAAGATTAACAGAGAGTACTACTTAGCCAAGCCCTCCATAGATGAGGAAGTGAGCTTGACCGTGAAGCGGGGCAAGAAGACAGTTGAAGTGAAGGTACACCCTGCTAGCGATGGGCGTATGCGCACAAACCTCTATGACGAATGGATAGCAGATAACCAAAGCAAGGTAGACAAAGCAACCAAAGAGAAAGTGGCCTATGTACATATGAAAAATATGGGGTTAGGATCGCTACAGCAATTCTTAATTGAGATGACTTCTGAAGGCTATAACCGAGATGCCTTGATCCTAGACTTGCGCTACAATACAGGAGGAAATGTGCATGATGAAGTCTTGAAGTTTCTTTCGAGAAAGCCTTATCTCCAATGGAAATACAGAGAAGGTAAACTCACTACACAAGCCAATTTTGGGGCAGGGGCTAAGCCGATCGTTTTGCTGATCAATGAGCAAAGCCTTAGTGATGCGGAAATGACCGCTCAGGGCTTTAAGGAGTTAAGCCTAGGGACTATCATTGGTACAGAAACTTACCGCTGGATCATTTTCACCAGTGGTGCGGGTTTGGTAGATGGATCATTCTATCGATTGCCATCATGGGGATGCTATACATTGGATGGCAAAAACCTAGAAATGGTAGGGGTGGCCCCAGACATCTATGTGGAGACTAACTTCAGCGACCGGGTAAATGGGCGCGATCCGCAATTGGAAAGAGCCATTCAAGAAGTAATGAAGCAGTTAGGTAATTAGATGAATAGGCTGGGAGCGTTAGCGGAAGTCTATGCCCCTCGCGGGGCATTAATCCCAACGGTTTGGCTAATGTGCGGCTGCCGCTTTCGTGTTTTGTTTAATGTAACGAAATATAGCAAAGTCCGAGAAACTACTGAAGAAGGAGAGAACGACCGCGCGATATAATATTAGAATTGGTCTGCGACCAAAACTTATACAGCTGTTGCCTGCCCTACGAGGCTTTGCATTAAGGCTTAGTTTAAGTGGTCTTTTGAAAACAGAAACTTTATTGGGGCTGCACTTTAGGTTTTGTTACCTGCTGTCTTTTATATTTTCTAAGTCTTGCTTTCCAATAATTGTCATTATTTCAACTATATCTTCATTAAGTCGAAAGTAAATTGAATCGACACCAGAAACACATCTTCTGTAACCCATTTTAATGTGGTCAACAGCTTCATACGCAAAAGGGTTTTTAGCTATGTTTTCAAATGAATCAAATAAAGAGTTGAAATACTTGTCCGCTTGTTTTTCTCCGAAACGATTCACTCCAAATTGATGAATTCTTATTAAATCTTCCTTTGCAGTATTGCTAATTTTATAATTAGCCATTAAGTTGAGATTTTGATAAGGCCAATATCTCAGATTGGGTCATGTCGGTAAATCCACTTTTTTCGGCCTGCTCCAATTTAGTCTTTATCCAATCTATTTGGACCTGTTGCTGGCGTGCTTGTCGAATTAAATCATTGATTAACTCGCTTTTACTTGTGTATTCTTGACTTTCGATTTGCGCCTTGAGCCACTTGTCGTTTGGCTCTGTAAATGATATACTTTGTCTGGACATAGTTCTGTTATTGGTGTAAATATACACCAATTACGCATCACAAACAATTTTAGTTTGTTCACTCTCAAATGGCAGGTAACGTTGGCTATCAGTCATGTTTATGACTGATAGTTTTTAATAAAACAGTATTTATGCCTGATAGCCGACCAAATGCGGGGGCTATAAGCCACTCTTCATTTTCAGAATGGCACAGTAGGGAATGTATGTACCGGTGTGCTTTCTAGGATTTAAGGTAGTAAAAACAATAAGATAGTATGTTGGGTGGCAGTACTTTTTACGCCCATTCACTTTTAAGAATCGCGTAAAAATCAACACTGATTTTTTGACCATTTTTGATTTCAGCTTCTTTCATAGTGCCTTCATAAGTGAAGTTGATTTTTTCCAATGCTCTTTTACATTTAAGGTTATCACTAGCAACACTCCCTTCTATTCTATTTAGGTCAAGTTCAGTGAATCCTATTTCAAAAAGCTTGGGCATTACTTCGTTTAAAATCCCCTTCCCCCAAGCCTCTTTTAACAACCATAAACCTATTTCAGCCTTTTTATTTTTGTTATCCAAATTGTTAAATCCAGCTGCTCCACAGAATTCATCAGCTGTCTTATTGTAAATTCCCCACCAGATTCCGGTTCCATTTTTCTTTAAATCGCTGTACCATTCCATTTGTTCTTGAGTTTCCGCTAGCGTTGAGAAATGAACGTCATAATACTTTGTTATCTCTGGATTTGATAAGCCCTTATGAATGTTATGTATGTCAGATGCTTCTATTTCTTTAAGAAGGTAGTTTTCTGTTTCCACTGATTCGAATTTGTTTAATGTCAATGTATCACATTGTTATGTCTGAGGCATAATGATAAGGGATGTATTTCAATAATTGGTAAAACTGACGTGTAGACCGATGCTTAAACCAATGGGTATGTCATGCTTCAAAAGTCAAGGCTAGTTGGGCCCGTAGCGGACTGCCATCTGATCTAAAGAGGGTGTAGTGAACATCGAAGGCTGTAATCTGTCCCTTGAAATTGGGGCCTTGTCCCCAGCTAATTTTTACAAAGTTAGGTTGATGATTTTTCCCCTTGAAGCTATAAAGCGCCTTTTCAAGTGCAGCGATTTCCATGGCCATGTCTGTTCTTTTCGCATCAACAATACCCGTGCAATCAATCACTAGGTTGAAGCTAAATAGATTACGCGTAACAGTGTTTGATGGCGGTCGGCCTGAGTTCGCTGGCGCTTCAGCATCATCCATGCGTTGGGAATCAATGGACTCAGGATTGATCATCACTACATAGGGCTGAGCTTTTGTGGGTGTCCGATATTTTTCATCAGCGTAGCCAATGATTTTCATTAACTCCATGGCCTTATTGTCTCACATTAAAATAAGTGTAAGCCAATTCGATGGTTTCTATGGCCAGTTCACTTTCGTTAGATCTTAAATCCGAGACGGCATACTTTACTGGGTATGCATTATGGAATGTCCATGAGACTTGTGGTTTTCCTTCGGCATTCAGTAGGCTCAGTGTAATGTCTTTCGTTTGAATTCCGTTGTCCAGTCCCATGTCAATGGTATCTGAGCACCATTGAATCAACTTTGAGCCTTCGGGTATCAATGCCCTTTTCAAAACTAAGTTTTGACTTTTTACAGTGGTTGGTAAGCGATATTTGAATCTATTTTCACCACCACTTGAAACTTCTTCTATGCCGAGTTCTTTGGAAATCCCCGATACTTCTTGGAACGCGGCATCTTCACCTTCAAATGAGAGCTTGAAATAGAAACTCACTGGGTAATTAGCATCAGACGCCATTGGTGATTGTTAGTTTTTCATACGCAATTTCTATGCTATCTACTGCAACTTCATTACCATCTGCCTTCAGGTCGGTGCTGGTTATTTTAGTAGGCCAAGCATTGTCTAATTGCCATTGCATGGTCACATCTCCATTTTCATCCAACAGCTTAATCAATACCGTTCTACGTTTGATCGTATTCATGGATATTTCCTGATGCCATTTCCAGAAGTTGTTGTCATTCACGAAGATTCCACGTTTCATAGTTACGTTTCCGTACTTCACTATTCCGGGCATTTTCTCGGTCGAAAAAAGAGGGCTATTGCTTTTTCTATATTCGATGACCTGATTTTCAACATCCATTCCAGATACTTCCTGAAAGGCCACGCCTTTTAATTCAGTACCAAGGTCTACTTCAAATCTAAACTTGGGCATAGGCCATACTGAACCTTCTGCGCTTCCATCGTTTGCCATAATTCTGCTGTTTTGTGTGGTTTAATTAATTGCTTTGAATTTTTCAAAGCTGTTTAACAATTGAAATATAGTTAAATACAAGATAAGATGAAGACTTGCGGAATACTCTATAATAGGCTGGCTTCATAGCGACAAGTACTTTACGCGTAAATCAATTTGAAATGAAGACCTTAAATTAACCTCGAATCACAAATCATCAATGTCGATTTTAAAGTGCAGTTTATTCGATAGATGGGTTTGGCCTGAGAGTATTTCTTACAGCAACAATGGATTTAGCTGAAGTCAGGTTCTCGAAAAGTGATGTTGATGCGTCCTTCTTTGTAAGCTGAGTTTTTTGGTAGGCTATGCAGGTATCTTTCTTGGCAATAGTCACTCATCACTAAGAGGCTGCCATTGGCAAGGTCTAAAGTGTAGACCTCTTCTGTGTGATTCGCTTTAAAACTGAACTCACGGATGGCACCTAGGCTAATGGAAGGTAAAATGGTTTGATATCCAGATGTTTGTTGGTCGCTATGGTAGGGCGCAAAATAGTTGCCGTCTGGATAGTAGAGGCACATAGCAAGTTCAAACTTTTTATCCAATAACTTTTCCACCTTCTCTTTCAGTTTTTCCATTAGGCCCGTCCATGGATATACTTTTCCATGGACGCTTTCAGGATGGCTATTGACTTGGATTAACCTGTCGGATGAGAATAATATTTTAAAACTGTCTGTGGCGATCATTTTTCCGCCAGCCTCAATTATCAACTGGGCTTTAGCCAATTGGTATTGATTAATTAACAGGTGATATAAGTCCTGTGCTTCTTGCGGGGTTAAAAATTCAGCCAAATAGTCAACACTGCAGTTTAAGGGTAATCTCATTTAGTTTTTATTTTGAGTCTAAGCCAAATGTTTAAGAAAACATATATTAACAATTACCATTCTTTTCGTGATCATTTTTTTAATGTTTTGAGCACCAATAGAAGGCATTGCTGAGCTACTTTTTTCAAGTTAAACGGGAAAGCAGTGATGTTTTTGCTGCTTAAAACCTTGATATCATTATCTGAAATACCTTTTGGGATATTGGTCATCCAAAAAGCTGTCCCTAAAGTATTTAAAGTGAGAGTAATATGGCTTTGGTCAAAGGTTTAAAACGCTCAAGAAACAAAGGTGCCACCACTGATTTCATATTGGTTTTAGGCGACTAATAGGCATTGAAGGTGTCGAGTTTCTCTGCTAAGTTGACTTTTGAAACTTCCATGATTTTAGGTTTTTTAGTGCACCAGCGTTGTTGGTTGATGGTCAATTTGAAAATTACAGGAGTTGGCGATGAAGCATTTCTGGTTTGCTTCCTCGTGAAGTTTGGTGGCTACATCTATCATCTCCGCGGATTTCACTTTTACAAAAGGATGAAGGGTGACTTCAACAAAGCGTCCGCTGCCGTTTTCGTCTTCTTCCATAATGCCTGTTGCCTGGTCTGAGTATGCCGTAACGATGATGTGATGCACCGAGCATAAATGCAAAAACCAAAGCATATGGCAAGTAGAAATCGAAGAGAGCAATAACTCTTCGGGATTGTATCTCGATGGATCCCCTTGGAAGGCAGGGTCGGAAGAGCCCAGAATTTCATGCGTTTTACCTTCTACCATAATTGCATGATCTCTGCTATAAGATCGGTAGTCTTCGGTTCCGTTTCCTTTATTGCCGGTCCATTCGAGTGAGGTTTTATACTGATGTTTTTTCATAGCTACTGTGCGTTAATTGAGTGGCGATACGCTGTCCAAATGAAGCATGATCGAGGTTGGATTCTAGTTGTTCTAAATGCTCCATGATCGCAGTGTTTTGATTAAGGAGCTCCAATGTGACAGTTTTTCCTATTTCCCATATTTGAGTAAATAGGGGAAGCCTGTCTTCTGCTTTTTTGGTGAGTTTGAAGACGGTTTTGCGCTTGTCGATCGTGTCCTTTTGGCTTTGGAGATAGCCTTTGTTAATCATTTTATGCGTCATGGTCATGACGGACTGGTGCGTGAATTTTAACCTTTTGGCAATTTCTAGAACTGAGACATTAGGCTGTTCATTCACAATCCATAGGACAAGGTACCAATTGGGTTCCGTATCCATGTCTAAGTCTCGGTACATGGCGCGCAGGCTATGAGACATTTTATCACTGATGCGTTTTAGTCTAGTATCAAGGTTGGCGTAGCCCAGTTGTCGAATCAAATCTTCATTCATGTGCAGAAGTCTTTGACTAAAGGTAATTATTTATGCAGTTAACTGCGTAAATAATTCGCTGAATTTCAATTTGATCTGTTTAATGCGCTAGGAGCAGTAGGGGCAAGCAATAAGTTTTATACGTTGCTGGGTGCGGTAAGAATTAAAAACAGCAGATCGAATTTCAAATGATTCAAGTTATCTTGGATTTAACTAGTTCACAGTTCATTCAAGAAGGGTAGGCTGCGCTTTTTTCCAACCATCAGCGAGTTGTTTAGACAATGCTGTTACTACTTCATCAAGTGATTCTTGACTAGCGATATTAGTGACCTCATTCGGGTCATCTTCTCTATTAAACAACTCTCGATTCTTCAATTCCCCTCTGGTTCCGGTTTCAGGGTCCCAAGTATACCATTCTATGTAGTGATATTTTTTGGTGTTTATAGCGTAACCCATGTACCTATTTCCATCAGCTGAATGTCTTGGTCTGCGATGAAACTGACTGAATGCCGCATCTTTCCACTCGCGTTTGGGGTCTTTAATTAAGGGTACAAAGCTTGTTCCCTGCATGTAATCGGGAACTTCAATTCCGGCTATCTCGCAAAGGGAAGGGAACATGTCTACCAATTCGGTAATCTCAAATGTTTGAGCCCCTCGATTTTCTTGGTTTGGATAACGAATGATCATGGGCACTTGCAGGTCAATGTTGTAATTAGTCATTTTGCCCCAACTGTTGTGATCACCAAGCTTCCAGCCATGATCGCCCCAAAGGATAATAATCGTGTTTTCGTATATGCCGATCTCTTTCATGTGGGCAATAAGGTTTCCTAGTAGTGCATCTACATAGCTCACGCTTGCATAGTACCCGTGCTTTAAAATCCGTGCGGTGTCTTCGCTCATTCGGTAAGTGGATTCAGGGTGACCAATATGGTTGAATCCATCATAATGCCGCAGTTCATACATGGAGTTCATCGTGAAGCCTGGAGCATTTTCGGGGACGTCTGGGTTTGCAGCTAATGGAATTTTCTCTGGGTCATAGAGGTCCCAATACTTTTTAGGCACAGCAAATGGAAGGTGCGGTCGGAAAAAACCAAGCCCCATATAAAAAGGCTCTTTCTTTTTAGCCAACCGTGTCAATGTCATTTTTGTGAGTTCATTTTGTGCCCCGTCATAGTACATGCTGTCATGAACGTCAGCAGCTTCCCAAGCGGGGCCTGTATTCCATCCATCAGCGTACCTCACTGGTCTGAGTTTTAATAATGAGTCTCTTTTAACGGCCTGTGAGCGATTGACTTCTTCGCTGATGTAAAATGTCTCTCCATCTCTTTTTAACCAATCGGCTTGTACATATCGGGCAGGGCGCAAGTCTGGTTCATCCCAAGAAATAGAGTCTGGCATATAGTTGTGAAAAATCTTGCCTAGGTTAACGGTATGGTATCCAAACTTTGAGAAATATTGGGGCATGGTCACCGCATTGGGTTTTAGCTCACGGAACTTGTCACCAAGATGCCAAACACGTGTGGAATCAGGCCTTAAGCCTGTCATTAAACTTGCGCGTGAGGGGGCACAGACAGCAACTTGTGCGAAAGTTTGCCTAAAGGTCATTCCTTCACCAGCGAGTCGGTCTATATTAGGCGTAATGGCTGTGGGGTCTCCATAAGCACCCAAAGTAGGTCGCAGGTCATCAATGGAGATAAACAGAATGTTAGGTTTTATAACTTCCTTTTCGTGCCTAGTACAACCAAACATCACTAGGATTGAAAGTAGGGCCAGCCCATATGAAAACTGATTTTTTCTCATCGTCAGTGATAGTTTATATTTCATAAAATCTTCGTTCACTTTAGCCCGATTTAACGTATGCCATCCTCAAATAAGTGCTTCCACATTCCCTCATAGGTGATATTCCTTATCCCTTCGCCATGGGCTTTTTTTCCCTCGCGTATTTGAAGGTCCAATGGGAAAATATGATTGTCAGGGATTGCCATCGCTTGGTAGCTTTCAGCAAGCGTTGCCGCCATAGGTTCTTTTGTGTGGTAGACACCAAACCAACGATTTGGTGGTGTAACACTTTCTGAGGCGTACCATTTGGCTATTTCTTTTTCTTTCGAGTAGTCCCAGCCTCCTGAAAAGGTAATGACTCGGTTCACTTTTATTTGCTTTGCCATAAATGCGGCCATACCACCTCCTTGCGACTGTCCGGCAAGCGTAATAATATTCCAATTTGGTTGGTCACCATCTAGGTACTCACCCCATTTTCCTTTTGGATCGACCTTAATTAAGTAAACAAGCAATTTGACGAAACGATTGATAATCGCATCTTGTGGCTCATCAGGTATAAAAGTGCTCAGTTGAGTTCCGAATATTCGTTGGGTTCTAAATTTTTCCGTACAATCAGGATCATTTTTAAGATTTTCCCCTCTACAATATCGAGCGACTGCCTGTTCATTGATGTAGGAGAGGTTAATCACTTTGTACCCCTGTGCTATAGCCGTGTTGAATAATTGCATGGGCCCTTTTTCTGGAATCCCATTTGTGCCCGGTAGGAATAGGAGCAGTTTACTTTGTGCATTGGAAGGCTTGTACTTTATATAATGCGGTACATCGGTGTTTGTAATTGTACCGTCTGTCAATGATGGCTTAATTTTAAGCTCCACCACTTCATCCGATTGTTCATTACCGATTGTGTTACTCTGAAAGCTACATGCTAAGGAGAGTAGAATGAGTGCGTAGTTTGCTGACTTAAAGACTTGCTTCGTCATTGAGGTATTCTTTGAGGATAAACTGAGCTCCAGCCAGGGCATGGATTTCAGTAGTGTTAAAAATAGGAACCTGTAAATCAGTTGTTGCTATCATCAATGGAAATTCTGTGCACCCTAAAATAACACCCTCTGATCCAAGATCGGTTAGAGCTTCTATTGTCTTGATTACGTACTCCTTAGACGCAGTGATTATTTGACCATAAGTTAATTCTTCTTGTATGATTCTATGCAGTTCTTCAATAGTGCCTCGTTCTTGCGGGATCATTACCTCAACACCGTTGTCTTCTATCCTTTGCGTCACAAAAGTCTCATTCATCGAGTACTTGGTGCCTAAGAAACAAACCTTTTTAAGCTGCCGCAACTTGATTGCCTCTGCTGTTGCGTCTGCTATGTGCAATATGGGTGTATCGATTTCGCTTTCTACAATATCATAGACTTTATGAGGCGTATTGGCACAAAACATCAACATGTCAGCCCCGGCTCGCTCAAGGCTTTTGGCACCTTCAATCAGTAATTCAGCGATTCCTTCCCAATTAGATGCTCGCTGATATTTATGAATCTGATATTGATTTAAAGTGTATACAATGAGCGGTGGGTTTGTGTTATTGCCAAAATAGTCATTGACATGTTGATTAATGTATTTGTAGTATTCGATGGTAGAATGCCACGATGTTCCTCCAATAAGACCAAGTTTGCGCATAGGCGAATTTAGTCCTTTTCAACTTGTTGACATGGATAATGAATAGTATCACCCAGTTCGAACTTATAAATCCGTATTGCTACTTTATAAGTCCCAATCGTATTTTTTGAGAGATCAAATAAGCTTGTAAGAAAAAGAAGCAGGCGCTTTCTTTTTCAGTAGCGTAGCCCAAAATAAAGCCAACAATTTAGACCTCAGAATCCATGAATAAGAACAGATTCTTTTCAGTAATCTTATTGATAGCTAGTGTGCAAATAGCAACGGCTACTCCAATGCATGATACTCCTTTTAATCAGACACAAAATGATTCATCTCGTATAGCAGAACTCGATCTTTTTTGGGAACGATTAAACAAAACTGTAATGGAAGGTGACTTTGAAGGCAATAAAGACTGCTTTCATAAGGATGCGGTCATTGTATTTGCTTCTGGCACAAACAAGGTTTCTGTACCAATTGCTACTGCACTGGAGGGGTGGAGGCAAGGGTTTAAAAATACCAGAGAAGGAAAGAATAAAGTGGAAATCGAGTTTCGGTTTTCGCAACGAATAGGGGATGCAACTACTGCCTATGAAACTGGTATGTTTATCTATACGTCCACTGATACCAGTACTAAAAAAACTGACAGGTTTATCATTCCTTTTGATATGCTACTGGTAAAGCGTAATAACCAATGGTATGGAATGATGGAACACCAGAAACCGTTAGCAACTGAGAAAGAATGGGATGCCTTAAAGTAAGCACCTTTTAATCAATCAATTTGAGTTTTATAACCGAGTTCAAGACCGTCTGTAAAGGCGGCTACAACGATATATGTTTGATACTGTTTGTTGAGCGAAATGGTTTTATTAGGGGTTTGAGCTAACGCTTAGCTATGATGAGTGGGGATTAGAAAGCACTAACCTCTCGTCTCGCACATAGCCACGCCTTATTTTAAATTTAAAACTTGTGGCGGACTTTCCAATCCTCACGAAACTGTCCTGACCACCGAAACCCCATTCATTCATAGCATTTGTTACCCAGAGTTTTCGTCCTTCAGATTCTTCAAGTGGTAGTTGAGTTCTCGTTTATAAAAAGGCGCAATTATATGTTTTTTGCACTCCTTAATTTGTTCGAAATCATTGACGGAACCACCTATGTCAAATAACATATAATCTCTTAATCTACCATCACCTCTCTTAATTGACTTATCAACGGTTAGGACTTGAGATATGGTTTCTGAGAAATCTTCATTTGAGATGACTGTTGGTCGCTGGTTAGAAAAATGACGTACAATCAGCCAGGATTTTATAAATGGATCATGTTCCGCATAAACAGGATTATCAGCTAATAATTTGTTGATCTGATCAAGCGAGTAGTTGTGGGCTTCACCTTCAATTGTTGCTAAGCAAAATTTTGTTCCAAATATTGTATCATTAAGCAACTCAAGACCAGCTGAGACACCATTTTCTCGAGAGTAGTTTGCTACAAACTTATACTTGGCATCAAAAATGACATTTTTTGGTGATTTAGCTGGTTTTGAAAGTTTCAGTTTCTTTTTGAATTCTTTCAAATCACCTTGTTCAGCATAATGCATTAACAAAATTCTATGCCCATGGAATTTGGACTCAAACCTTTCCTCGCTTATTTCATCAATCCAAGAATCTGCCTTATCTACTTCTCCTCTTTGGGCTGCTGTCTTTATAAGAGAGATTAACATGTGATTTTTCCTAGGTTGGTGCTCTATTTGGTCAATATACCGTTTAACAGTTTCTATTGGTATATGCCGTTTTTCTACCTCCTTTTCAAAACACCACGGAATACTATAGAAAGCATTTAAGTGTAAATCATTTTTAGACGCAAGTACCTCATCAAGCTTATCCTGACCAAATAATTTGGCATATGCGTTTAACGCATCAGGATGTTTGTTGAATTGCTCACCAAACAGAGTTTCTGTAGAATTAATTGCCTTGATTAATATTTCGAGATTATCGTCCATTGGTGATTATTCTGGGTAACTAGTGTATAAAAGCAATATAGGCAAATGATGCCTATGTGAATGGTTATGCTTATGAATAGTATAAAAATATCATTAAATTAATGATAATGCGCATTGCGCATTTTGTTGAAATTCTAATGGTTAAACGCTATAGTCAGAGTACGATTAATTCATAGCGTTCTGCGTTCCTTCTCGTCAGGAATAAATTTCAAAGACCATTAAAGAAGATAGATTAATCGGGGTTTAGCCTATGGAGGTAAGGATCGTCTGGTGCCATGGTCTTCCAATGTTTACACTTTCCTGTATTAGCCGGTTTCAAATAAGGCTAATTCTGACTTTCTTCTTCTTCAGTTTACTGTTATTGGTCTTCTCTATGAGCATTTCGGCTGCATCTTCATGCACTCCAGCATAAGCACAATGCTGCTGAAGTTCAATCACACCAAGCTGATCTTTTTGAAGTTGACCCTGCTTTAGAAATAGCCCTGCGATATCTCCTTTTGATATTTTATCTCTTCTTCCCCCTGAAATGTAGACTGTGACCCATTGCACAGGTTGAGGGAGCATTGCGCTCGGTTGGTCTTCTAGCGTTAATTCCTCTGGGTCTATTTCGGAAATAAAATCCGGAATTCTTTCCCCTTGCCAACGCAGAATATAAGCGATGCCATCGCGGTTCATACGAGCAGTTCTCCCGTTTCTATGGGTGAACTCTTTGTTGCTTTGCGGAAGCTGGTAATGGAGAATGAATTTTATTTCGGGGATATCAAGTCCGCGAGCAGCTAAATCGGTTGCTAAAAGCAGCTGATTGGTGCCATTTCGAAACTTAATGAGCGCTCTCTCCCGATCAAACTGTTCCATGCCTCCATGAAAGCAATCATGAGCAATATCGTTGTCAAATAGAAACTCGCTCACCTCGTCAATGGTATCCTTGAAGTTGCAAAAAACGATTCCCGGTTCGCCAGCCATCAATGTTAGTGCTTGCTTCAAGGTTTGAAGCTTGTCTTTCTCGGGTGAAAGAATTGTTTTTACAACCAATTGAGAGGTGCCTTCCTCTAGGTAATTGATATAGACTAGTTTTTGTAAGCCTACAAAGTCTGGTATTGCTGCCTCGTTAGTTGCAGAGGTTAGAATTCTTTGCTGCACATTGGGTAGTGCACCCACTATCTCTGTCATTTCCTTTTCAAAGCCTAACTCTAGCGATTTGTCAAATTCATCAAGCACAAGGGTTTTAATATGGGTCAAAGGAAAATTGTCTCTTCTTAGTCTATCAGCTATACGTCCAGGCGTGCCAATCAGAATGGCTGGTCTGTGTTTTAAATCGATTTTATCAAGTGAACCCGCGCGGCCACCATATACGGCATTTACCTTAAAGCCAGAGCCCATTTTTCGGGTTACCTGCTCAATTTGTTGTGCCAGTTCACGTGAAGGAACGATGATAAGGACTTGAATCTCTGTACAATCATCATCAAGCCCTTCTATCAATGGTAATAGAAAGGCTAGGGTTTTACCAGTACCGGTAGGGGAAAGTAAGACCATATCTGACTTTGTGCCAACGGTTTTATAGGCTTCCTCCTGCATAGGGTTAAGCGCTGAAATCTCAAACTTATTAAGCAGCGAGTGGGTGAGTTGTACTTTAGAAGTTTCTTTTTGATCGGTATCGGTTTTCGCCATACCGTAAAGGTCGAATTATTTTAACTCTTAAGCGGTATAGCGTGTTTCAATTCTCTTACTTGAACCTATTATAATGCTAGATAACGATCGTTTTACGAATGTTTATGCTTTGTTTCGACTCGTAATATGCTTAAGCATTCCCTTGAAGATGAATCCATGAAATGGGAGTACGGAATACCAATATAATCTACCCGCTAGGCCTAAGGGCCGGAATGTTGCGGTTTGCTCAAGTTGATCGCCAATTACCTTAAATTCTAGCCAAGCTTCGCCAGGGAGTTTCATTTCAGCAAATAATAGCAGTCGGCCTTCTTTTTTGTCAGCATATAATACGCGCCAAAAGTCTATGGAGTCCCCAACGTTTATGGCTGAAGGATTCGTTCTTCCTCTTCTAAGTCCAACCCCTCCAAATACTTTATCGATGTACCCTCTGATTTTCCATAACCAATTGCCGTAATACCATCCGGTATTTCCACCAATACTCCAGATTTTATTAATAGTTTCTTGGTGAGCTTCAATGGTCATGATTCGCCTATCCTTGAAACACCCAAAGGAGGGTACATTGATAAACTCCGAGATGTTAAAGTTTAAGCCACTACTTGAATACGCGTCTTTCCAGCTCGAAAGCGTTTCGTTATTCTCAATTTTACGAAAAGCTTTTTTCAACGACTTTTCATAGCTCAAGGGCTTTATGCCAAGCAAGTCATTGATCCGATTGTCACGACAGACTACTTCTATCTTCATACTATTGACCAGCGATGATGCGAGCATATAAGAAGTAGAGGTAACGAAGTAAAGCCAGTAGGAGGACAGCTTTGGTGTCATAATGGGAACAACGTAAATGCTACGTTTTAGACTTCGCGCTTTGCCAAATTCCAATAGCATGTTTTTATAGGACAAAACATCTGGTCCACCGATATCGAAATCTTGGTTGTAAGTTTTTTCATTGAATAAGGCCTTTGACAAAAAGGCAAGCACATCAGAAATACCAATAGGCTGACACCTGGTATGGAGCCACTTAGGAGCGATCATGACAGGGAGCTTTTCTACTAAATCTCTTATGATTTCGAAAGAGGCACTTCCAGAACCGATGATTATTCCGGCCCTTAAGGCAGTAAAGTTGTAGTCTCCCTTACTGAGCTCTATTTCTACATTTTTTCTGGAGGCTAAATGCTTTGAAAGGATGGACTCATTTATAATGCCGCTTAAATAGATCACGTGCTTGACGTTTGTTCTTTTAAGGGCATTTCTAAAGTTGACAGCAGACTTTTCTTCTAGTGCTTCATAATCTAATGATGAAGACATGGAGTGGACCAAATAGTAAGCACCATCTATATCCTCTGGTATATGCTCTAAGGATTTTGGGTCTAGTAAGTCTAATTGAAGTACTGATATATTCTCTTTTAAAGACTCAGGTGGGGTAAACCTTTTTGGGTCTCTAACACAGCAGACCACTGTATGCCCAGCTTCAATCAAAACAGGAAGTAATCTTTTGCCGATATATCCTGTAGAACCTGTGAGTAAAATTTTCATTTAGCTAAACATAAGGAGTTTGCATGAGTCTTTGTCCCAAAGGCTCGGTTATCAGTAAAATATACTTTTAGGATGGTCAATCACCAAGAGATAGCCCTAAGCTAATCTTAAGACGGTTTGCTTGCTGCTGATTCATTTGTTTGACAAGAATTACACCGTGTGATCTGAGACTGGCATAGGTGCCAACATCCGATCTAGGGCATACACGGTATGAACACCTTCTTTGCCTTTGGCCTCAATTTCGTAGCTACCGCTGATGGTACACCACTTATCGAATTGTCTGTAGAGTGATTCGGAGATTAGGAATTTAGTATTGAGGGCTTTGTTAGCTTGCTCAATTCTGCTGGCAAAGTTGACCGTATCACCAATGGCAGCTTCCTTTTCCATTCCCGTTATGCCGATCGTGCCCCAAATTACTTTGCCTGTGTGCGCTCCAAGTCTAATTTTAAAGTCACGATTGACCAAGGCGTGAATGTCATGATCAAACTTGTCGACAGCGTCTTGTAGTGCAAATCCAGCACTGATCAGGTTTCCAGCATGTTTTGGGTCATCATCTAATCCAAAGATGGCCAAGAATCCATCACCATAGTAATCAATGATTCTACCGTTGTATTTCTTGATAATGCTTCCGGCAATGTAGAAATACCTATTGAGTACATGCACCACATCATACGCTGGCGTTTGTTCCGTGAAAGCAGTATAGTCAGCGATGTCTACAAAAAGAACCGAGGCTTCCTTTACTTGACCAAGACTTCGTGGTGCACCACCTTCACCATATTGCAGTATTACATGCTCGTCAACCTTGTCTAAGACTAAGCGTCTCACCTTTAAATCAGCTGTGGGGATGGTCTGACAGGCCAAACGTACTTCATCGGGAAGGCCTAATTGTGTAGCCAGTGCGGCCTCTTTTTGATTGCGTGCTGGCAAGTCTTCAAGGCCTTCTTGAATCAGTACTCTACAAGTGGAGCAAAAAGCATTTCCACCACATGCATGTGCATGGTTGATGCCTTGATTCAGAGAAGCCTCTAAAACGGAATCACCCGGTTTGCTTTGTATACAGACTTTATCGTTACTGAATTCTATTTTTGCCATGTATGACTTCTTGCTGTTA
This sequence comes from uncultured Roseivirgaceae bacterium, assembly GCA_964352205.1. Lineage (GTDB taxonomy): Bacteria > Bacteroidota > Bacteroidia > Cytophagales > Cyclobacteriaceae > Roseivirga. The sequence goes on from CAYGQO010000007.1 coordinate 44,169, forward strand.
ATAAGTTGAGTGACTAACAGTTCTGTGATCACATATCGTTCCCTAAATTACAATTTGATACCTACTTTTATTCAGTTAGGTCTATTCAGGAAGCACTTATACCAATTCAGACAACTCTAACCACCTCATTTCCATGTCGTCAAGCTGTTCTGAGAGCTTAGCAATAGCCGCAGACCATTCACTAAGCTCTGAATGATGGTTAGACCCTGCATTAAGTAGTTCGATGAGCTTTGCCTTTTCTAATTCTAATTTTGGCATTTCCTTTTCTAACTGCTCAAATTCTAGTTTTTCTTTGAAAGAGAGTTTTCGTTTTTCCTTCTCAACTTTGGGCTCAACCTTCAGAGCAATAGCTTCCTTGGGTTTTGAAACAGGCTTTTCGGTACCGATTGCGGCTCGAAAGTCAGTGTAATTACCTGGGAAGTCCTTTATGATTCCGGTGCCATCAAAGACAAATAAGTGGTCAACGAGCTTATCCATAAAGTACCGATCATGCGATACTAGAATCAGACAACCTTCGAAGGCTTCTAGGTAGGCTTCTAAAGTGTTGAGGGTAATTAAGTCTAAATCATTGGTAGGCTCATCAAGTACAAGAAAGTTCGGGCTTTGAATAAGGATTTGCAGCAATTGTAGCCTTCGTTTTTCACCACCACTTAACTTGCCAATTGGCTTGTATTGCACGTCAGGCGGAAAAAGAAAGCGGGTTAAGAATTGAGATACAGGAACCGTTCTGCCATTGCCAACTTCTACTACCTCAGCGATGGCCTTGGCAAATTCTATGATGGTCTGCTGGTTGTCAAAACTGAGTTCAGTCTGTTTGTAGTAGCCAAATTTGGTCGTGCTTCCTTTGTCTACTTTGCCACTGTTAGGTTCCATTTCGCCCATGAGAAGCTTAATGAAGGTGGTCTTGCCTGTTCCATTAGGGCCTACGATACCAACCCTTTCTTTACGAGGGAATACATAGTCGAATGCTCTAAATAATTCCTTTTCGGCAAAGCCATGGCTTAGGCCTTCTATTTCTAGTACTTTTTTACCTTGTCTTTGTGCTTCAGCCTTTAGCTTAAGATCCTGGGTGTTCTCTTTGCTGAACGCTTTGTTTTTGGTGTCTTCAAAGGCGTCAACACGGTATTTCGCTTTGGTGCCACGGGCTTTAGGTTGTCTACGTACCCAATCAAGCTCTTTATGGTAAAGGTTTTTTGCTTTGTCAATAGATGAATTTTCCGAGAGTTCTCTTTCGGCTTTTTTCTCCAGAAAGAAAGCGTAGTTGCCTTTATAGTATTCTATTTGACCTTTGTCTAACTCTATGATTTCATCAGTGACTTTTTCAAGAAAGTATCTATCGTGCGTCACAAGGATCAATGCCATATTGGCCTGACTTAAGTAGTTTTCAAGCCACTCGATAGTTTCAATATCAAGGTGGTTGGTAGGCTCGTCCAAAATAAGCAAGTCAGGTTTTTGAATGAGTACACTGGCCAGTGCAATGCGTTTTTGTTGACCACCAGATAACTTTGAGACTTGAAGGTCAAGATCATGCAGGCCTAGTTTACCAAGTATCTGTTTGGCCTGGCTTTCAAGGTTCCATGCATCGGCAGCGTCAATTTTTTCGATGAGGTCTTGTAATTCATCGCCATCTGAGTTTTGCAGGGCGCGTTCGTAGGCCACCAGCAGTTGTTGTGTCTCATCTTCTTCGTCAAAAACCGCGTCTAATATGGTTTGTCCTGGTTTGAAGGCAGGGTTTTGGAGGAGTGACCGAACTACAATATCATTTCGGAAAACAACCTCTCCGGAATCAGGAGTTTCGATTCCTGTAAGTACTTTCAGGAGGGTTGATTTACCAGAACCATTAATACCTACTAAAGCTACTTTTTGACCTTGTGCTATACCTAATGATAGGTTATTGAGAATTGACCTGTCTCCAAAGGTTTTGGAGATGCTTTCTACCGATAAATAATTCATTGGCGCAAAACTACGACAGTAAATGATACTTAAGTGACTCCCGATAAAAGATTGTAATGAATGGTGATGTTCTGCGTCATAATTCAAACTAATTGGAGCTCCCACTCATCCCTATAAGAGGCATCTTAAATAAATAAATCTCAAATAATTATCGATTTGTGTAATCATTTCTCTCCGGATACGTAGGAGGTTATATAATGTTAAATAAGGGTTAAAAATTATTAATATAGTTGGTTTAAACTATTTAATTAGTTAAATCGACAAATACTCAAAAACTAAACAACAACCATGAAAAAAAGAACGCTACTTATTGTCGCAGGTGTCTTTGTTGCGGCTATTATTTTCTTTATTACTAAGGTCAATAAAGGCACTTCAGATACAAGCGAGATATTTGCCACCGTAGAGAAAGGAGAATTTAGGTCTGAGATTCTCGCATCAGGAGAACTCTTTGCAAAAAGCTCTGTCGATATTATTGGTCCAGGTGGCATGCAAGCTGCTGGGGTTTATCAAACCAAAATTGAGCATATTATTGAGGAGGGCACTGTCGTTGCCAAGGGTGATTATGTGGCTCGACTAGATCAAACTGAGCTTGGTACAAGGCTTCAGCAGCGGATGAGTGATTTTACAGTAAGCAAGTCAGAGTACACGCAAGCTAAGCTTGATTCTGCTATAGAATTGAGGAAGGCTCGGGAAGAAATGGATAAGCTCTTATTCGATATTGAGAAGAAGAAACTCGTACTAGAAAATTCTCAATTTGAACCTCCCGCAGTAGTAAAGGAAAAGAGTATGGACTTGGGGCGTGCTGAAAAACAGTACCAGCAAGAAATCGAGAATTATGAACTCCAAAGACAGAAATCTGTCGCTAAGATGGCTGCTGCGGAGGCCAAAATGAATGACGATCAGATAAAGCTAAATGCCCTGCTTGAACTGCAAAAGGATTTTACCATTACTGCTTCAGAGCCTGGCATGTTGATTTATAGGCGAGATTGGCGTGGTAACAAACTGGGTGTTGGCGCTCAAATTAATGCTTGGGATCCTGTAGTTGCTACTTTACCGGATTTAACGAAAATGGTTTCGAAGACTTATATCAACGAAGTCGATATCAATAATGTCAAGAAAGGGCAGCGCGTATATCTTGGGTTGGATGCTTTTCCCGATAAGAAATTAACTGGTCAGGTCATAGAGGTTGCCAACATGGGGCAACAAAGACCGAATTCTGATTCTAAGGTCTTTGAAATCTCAGTTCAGATCAATGAATCTGATACCACCCTAAGACCGGGTATGACAACCAGTAATAGAATTGTTGCTGAAGTACTTTCAGACGTAATTTTTATTCCTGTAGAGGCAGTTCATAGTCAAGGAGACTCTATCACTTATGTATTGGCAAAGGATGGTACGAACACTGTTCGACAGGAAGTGCTTTTAGGTAAGTCAAATGCCGATGAGGTAGTGGTATTACAAGGACTGGATGAGGGGCTAAGAATTTACCTGTCGGATCCGGATGACATGGAGAGTAAACCCTTGCGGCTCATTAATCCAAGTAAAAAGGCTATCGCAAAAAAGGATTAATGATGATCCGAACTATTCTACTTAATGTAGCCATAGCGTTAGAGGCTGTACTGGCTAATAAAGTCCGTTCATTATTGACGGCTTTAGGGATAATTTTTGGCGTGGCAGCAGTAATTGCCATGCTAGCTATAGGCTCTGGTGCCCAGCAAGAGATACTAGAGCAAATCGAACTTGTTGGTGTAAATAATATCGTTATTAATCCAATTGTAGAGCAAAGCGAGGGATCGCTAGAGGAAGAAGAAGGTACTGTTGGGACTCAAGAAACGAAGAAGAACCTTTCTCTCGGACTCAATTTTATGGATGTTGAAAGCATCAAACGGATTGTCCCAGGTATTGAAATGGTTAGCCCCGAAATAGTCTTGGACACAGAAGTGACCCGAGAGGGTTTCAGGCGAACAGCAAAGCTAGTAGGGGTAGAGAATACTTTCTTTGAAATTTCTGGTTTTCAGCTTGATGAAGGAGAATATTTTAATCAAGAACACCTGAAGAGTGGTATACCGGTTTGTATTATTGGTAAATCGATCAAATCCAAATTCTTCAGTCGTGAAGAACCGATCGGAAAGTACATCAAAGTCGGTAGGCACTGGCTGAAGGTGATTGGTGTGTTGGAAGAACGGGTTATTTCGGATAAGAGTATTACCAATCTCGGTATTAGAGATTATAATATGGATATCTACACGCCTTTGAGTACGGCTTTAATTAGGTATGAAAACCGATTAATGGTGACGAACTCTCTGATTCAAGAAGCACGAAGAAATCGCAATCAAAACCAAGGTGGAGTCAACTATCATCAACTGGACAGATTGGTGATTAAAGTAAGCGATACAGAACAAATCAATGCAATAGCTCAGGTAATTTCTAAAATGCTTAGTCGTAAGCACAGTGATGTAGTAGATTATGAAATTACGATCCCTGAATTGCTATTAAAACAGCAGCAGCGCACAAAGAATATTTTCAATTATGTGCTTGGTGGCATCGCTGGAATTTCATTACTAGTGGGAGGTATAGGTATAATGAATATCATGCTGGCCTCAGTACTTGAGCGGATCAAAGAGATTGGATTGAGAATGTCTCTAGGTGCCAAGAAAGCAGATATTATATACCAATTCTTGTTGGAAGCGGTAATGATCAGTTTTTCTGGTGGTGCGGTAGGTGTCATCCTCGGTTTGACCATTGCCGTTGCTATTGCCGAATTAGCCGATATTCCCACTATTGTTAGCGGTTTTTCAATCCTCTTGTCTTTTGGGGTAGCTGTAACAGTAGGGATTATTTTCGGAATTGCACCAGCAAAACGGGCGGCAAGTCAAGACCCTATTACTTCACTTAGGTATGAGTAAGTAGGTCAGAGTAAGCATTATATTAAAAACCTTAGGCACCCATGTTCGCTTCAGAATAGCGTCCTCTCTATGTCAATTTTTCAGTATTTAAGAAGCCTTAGGTAAGTGGAAACATATCTTAAGTTGTTATTAATTAGGAGGTTTACTAGATGTACAGCTAAAAAAGCTGGTTCTCGTCTAGAACCAGCTTTATAAACAAATTACATACTGACTAAACGAAAGCGAAGTATGTTTCTTTCGTGCCAACGATTAGTGGAATTGACGCTTAAAGTCTTTTCCGCTGTGGCACGTATCTCTTTAATTTCTATTTGAACCGTAGTGAATAGTTTAAGGCACTGGTTTAATATCTACAGAGTCGAAGTCCAAAATTGGAGATCAACTGTGCTTTCATTTCATCAGTGGAGGTTCAAATATCTTTTAAAGCATATCATACTTCTTTCTTTGCATATAGTCGGTTTTATAAGTTTTGGAGTGCCTCCGAGTAGAGACACTCCAAATCACATTTCATTCAGATCCATCAGGGTTTCCTAATCCACCGAAAGTATAACTAGGTAGTCCTAGTGCTTCTAATTCTGACGCTGGTACTGGAATACTCAATGGTGTTCCCGGAGGAAGTTTTAAATCCTCAGTGGTTGTGATTCTACGTGCTAAATATCCATTTGTAGCCGCATGCCAACTTAACTCTACGAGTCTTTCGTAAGTGATCTCTCTGATGATGTCATCGTTACTTTCGGCACCGGTGAGAGGAGCAAGGCCACCTCTATCTACTCTGGTTAGGTTAATCAATCTTACTGCTTCACTTTTGCTGCCACCGGTTCTTATCAATGCTTCGGCACGCAACAAGTTATTTTCAGTCACCGTAAAGTGAGGCATTTCTCCAACCCTGTTGTCATTTACGAAGTAGTCATACCTGCTATAAGTATAATTTCCATAGATGTAAAAGCCTCTATCAGACCTAAAAGGGACACTTGCACTATAAGAAAAGTCTGTTGCCAGTCTCTGATCTCGCGGAGAAGTAATCTCTGGGTAAGTCAAAATATTGTCTTGCCAAGGGTAGGGGGCAGTGGGGTGGTTTGGGTCTGTATCTGCAGGGTTGAGAATATCTCTACCACCAGAGCCACCTTCCATCATGTTAATTAGTCGCTGTGATACGCGAACCCATCCGGAGAACTGCCCGTTCCAAAGTGCCCTGGTCCACCAGTCAACTCCACCGTCACCGTTAGGTGCTATGTCTTGGGTAATGCCATTTGATGTTAATTCTAACACTTCGTTCCAGTCGGTTTCATTCAAGGTTTGTTCAGCATTTCTGGCAGAGAAGACCTCTACCTTGGCGGCATAAGAGCGGGCAAATCTTGCGGCTTCTAGTGCTGGTAAGGTCACTCCGTTAAACCCATTGAAGGTTATTTCAGGATTCGCCTCGAATAGGGCGGCAGCTTCTAAAAACCTGGCTTTTGCAGCATCTGCACATTCTCGATAGCTCACAAATTCTAGTGTCGAGAGATCTTCAGCGGTAAGTTCCTCGTTCACAATAAACCCACGATCAAAGATGATGGATACCCAGCCGAGTGCTAAACCTTGCATCATTCTCGCATTGGCTAAAACTAGGCTCGTATTATCTTGGCCAGTTTCAGGGTCAATCGCTTTGTTGTCAAAGTTGTCCCTCATGACTTTTAATACATCATTTACGGGGCCAATTGAGTTGTAAATCCCTCTCCACGGATTTCTATTTACGGCTAGTGTAGAGGCCGTATTTGAGTTTACAAATGGCCGAGGTGGAATTCTACCACCGTCAAACATAGCATAATTGGTCCATGATGATGAGAAAACTTGGGCAGCTACGCTCAAATACATATTCGGATATGATATCTGCGTTTGTTGCCACCATTGCCCGTAAGCACCCTGCACTAGGGCAGGGAACTCAGCGGGATTAGATAAAACACCATTTATATCTAATGCATTTAAATTTTCAACTTCAAGGTCTTCACAACTTATAAACCCCATTAGGAGCATAGCTGCCAAGACTGATTTTATATTTATTCTAAGTTTCATAAGATTTTCGTTTTTCGTTTTCAATTGACTAAAAGTTCATAGATACTGAACCAGAGAAGGTTCTGATCAATGGAAATGCATAGCCATCAAATCTTGTGTTAATACCACCCATTGTAGGGTCGAAACCACGATACTTAGCAAACAGCAGTACATTGTTTGCGATAAAGCTCAACTGAACACTTTTGAAAACATTGGACATCCCAAGTCTCTCAAGCGCAGGTTTACCGAAAGTGTAGTTGACGGAAAGCTCTCTTAAACGTACATGTGATGCGTCTTCGACATATTCAGCATTAAGTCTTCTTCCGTTGTAAATGGATTGTCTGAATGCTGTCCAGTGTCTTTGTCCTTCGGGTCTATCGGCCTGATCGTAGTCAGGGCCTAGACCATCTCTGTCCAAAGCCTGTAATCCAGAGTTATAAACTTCTCCACCTACTTGTGCTTCCCAGAGCATGTAGATGTCCACGTTTTTAAAACTTAGAGAGGTTCTTAAGCCTAGATTAAAATCAGGTCTAGCATTGCCAATGACTAATTCTTGTTCTTCTTCTCCGTCATCATTTACCAATGGCACAACACGTTCATCATTGGTGTACTGAGTGCCTATTGGAATTACAAAACCAAGATCGTTTATCTCATAGTCATCTATTGTAGACGTATTGCCCAAGCCTGCAAACTGACCGTTAAGCACAATGCCGTTATCATCAACGGTTAAGTCAGAGAGGGACTTCGCATATCGCCTTCCATACATTTGAGTTAGCTCACTACCTTCTCTCCAGATGCCAGCTCCTGCAGCTAGTACTTGAGGTGCATTGAATTCTGTAATGGTTTGAACCGTACGATCTAAGACTAAGTCAAATCTCAAATTCATATTTGACTTTCTGAGGGCATTGTAGCCCAATGTGAGCTCAAAAGTATTGGTCGACAATGTGGCTGCATTTTGAACCTGCGTAGATCTGCCGCCTGTACCTGCCACAGAAACCGGAACAGCTAGTACTTGATCTCTATTCTCTTGGCGGGAATACGAGGCCAGGAAGTCAAATTTATCTAGGAATTGACCGGCAATTGTGTACTCAGTTTCAGTTGTGATATTTGGCTTTAGATTTGGGTTGGCAAGTTGTTGCGGGAAAGAGATTAGCCCGTTTGTAACATTGGCAATTTCGAACCTATCATTGAACTGAGGTCTTCCTCCTGCAGTACCGAGTGATCCTGATAGCTTAAGCTCTTGAAAACCAGGTATGTCAAAGTCCTCTGTGATTCTCCATGCAGCAGAGGCCCTTGAAAACCACTGCCATCTTTCCTCTTCCCCGAAAAGAGAAGAACCATCATATCTGACAACTAAGTCAAGAATGTATTTGTCTCGGAGGTCACCCCCAATTGCAAAAGCATAACTGTCGGCTCTTACCTGTTGTGTTCTGGTATCACCTACATTAAAGAATTGATAACCTAGTCCACTAGTGTCAGCTAGAACAGCATTGAGATTGTCAAAGTCTCTTAGTCCTAAAAAATCGCCATCTACTAAGAAACCTTCGTCTTGTCGGTCTTCATATTGGTATTTTAGTGTCGATCTTAAGCTGATATCACCGAATTTCTTCACATAAGTAAGGGCACCACTAGCGTTTATCGCAAATGTCTGAGCAAATGCTCTGCGAATGTCACCTTGTCCTGGCTCACCGATCAGGGCGAGATATCCAGGGCTTTCATACCTTGAAGAGTTATCCTGTCTGGTATCAAAACCAAAAATTCCAGTGAATTTTAGATCGTCTGTTAAGTGCAGATCTCCTTGCGCACTAGCAATGAATCTTTTTCTTACTCTTTCTCTTTCCCTGTTACTTAATACATAGAATGGGTTAAAGAATGAATCTAGAATGAACGAATTTGCGTCATAATTAAATGGGCTGCCGTCTTCTTCATTTGGTGCAAACCAATCAGCATCTGGAGAAGCAAAAATTAAACTGCCAATTCCTCTCTGTCGTTCATCGTCTCTGTCCCAGATATATCTTGATCTAATTTTAAGGTCAAACCTATCCGAAAAGCTCTGATCTACATTTACTGAAAAGTTGTATCGTCTATTGCCCTCATGTAGATCAATACCTCCTGTAGAATTCTGTTGCTCAAAAGACATGCTGACGTTTCCGTTGACTGTTCTATTACTGAGCCTTATGTAGTTTCTAAGAGAAAGACTACCTACAAAAAGGTCTTCCAAGTGATCTCTATACCTAGAAAAAGGTACCTCACTGATCGAAGGGTTTCTGTCTAATGCTAAACCTTCATCATCGGTAATGATATCACCATTGGCATCGACTTGCTTGTTATGAAACCTAGCTTTTTCGGGGTGTCTGCCTTTGTAGGTTCTTTCGGCAATCATTTCACTCCTAAAGAATACATTGGTTTCACCTATTGCCAGATTCTTACCCGACTTAGTATAGATTGCAATAACGCCATTTGCAGCCCTAGAGCCGTAAAGTGTGGCTGCGGATGCTCCTTTGAGGATTTCGTAACGATCTATGTCTTGTACACTTATGTCTGACAAACTGCCTTCTAATATTGCTCCGTCTAACAGTATCAGTGGCCCATTCGGAGTTCTAATATTAGTAGCACCTCTCAGTAGTATTTCAGGACCTTGACCGGGCACATTACTAGGTGAAACCGATAGGCCAGCTACTTTACCAACTAGCGCATTACCCGCGTTCGATGCTGGTGCTTTTGATAATACGTCTGAATTAACACTCGCAATCGAAAATGAGAGTTTTTCCTTTGGTGTAGCAGCTGCCACACCTGTAACCACAAAATCATCAAGGCTAATCGCCTGAATTTGCATTACAATGTTAAAGACCGCTTGATTTCCAATTTGAACTTGCTGTGTTTGGAACCCAACAAAGCTAAACTCAAGAGTGGCTGCATTGTCGGGAACTACCAAGCTGAAACGGCCGTTTATATCCGTTTGCGTACCCGTTGTGGTACCTTTAACCCTTACTGTTACTGTGGGTAGTGGCTCATTGTCCTCAGCACTAACCACGCGCCCCGAGAGGGTTTTTTCCTCAATAACCATAACCCGTTCCGAATTGCTTCGCGCGTTGTTTGCTACTTGTGCTACGGAGATATTTTGGTTAATCTGTTTGAAGTTCAGTGCTGCACTTCTAGAGATTGACTCAAGAATATCCGCCACGGTGTATTCGCCTAGGGGAAGATTGATTTTTACCTTTTGATTGATGTCCTTCTTCTTATAAAAGAACTTGAAAGGCGTGATGCCTTCGAGGTTTAGGAAGGCTTGTGTTACACTTGCCTCTCGAAGTTCTAAGTTAACCTTGAATTCTCTAATGCTTTGAGCACTAGATCGGTTAGCCATTAATGATGATATCAAAAAAAGTTGAAGTACCATCCCGTAAAGACAGTACCGCGCGCCTCGCTGCAACGAAGCCTTGTATATATTTTTCATATATTTGCTCGTGTTTTTAGTTAAACATATAGATAGTAAGTCCAAGGCATTCCTACTGCAATAGGCTGCCTTGGCATTTTTTAGACTAGTTTTTCTTCATTGGCATAGCGTTAATCTGTCAGTTCGATAATAATCTGTTTTTCTTTTATTGTACTCTCAAATCCCATGGTGTAACCCAGTGCTTTGAGTATGTTTTCTAGGCTTTGTCTTTGAAAAGTTCCTGTTCCCTCGTACATCAATTTTTCAACTCCTTGACCTCTCACTTTAATGTCTACATCATACCATCTTTCCAAGGACTTGATGATGCCGTCAAGATTCATGTCTTTGAAGTTCAGGTTATTGTCTTTCCATGAAAGTACCTTTTCATTCTCAAAAGTTGTTTTTGACCACTTTTGAGAGGCTTTGTTTAGTATCACTTGTTCATTAGGCCTAAGGAAAATCTTGGATTTGTCATTAGGGCCTTGACTCCTTTTAACTTTCACTTTTCCGGTAGAAAGAGCGATGGAAGCACTATCCTCATCCCCATAGTCTCTTACGTTGAAGGATGTTCCGAGTGCTCTTGTGACTAGGTTCTTAGAAATGACAATAAATGGCAGGTCTTCATTACGTGCCACCTGAAAAAACGCTTCACCTTCTAAATGAATTCTTCTATTGTCAATTCCGAATGTCTCGTTGTATATAATCTTAGTTTCGGAATTGAGCGTCACTTTAGAGCCGTCTCTCAGTGTTAGTGAGCTTCTGTGCCCTCGAGGTGCATCCTTTTCAATTCGTTCAGAAAGTGGAGCTACTTGATCTTGATTGAAAGATGAGATGAGGTAACCCGCAGTGATTACGAGCACCAGAATTGCCATGATGATAATCCGCGAGTGATTTCTTTTACTGTGAACAGTGACGCGCTTTTTAGTTCGTTTACTTTGATTAAAACCGTTTTTGGCAGAAATACCCCTTTTTATATCACTGATTATTTTCGTTTTATCGATGGAGTATATGTTACCATCTTGAGTTTTTTTCCAGAGAGACTTCAGTAAATTATTGATAGTTTCTTCATCTAAGTCACTGGCGAGCCACTCATGAAGTTGCTTCAACTCTTCTGGGGAACAGTCTTCTTTTAAAAAATGATATATAAGGTTTTTGTCTTCCACTTAATAAAATGCATTGGTCACTAATAATAAATACACCAAAAAAGAAGGTAGCCGTTACTCTGACTCAATAAAAAGTTGTTCGCCTATGTAGAAATGGAGTCTGAATACAGATGAATGGCCTTTATGGCTTTTCTTATTTGCCCTTCAACCGTGTTAATGGAAATGTTTAACCGTGCCGCAATCTGTTTATTGGAAAGCCCTTCGAATCGGCTAAGTTCAAAGATTAGCCTTCGTTTTGGAGGAAGTCCCTCAATGGCTTTATGCAAGGTTTTTTTCATCTCCTTGAAGAGAATGGCTTCCATTGTGCTATTACCGGCCAATAGATTGTCAGATACTTCAATTGAGCCTTTATGTTTTCGGTTATCTCGAATTTTATTGAGCGTAAGGTTCTTTGCCATTCGAAAAAGAAGGCCATCAACCGATAGATTGAGGTCTAGCTTGTCGCGATTGTTCCAGAATTGAACAAACACGTCTTGACATACTTCTTCTGCCTCTTCTCTTGATTTTAACAATGCATAGCAAAAATTGAAAACCTTAGAAAGATTTAAGTGTAAGAATTTCTCCAGAGACTTTTCATCTCCGGCTTTTAGTTTTTCTAGCAAGTCTCTCATAACACGAATACTTTAAGTGTCTTGAATTTCTACTTTGCTAGTCTGATGTAATTTGTTTATTAAGTGCGGGTAAAGTGAATTTGAGTCTAAAAAGAACATTTGCTGTTGATTGAGTTTTTGAAAAAGTGACCTAAAAAGGACTACGCAACAGCTGGATTAGAGTTTGATCATTGTTAATCTTTAGCTAAACATTCAATAATACCTGCATATTGTACACAATCTAATGCACATGCTTCCCTTACAGGGTAAAAAAATAAAGGCCCTGAGTTATCAAGGCCTTTATCAGTAAAATAGAATGAAATCGATCCTAGTTCAACTCAGTGATCATTTCGTCAACTTCGTCAACAAGGATTTCTTTTGTGTCTTGAATTTCAACTTTTAAGTCATCACTGTGAGAGCCAGTACCTGCAATGTCACCTAAGATAGGAGCGATTACAAGACCGATCAAACATGTTAATTTGATCAAGATATTCATTGAAGGTCCAGAAGTATCTTTGAATGGATCACCAACAGTGTCACCAGTTACAGCTGCTTTATGCGCTTCTGATCCTTTGTAAGTCATTTCTCCATCTATCTCAACTCCAGCTTCGAAAGACTTCTTAGCGTTGTCCCATGCACCACCAGCGTTGTTCTGGAAGATAGCCCAGAGTACACCTGATACAGCAACACCTGCCATATAGGCTCCAAGAGGCTCAGCGCCCATTGCAAATCCAATGATAATAGGGAAGACGATAGTGATAGCTCCTGGAAGCATCATTTCTTTAATGGCCGCCTTAGTTGAAATATCAACACATTTACCATATTCTGGCGTTGCAGTTCCTTCCATAATCCCTGGAATTTCCTTGAACTGTCTTCTTACTTCTTTCACCATTTCCATGGCCGCTTTACCAACAGACTCCATTGCCAAGGCAGAGAATACAACAGGAATCATACCACCAATGAATAGGGCAGCAAGTACATCAGCTTTAAAGATGTTAATACCGTCAATATCAGTGAATTTTACGTAGGCAGCAAATAATGCAAGTGCTGTTAATGCAGCAGATGCGATAGCAAAACCTTTACCGATAGCTGCAGTAGTGTTACCTACAGAATCAAGAATGTCAGTTCTTTCACGAACTTCATCAGGACAATCGCTCATTTCAGCAATACCACCTGCGTTATCCGCAATAGGGCCGAATGCATCAATGGCTAATTGCATGGCAGTAGTTGCCATCATAGCAGAAGCAGCAATACCTACGCCATAGAAACCTGCTAATTCATATGCTCCCCAAATCGCTCCTGCGAAAAGTAGGATAGGTGCAAAAGTAGACTTCATACCAGTAGCTAAACCAGCAATAATGTTTGTTGCAGCACCAGTAGAAGAGTTTTGGATAATGTCCATTACAGGCTTCTTACCAATAGCTGTATAATATTCTGTGAAATAAGAAATAGCTCCACCCACTACGAGTCCAACTAACACAGCTCCGAATACTCTGGTTGATGTGATGTCAACCAGACCTTCACCAAAAAGCTCCATTTGCATGGTAGCAGGTAAAAGAAGATCGATGAGGAACCAACAAGCGATAGCCGTTAATATGATAGATACCCAGTTTCCACGGTTCAGAGCCGATTGTACTTCTGATTCTTTTGCATTATTGTCTGTAATTCTAATCACAGCCATTCCTCCTAAAGAGAATAGGATACCTAGGCCTGCAATAACAAGAGGTAAAAGAATCGGGCCAATTCCTCCGTAGGCATCGCCTTCGAAGTTTGCACCCATATCACCAATTACGTAGTTACCAAGTACCATAGATGCTAGCACTGTTGCTACATACGAACCGAACAAATCAGCTCCCATACCTGCAACGTCACCTACATTATCACCTACGTTATCAGCAATAGTGGCTGGGTTTCTTGGGTCATCTTCAGGAATACCTGCTTCTACTTTACCTACAAGGTCAGCGCCTACGTCAGCCGCTTTAGTGTAAATACCTCCACCAACTCTAGCGAATAGTGCGATTGACTCAGCACCAAGAGAGAAGCCAGCGAGGGCTTCTAATACAATTACCATTTGATCAACACCGCCATTGGCAAAATCTCCTTGCATGAAGAATTGAAACAATAGGATGAATATGATGCTAAGTCCGAAAACAGCCAAACCTGCAACTCCAAGTCCCATTACAGAACCAGCGGTAAATGATACCTTAAGTGCTTGCGGAAGGCTTGTTCTAGCGGCTTGTGTAGTTCTTACATTGGCTGCTGTAGCAATTCTCATTCCGATGTTTCCAGCGAGTGCTGAAAAGAATGCACCAATAACGAAGGCAACTACAATAAACCAATGTGTTGTTTCAACAACTGCTGAAATAACGCCTAACAAAATACCTGCTACAACTACGAAGATTGCGAGTACTCTATACTCGGCACTTAAGAAGGCAAGTGCACCCTCTCTGATGTAGTTTGCAAGGTCTTGCATTTTTTGATCGCCTGCATCTTGTTTGTTCACCCATTGTCTTTTGATGATCATTACTAGCAAGCCTATGATACCTAGGACAGGTACTGCGTAAATTAGATTTGACATATTTTAAAGTCGGTTAATTTTTAAGACCCGCAAAGATAAGAGAACCCCCTAAAAAACGAAAACATGTCATAGATTATATCTTTGACATGTTTTCGTTGTTCAACTACTTGTTTTTAAGGTAGTTGCGTATTTATTTTATGGCTTTAGTGCCCCGACACCACCGTCAATTCCTATCACTTGACCAGTTATCCAACTGGACTGATCAGATAATAGCAATAATGCCATATGTGCAAGGTCTTCAGGTTGCCCAAATCGACCAAGTGGATGGCGCTTATTTGAGGCTTCTTTCTTATCGTCATTGGCTAATAACCTTTCGGCCAATGGAGTTTCCGTAAGGGATGGAGATAGTATATTTACTCGAATTTTATGCATACTCCATTCCGCGGCCAATGATTTACCAAGACCTTCAATGGCTCCTTTTGCGGTAGCAATTGATGAGTGAAAGTTCATGCCCAGTTTAGCAGCAACAGTACTAAATAAAACCACTGAAGATGTGTCTGCTTTCTTTAAGCTTTTGAATGCTCCCTGCAACACCTTAATCGCTCCTAATAGATTGATGTTAAGGTCCGCTTGGAAATCATCTGCTGACAGCCTGTGAAATGGTTTTAAATTGATAGTACCAGGGCAATAGACTACACCGTCTAGCACTTCAGGTATGAATGAAAGGTCAGGTTCTTGTGCAGTAATATCTAGTGTGTGGTGAGTAACTCCTGATATGCTCGGATTATTTCGCGATGCCGAAATTACTTCAGCACCTTGATCTAAGAGCATTTGGGCAATACTTTTTCCAATACCCGAGCTTGCTCCGATAATCAGTACTTTCCTTCTTTTCATAGTCTACCTCAATTTATTACTGATGTATGTCAATAACTCATTCTTGGTACTTTCTTCTTTGAATTTCCCTTCAAACTGAGCAGTTACAGTGCTACTGTTTACATCTTGAACCCCTCTTGACGACACACACAAGTGCTCTGCATCGATGATCACGGCAACATCGTCAGTCTCAAGAATAGTTTTCAATTCATTAGCGATCTGTACAGTCAATCGCTCTTGTACCTGAGGTCTCCGTGCATAATAATCCACGATTCTGTTGATTTTGGATAGTCCAATGACCTTACCGCTAGAGATATATGCTACATGTGCTTTACCCATAATTGGAACAAAGTGGTGCTCGCAATTGGAGTAGAAGGTGATGTCTTTCTCAACAAGCATTTCATTGTATTGATACTTGTTTTCAAACAAGGCGATCTTGGGTTTATTCGCTGGGTTCAGTCCGCTGAAAATTTCTTGAATGTACATTTTTGCGACCCTCTTCGGGGTTCCATTCAGGCTGTCATCCGTTAGATCCAGACCCATTATTTCCATAATGTCTCTGAACTTATCTTCGATTAAGGTCATTTTCAACTCATCATCCATGTCGAATGCGCCTTCTTTGAGCGGGGTGTCATAACTTGTCCCTATATGCTCATCACCAATTTCTTCTACTGTCAAACCGTTAAGCTGGGTATTCAACATAGTTTCGTTCTGTCTCATATAATGTTACTTTCAGATCGAGCTCGGACTCGATTTTTTCTCTTAATATATTATAGATCACCACCACAATATTTTCTGCAGTAGGATTTAGGTTTTCAAATTCTGGAACATCTAGGTTAAGGTTCTTGTGATCGAACTTGTTAGAAACGTTCTCTTTAATCAGATCGCTAAGAATCTTCATGTCGTATACGTAACCTGTGTCGGGGTCAGGTTCTCCGCTAACTTTGACAATGAGCTCATAGTTGTGCCCGTGGTAATATTTGTTGTTACACTTACCAAATATTTCTTCGTTTTTGTCGTCAGACCAACTTGGATTGTGTAATCTATGCGCAGCATTAAAATGCTCTTTTCTAAAAACAGCTACTTTCATTTCTGATTGTTTAGTTAAACGAGTAAGAAGTATGCTTACCACTTTTCTTTTAACAATGCTCCAACATTGTGTGTCTCAGTTTTGTTCAACCTTGCAAGAATAATATTGAACAAAGCCAAATAATTAAGAATTTGAAGAGGATTGACGTAGCTATTATCGGAAGTGGGATGGGAAGTCTTACTGCCGCTGCTCTTTTATCGAAGCGTGGCTTTCAAGTGACTGTTATTGAGCAGAATTATTTGGCCGGTGGGTGTACGTCCTCTTACTGGCGTAAAGGTTTCACTTTTGAAGCAGGGGCTACTACACTTGTAGGTTTGGGTAAAAGCATGCCTTTGCAGTACGTACTTGACGAAACTGGCATTCAGGTTAATGTGAGAAGATTGACACTACCTATGCAAGTCAGGATAAACAGTGGCGAGATTGTCAATAGATATGAATCTCTTGACGAATGGATTGTGGAAGCACAACGAGTGTTTGGTGAACATGGTCAGGCTCCCTTTTGGCGAGAGTGTTATGCGGTGAGCAAGTTTGTTTGGGATACTTCATTGAAGCAAAAGCGGTTTCCACCGAGCAAAACAGCGGACATTCTTTCAATGGTTAAGAATGTTGATCTGAATCAATTTAAAAACCTGCCTTACGCTTTTAAGTCTGTCCAAGATTTATTGGTTAAACATGGACTAGAGAGTAATAAGGAGTTTGTAGACTTTGTCAATGAGCAATTACTGATTACTGCTCAGAATTATGCGGAAGAAGTGAGTTTTCTCTTTGGGGCTACCGCACTTTGCTATACCAATTTCCCCAATTACTATGTAGATGGCGGTTTAATTAATTTGGTTCAGCCTTTCCTGAATTACATAGAGGAGCATGGCGGGCAGGTGCTACTTCGGGAAGGAGTAGAACAGATTAATAAACAAAAAGAAGGCTATTTCATTAAAACGAACAAATCCGAATACTATGCTGATTACCTCATCTCGGGAATCCCCATCAATAACACTATCGAAGTATTTCCTGAACTGAGAGATAAGTTTAGCGCAAAGCTGATGACTTCTAAGCAATTAAATTCTGCTTTTCAGATGGGTATAGGCTTTAAGCCTCATAAAATATTTGAAACCATTCATCATCAGATTCATCTTTCACAACCTTTGTCAGAGACCGGATCTGCATCAATCTTTATAAGTCTTAGCCACCCTGAGGATACTTCTCGTTCAGATGAACAAGGTTTGATGGTTATGTCTATTAGCACGCATGTTCCTGATCCTGATAACACCCTCATCGATGGGATAAAAGTAGAAGCTGCCATATTAGATATCTTGGAACAAAGAGATTTTCTCAAAAAAGAGTCGGTTGTCTACCAGCATTCTTCCACACCAAAATCATGGGCTAAATGGACTGGGCGAAAATGGGGTTTTGTAGGCGGTTATCCTCAATACATGAGTATTAAGCCGTGGCAGATGTTAGATGCTCGCTTGGATGGTCACAAAGCTTACATGGTAGGAGATACGGTTTATCCGGGCCAGGGTATTCCTGGAGTGACACTATCAGGAATCATTGCTGTTGAGAAGATATGCGTTGATTGGGGATAAGGAGTAGCTCGACATAGTTCTAGTTGAATGGACATCAGGCGCATACTGATCAAATATGCTCTTACAGTGAGATGAATTGTTGATCTCCACGCGTTGTTGTCATTGTTGTTATCGGTATTCACTCTTTCCGAAAGGACTTTCTACTGCATTTTTGCACTGCTAAGGCTGGGTTTTTACAACTAAAGATGTATCCGTGACATCTTGTGACATTCGTTTACCCTTCCATGACAAACCCTTGTCAAAACCCCCGTTCATTTGAATAAGAATTCGCACAAAGGTTAACGCGAAGACTTATGAAGATCAAATACAACAGAAACTCAAAAACAACAAAAATGAAAAAGCAAATCACAAAAGCAGTAGCAGCCATCGTTTTATTGGCTAGTGGATTCTTGGCCTCAGCTAAGGAATCGGAAAGAGAAATCTCATTATCAACTGAAAATCAGAAAGCAGTTGTACTTAAAATGGAAAACATTAAAGTAGGCACGCATATCTCATTGAGAGATGAAAACGGAAAACTCTTGTTTGAAGATAGAGCGGAAGGCAATCATTACGGTAAGGTGTTCAATTTAACGCTTTTAGAAAAAGGAGAGCTACAATTGGAAATCGAGAATAATGAAACGCTTGAGGTTATGTCAATAGAGGTAACAGAAAGCTCGGCTTCAATAAAGTCAGGTAGTGAGCAAGTTTTCAACAAGCCAATTGTAAAGCATAATGGTGAATCGATGAAGATTTATTTTGGAGCGTCACAGTCTGGCATGAAAATTACTGTATTAGACCAGTACGGAGACGTTGCTTTTAAGGATAAGGTAAAGTCAGGTAGCGCATTGAAAAGATACGATGTATCTAAGCTATCAGGAAAATATAATATTCAGTTTACTGCAGACGGCAGAAGCTTTTATCATACAATCACTCTAGATTAAAAGTGCAATTTTGAAATGGAGGAGAGACCCCGACTAGTCGGGGTTTTTTTATGTCCGGACGTGTAGCAATACAAAAGGTTACACTGTATCAAATTCGAGAATATAGTGTACGATTATGCACAGATTGTGGGCATTGTATACGTTTAAAAATTAGTTAAGTATATGATATTCAGTTATTTAGTTGTTTTGGCACAACGATTGGAATAAGGAGTGCAGGTCTGTTGCTTTGGTCAGCAACGTTTAAAGATCAAATTCAAAATAAAACAACAAAAGGTCATGAACTCAATAACATTAAACAACTTAAGCACATTAAAGAGGCGGTTGATTTTAGCAATCGGCATCTTAGTAGGAATAAGCACTATGGTACTCGCCAATTCGGTAGAAGAAAAGGAGAGGTTAACGAAAGAGGAAGCCACAACATTAATTTCTATGATTAAGGAAGAATTAGAAATTGGTACTTATGAGGCAGAATTAGTGTTCGATGAGCAAGGCATGTTTGAGGAAACTCAACCGCTTCAGATCATTAAGGTATATGATAGCAACGATGAGTTGTTGCTAGAGGCACCAATCAGAAAATTACAGCAAGCCAAGAATAAGCATTTAAGAAAGCTTCTGAACGCAAGTGATTTCTTGACTGAGTACGACAATAAGAAATATTACAGATTGGATTTATAAGGTTAATAAGCCAATAATAAGAAAGGCGCTCATTGAGCGCCTTTCTTATTAAAGAGACATGTGAATAGTCTTACAAAAAAGAGGGCCACCAAATTAATGGAGACCCTCTTTCGAATTTTACTGAGTGTTTGAATAATCTCAGATGTTTAGGGTATGACAATTATAAGGCGCATTTGTGAACCTACCAAATCCTAAAAGTGTACTCAAACGGTTTAATTGATCATTTTGAGTACGAATAACTATCAATTGATTGCGAACGGCATGATGCTATATGTACAAACAGCAATTTTTTTTTACAGAATTTCAATTCTTCTTGAATGAAAAAAGCCATCTCTAGAGATGGCTTCATGTTTCTTAGTGGTTATGAATTTAGCAATGCTCTTCGAAGACATCGGCTAAGTGATTGCCAATGACCTCAGCACTTCTACCTTCGATGTGATGTCTCTCTACAAAGTGCACTAGCTCTCCGTCCTTGAACAAGGCCACTGCTGGCGATGAAGGAGGGAAAGGTAAGTGGTACTCTCTCACCTTAGCCGTTGCATCAATGTCGCCACCGGCAAATACGGTTGTGAGATTGTCTGGCTTTTTATCTGAAAGCTTAAGTGCCATTTTAACACCTGGTCTAGCCGTTCCGGCTGCACAACCGCAAACCGAATTAATGACAACTAGTGAAGTGCCTTTAAGATTAGCTAAATGCTGATCTACCGCCTCAGCAGTTTTTAATTCTGTAAAACCTGCTTCCGTCAATTCTTGTCTAAATGGGACTAATAAATGTTCTGGGTACATATCTCTTATTTTTTATCTTCGAATTCTTTACATAAAGCCGAGCTCTAATTGAGCTTCTTCCGACATCATTTCTTGGGTATAAGGCGGGTCAAACGTTAGTTCAACTTCAACATCGCTCACACCTTCTATTTTCTTAATTGCTTGTTTTGTTTCCTCTGGAATGACTTCTGCAGCGGGGCAAGAAGGAGAGGTTAATGTCATTAAGACATAAACATTATTTACCGGAAACACATTGATTTCATATATGAGACCAAGCTCATAAATATCAACGGGTATCTCTGGATCGTAAACCGTTTTGATTGCGTCTACCACTTCATCTCTCAAATTTTCTTTTATACCATCAGCCATCTTAGTTGCTCTGTGTTTGGGTTGAAAAAGCTAAACCGTAAATTTTCATTTGTTTCATCATGGCGCCAAAGCCATTAGACCTTTGGGTACCAATGAATCTGTTGAGACCAATCTTATCAATAAAGTAAAGGTCGGTGTCTATAATTTCTTGTGGGCTCTTATCAGACAGTATGCGAACCAGTAGGCTTACCAATCCTTTTGTAATTGCGGTATTACTATCTGCTTCAAATTCAATCTTTCCATCCTTTAGATTAGCCTTTAACCAGACTTTTGATTGACAGCCTTTTACAATGTTGTCTTCAGTTTTGCTAGACTCGCTCATCTCAGGAAGTTGCTCACCTAATTCCATTATATAGCTAATCGTCATTTCCATGTCTCCATCTAACATAGAAAATTGATCGATGATCTCGTCTTGTATTTGTTGAGTAGTCTGGCTCATTACTTGAATTTAGTGATGATGTCTTTCAAGGCTGCTACGAAAGTATCGATCTCTGATTTAGTATTGTAAACTGCGAAAGATGCTCTGGCAGTCCCTTCAATGGCATAATGATCCATTAATGGCTGTGTACAATGATGACCTGTTCTCACCGCTATTCCTTTAGCATCCAACCACATTCCAAGATCAAAATGGTGTATTCCTTTTACTTCGAAGGAAATGACACTTACTTTTTCTTTTGCAGTTCCTATGATTCTAACGCCTTCGATTTGAGACATTTGCTCAGTACCGTAGGCTAATAGTTCTTGCTCATAAGCTGCAATGTTTTCTTTGCCAAGCTCATCAATGAACTCTATTGCTTTTTTAAATGCAATGACGTTAGCAATATCTGGTGTACCAGCTTCGAACTTATATGGAATGTCGTTATAAGTCGTTTCGGTGAACGAAACATCTTTAATCATTTCACCACCGCCTTGGTAAGGAGGCATTTTTTCGAGGAGAGCTCTTTTACCATACAAAAAGCCAAGACCTGTTGGGCCGTACATTTTGTGTGCTGAAGAAGCAAAAAAGTCAACATTTAGCTCTTTAACATTGACCTCCAAGTGAGAGGTAGACTGTGCACCGTCAACTAATACTTTAGCACCCACAGCATGTGCCATTTTTGTAATCTCCTTTATTGGGTTAATCGTGCCCAGAGTATTCGAAGCATGATTAACGGCAACCATTTTGGTCTTATCACTTAACAGCTTTTCAACCTCTTCCAGAATGATCTCTCCCGCTGCATTGATCGGCATAACCCTAACAGTAGCGCCTCTTTCTTTACAGATCATTTGCCAAGGAACTATGTTGGAATGATGTTCCATGGTAGAGATTAAAACCTCATCACCCGGGTTCAGGAATTTTCTTCCCCATGAACTGGCAACTAGGTTTATACTTTCCGAAGTTCCTTTTGTAAAGATTATTTCTTCTGCCTCATTTGCACCAATGAATGCTTGTACGGCTTTACGTGTTTCTTCGAATTTGGCTGTAGATCGTTCTGCAAGGGTGTGAACACCTCTATGTATGTTGGCATTGTCATTTTGATAATGATGAACCAACGCATCGATGACGCGTTGTGGCTTTTGATTAGTAGCCGCATTATCAAAATAAATCAAAGGCTTTCCATTTACTTCTTGATGAAGTACTTGAAACTCATTTCTGATACTTTCTACATCGATATGGTGATCAGTCATTGTTCTTGACATGATTACTTTTCTAGTCTTTCTGAAATAATCTCTTCTACGTAGTTCTGAATAGCTTCGATTTCAAGATTCTCAATAACATCAATCGCGAAGGCATGTAATAAGATAGCCCTAGCGCGCTCTTTTCTTATGCCTCTTGCCTGTAGGTAGAACATGGCATCTTGATCGAGTTGACCGGTTGTACAACCGTGTGAACATTTTACGTCATCTGCCCAGATTTCTAATTGAGGCTTTGTGTTAACCGAAGCATCATCAGTCATGAGAATGTTCTTATTCGACTGAAAGGCGTTCGTCTTTTGGGCGTCTTCTCTCACGAAAATCTTACCATTAAATACACCTTTTGATTTATCATCCATAATGCCTTTGTATAACTCGTTAGAGTAACAATTAGGCATAATATGATCAACAACGGTATGATTGTCTACGTGCGTTTTGTTGCCCAAAACGTAAAGTCCATTCATGTGTGACTCACAACCTTCTCCATTCAACTTGATGTCAAGGTTGTTTCTTACCATTGCGCCATTCAAAGCAATTGTATTTGCTGTAAATCGGCTATTCCTTTCTTGCGCTACATTCACATTAGAAATGTGGTAAGTAGCAGAAGCATCGTTCTCTATTTTGAAATACTTTGCATTCGCATTCTCAGCGACAAAGATTTCGTTGACAGCATTCGTGAATGATTTTTCAGTGCCTAATGTGTCAAACTTCTCAAGAACTGTTACTTGGGCAGATTGTCCAACTACTACGATGTTCCTTGTATTGTAAATGGGTTGGCTTGTAGCGCCATCACTTACAAAGTATAGGGCAATAGGTTTGTCAATGACAGTGTTGTCCTTCACTGTAATTACAGCGCCATTCTGACTGAAAGCCGTATTAAGAGCTATAAAAGCATCATTTTGAAAGTCTGCCTGTTTTCCAAAGTACTTGGCCACATTATCTGTGTTATTACCAGCTGCTTGTTCAAAAGAACTTACATCTAATCCTTCAATAGAGAATTTGTCTGAGTTTTCAGCAGAGAACGCACCATTGATAAAAACAAGGTTGTACGCGTCAAGATTAGGAATCTTAACGCTTTCAATTTGCTCGCTAGTAATCGATGGGGTAGAAGCGATAGATTGAAAGTCTATGTTTTTTTCGAGCGCCTTTGTAAGATTAGTGAATTTGTATTCTTCATCTTTCGGGGCAGGAAAACCATTTTCTTTCAATACTTTAAAAGCATCTTTTCTTACCTGATGGATTGCTGACTTACTTTGGCCGTTCAAGCTTTTTTCAAAAGCTTCAAATTTACCAGTCAGTGCATCTAAAATAGATTGACCTGATATTTTATCCATTACTTAAACAGTTGCGTCAGCTTCTTCTTTTATCCAATCGTATCCTTTTGCTTCAAGCTCTAGCGCTAACTCTTTAGTGCCAGATTTTACAATACGTCCTTTGTACAAAACATGCACAAAGTCAGGAACTATATAGTCTAATAGTCTTTGGTAGTGAGTTACTACAATGGTAGCATTGTCTTTAGACTTCAAGGTGTTAACACCATTAGCCACCACTTTGAGTGCATCAATGTCTAATCCAGAATCCGTCTCATCAAGAATAGCCAGTTTCGGCTCTAGCATTGCCATTTGGAAAATCTCGTTCCTTTTCTTTTCACCTCCTGAGAAGCCTTCGTTTAATGATCTACTTAATAAAGATTGATCGATTTCGACAAGCTTCATTTTCTCTTTCATCAACTTTAAGAAAGAGACTGCATCTAGTGCTTTTTCACCATGATGTTCTCTAACCTGATTGATTGCAGTCTTCATGAAGTTTGTTGTGCTTACGCCAGGAATTTCTACCGGATACTGAAATGCCAAAAAGATTCCTTCACGGGCTCTTTCGTCAGCAGCCATATCCAAAAGGTCTTTACCTAAGAAGTTTACAGTACCACCAGTTACCTCGTAATCTTCTCTACCCGCAAGTACAGAAGCCAAAGTACTTTTGCCTGAACCGTTAGGTCCCATGATAGCATGTACTTCTCCAGGTTTTACTTCTAAATTTATGCCTCTGAGAATCTCTTTCTCTTCAATTCTGGCCTCTAAATTTTTTATAGATAACATTTTACTCTTTTGTCTTTTTGAAAATTGAAGTTTAATTATCCTACCGAACCTTCTAAAGTAAGGGCAAGTAATTTTTGAGCCTCAACGGCAAACTCCATTGGTAATTGATTCAGTACTTCTTTTGCGTAGCCATTTACAATAAGGGCTACTGCTGATTCTTCATCTATTCCACGCTGTTGGCAATAGAAAATCTGATCCTCACCAATTTTTGATGTGGTGGCTTCATGCTCGACATGTGCTGTAGAATTTTCAATGTCTATGTATGGGAATGTATGCGCTCCACATTTGCTTCCCATTAATAATGAGTCGCATTGAGAAAAGTTTCTCGCGTTGGTGGCACGCTTCATTACTTGTACTTGACCACGATAACTATTCTGAGAATGGCCAGCCGAAATTCCTTTTGAAACGATTCGTGACTTGGTGTTTTTACCAATGTGAATCATTTTAGTACCTGTATCTGCCTGCTGGTAGTTATTGGTTACAGCAACAGAATAAAACTCTCCTTGTGAGTTATCACCTTTCAAAATGCAGGAAGGATATTTCCAAGTAACAGCAGATCCAGTTTCAACTTGTGTCCAAGAGATTTTAGAATTGTCTCCTTCGCAGATACCCCTTTTCGTAACAAAGTTGTAAATACCGCCTTTACCGTTCTTGTCACCAGGATACCAGTTTTGAACGGTAGAGTATTTTACTTCAGCATCTTTTGCTGCTTTGATTTCGACAACAGCAGCGTGCAGTTGGTTTTCATCACGTTGAGGAGCAGTACAACCTTCAAGGTAACTTACATAAGAACCTTCATCCGCAACGATCAATGTTCTTTCGAACTGTCCCGTGTTGGCGGCATTAATTCTAAAATAAGTCGAGAGCTCCATCGGACAACGCACACCTTTAGGTATGTATGCAAATGAACCATCAGAAAATACTGCTGAATTTAGTGCAGCAAAGTAGTTATCAGAAGTAGGCACTACGGTACCCATATGTTTTCTTACTAGTTCTGGGTGTTCTTTGACTGCCTCTGAGAAAGAGCAGAAAATGATACCTAGCTTGCCAAGTGTATCTTTAAACGTTGTAGCAACAGATACTGAGTCAATTACAGCATCAACGGCTACCCCTGTTAATCTTTTTTGTTCTGTAAGTGAAATACCAAGCTTTTCGAAAGTTGCTAGTAATTCAGGATCGATCTCGTCTAACGATTTTGGGTTTACTTTTTTCTTAGGGGCAGAATAGTAAATCAAATCTTGATAATCGATTTTAGGGTAATGGACGTTAGGCCATTCTGGCTCTTTCATTTTCAGCCAAGCTCGGTATGCATCTAGGCGCCAATCTAGCAACCACTGAGGTTCTTCCTTTTTGGCTGAAATAAACCTTACGATTTCTTCGCTCAGTCCTTTCGGAGCTTCGTCTGCTTCTAAGTCTACTGTCCAGCCAAACTCATACTCTTTCGAGGTGAATTCTTCTAATATCTGGTCGTCTTTACTCATCAAATCTTATTTAGAATGATTTCAAATACAAAGGTACAACCTAAAACTTTAATGAAAGGTTTCAGGCATTGTTTTTTATAGATGGGGAATAGAATCTGTCAATAAAAAAATATGTCTTGCGACTAGGCGTATAACTCGATACTGCGACTTAATGTTTCTTCAAGAATAACAAAAGTTTCGGTGCGTTCAATGCCTTCTACTTTTTGAATTTTATCGTGCAGTATGTCCTTCAGATGATCAGTGCTTTTTGCATAGATTCTTACGAACATGCTATAGTTACCAGTAGTATAATGAATGGAAGTAATTTCTGGTATCTTCTTCAGTTGTTCTGCTACTTTTTCATAAAGAGAACTTTTTGAAAGAAATACCCCTAAAAATGAGCCGACAGTGTAGCCAAGAGCGGTAAGGTTTAAGTCAAGAGAAGCTCCTTTGACAACTCCCATCTTCTCGAGCTTATTCATGCGCACGTGGACAGTGCCGCTTGAAACAAATGCTTGTTTGGCTACTTCAGTGAAAGGCTTTTTCGCATTATGCTGTAAAAGGGATAGGATCTTCAGATCTACGTTATCGATTTCGTAATTATCAGGCATGGTTGATTATTGAAATTATGTATTCATTAACAAAAGTAACATATAATTAATTAAACTGTAAAAAATATACTGAAAGGTTACTGATATTATATCAATACCGTTAGTTCTATTATCTTTGAAACAGTTTCAAATGAGGAACAAACAAATTTTGACACACTGTAGGATGACGAAATAGGCAGCCGTGCCCTCCTTTCCCGGGGGTGGAGGTAAAGAGATAAATTAAACTACCTAAGTAAAGCTAATCTCTCCGTGAAGGTTCGAGTCCTTCTCCTACAGCAAAATGTTTTAGTATGATTAGTAAAAATTGATAATGAGCGTTTTGCAATCTGGCGCTCATTATTAGACACACTGTAGGGTGACGAAACAGGCAGCCGTGCCCTCCGTTCTCGAGGGTGGGGGTTCTGAAATAAAGCCTATCGGCCTAATCACTCCGTGGAGGTTCGAATCCTTCTCCTACAGCTAAGCCCGATGTACTTTGCATCGGGCTTTTTATTTATTAGCCTCAGCAAACGACTCATCATTTCTCTTATATTTGGTGTTAGCCAAATTTTATTGAATGAGTACTCACCCATGGATTGCCAAATACCCAGCAGGTATTCCGGCTACAATTTCTGAAGATAGACCAGAAAACTTACTTGAACTTTTTAACCAAGCCTTTAAGAGTTTTGGAAGTCGAGAGGCTTTTGAAAATATGGGGAAGGTTTTGACCTATCAAGAAATCAATCTTCAATCAGATTTTTTTGCGGCTTACCTTCAAAATGAAGTGAAAGTGAAGAAGGGTGACCGTATTGCCATTCAAATGCCCAATTGTTTGCAGTATCCCATCGTGTTGATCGGTGCATTGAAAGCTGGTTGTATTGTGGTAAATACAAACCCATTGTACACTCCTCGTGAAATGGAACATCAGTTCAATGATGCTGAGGTAAAGGCCATCGTCATCATTGCCAACTTTGCGCATAGTCTTCAAGAGATTCTCGGCAAGACTAAAATTGAGCATGTCATTGTTACGGAATTGGGTGACTTACTAGGAGGGCTGAAAGGTAAACTAGTCAACTTTGTAGTCAAGAACGTGAAGAAAATGGTGCCGGCTTACAGCTTGCCAATGGCTAAAAAATTCAATGATGTTATGAAGAAAGGCGCCAGGTTGAAATATACCAAGCCTGTGATTCAATCATCTGATACAGCATTTTTACAATATACAGGAGGTACAACTGGTGTTTCGAAAGGTGCGACTTTGTCTCACGGTAATGTGGTAGCACATACATTTGCTATTAATAGTTGGTTTACTCCGCTGTTAAAGGCTGGTCAAACGGAACTAATGATAACGGCCATTCCATTGTACCATATTTTCGCGCTTAATGTGAACTGTACGTTCATGATGCATATAGGTGCTAAGAATGTATTGATCACTAACCCGAGGGATATGCCAGGGTTTATTAAAGAATTAAAGAAGCATGCGTTTACCTTGTTTACGGGTGTAAATACACTTTTCAATGGATTGCTAAACCAACCGAATTTTAACGAAGTGGATTGGAGTCATCTGAAAGGTGCCATCGGTGGGGGCATGGCAGTGCAAGATTTTGTGGCCAGAAAATGGGAAGAACAGACCAATTCTCCGTTGGTAGAGGGGTACGGTCTATCGGAAACTTCGCCAGTGGCAAGTTGTAACCCATTAGATGGAACACACAGAATGGGTACCATTGGTGTCCCAATACCTTCTACAGCATTGTCGATTTGCGATGATGATGGTAATCATTTGCCTCAAGGCGAAGTCGGGGAGATCTGTATCAAAGGGCCACAAGTAATGAGTGGGTATTGGAAAAAAGATAATGAAGGCGTCTTCTTTGAAGGTGGATGGTTCCGTACAGGGGATATTGGCCAAATGGACGCTGATGGCTTCTTTAAGATCGTAGATCGAAAGAAGGATATGATTAATGTATCTGGCTTTAATGTATTTCCAAATGAAGTGGAAAATGTCATTGCCGATCATGAGAAGGTACTTGAGGTGGCCGTAATCGGTATTCCTGATAAAAAATCAAGTGAATGCGTGAAGGCCTTTGTGGTGAAAGGAGACCCTTCTCTGACCGAAGAAGAACTCAGACATTTCTGCGAAGAGGAGCTAACAGGCTATAAAAAACCAAAGTACATCGAATTCATAGATGAACTTCCCAAATCGAATGTGGGTAAAATCTTAAGGCGTGAGTTGAAAGACATGGAGGAAGCTAGAAGGGCCGATTCGTAAACACCCTAGGATGATTTCCTTTATAAAACGATCCTCATGGACGTTCTGGCATTAACTGGAGAGCCATTTTGTTTGCCTGGAATCCACTTTCCTGAACCGACTAATAACTTAATGGCCTCTTCGTTAGCCTTTTGACTTGAACCACGGAGGACACTTATGTTCACTACACTTCCGTCTTTAGTGACCGTAAACCCCAAGATGACATTACCCTTAGAAGCCCATTGTTTGGCATTTGCTGAGGATTTTTGGCTCGCTTGTGTGTAGCTTCTCCAGGCTGATGCACCACCAGGATAGCTAGGTGCTTCTTCGACAAACATGCAAACGGAATCTAATAAGACTGGTTTGGCAATTGGCTCTTGAGCTTTTGGCAAACTTTCGAGTTTGTAGGGTTTATGCCATGTAGGGTTACTCGGTGCAAGTGAAGAGCACCCTAAAACAAAAATAGCGAGCACCAATAGGAGGCTCGCTTTGATACTTTGATTGACCGTTGGACTCAACTATTTACTCGTTTCCTCAAATACAATTACTTCCACTTCTTCCGAGTTGCTATCGGTAGCAGTAGCCTTGTCTAAACTGAAAGCGACACGGGCAGTTACTCTAGACTTGACAATTTGATTTTTTTGTTTGCCTGGATTCCAATTAGGGCCTTCCATATAAGTCAACAGTGCTGCTTCGGCTAACCCACTTCCAGGACTTCTTAACACTTCAAAATCGCTCAAGGATCCATCTTTATTCACAATAAAGCTGATGTACACATTTCCCTCTACTCCATTGGCTAGGGCTTCTTTGGGGTATTCCAAGTTTTTGGATAGGAATTGGTTATACGCTTCCTTTCCACCTGGAAACGTAGGAGACTCTTCCATAACAAGGAATACTGCATCATTTGACGATACTTCTTCCACGATTTCGCTTACTTCATAGTCGCTTCCTTCGGGTTCAATAAACATTTCAGCATCACCACATGATAGGGCGAAGCTAATAATCAGTAATAGGGATAGCTTTTTCATAGTTAGGGTTGTTTAAACTAAATCATTAAATATATAACTAATATATTAGTTATTATTGAAATAAAAAAGGCCAATACAATCAGAGGCCTTAAATATTCTTCTAAACCTTACAGGTTTTTACACCAAATATGGCGTAAATAGGGCAGAAGCCAGTGAGGCTTGTTAGGGTGAAAATGCCTGCAGCAACGAGTGCCACTGTTCCCCATAAACCACTGATCGTACCTGTGAAGTATAGCGCCACTAGGGCCACTACTACCACAATTCTAATTACTCGATCTATTGATCCCATGTTAATCTTCATAGCTATAAGTTTAAGTGTTCTATTAAAACTGATATACCGAAAATGATGCCTGCACAAACTAGGCATACCATCAAAAACTTGATGACTTTTTCTTTCATGTGATGAATTTCAGGAATATATGAAACTAGTTATGTGACTTAAGTCACATAACTAGGTCATTTTGATCAGGATTTTAGATTGATTGTCTGCTGGCTTACCTTATGAAAAGCTCCATTAATTCGTACTGAATACCAGCGTAATTCAGTGGGTCCATATTGCCGCCTATGGCCAAGACAGTTTCTGTTTCAGGGTGCATGAGGAAAAATGTAATACCTCCAACTGAACCGCCACTATGGCCATAGAAAGTATTACCTGATGGTCTATTAAATGTTCTCCAACCAATTCCGTAGTTGGTTTCTACCCCTGCACTGGTTGTTTGTGAAGTCATCCATTCGTCCAATGTGGCTTGTTTCAGATAACCAGCTTTCATATGCGCTTGTCCAAATTTACAGAGGTCTTCTGTAGTGCCGACAAAGCCACCGCCAGCCCATTTGTAGCTATTGTCTACATAGGGAGCAATTACGGCTTCCCCGTTTCTCATTTGATAGAACTGAGTCCGGTTTTCAATGTCCCGATCCGCATGATCAGGTTCAGTGTTTTCCATTTTCAATGGGTCAAATACTTCTTGCTGCATTAAGGTTAAGAAGTTCTTGCTGGTCAGAAAACTGGCTTGTGGTGCCGCGGCATTTTCCATCGCCAGCGAAATCAAATTCCAACCATAAGAGGAGTAGGCGTATTCCGTTCCCGGTTTATTAATCAATGGATCATTAATGAAAATGACCATGCCGTCTACCACATCTTCATATTTGGTTCGACTCATAAACTCCGCACCTCTATAATGTCTAATACCCGCTAAATGACCAGCAAGTAACCTTAAAGTGATGGTTTCCCCTTTATCCGGCCAAATGGGTACATATCTTTCTATTGGCGCGTCTAAGTCGACTTTGCCTTCTTCGTAGATTCTGGCTAAGCCTGCTGCTGTGAGTGTTTTTGAAACACTTCCAATACGAAACTTTGATTTAGATGGGTCTACAGGGATTTGTTTTTCCTTATCTGCAAAACCAAATCCTTTTGAATAGACCAGCTTTCCTTTTTGTGAAATGGAGATACTCAAGCCAGGTACTTTGGTTTTCTCCACGAAAGCTTGGAGTTTTTCATCTGCTATTTCCGCTTTGGTCTGGCCGAAAAGAGCGAGTGGGATTAGTGTGAATAGGAGTAAGGCTAATTTTCTCATAAGCTGAATCACAATGGTTGATGGATTCAATTTACAATCATTTTAAGATTTTCGTAGTCGATCTAGCTGCGTGACTTCCAAGCCATCGGTTTAATTGAGTGCTATCTTACATAATTTTGACTATTGGTATAACCTTATAGCTGTGTGTTCTTTTTCACTGAGGTATGCGGTTAATTCTCAATTATGCACCACCTAAATGTTCACATTCGATTAAGGCTTTGGTAGACTCAAAAGGTACGCCTACCTTTTTGTAGGAATATATTTCGTCTAGTGTGGTAGTGTAATTATTATCACCCATACCCATGTCTACATCTGTCATAGTCATTTGACAAGGATGTTCGTAACCAGCAGCGTGTGTTATTTCTAATATTTCTTTTCTTAGGGTTTTTATGTAGTTGTAAAAACGTTCAGATTTTAATGTAGGGTCAATGCCGTTTTGAAGCCACTTTTTCTGAGTAGCGATACCGGCAGGACATGTATTTGTATGGCATACTTGTGCTTGAATGCAGCCGATGGACATCATAGCTTCTCTGGCTACGTTAATCAGATCGGCACCCATTGAAAAGGCCATCAGCGAACCTGATGGGAAGCCAAGCTTACCAGAAGCAATAAAGACTACTCGATTAGTCAGGCCTTTACGTTCGAAGATTTTGTAGATAGACGCAAATGCATAAACAAATGGAAGTGCTACGTGATTTGCGAAAGAGGGAGGGGCAGCTCCTGTACCACCTTCACCACCATCAATGGTAATAAAGTCGGGACCGACATTTCTCTCTAGCATCAAATCAGTCAGTTGTTCCCACATGTCAAGCTTACCTACGGCAGATTTAAACCCTACAGGTAAGCCCGTATTGGATGCGATGTCTTCTATAAAATCTAGTAGCTCTGGAATATTAGAGAAGGCACTGTGATTGGCTGGCGATAATACATCTTCTCCCATTTTGACATGGCGAATTTCGGCAATTTCTTTTGTGATTTTTGAAGCGGGTAAAACACCGCCTTTTCCAGGCTTGGCACCCTGTGATAACTTTATTTCTATGGCACGAATTTGCTGATGTGCATCTACCAGTTTCACCATTTTTTCCATAGAGAAGTTCCCTTCATCATCTCTTACTCCGTAATAGCCAGTGCCAAAGTGAAATACAATGTCGGATCCATATTCATGATGCTTAGATAATGAACCTTCCCCTGTGTTGTGATAACAGCCTGCTTTCAAAGCTCCTTTGTTTAAAGACTCTACAGCTTTAGCAGATAATGAGCCATAGCTCATTGCTGAAATGTTAACAATTGACTTTGGTCTATAAGGTCGTTTTCTTTTATTATGGATTCCCATGACTTTCGCGCAGGGTACAAGGTTGTTATCAGATAAATTCGGATGACCTTCGGGTAGCTTGAATGGGATCATCGTTGGGTTAATGAATACAAACCCTGGAGCACTTTGGTCTTGGTCAGTACCAAAACCCTGATAATTGTTTTGTCTTTTCGAGGAGGCATAGATCCATGAGCGTTGACTTCTATTGAAAGGAAGTTCCTCACGGTTATTAGCCACAATGTATTGTCTCAATTCAGGGCCAATTTTTTCAAGCCAATATCTTAAATGCCCTACTACTGGATAGTTGTGACTAATGGCATGTTTCTTTTGAATGACATCGCGAATGGCAACAAGTAGTAATCCAAATAATATCCAAGCCCACCAAGGTATTGCCGAGAGAGTTTCCATGTGTATAAAAGTTTATTCGCTAGCTCAATTTGTTTAAGAGCATGATCTGACGAAAGATAAGGTATTCAATGATTAATACTGTCTATTTGAGCATAAGGCTGCTGCAGCTTATACTTTGAGATGGCGAATGTATTACGCATCCAAAGGATCAATTGTTATACGGACTAAGTGTCTTCTTGATATCTCGTAAGTCCATGATTTGAATACCCAAAATAGAAATGATACAGTACGCTGTGAAGTAGTAGAAGCCTTCAAAAATTTCGGCTGAAATACTCTCTTCAGAGGAGGTGGCCAAGTAAGCAAGAAAAACACCGACTACAAATACATCAGCCATGGACCATTTGCCAATTGCAGCTACAAAACGATATACATGTCTTCTGAAACGCCACTTTTTGAAACCTAGAACAATCAAAAGTAGTATGGCTTTCAAAACAGGAATTATAACTGAAAAGAGGAGAATAAGCGTTGCCACTAGCGCATTGTCGTAATCATAAAGCGCACGGATGGCTTGGATAATACTCTGAGTTCTTTCAAATAATTCGAAATCGCCAAGTAAAGGAATCTGAGCTGCTATACGAATGCTTAACATCGGTTCAGTCAGTCCAGGATATAAACAGACAAGTGAAGCAATAATTAAGGTAAATGCGATAATGTTTCGAATATTCATAAAGGACTATTTCAATACGGTAATGACGCTTATTGGAATAAAAAGGTAACGTGAAAATAAAAAAGAGGCTGCACAAGGCAGCCTCTTTTTTAAATGATTTTAACTCAATAGTTTCTGAATGAACACCAGTCTTGCAAATCTGTACCGATTGGAGAACCGTCAGGTGGCGATAAAATGCCTTGTATTTGTAATTCCACAGGATTATCGAAGAATTGTTTGATGATGTGAGTCACATACATTTTGTGTGCTTCGTCCGAAGTGCCATTGTTGCTAGACGGGTCCATTTTCTTAGCAATGTTCTTTAAACTTAGCAATGCCTCTGCTCTAGCTTGTGCTGACGCACTATTACTCTTATAAAGGTTCATTAAAGCACTTACTAATTGTTTTTCAGTGGCTCTTTTCAGCTCCATATGGTAGTTGTTGCTAGAAGAGAAGTTTGAAACATCGCTCAAAATCTTATTGACCACATCTGTTAGCCCCATTTGGTTTTGATCCATCGCTTTTTGTTGAACCAGTCTAGTTGCTCGCTGTGGATTGAAGATGTAACTCATTACTGCGCCAGCGATGGTTTCTCCGGGTGCCAGCGGGTCAAAGTTCAATCCTGTTCTCACATTAAAGGTTTCTCTAGACCTACCATTTCCGGGAGGACGAGGTGGAATCATAGCGATGATATGCTCAGGGAAAGCTAGGTTTTGAGGCATAACTACATTGACTAAAGCACTAAGTGCTGCGTC
This sequence comes from uncultured Roseivirgaceae bacterium, assembly GCA_964352205.1. Lineage (GTDB taxonomy): Bacteria > Bacteroidota > Bacteroidia > Cytophagales > Cyclobacteriaceae > Roseivirga. The sequence continues at coordinate 78,820 of CAYGQO010000007.1, forward strand.
TTGCTCGGCTCTCGGTACCACACGCTGAGTAGGTTGAGAGTCACCTCTTAGTTTATAATTATAGTAGGTTCCGCCTATTACTTTCACTGCACCCTCTAATTGATATCGGTGAATCATGTACATCGGCACTAAAACCTCTTCCAGCTTTGCCATAGGAGCTCCCATAGGAATGTTCTTCTCAGAGAAGTTATCTAATACCTTTGCTCTTACTTTCATTAGGTGGTTTAATTCCTCTACAGGGCTTTTTCCGTTATCCCAAAGGTGTGCTTCTGGGTGGCTACTACTAATCGGTCGAGAATCAGAATCTGTTATAAAGTAAAGCCCCTTCTTGAATTGCTCCTCCATAATTTTATCTAACTCCTTTGCTTCGTCAGCCTTAGCAGGAAAATCTTGATATCCCCAAGTAATGGCTGCTTTATCCCATTCTCCTATTCCTACATCATATGCGTTTTCTAGCGAGATCTTGTTGTTTTTCAACTCGATTAGCGGGTGCGGATAATCCATTACCGATGCACGGTTATTTACACTAGAAGCATAATTATGTGATAAACCAATCGTATGGCCAACCTCGTGAGCAGAAAGTTGTCTCAATCGAGCCAATGCCATTTTTAATAGTGCCGGATCAGGCGTTGTACCATTCTCATAAGGGGTTAACAATCCTTGAGCGATCAAAAAGTCTTGTCTTACTCTTAGTGAGCCAAGGCTTACATGTCCTTTGATAATCTCACCAGTTCTTGGGTCTGTAACGGATGAGCCGTAAGACCAGCCTCTTGTAGATCGGTGAACCCACTGAATAACATTGTAACGCACATCAAGTGGGTCAGCGCCAACTGGCATTTCTTCTACAATAAAAGCGTTGCGATAGCCGGCAGCTTCATACGCTTGGTTCCACCAACGGGCACCTTCTATGAGAGCAGACTTGATAGGCTCTGGTGCTCCTCTGTCGACATAATAGCGAATAGGCTCAACAGGTTCGCTCATGCGAGCACCTGGATTTTTCTTTTCTAATCTATGTCTACGTGTAAACTGCTTGACAATATTTTCTTGGATGGGCGTAGCATAGTCCATGTAACGGATTGATCCGTACCCAGACCTAGGGTCAGCTTCTCTGGTTTCATAATTTGCATCAGGTAGTTCAATGAATGAGTGATGCATTCTTACCGTAACAGCGTCAGAAGATGGGGTGACGCTTCTAATATATCTACCACTTGCAGTACCTGTAAATGTGATAGTGGCTTCAAACTCAGAGTTTTTCGGAAAGTTCTTAAGCATGGGAGGGTAGACGGCAGAGCGATTGGCATCTAGCCGGTACGAACCTTCTCTGCGTAACCTGCCAGCTACACCATGCGCGTCACTAAGGAGCATAGGCGTTATGTCAATCAGGATTTTACCATCGCTTTCTCCGGCAATTTTAAAACCTTGTAATACAGACTCAGCAAACGCTTCTTTTACAGCCCTAACTTCATCGGCATTATCAGAAACTGCTCGGTAAGAATAGTTGGGTTGAACAAGCATTACCTTCGGCCCAACGCGTCTGAATTCGACAATTCGAGTATTTCCTAGCTGTCCTCTATCTAAACCAATGTCGTTTGATCCGATGCCTGCTGAAAGGGAGTTGACGTAAAGGAATTCTGAATCGAGGTTTTCGATTTCGAGCCAAACTTTACCGCCTTTTTCGTCCCAGTAATAGTCGAAGTAGCCTTCTTTTTTAGTCATGCCTTTGGTCAAATCCGCGATTGATTTTTGCGCGAAAGTCACCGTTGTGAAAAGGCATAGTAGTGTGATAATGAATGATTTTTTGAACATGTCTTTTTTCAGGTTATGATTTATCCGATGCCATCAATATAAGAAGTCTTTGCAAACACGACCATACAATTATATTTGTAAGGTTACTAAATCAAATTTTAGACTTATGTTTTTGAGAAAAACTCTTTTTACCCTAAGCCTTATATGCTTAGTATCTCTGGCTTTTGCACAGAAAAAGCCGCTTACACATGATGTTTATGACGATTGGAAGAGTATTGCTTCCGTCAGCATTAGCAATGACGGTGTCTGGGCCGGATATCGCATTAATCCGCAAGTGGGAGATGCAACGTTAGAATTGAAAAACTTAAATACGAACGAATCGATCACTATAGACCGAGTTTCTCGCTATGCATTTTCTGCCAATGGTCAGTATGTAGCTGCTGAGGTAAAACCAGCTTACCTAGAGGAAAGAGAACTCAAGCTAAAGAAGACAGCGCTATCTAAAATGCCGAAAGATTCGCTGTATATCATAAATCTTAACTCGGGAGATATTAAAAAGGTAGCACGCGTTAAAAACTACCAGCTTCCTAGTGAGTCTGAGGAATGGATAGCATGGATACACGAAAAGCCACTAAAAGAAACAAAAAAGAAGGCGGAAGAAAAGGATACTGAAAAAGAGGAGCCTGTAGTAGAAGGTAAGAAAAGGAAAAGAAGGAATAAGAAGAAAGAGGAGGCTAAGGAAGAAGAGAAGAAAGCACCAGAAGCACCCAAAGATCCTCGTGCTAAGTCAAAAGGAACTGAACTAGTGCTTTATAATTTAAAGTCAGGCGAAACTAAAAGCATTACAGGCGTAGTGGAGTATACTTTGACCGATAAAGGGAACCGTCTCTTTTTTGAGTACGATGAGGTAGACTCTCTTAATCCTGCGGGCATTCATGCCATGAATACCGCCAACGGTCAGATGACAACGCTGAACGAGGGTATGACCGAATATAAAAAGATGTCTACCGATGATGCGGGGAACCAAATTGCTTTCTTCGCTACTGCCAATACAAAAGATGATGAGCATAAGTATTTTAGTCTAATGCATTGGAAGGCAGGTAATGCCAGCGCTACTATAGTGGCAGACACTACAACTGCGGGAATTCCTGAAAACTGGATGGTGAGTGATAACAGTAATATTAGATTTTCAGAGTCAGGAAAGCGGGTTTATTTCGGTACAGCTCCTAGACCTTTTGAATATGCATATGAAGCAGATTCGACTTTGTTGAAAGACGATCGTCCAGATGTGGATGTTTGGTCATACAACGACCCCTACATTCAGCCAATGCAAAAACTTCAGGCAGGTAGTGAGAAAAATAGGTCGTATGATGTAATGCTCGACACGCAAACAGGTCGACTAGTACAATTAGCAGGTCCTGATTTAGAGTCTGTAACCATTGACCTGAGAAGCGACCGTGATTTTGTCTTGGCCATGAATGATCAGCCTTACAGAACTCAAATGACTTGGGATACACAAATCCCTAGAGATTTCTATAAAATCAGTACTGCTTCTGGCGATGCTGAACTTTTGATCAAAGGAGCTAAAGGATTTCCATCATTGTCTCCAGGAGGAGATTACCTCACTTGGCATAATGGAGAGGATGGGCACTGGTATATGATGTCTGTGGCTTCTGGCAATATCAAGAATTTAACGGAAGGGATGAGCGTTTCATTTGCTAATGAATTACACGATTCTCCTTCACTCGCGGGCAGTTATGGTAGCCCTGGATGGACTGACAATGATGGGGCATTCTTCCTTTATGATAGGTATGATATCTGGAGGTTCGATCCGAAGGGTGGAAGTCCGGTGAATGTGACCAACAACTTTGGCCGAGAGAATAAGATTACCATGCGTTACCAGCGATTAGATAGAGAAGCTAGAACTATTCCTACCGAAGGCAGGGCTACCCTTTCAGCATTCAATGAGTGGACAAAAGCTTCGGGCTTCGTTACTGCTGATATGATGGGTTCTGCGAATCCTCAAATTGTAGTTATGGAAGATATGAGCATTGGTGGTTTGATTAAAGCAAAAAATGCTGATCGTGTCTTAATTAGAAAGTCTACTTATCAAGAATATAGTGAGGTTTACGCGGCCAATGGTTTAGATATGACTGGTCTTAAGAAGCTTAGTAATGTGGGAGCACAGGAAGAGCCTTATAACTGGGGAACTGCAGAACTCATTGAGTTCGACAATACTTTTGACGGTGAAACTATGCAGGCGATTCTTTATAAGCCAGAGAACTTCGATCCGAATAAAAAGTATCCGATGATCGCGTATTTCTATGAGCGTAGATCCAACTCTTTACATAGTCACCCGAGCCCTACGCCAAGTGCGAGTACTATCAATATTCCTTATTATGTCAGTAATGATTACCTCGTGCTCGTGCCAGATATCAAGTATGAACTTGGGCACCCTGGTAGAAGCGCAATGAACCATGTGGTACCTGCAACCAAAGCCGTAATGGCAATGGGCTTTGTGGATGAAGATAATATGGCCATTCAAGGACAGAGTTGGGGTGGATATCAAGTCGCTCATATGGTGACGAGAACAAATTTGTATAAAGCGGCCGGTGCTGGTGCACCAGTGGTTAATATGACTTCAGCTTATGGGGGCGTTAGATGGGCTAGTGGAATGAGTCGAATGTTCCAATATGAGAAAACACAAAGTAGATTGGGTGCTACCCTATGGGATAGACAAGATCTATACATCGAGAATTCTCCATTGTTCAAAGTGCCGGATATTGAGACACCACTATTCATTATGCATAATGACGCTGATGGCGCGGTGCCATGGTACCAAGGCATTGAGTTCTATATGTCATTAAGAAGGCTTCAGAAGCCAGCTTGGTTAGTGTCTTATAACGATGAAGCACACAACTTGACAAGACGTAAGAACCGTAAGGACCTTTCCATAAGAATGGCGCAGTTCTTTAATCATTATTTGAAGGGTGAACCAATGCCAGAATGGATGGCTTATGGCCTTCCTGCCAAATTGAAGGGAAGAACGCTTCGTTATGATTTGGTGGACGAAACCAAAGAGAAAGTAACAGAAGGAGAGAGCCTTAAACTTGAAAAAACTAAAGGCGGACAGAATAAATAGTATTGAAATATAAGATTTTAGACGCCAGACTTAGCAATAGGGCTGGCGTTTTTTATAGACTAAACTGAGGCTAAGTATTAATCTATCCTCAGATCATGTTTAGAAAGTAGCCCGGCTAGGTCGGCTGAGGATACTCTCATTTTTTCAATGCTGTTTAATTCCGGATCGATAATATATCCATTCGCTGTTCTTAGATCGGCCTTTTTTAGTACTGAGTTTTCAAATACAGCACCTGACAGGTCGCAGTCGAGGAATTTAGCTTCTGTGAGGTCAGTTTCTACAAAGTCTACTTCTTTAAGGCTACACTGCGAAAAGACGATTTTCTTTAAAGGCAATTTATAAAACGAGGACAGGTCTACTTGACAGCCAGAAAAGTGCATTGCCAACAGAAAAGTATTGCAGTGATCAAAATGTAACCCTAATAATTTACAGGTTGTAAAAGTGACTTCTTTAAAGCTAGTATGTAAAATCTTGGCCGATGATAGGTCACAGTCTACGAACTCACAGTCTGTGAAACTGACGTTAGAAAGATCTACTCCAGCAAAATTACAAGCGCTAAAAAGGCATGATTCGTAATCAGCGTTGTCTAATTGTTTGTTCGAATAGTCGAGTCCTTTGAACTCTTTTTCTTCAATAATATCCTTCATTCGGTTGTGAGGCCTGCTTTTTAAGAGAAATATAGTCAAACCAAACGTGCTACAGTCAAGCTAGTTGCTTCTTTTCTTGCCTTTTGAAAACGTTATGTTGCACTAGGAATTTTTAGACTCGGCCTGTTTACTCAATTCGAAATAACCGAAAACAAGGCTAGAACCACAGATTAGTCCCAAAAGGTACTCACTTGGCCCATTACCTTTAATAATTCCATATGCGCTTGCTGCAAGACTTAAAATACCGATGATTAGTAGAATGTACTTCGTTTTTTTCATTGTGGAAGTGTAAGTGTCTCATTGCCAGTACTTCGTACTGAGATTTCTCTTGCGATGATAATATGCATTGCTCAGCTAATTATCATCTATTATGACGAAAGGATATTGTTTCGGCTGTTTGGTTTTTATGTAGTGTTGGGGTGGAGTTAAGTGGCAGCGGAAAAATATTTTAATTATTTCAAAACCCTACAAGGAGAATGTCGTTATAAAGAAGTATTGATAGTAATACTATCACAAGGATAAGTAAAACAATCAGATGTAGGGACCGGAAGGTACGATCATCGAAAAGTAGAGTTAGTTGTTGATGAATAGATAGAAGATTCAATAAACCCTTTCGGATCCCCTACATTATTTAATTGCTAGTTTTTAGTTGAACAAAGAGGCCGTCTGAAAATTACTTTTCAGACGGCCTCTCTAGTTCTACATTAAACTTGTTTACTCTTCCGAAGCATCTAGCTCAGGGGCAATTTTTTCTCTTTCCTGGTTTGCCCAAACCTTTAACATTTGGACTTGTTCATCACTAAGTTTTGCGTTACCATGCATACGCACATAATTTGGTAATGGCATTTTTTCTGCCTCTACCTCTTCAATCATTTCTTCAAGTTTATGATCTCTTCTTTTGGCAGAGTAGGTGCCCCATTTAGAAAAATTCAATTCGTCTCTTCCATGTTCTATGTGCTCACCGATTTTCCAACTCACGGGAGCTACGTTGGCGTACCAAGGGTATCTCGGTTGATCTGAATGGCAGTCATAACACGCTGACTTGAGCATTGTGGCCATAGGGCCTTCAATTTCTAGCACATTAATGATGTCATTATCCGAAACGGGTTCGTTTATTCTCTCAGGGCGATTGATAAACTGGATTACCACTAAGGTTACTGCCAGGACACCAAGAATGTATTTCGGAGCTTTTTTCATATTGTTACTAAAAAGTAAATCAAAACTTCACATTTCTTTTGATTATTCAAATTTCTACAGCTTAAAATATTGCATCGAGAAAAGTTGTCTACTCGTTATTATTCCACTCTGGTCAGGAAGTGCTGAAAATTTTTGCTTGGTGTAAAGTTGTTAGACAAGTGTAATGCTAAAGATTATTTAGCTTAGGTAGGTCTATATCTTGATATAATAGGAGTTATGCTTTTATATCTAAGTTATGGTCTATAGTGTTATATTTTATAACTTAAATGGAAGTTGTATACAGGTGAAAAAAAGGACTGATTATTATGACATTCAGTGATTTTGGATATTCGACATGGGTTTTGATAGGAGTGTTCGTTTTAGCAGTTGATCTAATCAGCAGCCTGATTTTTGATAAGATTGCTGCGAGTAAAAAGAACTCGTTAATTTCTTATCCGTCATTGATTGCCATGTTATTGATACCTTACTTTTTGGACACGCTTTATCTGATCATTATCTTGGAATTGATGGTGGTTATATTGTGGATTTCTGGTATCAAGAAGTACAAAGCAGATAAAGTTGAATAAAAAAGAGCTCGGTGACCAGCCGAGCTCTTAAGTTGTTTAGCCCCATTAGTTGGCCTTTTTTCTACTGTCAACAATACCTTTTGTTACAACTTGTCTCAATGGGGATGCCGCAGGCACGGATTCGTATTCTATTGCCGCAGGAAAGTCATTGTGAAAATGGCTGTTACTGAAGCTATCTGTACTAGCTTTTAAATTTGTAATGCTAATCTCTTTTTTGAGCTGATCGAGTGACTTTTGACCTCTAGAGAAAGCTTCTATCTGACTTTTTGAAACCTGCAATCTCACTGCTCTTGGCAGTTTTGTTTTTCTGAAAGAGGAGCCAAAGTTGATATTTAGAATGACGACTTCATCGCTTTTAACGCTTCTAAGCGTTCTTCCATAGGTGACAAGACTCTCTTTCACAAGTTCGATCAGATCATCATAACTTTCTTCAACCTTCTTGTTAGCTTCTTCTTGTTTGGTGTCTTTTTCGTCATTGTCAGATGACCTTACACCCGTAACGATCACATTAGTGGCGTTAGCAAATCTGAGTGTGCCTCGGGCTCCGGTTAAATTCATGTCATACATGAGGCCAAAGCCTTCGAAGTAGGTCCAACTGGTTTTTCCACTTCTTCGATAAATGCCATCAAAGTTAGACTCGAAGAGGTCATCCATAATTCCGGCCATGATTTTCGCGTCTTGGGCTTCATTATTATTGGCTTCAATTACTTTTTGAGAAACTTTAGACGCTGCAGATTCTAGGCTACTTTTTCCGCTTAAGTAACTATTGATGGTTGCATAGTCGATGGAAGAAACCATCCTCTTTTGAGAAAGCTTTCCACCACCGCGATATATGACATTTGCTCCACCTTGGATTCTTATGTTATTGTCCTGATCACTGGCCTCATTTAAGATGGTATAGCTAACATTAAGCATTACTTTTTCCCCTGACTTTAGATCACTGAGGATACTACCGTAGTTGACTAAGAACTCTTTTGATAGCATCTGATTTTTAGATTCTAAGGCTTTGTTTCTTTCCCCAATAGACTTTTCATCTTCTTTTTTGGCTTCATCGTGTGTTTGTTGGGCAGCAAGAAAATTTGCGGTGACTATTGAATTATTTCCTCCGCCCAGATTGAATATTACGCCTTTACCCGGCACATAAATGCCTTTGGCTCCTCTGCTTGATGAGTAGAAGACATTTCCTTGGTTGAAGAGGTCATTCAATACATTCTGCAAAATGATGATGTCCCTTTCCATTTTAGGAAGCTTGGAGATGTCTTGTTTATTATTGGAGCCAGGAAAACTAGCGACACCAAAGGCTTCTTGTGCCATAGTGCTCAAGTTTAGTGTGAAGAGGGCTATGATTAGTACGCCACATCTTCTTATTGTTGTTTGATTTTTCATGATTCTGATATTTCGAGTTTTGTTATTTTTCAATTGTAATTTTTTGTGTGAATAGGTCAGCTTCTAACTTTCCTTCTTTCAAGTCTTTTAAATCCTTCATGTTCCATCTAGCAGTGATGCTATATGCTCTTTGTTCCGATTTGGGAGAAGCTGGAATTACTTTTCCATCTTTCTTAACCTCACCATCTTTTACATTAAAAACCACTTTGAGGGCTTCATTTCCGTCTAGATGAGGGATGTAGCTATGAAAGTCTGTAACGAATCGCTTCACTGCTTCAATAAGTCTCTCTTGCTGTAGCAATATGATTTCAGGGGTATAGAAAGTGTCCATCATACCTTGGTCACCGCTTCTGAAGACGCCTCCTTGTGTATTCATTAAGATATCTGCATTGGGTGCTTCTATTTTAAATGTAATGCCTTGACCTTTTTGATGCTTGGCTTCACTATTCGTGATTTTGTTAAGAAGGGGTGCACCATCCCACTTCTTTAAGAAATTCTCTAAGGTGACGCGGGTAATCTCCATATCACGGTTTATCGCGTTGAAAGACTGGGCCTGTATTAGAGTGCCGCAGCAAAGGACAAAGAGCAGAATGATATATTTTGAGTTTTTGACCATTACTATTTGTTGTTTGAATTATTCGCTATTACTGCGTTGACTTTTTCTTCTAAGTCTACCAATGCATTTTCAAGCTGAAACTGTCTGTTAATTGTGGCATCTTCTAAGTCTGTGAAGGCTGCTTGAATGCCTCTTAAGTCTTCGATGCGTTGGGACTCAATATTGTTTGAAAAATTGATGACGATTTCTCTTAATATGTCTCGGTAGTCACCGCTTAACTTGTCGTTTAGGCCAACCATTTGAGTAACTAGAGCATCTTTCTCTCTATCAAAAATTCTCTGAACTAGAACCTCGCTGTTATTCTCGGCCTGTATCGCATCCAACTTTAGGTTAAGGCTATCTTGACCTGCTCGTACATTCACTTCTAGATAATCGGCTAATGCTGTATTGCTTTCAAAGATCATATCCGCTACTTGATCTTCTGTCAGACCTCTTTGTATTTCACCATAACCTAAATAAAGACCATCTTGGTCATAGTTGACTTTGAATTCGGTGATCCAGCCAAAGGTTAGCACTAAAAGTAGGGAGGCGGCAATTGCCACGTACTTTCTCCAGTATAGCCATTCTTCATTCTTGACGGGTGCCATAAATGCGAGTTGGCCTGGTAGTTCTTCATCTTCTAGTTCATTAAAGATCAACCTAGTGTTGCTTAGGGCTTTTAGCTTTTGCTTTTCCTCTGGATGATTTTCAAGGTAGGCTTCTACAAGTTCCGTTTGATCTTGATCTAACTCACCATATAGGTAAGCCATCAATATTTCTTCGGTAGGTTTATATTTCATAATGCACCGTTTCTCTGTTAATATTCCACTGATCGAGTAGCTTTTTGAGACTACCTAATGCGTAGTAAAGCCTAGACTTTACAGTGTTTTCTGAGATGTCTATGATCTCAGCTATTTCTCTAATCTTTAAACCCTCATACTCTTTCATAATGACCACAATACGCTGTTCTTCGGGAAGTGTAGCGAGTGCTTTTTTCAAGAGAGATTTGAGCTCTTCGTTGGCATACACCTTTTCTGGGTTTGCTTCTATCACCACACTAGCTGAGTCTTCAATTTGAGTGTCATCGTCTTTAGACTGTACTTTCATGAAGGGGAATACCCATCTTTTCTGCTGCTTTCTCACCTCCTCATGGCAGTAATTTGTGGCAATTCTGTAGATCCAAGATTTGAATCGACCTTCTTCTTTGAGCGTCTTTAGGTTCTTATTCATGGAGATAAAGGTTTTTTGAGTCACCTCCATGGCCAAATCATAATCATTAAAGTATTTGTAGGCGAAGTTGTAGATCCGCTTTTGCCACTGTTTCACCAATTGGTTCATGGCAATTACATCACCCGACTTGGCTGCTGTTACTAAGAAGTTGGTTTGTGGCATCAGGTCGATTTCCTTCATTTGGTTTTCGTTCCGCCTTTATGATGACAGTGGGTTAAAAAAAGTTTGAAGGAATTTAAGAAAAAGTTTGGCGATGGGTCAATCTCGTGATCCTCAAAGGCTGGAGGTTTATTAAAAAGGACTTCTGAGCAGATTTAAAGTCCATTTCATTGCGTGAGTAAGTAGGGTTTCTCAAACCTGATCTATATCAGGTATTTTACTAAGCAAACTCACTTAGTAAGTTGATGATGATCAACCTTTAGGGCTTTGTGCTGATCTACCTTCGGGTAACCAAAAAAAGAGAAGCCATGTCCAGATTCAAAGGATTTCAAATTGTACTCGTTGGGCTACTTATTTTTCTCAACCCACTCCAAGTTTTTTCTCAGGAGGTATTTGTGCTCAATTCAGAAGAACAGTCTTTCAAAGTATTAGGCACTTCAACGCTACATGACTGGCATATGGAGTCAAGCAGCGCTACAGGGCAATGTAGCATTACCCTTAATGACGGTTCGATTGTGTCATTCAACAGCGCTAGTATTTCGATTCCTGCCGAAACGCTAAAAAGCGGTAAGAAAGGTATGGACAAGAATGCTTACAAGGCACTAGATACCAAGGAGCATGAGAACATTCAATTTACTCTCAGTAAGTACATCATGGAGTCTGAAACAGTCGGTAAGGCAACTGGTAAACTAACGATTGCTGGATATACACGTGACGTGACCTTTGATATAGAAGTGAAGAAAACAGGCAGTGCCTTCACCATTAAAGGAACCACGGATTTCAATCTAACAGATTTTCAGATTGAACCACCCAAAGCACTGATGGGGACTATCAAAACGGGTGACGCAGTCACTATTGAATTCAACTCAACTTTCAAAAACTTATAGACATGAAAAACCTAAAAATCACATTCTTATCGCTCTTTATGTTGAGCAGCATTATGAGCTACGCTCAGTATGATAATCGTAAATCCTTACAATATTTTAGGACTCCTGGTAAGCAAGGTGTCAATGTATTTGAAACATCTAAAAATGATACAGTAAAGTATGAGGGCTTCTACGTAAGGGTAGGTGGAGACTTTGCGTTGCAATATCAAGGGCTAACTCACGAGAACTCAATAATCGGTGATCCGCTGGTAGACCTAGGTGCTAATTTCAACTTACCAACTGCCAACTTGAATTTTGATGTTCAATTAGCTGACGGTATGCGAATGCACTTAAGGACTTACCTTTCTTCGAGACATCATACAGAGGCTTATGTTAAAGGTGGATATCTTCAGTTCGATAAACTGGATTTTATTCAAGAGGGCTTTCTCTCAGAATTCATGAAAGTGGCTTCAATTAGAGTAGGTATGGACCAGATTAATTACGGAGATGCCCAGTTCAGAAGGTCTGACAATGCAACCGCTATCTACAACCCTTTTGTGGGCAACTATATAATGGACGCCTTTACTACTGAGCCATTCTTCGAGCTTACTTTAATGCCATCAGATTGGATCATAGTAGCAGGGTTAACTAATGGTCGTTTGAACCAAAGCCCAGTAAAAGGTGACGATGGTTTTGTCTTCTACAGTAAATTGGGTTGGGACAAACAAATGAATGATGACCTAAGACTTAGGTTGACTGGTTCACTTTATTCGAGTTCCGATCAGGGTACTAGAGACTATATCTATGGTGGAGACAGAGCAGGAGGTAGGTATTACAGTACTTTGGCTACTGTTGCAAATGGTGGGTCTGATTTCGATCCAAGGTTCAACCCACGGTATGCTTATCAAACTGCTTTTCAGTTTAATCCATTCATAAAGTTCAAAGGCCTAGAGTTCTTCGGAGTGATTGAGGTTGTCAATAACGGTGATGACGCTGTTGGAGGTGGATATAATCAGCTAGGTCTAGAGCTTTTACAGAGATTTGGTGCAAGAGAGCAATGGTACCTTGGTGGACGCTATAATAGCGTGAGCGGTGAGCAAACTGATGTAGCATCTACTCGAGACATTAGCCGACTTAATATCGGTGGAGGTTGGTTTATGACTGACAATGTACTTGTAAAACTAGAGTACATGAATCAAGAATACTCTGGCGCTGGCTGGGCTAATTCTCGATTCCAAGATGGTCAGTTCAGCGGTGTAGTTTTAGAGGCGGTAATCGGCTTCTAGAATGCGCAAAGGATTGATAACCATAGTGTTAATGAGTTTATCCCTGTCATTAGTAGGTCAAGAGTACCTACTAGTGGCAGGGAAAACTGTTCGTGTCAAAGGGAAAACTTCTATTGGCAAATTCGATTGTGCCTACGAAGTGAGTGCTGGACAAGATTCCATCAGTTTTGAACAGATGAAGGACCAAGGCACTGTCTTAGATATATTTCTGCCGGTTGATGAATTCGGCTGCGGAAATAAACTCTTGACCAAAGATTTTGGTAAAACCTTACAGTCCAAGGAACATCCAAACATTCAGGTGATAGTCACTGATTTTGAGCGACAAGACGGTGAGTATGTAGGCTCGATAGAACTACACCTAGTTGGCAAAGAATTAAAGATTGATCGAATTCCTTTTGTATCTGTTTATAAAGATGGCATTGAGTCTCTTTTTACCGAAATCTCATTAGAAATTACACACTTAGGCATTCGCCCACCGAAAAGGTTTTTTGGACTGATTAAAGTTCATGACTTACTGAGTGTAGAACTTTACTTACAATTGGAAGCCCATTGAATCAATTTTCTTTAGGTGACCTACAATTGTCCTACCTGATCACTTTGCGTTCGGCCATATTATACTTTCTGCCTTTTCGGAGCATATGGAAGCGTTCTTGACCGGGTTTATTCTTTACGAATTGATTCTTATTCTGGTCCCAATGGGTGCCATCATAAATGAGGGCATAACTCTGTCCGATCACTTCGAATTGATTTCCAGTGACTAGAATAGCGGTATTCTCGTCTAGTGAAATGCCGAGCAAGTCAGGGTAAACATTTAATACTTCAAACATATCGAACTGCCGATTTCTAGCTAGGGTATGCTGATCAATGGCTATATTTTTCACAAAACCGAAGCCTATCTCATGATCACCCACCATTACGGTGTTTGTTTTGCTATCTCCTCGGGCTAAATAAGAGCCTTGTATTGTAGCTCCTGCAGAACTACCCCCAATTACACCACCTCTGTCAAGCAGGTCGAATAAGTACTTTTGAACTTTTGTGTTTAAATAGGAATCTGCAAACCTCCATTGTCTACCTCCTGGCAAGTACACACCAGTAGCTTCTTTCAATACACCGGCAAAGGCTTCTGTGTCTGCTTCTTTCGGGTCTGTAGTGTGTAGAATGGTTACTTTGTTAGCCCCTTTGTCTTTCCATGATTTGATAAGCTCCGATTTTCTTTTGTCAGTTACATCGTAACCTCCAGCAGTAGGGATTACTACTATATGTGATTCATCACCCCCCGCCAATTCAATGAATTTGGCAAAAACATCTGGGTCTCTCAAAGCACCTCCTGCAATGATTAAATGCCCGTTAGTTGGACCGGTAGTCTGTTTTTGAGCACTGAGGCTAAAAAAAGTGACTAATACGAGTAGGCTTAGAATGATTCTCATGGCTTAATTATTTTGGCTACATCATTAGCGAAAAGGTTTACCCATTCGGTATACATGATGCTTGAAGGGTGAAGTTTGTCTTTTGCCACTAATTCTGGCCGATCTTTCGCCTGCCGAGAAATTGGGGTGATATTAAAAAACGGGATACCGTATGACAGGCTAATGTGCTTGGCAATTCGATTGTATTCATCTAGCTCCTTCGCGATTTTCTTTTCTTTAGCTGCACCAAAAGGTGTTTTTCCATAATCGGGTATAGAAACTACAAATACCTTTTTAGGATCATCCCCGGCATACTGTATGGCTGTTTTTATCAGCTCCTCAAACTCCTTTTCATATTGGGCGATCGGCTTACCTTGATATTGATTGTTTACACCAATGAGGAGGGAGACTAAGTCATAATTAGGCAATAATTCTTTATCTGCTGCAATGCCTTTTTGCAGGTCATCAGTTCGCCAACCAGTAGTCGCTATTATTTTGGGATCGCTAAGGCTTATGCCTTGTTCGTTTAAGGTCTTGGCTAATTGCACCGGCCAGCGTTCAGAGACTGCTACGCTTTCTCCAATAGTATAGGAATCGCCCAAGGCGAGATAAGTCTTTTGTGCCATAACGGAAATGGTTGAAAATGATAAAGTGATTGCTAAAATCAGTCTTAATCTTCTAAACATATTGGTACTGGTATTTCAAGTTAGTCAGCTAATTCTCTCAAATCAACTGGTACGACTCTAGAGACTCCTTGTTCTATCATCGTGATGCCATAAATAATGTCTGTAGAAGCCATGGTTCGCTTGTTGTGCGTCACAATGATGAACTGAGACTCCCCTGAAAACTTCTTAATAATGTTGTTGAATTTGTCAATGTTGGCGTCATCCAAAGGAGCATCTACCTCATCAAAAATACAGAAAGGTGCAGGCTTTAATAGGTATATCGAGAAAAGAAGCGATGTGGCGGTTAGGGTTTTCTCTCCGCCTGAAAGCTGGTTAATTGTCAGTGGACGCTTTCCTTTAGGCTTGGCCATAATTTCAATGGCTGACTCTAGTGGATTACTAGGGTCTACCAATTTCAGATCACAGTCATCCTCATCGGTAAATAAGGAACGAAATACTTTGATGAAGTTTTCTTTGATGTTGGCAAATGCCTCTAGGAAGGTCTCTTTGGCTACCGTATCAATTTCGCCAATGGTTTCTAGAAGAGAGTCTTTTGCAGATACTAAATCATCTCTTTGCTCGGTGATGAAAGTGTGCCGTTCCTTAATTTCATCATAAGCTTCCATGGCCATAGGATTGATGGGTCCCATGCTTTCTAGGCGCTCGCGGAGCTTAATAACACTTCTCTCGAGTTCTTCAAGAGGTTTGTCAGCAGAGACCTGCTCTTCATTTTTGAGCAATTGATCTAAATCCACATTAAATTCAACCGAAAGTCTCTCCTTCACGGAGCTTAGCTCCAGCTTAATTTCGTTGCGCTTATTTTGAAGCTCCATCATTAAGGTATCTGAGACCTCTCTTTTACGCTGAAGTTCTCTCAGTGTCTTATCCGACACATCAATATCACCGCGTTGGGCATAATAGCCTTTCTCAGCCTCGTTAACTCCCTTTTCGATGGATTCTTTCTCATCGTACATCTCAATGAGTTCATCATCATTGGACTCTGTGTTGGCAATCAGTTTCTTGATCTCAGCCTCGTTATTACTGAGCTCTAATTGATTTTTTTCAATCCGTTGCTTGCTACCATCGAACGCAGTTTGCTTAAAACCAATTTCTTGATTGACCGAGCTAACTCGGCTCTGCTTTTGATGAAACAGAATGTTTCTCTCATTGAAGATCTGAGATTTTTCAGAGAGCTTTTGCGCCTCGGTTTTAGACTTAGCTTCCAGTTCACCAATGACAGACTCAACTTCTGTAAAAGCGGCTTCTTCCTCTTCTACTGAAGGCCTGAGTTGATCTAATGCGGCACTTATTTTATCAATATTGACGACAATGTCTTCTTTTCGATTGGCTCTGCTCGATAACATTTGAGCCAATTGCTCCTTCTTGGTCTTGATAGAAATTAATTCCTCGTTTACACGATTAAAGTCAGATTGCAATTGGTCAATCTCGGAGCGGAAGGTGTTTGATTTTAGACGAGCGAGTTCTTGTTGACGGTGTTCAAGTTTTTCTTTGATATCAACAGACTTTGTTTCCAATGTCTTGATGGCTTTCTCAAGCTTTTCCAGATTTTTGGCTCTTCCGATTCGCTTTCCTTCAAATAGACCAACCGAGCCCCCTGATACGCTGAATTTTCTTTTGGTGTACTGACCACTTTCTGTGATAAAAACTGAAGAATCGTCTACTGGGATATCTCCAGGGCCACCATTGACAATAAACACATTCTCCAAGATGAAGCCAATCAGCTTTTTATACTTGGGTTCATACTCTACTATTTCGGTGGCGTGGATGGCATTTTCAAAAAGCTTAGATTCTTTGGCCTCGTAGCGATCAAAAGCATCTAGCACAAAGAAATTAGCTTTCCCTTTTGATGCATCGCTTAGAATGTTGACTGCCTCAAAGGCTTGACGCTCTGTGTCTACTATGTAATAGTTCATGTACGACTCGAGGTAGTTCTCTATCGTTACACGATACTTTTCATCACAAGTGATGATATCAGAAAGAAGAGGGGCTGTCTTATTCCAATTGGCCTTCTTCTTTAGAAATTTAATGGCTTCAGGGAAACCTTCTAAGTTCTCTACGAGGGATTTAGTAAGATTATATTCGTTCTTTTTTGAATCTAGACTACGACTGACGTTAGTAAGCTCTTCTCTGATAATGTCAATGGTCTCAGAGGTTTGTTGAACTGCTTTCGCGTGCTTTTCTTCGTCTGCTTTCCGTTTGTCTAATAGTTTCTTTTTTTCGTTGTACTCTTCCTGTATGGTCAGGAGCTTTTCATCAAATTGAACTAAAGTTTCAGATTGCTCTGAGGTATCGGATTCTGTTTTTGTGAACTCAGCCTTGAGGGTGTCGAGTTGTATTTCCTTTATTTCAATATCCTTCTTGAGTGTGTAGAGTCGCTCTCTCTTTTCGGAGAAGGATCTCCTTTTGTCCTCATAGCCCTCTTGCGCATGTTGCGTAATGGCTTTTTGTTCCTGATAAATCTTTTCGAGTGAGCCTACCTCGTTGGTAATTTGCTGAAGGTTTCTATCGGCTTCATCCAATTCTTTTCTAAGGCTTTCTAGACTGAATGCAGCACGGTCATTACTTTTTCTATCAGATTCGATGTGCTCTCGGAGGTTATCGCTCTTGTCTTCTAAATAGGTTAGGCGTTCGTTTTTGATTTTTCGATCACTCTCAAATTGCCTGATTTTATTGACGTGTTCATTGAGGGTCCTTTGTCTGGAGGCGAGAAGCTTTTCTTTTGTGATGAGATCGGTTTTGCCCTTTTCCATACTGGCTTCCTGACTTGCAATCATTTGACCTATTTCTATTTTGCGGTCACCTTCCTTCTTAATCTCCTCTTCAAGTTTTTTGAAACCATCTGTTTTTTCAGAAACCGCTCTTTGCGCTAGTTGAATACTGTCTGCTTTGTATTCTTCTTTAAGTTTGTAATACCTCTCAGCCTGTCGGGCCTGTTTTTCCAGCGACTTTAAATTCTTTTCAATTTCAAAAAGCAGGTCTTCTACACGATCAAGGTCATCGTCCGTGTCTTTTAGCTTTCTAAGGGTTTCTTTTTTCCTTTTCTTGAATTTTGAAATACCTGCTGCCTCTTCAAATAGATCGCGTCTAGAATCATCCTTGTCGTTAAGGAGGCTGTCAACCATCTTTAATTCAATAATGGCATAGCTATTAGAAGCGATACCGGTATCCATAAAGAGGTTGTTGATGTCCTTTAGGCGGCAGCCCACACCATTGAGTAGATACTCACTTTCACCAGTTCGGTAGTAACGCCTGGTAATGGTTACTTCTGTATACTCAGTAGGAAGAAGGTTCTTGGTGTTTTTGAAGGAAAGTGATACTTCTGCAAGTTGTGTTGGCTTTCTTTTCTTAGTGCCGTTGAAGATGATATTCTCCATCTTTTCGGAGCGAAGCATTCTTGTCTTTTGCTCGCCAAGTACCCAGCGGATGGCATCTACGACATTAGACTTTCCACAACCGTTTGGGCCTACAATACCAGTAATACCTTCATCGAAATTGATAACGACTTTGTCACCGAAGCTCTTAAATCCCTTTATTTCAAGTTTGGTTAGTTGCATTAACTAGTATCCGTAAAAAGTAGGTATAGCTAGCAAAATTAGAATTAATTCTTAGATTTGCTAGTGTCATGGACATCGACTTTAGCACCCTTCTTCCCATCATTCTTGCTATCTTATATTATGCGTTTACGGGCGCCAATAAGAAAAAGAAGAGGGCTCAAGGACCTTTGTCAGAAAATGATGCTCCAAGGCCAGAGTCGCTAGGTCCACCTCCTAATTCTCAAAAACCTACTTTTGAAGAACTCTTAGCTGAGTTTACCGGCCAAAAGACTGTTCAGCCTGAACCTGAATTGGTTGTAGCCCCCGTTCACACCCCCAAGCCTAGTAAAGTTAATGTGCCTAAGGTTGAAGAGGTAAAGAAAACAGAATACAAACCTCTAGTTACTTTTGAAGAATACGAGCAGGAAGAAAATGTAGCTGATGAAAACTACGGTGAAATGCTCTCAAGTTTAGATGGTGCTAAACGCGCATTTGTCGCTTCAGAAATATTCAATCGTAAATATTAGGATCTGCCTAGTGCAATAGGTAATAAGATTTCCGTATCGGAAGGCACACCATTTTTCAATGTTGGTTTCCATTTACCCGCCTTAGACAAGGCGTTATAAATCTCTTTCTTGTATGCGTACTCAAGCTGCTGATCGAACTTTAGATTCTCGATAAACCCTCTAGCATTTACTGTAAATCTTACACCAAGTCTACCATTAAATTGAGTGTCCACGAATTCTCCAGGGTAAGGAATGTTAACCTCCATAAACTCTTCCCAATCCCTCAGGGACTTAATAGGTGCGGCTACTACATCAGATGCACCAAGCGTATTGTTCTCAATTTGATACCCATTTATCGTAACGTCTCCAGGTAGTTCCGCTTCAAAAGCGAAGATGAAAAAGAGTAATGCAATTAAAGGCAGTGGTATGAGTAGTCTAAGGAAGTTGACCTTCTTATTATTCGTTAGCATTTGTACTCGCTTAACTGTTTGGTTTTTGCCGAAGTAACTACCGTACTCTAAACCCATTTTACGAAATACAGTCTTAACCAACAGTCTGCTGTAAGTTGCTTGACCAGTTATGAGTGCTACTTTCCTGTCAGCCAAATATTCATGACTTTCTTCAAGCAAAAGCTTGTAGAGGTACATGAATGGGTTAAACCAAAAGAGGACTTTTAAAATTTCGATGAAGATGATGTCAAAAGAGTGTTTCTCTTTAATATGAACCATTTCATGGTCCATTACTTGCTTTTTTTCTGCATCGGTTAGTTCAACAGTATTGTCCCAAAAGAGATACTTGAAGAAAGAGAATGTTGGCATTGAGCCGTCAGTCTTTACCAAAAAGAAATCGTCCTTTATTTTGTACCGTGTTCTGTGTCTTTTAAACCAGATAATCTCTTTAAATGATCTGATTTGAAGAAGTAGTTTCATCAACCCAATTACTACTCCTATAATGTAGCATACGAGTAACGCCTCCCACCACAAAAGAAAAGGACGTTCGGACTGTGCTGTAATGGTATAGGAGTAAGCTTTGTCAGCCTCAATGATTGGTTCACTTCCAACCTCGTTTCCCACCTGATGAATGGAATTCAATACGGCTGGTGTGTTGTTAGGATTATAGTTTATTTCGAATAGAGGAAAGGAAATTGAGAAGACTATGGCAGCCAATAAATAGAACCTATTGTACTGGAAGCTCTTTTCTTTTCTTAGCAGAAAATGATAAGCCAAGTACAGCATGGCTAAACATGTAGCCGATTCTAACGCATAAATCAATGCGCTATTCAGCCCTTCCAGTAGTTCTATGGTTGGATGCTTTCCCATTAGTTATTCATCCTTGTCTTTCAAATTATCCTCAACATGCTGCATTAGCGATTCGAAATCATTAATGTCCATGTCATTTTCTTTTGCAAAAAACGAAACTAGTTTCTGGAAAGACCCACCGAAATATCCACCGATGAAGTTCTTTAGATAAAAGTTGCTGTAAGTGGTCTTATCGATAATAGGGAAGTACTCATGTGTCTTACCATAAGCCTTATAGCCTACGAATCCTTTTTTCTCTAGAATTCTGATAATCGTAGAAACCGTATTGTATGCTGGCTTCGGTTCAGACATCTTAGCTAAAACATCTTTAACAAATCCTTTTTCGATTTGCCATAGTATCTGCATTACCTGTTCCTCTGCCTTTGTCAATTCCTTCATAATTATTATTTTGATACTCTTGATCAATTATACAACTATCCAACTAGTTTTCAAACTAACCAGTTAGTTTTTATTAAAATCTGATTAGTTTAATACTGAGTAAGTGCGAACGAAATAATGTTCGCTCCCATGCGCAAGGCTTTTAATCTTGTCTCTTCTGGGTCATTGTGGATGCGTTTGTCTTCCCAGCCGTTACCCAAGTCAGATTCGTAAGAGTAGAAGCACACAAGTTTCCCTTCATAAATCAGGCCAAATCCTTGTGGTGGTTTATTATCATGCTCATGAATTTTGGGTAGTCCTTTTTCAAACTTAAATTTTTGATCATAAATGGGGTGATCAAAGGGTAATTGAACAAATTCAAGTTCGGGAAATATCTTTTTCATTTCTAACCTTATGTAGGCATCAAGACCGTAATTGTCATCAATATGTAGGAAGCCGCCTGCTATTAAATAATTTCGAATGTTTTCTGCTTCACTGTTACTAAATACTACATTACCATGCCCCGTCATGTAGACGTAGGAGTACTCAAAGAGTTCTGGGCTTCCAGCTTCTACAATGGCATCTTGCACATCGAATGACGTTCTAAGATTCTCGTTACAAAACTTTGCTAGGTTTGGAAGTGCAGTTTTGTTGGCATACCAATCACCGCCACCATTGTATTTAAGTTTGGCCATTTTCAGTTGTTCTTTCTGACCAAAGGCAACTAAAGAACAGGAGAACATGAGTGATGCGATGATATACTTTTTCAGCATAGGATAGAATTGGTTATTCTCTTTTGGTTAATGGAACGATTCTTCGTCCATGAAGTTTATAATTTAATTGTCAGTAATTAAACACATTTTTGCCAAGTGACACCTAATTCGTTTCAACAGTTTGTAGATAGCCTTGAAAAAAGGTTGCTTAAGCCTTTACCCGGTAGAGGAGCGCAGGAGTTAATGGCGCCTAGACCTATCAATGAAAGGAGATTTAGGGAAGATCCCACTAATCCTGCAAAACCAGGCGGTGTAATGGTTTTACTTTATCCTTATAACGGTGAAATCTATATGCCCTTGACAAAAAGGCCTGTTTACACAGGTGCGCATAGCGGCCAGGTGAGCCTACCCGGAGGTAAGGTTGAGAAAACTGACCTGGACATTATTCACACGGCTTTGCGGGAGACAGAAGAGGAGATAGGTGTTTCTAATGAATCAATTCAAGTTTTAGGTCAGCTAACGGAGCTTTTTATTATAGCCAGTAATTTCAAGGTGTATCCGACTGTAGGTGTTGTGCGTGAGCTTCCATTGTTAAAGCCTGATGCCAAAGAGGTTGTAAAGATTCTCACACCATCTCTTTCAGAATTACGTGATGTGAAAAGAAGGAGTACCAAAACCATGCATTTTCCACCCTATACTATCGAGTCACCATACTTCGATATTGAAGGAGAGGTAGTCTGGGGAGCCACCGCTATGATTATCAGCGAACTACTGCATATTGTGGATGATATATACTAGTCAATAATGACGACCGTTATTTGATTTCGGCTTAGCCCTATTGATCAATCAGAGAAATTTAAGAGTCCTTTTCTTTATCAGGCTGGTTGATATGAAAGCTCAGTTTCTTAAATAAGTCTTCGGGGTCAAAAGGTTTATGCACAAAGTCCACAAACCCGTATTGCTCCAGTTCTATCTCAAATTCAGAGGCGTTATGCGCACTCATTGCAATAACTGGAGGTTTACCATCTGGGTGAACTTTTCTTAATTGATTTGTAGTGTCAAATCCATTGATTGGTTTCATTTCTATGTCCATCAAAACTACAGCATAGTCTTTCTTTTGACACATATCAATGGCATCATAACCATTGTCTGCCTCGTCAAATTTACCATTCCATATTTGTAAAAGGCGCTTAAGGACTAGACGGTTCATGTCGTTGTCATCAACAACGAGGATACTACTTGCATTCAAATCCTTATCTCTATCCTGCTGCTGTAAATCTACAAGATTGAAAGATGGGTCTATTTTGAAATCAATTTCAAAAGAGAAGGTAGTGCCGCTCTCTTCAACACTCTTTAATTCGATTTTACTGCCCATCAAGGTCAAGAGCTTCTGTACAATTGATAAGCCCAAACCAGTTCCACCATATTCTCTTGTGGTTTCCTCACTAGCTTGTTCGTACTCTTCGAAAATTGCAACTAGCTTATCTTCAGGAATGCCAATGCCTGTGTCTGCTATGCTGAAAGCCACTCTGGCGGTGTCATCTTTAATGCCGGATAGTAGCGCTTTGATGTGTATGTGCCCTTCATCCGTAAACTTGATGGCGTTGCCTATCAAATTATTCAAGATTTGGGTGAGTCGGGTAGGGTCTCCTGAGATTCGATCTGGTAGGTGTTCTCCAATCTCAATCCGCATTTCAATGCCTTTGCTATTTGCTTTGTACTTAAAGCTTTCACCTAAGTTTCGTAGTAAGTCAATCAGCGAGAATTCTTTTGATTCAAGTCTAAGCTTACCAGCTTCAATTTTATTGTAATCTAATATGTCATTGATCAATGAGTGAAGGCTTTCGGCCGAGAACTTGAGTGCATCTATAAACTCCTTCATCTCTTCGTCTTTATTGTCAATCTCCATTATGTGAGACAAACTGATAATGGCGTTCAGTGGTGTTCGGATCTCATGGCTCATTACTGCTAAGAAGTCAGACTTCTCTTTAGTGGCTTTTTCTGCTTCTTGACGGGCCTCTTTCAGTGCTTGATTTTGCTTCTTAATCTGTTGCGTTCGAGCAGCTACAGTTTCTTCTAATTTTTGGTTAATATCAATTTGTAATTTTTCATTTTTCTTAAGCTGAAGGATGAGGGAACGCTGTGTAATATCATGATCTTCAAGTTGACGCTTGAGTTTATGGCTAATGCCAAGACTGATAACCAAAATCTCTATAATAAGCCCTATCTGAACCAAATTCGGTATATCGCTTGAGGGATCAATCAGTTGACTTATAACCACAATGAGGACTGACCCGATAAAGAAAGAAGTACCGTAGGCAAAGTATTTGGCAATGATATTCTTAGTAGTAGCCGCCCTTATGATTAGACTTATTGAGAAGCACAGCAATATAAGTATGGTCACATGCATCACTATGACAGAGATATACATATTGCCAGATAAGAAGAGGTATACCGAAAGTATCAGAAATATGGCTAGAGAACCAAATGACAAAATCTTTAGTAATCTATCCCATTTGGTAAGGTCTATGTGATTTTCTAAGAAGTAACGGGAAAAAGTGAAATATGCAGCTGCACTAATCAGTGGCAGGAGCCATAGTGATGGTATAGGGTCAACAAGGTTTGTTAAGACATACAGTTCTATAATACCATACATCTGGAAAAAATAGATCAGGTTTGATAATGCATAAATGCCAAAAAACAGGAAGACCCTTTCTTTTGTAAATCCATAGATGAATAAAGCCAGTATCACCACTACAAGGAGTACTCCTGAGAAAATACCCTCAAAAAGATTCGTATTATCGAGCCTGTTTGTCCAAATATTTTTAGGAATAAGCTTAGCTCGAATATCTATTGGAATATGGTCGGTGCTTTGAATTTTGACAAAAACATGAAGTGCGTCTTTGGCTGGTAAGGTCAGGTTTACCCTAGTTTGAAAGCCTTGTTTAATGTCTCTGTCATTGGTAGGGAAATGATAACCAGTCTTTTTTACAATGGTCTCTGATCCTTGCGAAAAGTAATATGTTTCTTTACTATTCCTGCCGCCCTGTAAGACATAATCTATGTCTTTATCTGATTTATTTGAAAGCTGATAGTAGGCCCAATAGGTTGATTCTTTATTGAAAATAGAAATATTATCAAGCCTGATAAAGTCCTCTTGGGTCAACTTTTTTATATCATCAATTATTAGCTGATTGGCATCATCTCTGTATACCAAAATTTTATTGGCTTCGACTATTTCTTCTTCGGCAACATAAATGGAGTGCGTGTTTTGATAGAAACTACGTTGTCCCAGAACAGCTAAGGAACTGAACAGGAGAAGGGAAAATATGAGTAGTCTAGTTTTGTGCATTTGGGCACTTTTCAAATCGGAATTTCAACATTTTTCACCTTTAAGCCAATCATTGCTTTAAATTGATTTGAATGTTGGGACACAACTCCATCCATTGTGCCACGGGAGGGTGCAACTGAAAGTCACACTTGAGCGAAATTAATAGCGTCTTTCGACCATGGTGCGCTATTTTGTATGGTTTCCAGGACTTTGGACGGATCTGTGAAAACTGTCCATATTGGGCGATGGTTTTCACTCAGAAAACCCTCGTTAATGGCATTGTCTAGCATACTTAATAATGGGTCATAATAACCATCCAAATTAAGGATGATAATAGGCTTTGTGAATATCCCTAGCCGCTTTAGTGTGATCGCCTCCATCAGCTCTTCAAAAGTACCACAACCACCGGGTAGCGTAATTAAGGCATCAACACCTACCATGAACTGTTTCTTGCGTTCATGCATGTCTGCCGTAAAAATGAACTCATTAACGTCCTTATGATGAAACTCTACCTCTTTCATGAAATGAGGCATGATGCCAATAATTCGTCCTTTCTCTTCAATTACGGTATCGGCCAAACAACCCATTAGTCCTCGAGCGCCACCACCATACACTACGGTGGTACTATTTTTTACTAGTGCTCTAGTAAGCACCCTAGTGGCTTCGAAGTACTTCTCATCAATTTTGTCGCTCGAAGCGCAGTAAACACAAACTTTCTTGATTTTTTGCATGCAATAGATAGGCCTTAGACCTTAATGTTTGAAACAATCTAAGTAAAATTAGAATATGATTAACCGAAGGCCACTCAAATCATTACGGTCTGTTGTTCAGACTATTTTTTTTACCTTGAACTCTCTTAACCTATTGATATGAATAAGCCAATCATAAAAACTGTATTCACGCTAATCTTTATTTGTACTGCTATTCAGCTGAGTTTCGCTCAAGGCACTATGCTACTTAGGCAGCCTACAGTTTCTAAAACTAAAATTGTTTTTGTTTACGCAAACGATTTGTGGATAGTAGACAAAGATGGTGGAAATGCTCAGCGTTTGACTTCTAATGCTGGTGCTGAGACCAATCCGCATTTCTCTGCTGATGGTAGCATGGTAGCATTTTCAGGTCAGTATGACGGTAATACTGATGTTTTTGTAATTCCAGCAGAGGGAGGAGAACCAAAAAGATTAACGTGGCATCCTTCAGCGGACAACGTAACCGGTTGGACGCCAAAAGGTGAAGTTTTGTTTAGCTCAGGTAGAAAAAGCCACCCAACCAAAGAATCAAAGTTTTATAGCGTTTCACCAGACGGAGGTCATCCGAATGAGCTTGCAATACCAAGAGCGGTTGATGGCCAATTATCAGCAGACGGTAAATTGATGGCTTATCAGCAAATTGGTTTTTGGGACCCCGAATGGAGAAACCATAGGGGTGGTCAGGCCAAGCCTATTTGGATCGTTAACATGAGAGATCACAGTTTGATGATGACACCTCAAAGCGATGGTGAAAGGCAAACAAGCCCTGTTTGGCTAGATGGAACGGTTTACTACTTATCAGAGCGGGATTATGCCAACAATATTTGGAGTTTCGACCCAAAGTCTGAGCAGGAAAAACAGATCACCTTCCATGCAGATTTTGATGTCAAAAACATAGACGCAGGTGGAGGGAGTATTGTATATGAACAGGGAGGTCATCTTCACCTTTTGAACCCAGGCACTGGCACTTCAAAGCAGCTTAATATAAATGTTGCCGGAGATATGAACTGGAGTATACCTCGCTGGGTGAATGCATCAGCAGGTCAATTGACCAATGCACAAATTTCCCCTACGGGTAAGCGAGCAATATTTGAGTTTAGGGGCGATATTTTTACAGTACCTAAGAAAAATGGAGATTGGAGAAATATAACTAATTCTAGCAGTAGCGCAGATAGAAGTCCACTTTGGTCTCCAAAAGGGGATAAGATAGCCTGGTTTTCGGATCAGTCTGGTGAGTATGAACTAATGATAGCTGATCAGAAAGGTTTAGAAACACCAAAAGCGATTTCACTGCCTAGTAAGAATTTTTACTTCAGGCCACAATGGTCTCCGGACGGTAATTTTATTGCCTATACCGATACCGACTATTCTTTATGGTACGTCAACATTGAATCTGGAGAAGCTAAAAAAGTGGATTCAGATCGCTATGCACATCCAGATCGCTCCTTGAATCCAGAATGGTCACCGGATAGCAAGTGGATTGCCTATGTTCAACAGCAAGAGAATCAGTTCAAGGCGGTTAAAGTGCATAATATAGAGAATGGTGAAACGCATCAACTAACCGATCATATGGCAGATGCTATTTCTCCGGTTTGGGATGAAAGTGGAGATTATCTCTATTTTTTAGCCAGCACAGACTATGGAATGGCGAGCGGTTGGTTAGATATGAGCTCATTCAATATGCCTGTCACCAGAGTGCCTTATTTAATTGTGCTGAAGAAAGACGGAAAGTCACCATTTCTTCCAAAGAGCGATGAAGAATCATCGGAAAATGGTAAGAAAGACGACCCTAAAGAGGTGTCAGTGACCATAGATGTAGAAAATATTGCTGATCGTATTGTTCCTGTATCAGTTCCTGCTAGGAATTATGCTGGAATGTTACCAGGGCAGAAGGGGCATTTCTTTTATACAGAGCTGGTGCCAAATGAAGGTACCAAACTTCACAGGTATAGTTTAGAAGAGCGAAAATCGGTGGTCTTTGTTCCAAGCTTTAGTAGTGGAGTAGTGTCTGCTGATAGAAAAAATCTACTGTATAACAATCGAGGCAATTGGAGTATTGTTTCCACTGGAGGAGGGGCTAAGAAAGCCGGAGACGGTCGTCTTAACATCAGTGGTGTAAGGGTCAAGGTAGATCCTAAAGCTGAGGCCAAGCAAATTTTAAAAGAGGGTTGGAGATACATGAGAGACTTTCTCTATGTAGATAATACACATGGAGCACCATGGGATGACATTTGGAAGTGGTATTCCCCGTGGGTCGATCACGTAAGACACCGTTCTGACTTAAATTATATTGTTGACATCATTAGTGGTGAAATTGCGGTAGGGCACTCTTATGTTTCTGGAGGTGATTATCCTCGATTGACTAGTGATAGAGTCGGATTACTGGGTGCTGATATTGTTAAGGATAGAAATGGATTTAAGATTGAAAAAATATTTACTGCTGAAAGCTGGAATCCAAATTTGACAGCACCTTTAGCTATTCCTGGTATTGATGTAAACGAGGGAGACTACATCTTAGAAATTGATGGACAACCCGTATCTACTAGCCAAAATTTCTACAGCTATTTTGAAGGAGCAGCGAATAGACAACTTACTTTATTAGTAAACAGTAGCGCTAGAAGTGAAGGTGCCAGAAGCATTACAGTAACAGCGATTGGTAATGAAGGTGGTTTAAGGCAAAGAGATTGGATTGAAGGAAATCGTAGGCTTGTTGATAAGCTTTCTGAAGGTAAGCTGGCCTACGTCTATGTTCCAAATACTGGTGGCGGAGGCTATACTTCATTTAACCGCTACTACTTCTCGCAACAGCATAAAAAAGGTGCTGTTATTGACGAAAGGAACAATGGTGGCGGGTCTGCGGCAGATCATATGGTGGACGTCATGACGCGCGAATTGCATGGGTATTTTAATAGTAGAATTGAAGGGAATACTCCCTTTCCTTCTCCGAGTGCTGGAATTTGGGGTCCAAAAGTGATGCTAATCAACGAGCGTGCTGGTTCAGGAGGAGATCTTCTACCCTTTATGTTCAAGCAAATGAAGATTGGTCCATTGATTGGAACTAGAACTTGGGGAGGTTTGGTTGGTACCTGGGATACACCACCATTTATCGACAACGGACGCATGGTAGCACCGCGTGGAGGGTTTTATAATGTAGATGGCGAGTGGGACGTAGAAGGTGTTGGTGTTGCACCTGATATTATGGTGGAACAATTGCCAAAGTTGGTAATTGATGGCAGAGACCCTCAATTAGAGGCAGCGGTCAAAGAAGCACTGAGGTTGTTGAAAACTGAGGGTGTAACCCTTAAACCAGAACCTGCAGCACCAATTCGCTGGAAACGGCCCGTTAAGAAAGGAAATTAGCGCCAAGCGTGATGAACTGGCTATGAAATAAAAGTGAATTGATACTTTTTACAGTAGTAGTTGTACTTGCTAAACTAAATAAATACCGTTCCTTTTATGTACCTACTTTTACTTGGTAGCGTACTGCAATGCCCTTACCTTAAGGATTCCCTGAATACAGGCGTTTGACCAAAATATAGTATTAGACTGATGCAAAGGATTGTGAAAATAGGTGCCCTATGGTGTCTTCTTGTGTTCTCTATAACACAAGCCTTGGCACAAGACAGTGACAATCTCAAAATTGCAGAAATAGGCACACCATTTATTAACACCTACTTGCCTACCGTTTATGGTGCACATGAGCAAACATTTGACATCGACCAAGCAGTAGATGGACTCATGTACTTTGCAAATGTTACAGGAGTGATAACTTTTGATGGCCAAGACTGGAATGTAGATTCTCAGATCTCTGATGACTCCTTTAAGGCAGTTGCAATTAATTCAGAAAATATAGTCTATGCTTCTACCAAAAGCCTGATGGGCTATTTCGCTCCAGACGCAATAGGAGCTATGACTTTTCATTCTCTTGTGGAGAAAGTGCCCTCAGAATTCAAGGGGCTGGGCTCTATCTCATCCATAGATATTTTGGGTACCCAAGTCATTTTCGGAAGTGCTGAAGGGCTTTTGGTTTATGACGAGAATACAGAAGAGTTCTCTGTAATAGCCCCAGAGGTGAAACTTGGTAGAAAGGATCTCATAAGAGGTGAATACTATGCCATTGACTATCAAAAAGGTATAGTAAAGTTAGCAAGGGGGAGGCTAGAACTACTACCGGGAAGTGAGTTAGTGAAAGCGCTCACTGTTCGGCAAATTCTGCCATTTTCAAGTAAAGAGCTTTTACTAGTAACTGAAAGCCAAGGATTATTTAAATACGACTCTAAACAACTGATAGCTTGGGAAACGGACGTTTCTGATTTTTTATCGAGCAAAGGCGCATTTTCAGCAGTTAATATCGGATCCGATTACTTCGCAATAGGAACCATTAGAGGGGGGCTGGTCATTATCAATAAGGCAGGCCGGCTGATTCAGAAGCTGGATAAAGAAATGGGGATGGGTAGTGATGGTTTAATCGATGACCTATTTTTTGACAAAGACAAGAGCCTTTGGGTAGCACAGCACGGTGCAATAAGCCAAATCATTCTCAATTCACCATTTACCACCATTGACGAACGACACGGAGTCAATGGTTATGTGCTGTACAGTGATAGGTGGAATAATAAGACTTATATCTCTACAGCCACTGGTTTGGTTGTGAAAGACGATGAATCCCCTTGGCAGCGGTCCGGAGAGTATAAGCCATTTAAGCCCGTCTCAAAGTCTCGCGAACGTGTTTGGATGACTGTTAAACATAAAGATGATTTTTTTGCTGCAGGTAATAATGGCCTAGATCAAATTACATCAAGCGGTGTTACAAATCTCTATAGAGGAGAACGACTTTGGGCTGCCGTTGCAATGAAGAATTCAGAGCAAATGGTATTAGGGTCAATCGAAGGAAACCTACATCTGTTTCAAAATGAGAAGAGTAAATGGTCTTATGAGACTAAAATTAAAGGGTTCAATATGCAGATGGACTTTTTAGAACAAACAGATGATGGAGATCTTTGGATGACAGATTCAGGAACGGGTGTGTTTAAGATAAAGCTTAATGAGGAGAAAGACAGCGTTATTAGTATTAGGACATATGGCATTGAAGATGGACTTCCTGAGCAAGAGCGCAATAGAGTCTTTCGGCATAGTGATGGGTTATATTTTGCAACCGCTAAGGGAATTTATCGATATGACTCCTTCAATGACCGGTTTGAGGGTGTAGAGAAATTTAACAAACTCATTGGTGAAGACTATGTCTTTCGGTTTATAGAAATGCCTAATGGAGATATTTACGCCTCTTTAAATGGACGTGGGAAAGCTTTGTTAAAAAATAGTCCTGGAGAATATGAATTGGTTTTTAATCCATTTCCGAAAATTGAATCCCATAATTCGGAGTACGTTTCAGGACTCGGAGGTAGCGGTATCTGGATTGCCGGCAGTGGTGTTAAATACTATAATCGCGGGTTTGTACCTAAGTCTTCTGATAATTTTGTGGCGCACATTAGGTCTATCGAAATTTCAAATAAGCGTGATTCTTTAATTTATGCGGGTATGGGGCAACAGTTAGAGATTAGCCTTGCGCCAAAAGAAAATGCCTTGAGTTTCTCTTACGCAGCAACGTTCTATGATGAGCTAGGTGATTTAGAGTTTCAGAGTTATTTAGAGGGCTCAGAAGAAACTTGGGCCCCGTGGTCATCAGGTTCTTCGAGAAACTACACAAACCTACCCCACGGCACTTATACGTTTAAAGTTAGGGCCAAAAACGTTTACGGTCAGGTAAGCGGAGTCGACTCATTCAGCTTTACCATTATCACACCCTGGTATTTAACGCTTTGGGCATTTATAGGCTATACTTTGATTTTAGCTTTAGCCATATGGGGTATAATATGGTTTAATCTTCGCAGACTCGAAAAAGAGAAGGAAACGCTAGAAGAAACAGTAAGAATAAGAACCGAAGAGCTCAGAAAGGAAAAGGAGAAGGCCGAAACAGATAAAGTACTAATTCAGCAACAAGCTGATAGGCTAAAGGAATTAGATAAGGTAAAGTCTCGATTTTTTGCGAATATATCGCACGAATTAAGGACGCCACTTACACTGATCAATGCACCATTGGAGTCTTTGATTTACAATGGGGAGATAGAGAATCAAAAAGTTCGAGAAACGCTAAAAACAGCTAGAAATAACGGAGTAAGCTTATTGGCTTTAGTAGAAGAAATTCTGGATTTAGGAAAGTTAGAGGCCGGTAAGCTCAAGTTGATAGAAAACCCTGTTCGACTTAAAGAATTTTTGTCAGATATACTTAATAGCTATAGGTCGGGCTTTGAAAAGAGAAAGATTGATTTGTCATTTGATTTCTGGCCTCCAGAACTACTCGCTGTTTTAATGGACGAAAATAAGTGTAGTAAGGTGATCCGGAATCTGCTTTCTAATGCACTGAAATTCACAAAGAGTCAAATTGATGTAATTGTTCAAAATCATCCACTAAAGCCTGAAATCATTCAGATAATTGTGAAGGACGATGGTGCAGGAATTCATGAAAATGATCTTCCCTATATTTTTGACCGATACTATCAATCTGAGCAGCCCGATAAGAAAGCTGAAGGCGGTACAGGTATTGGTTTGGCTTTAGCCAGAGAGTTAGCATTGCTGCATGGTGGTAACCTGAGTGTGGTAAGCACTTTAGGTGAGGGGAGTAGCTTTATCTTTGAGTTACCGGCTAAAAAGGTTGACCAAGAAACGATTATCCCGCTCACTGTTTCTAATCATTCGATTGTCGAAGAAACACTCAAAGAAACTATTAAACAGTATAGTGAGAAGTTTAATGTAGATAGACCCTTACTTCTCATTACAGAAGATCATCCCGAAATGCGTGCCTTTATTGCTCAAACCTTAGCACCATATTTCTCTATTATGCAAGCTGAGAATGGGGAAGTTGCTCTCGAAATTCTTCAAGAGAACACAATAGATATTGTGATTTCTGATGTGATGATGCCAGTGATGGATGGCTTTGAACTGCTAGAGGCAATCAAACAGGACGAGTCATTACACCACGTGTCTCTAGTAATGTTAACGGCTCGGGCAGACCAAGAAGATAAGCTACATGCCTTAGCGATGGGAATAGACGACTACCTCACTAAACCTTTTAGTGCAGCTGAGTTCTTAGCAAGGATTAAAAATATTCTGGAAAATAGGATAAAGGTTATTAAGGAGTTCAGAGCCTTAAGTACTAATTCAGATGGTAATAAAGCCGAAAGTTTAACTTCGATCATTAAAGAATATGGCCTATCTGAGCGTGAAGGAGAAGTAATTGGTTTGCTAGCTAAAAGGCTCACTACATCCGAAATAGCCGAACAACTTTTTGTTTCTACAAACACAGTCAAATTCCATGTAAAAAATCTCTATTTGAAGCTTGGTGTAAGCAGTCGTTCGGAAGTACTTAACAGGCTGGAAGTTGCGTCAAAGGAAGGGTAGTCTCTAACTCGTTTACATACAATATATCTCTATTTGTAGGCTCTTTTAAGTAAAAACTACCCCAAACGGGTAGGGTCTATCCAGCCGAATTTTCTGAAATTGTGCTCGTTATAATAATTCTCCTCATCGAACAAAGGGATAGAATAACAACCAAAACACATAGTATATGAGCTTCCGTTTATCACTAAGGTATTTGCCTTTCCGCATTACTGCCTTAGCGATTACTTCTAATCAAAAGTCAAAGAGACATCTCAAGAACTTTATGCTCTTGATGATGATCTCCGTACAGACTTATGGGCTCACCAATGGTACGCTTTCCAAAGAGGTGAATAGCTTAAAAGTTGATTGTCAAGAAACGATTTTTATTCCCCAAGAGATAGAATTCAAATCAATACAGTTCCCATTACCTCCGAGTACTTACATAAAAAATATCTATGAAGGCATTACGGTGCCGTATGGGCTAGATCAGTGTGTGCATACTGCACTTGTCAATGCAGATGGTACACAACTGTTAAGGTTGTTTGAAAGAGAATATGAGTTCAACCAGTCGATAAGTGGTGTTCATGCTGCAATAATCGCGATGGTCAGCGAAGAGAAAATCAAAGAGAATAGTAGTCAGGAAGTAGTCAAGTCAGTAGTCAGTCAGTCGCGACTTCCTAAAACAAAGGCCTCCAATACGTGGAGGCCTTAATTTAAAACACAAAGCGTATGTCCAAGAGAAATGAAGTATTAGTGAGTGATTCTCGTAAAACAATTGCCAAACTTTTGAATATTGTTTTTTGGTGTCTTGTGATAGGCACCCTCATTAATGGCTTGGTCATGTAAAAGACCATGCCTTGTTTAAAGGATGAAGAGGTAATTTTGGCAGGCAAAAGCTATATAATCTCTGCGTTACAACTAAAATTGGTAGTCAGGGTTTTATGCTATCTTTAATATAAGATGCAACTGGCAATCACCATCATTACCGCTCTTTTTGCCATTGGCTGGGTACGAAGAGCGAAGAAGCGTACCACCAAATTGGCAACGGTATTGCTTGCGCTCAGTACTCTGATTCAATACGATCCATATTTCGGTCTCGGTGGTTATGGAATATATTTTATAATCTTCTTCTCTTTCTTTGCCGCCATTGAATCAATGAATTCGCTGAGAATGACCAGAGCTCATCAATTGTTCTTTTTAGGATCTGCTTCTGTCATTACAATCTTTCAACTAATTCTCTTGATAGATTTCCCTTTCTATGTTCCGAAACTTCCCTTTGCAATACTCTACTTTGTATGCTTTACTATGTTCTGGGTTTTCTCTAAGCGACAGATTTATAGCAGACTTGGGGTCTTAATTGTTTGGCTAGGCGTAGCCTTGAAGTGGCTTTTGATTTCTGTCTAACCTAATGCCAGCAGGGTCTTGATATCTTGTTGCAAGCGAGACATCTCGATAGGTAATGTGCCATTGTAGACGCCTCGGATTCTTCCTTTGATATCTACCAGGATAAAGTTTTCGGTATGTAAAAATTCATCCGAAGACTTATCAAGACCTATTTCTTTTTCAGCAAAGAATGATTGTCTAGCCAGTTTGTAAATAGTCTCAGTCTCTCCAGTGAGTAGGTGCCATTGCTCTGAGTAAATGTCCTTTACTTCAGCATAATTTTTTAAAACAGACACTGAATCTACCCAAGGCATAACGCTGAAAGAAGCTATTTTAACTTGGTCTGGGGTGAAAGCCTTTTGTATTCTTGTTAGGTTTGAGGTCATTTTTGGACAAATACTCGGGCAGATGGTAAAGAAAAAGTCGGCAACATAAATGCTGCCTTCCAAGGAAGTGTTTTTTACCGTTTCACCCTCCTGATTTGTAAGACTGAAAGCATCGATAGTATGAATTTCATTATAGGCTGGGTCAGACTCTTCTATCCACTCAGGAGTGAAGTCAGCTGCATTATAAAACGGGAGAGGAGTTCGCGTTTCCTTTTTCTTACATGATGATACTACTAATAAGCTAATAAGCAATAGCGGTATATACACCTTCTTCATTAGTAACTGATTTACAATTCTTGAGACCAATTAGTCCATATCGATGACTATCCTTTACCACATAGTTGGCTCTTATTTTACCATTTGCTTCCCACATTTTTTGACTACCATTTTCTTTTCCTTTCTCATAATTGAAGAATCTATAGGGTTGACCTGAAGCATACCATTCTTTCAGTTCGCCTACGTGTAGGTCTGATTGAAAGTAGTATTCGAACTTGGCTTGTCCATTAGGCCAAAAGCCTATATGCGTGCCTGTCTTTCTATTCTCTTTATAGAAACGTCTCTCTCTCAATTGTCTGTTTTCATAGTATTGAACTGCTTCCCCTTCCAGCTTGCCATTAAAATAGCCCTTCTTCGACTTTAATGATCCGTTATCGAAATAGTCAGTCAAAAATCCGGAGTAGAGACTGTCTCTCAAGTAGACAATCGCTGCCTTTTTCGACAAATGAGTATCGGTAGAGTTTACTGTTCTTTCGGGAATAACTTTAACCCGTGATTCAGTCAATTCTGATTGATCACAGGCCATGATAATAAATAATAAGAGGAATGAGAGCTTCTTCAAATCAGTTACTTACTGTTCCTGCAACACCATAAAAACCGTTTCCATTAATGTACGGGTCCGCATCAGTGATATGGTAGTGATATATTCCGCTTGGGTATTCGGTGGTTTCATGAATGTGTCCATGAAAGTCATCGAGATCACTATTATTAACTCGGTTTCCATCTTCGACAGGGCCATATACAGGAAATCCATCAAGCAGCCATCCTAATAGCGCATTTGATCCTAGGGTTTCTGTTAAGAAAGTAGGTTCTTGATGATAATGATAGACGCCTGTGTTTTGAGGATGACCCAGGTATTGATCGAAAGAGTCAATTTCAGAGGTTAAAGGTTGGTTATTAGGTCCAGCATATTGGTTAAAGAAAACCACGCCATTTACCGAAATACCCATTGGCCCTAATGATGTTGACTCATTGTTAGTTGCAGCTGTAGGGTTTATGGGGATTCTGAAGGTTATATTCTGACTTGAAATCCGGTTAGGGTTCAAGTTGAAGTTTTGGTTATCTCCATTATAGGCTTCGTAGAGTTCATTACTGGTTTCAAAATATGGGCTAGGGTGATCAGGTATGTCATCCGTAACAACTACGATGAAATCTCCATCCACCGAGACAGATACGTTGTCCGTAAACCTTTGAAATAAGGCGGGTACCTCAGTATCAATATCATCATCTATGTCATCAATAGCGTCATCATTGCCGCATGAGAGCATTAAAAATGGTAAGGCAAAAAGTAGGAGTTTGTTCTTCATGATCATCTATTTTGAAAGGTTAGATGCATCAATAAACAAAAACTTGTGGTCTCTTTAGAATTATTTACCAAGTACCTTTTTTACCAATGGACCAATCGTCAACCCTTGGCAAATGATGGAGAATACCACAATCACATAAGTGACTGTCAGAAATAATTCCCGTTCCATTTCGGGTTTTAGCGATAAGGCTAAGGCAATACTGATACCACCACGAATGCCACCCCATGTCATGATGAGGTTTGTTTTAGGGATAAAATCCAGCTTCTTTTTGAAAAGGGCAATGGGCCCTGATAACGCAACGAAGCGAGCTAGTAGCGTTACCGGAATGGCAATGAGACCAAGCATAATATATTCTCCGTTGATTGTGATAATGAGTAATTCAAAGCCAATGAGCACAAAGAGAATGGCGTTTAGTAATACATCTAGAAGCTCCCAGAACTTGTCGACATAGGCATGCGTAGTTTTTGACCAAGCTATCTGTGGAGACTTGTTTCCGATAAAGATACCTGCAACCACTACGGCTAGAGGGCCAGAAAAATGTACATAGTGGGCAATGGAATAAATCCCCATGACTAATGCCAAAGTGATCATTACCTCAGTTTCATAGTGATCAATCGATCTCATTAACTGAAAACCAAGCCAGCCCATGGCCAAACCCAAGGCAATGCCTCCAAATACCTCTTCGAAAAACAAGAAACCTACTTCTCCGGCTTCTACTGAGGCTATGCCTTTTTCAGCAATTGCCAAAATCACTAAGAAGATAACAACTCCCACGCCATCATTGAAAAGTGATTCCCCAACAATTTTGACTTCGAGTTTCTTAGGGGCATTCGCATCTTTCAAAATCCCCAGGACCGCTATCGGATCGGTAGGGGATATCAGCGCTCCAAATAGGAGGCAGTAGATAAATTGAATTTCATGGCCTATGGCCTGAGTGACAAAGTAAAATATGCCGCCCACTAAAAAAGTAGAGACCAAAACCCCAAGGGTGGCAAACATCATTATTGGGCCTTTTTGCTTGGATAGTTCATCCAATTTGGTGTGTAGAGCACCTGCAAAGAGCAGAAAGCTCAGCATTACTTCTAGTAAGACGGTTTTAAAGTCTATAGATTCAATGAGCAGCTTTGCTTCATCTAAAATCCAATGTTCAAAATAGCCAAGAACAATGATCACCAGCGTAAAGCAAATGGCAATAATCATCAGCCCTATGGTAAAGGGCAACTTGAGAAACTTAGTGTTGATGTAAGCAAATAATGCCGAAAGGACTATTAGAATCGTAATGATGGTAAAAATATCCATTGCTCAGGTTGATGATTTATGTGTCGAAAATATTGACTCAGAAGGATAAGTAAAAGCTTCAGTTAATATTTGAAGGTAAGATAAAATGTAGCACCCTCACCAACATTAGATTTTACACTAAGATCTCCTTTATGTTTTTTCATGATTTGTTTAGAGAGACTGAGCCCAATACCAGAGCCATGCTCTTTTGTAGAGTAAAAGGGAATGAAGATTTGTTCCATTTTCGAAGTATCAATTCCCATACCATTGTCTTTCACTTCTATTACTTTAGAATGCTGATCGGAATAGGCACTAATCATAATGTTTCCATTGTCCTTTGTTTCTAGTGCATGTCTGGCATTGGTCATTAAATTAATCAGCACTTGTTCGATAAGCTTGCGGTCCATGGCAATCGATAAGTATTCTGGTGCATTAACGGTAATCTTAACATTCTCTTTTTGTGCATCTGCTTTAAGAAGCATGGCCATTTCTTCAAGCATTTCTTTCACCTTTACTTCCTCAAGTTCCAGTGCTTTAATGCGAGTGAGTCTTCTGTAATCGTCCACAAAATGCAATAGTCCCTCACTTCTTTTCTGAATGGTCTTCATAGAGAAACGTAGGTCTTCTAGCGTTTCTTCAGATAGCTCTTCTAAGGCGAGCGGCTTACCATTTTCTTCAAGTAGCATAAGCATGGTTTCTGTGAGCGAGGTTACTGGGGTCACAGAATTCATGATTTCATGGGTTAAAATTCTAATCAACTTATGCCATGCCTCAATCTCTTTTTGTTCGATCTCAGACTTAATATCTTGAAATGTTACTATGGTGTAGCGGTAATTCAAGATTTTGAGCCGATTTATTTGTGTTGAGATTTGGAGTTTTTCCCCTTTAATATTGAGCTCTAAAAGTCGCTTGTCGCGATCT
Organism: uncultured Roseivirgaceae bacterium; assembly: GCA_964352205.1. Lineage (GTDB taxonomy): Bacteria > Bacteroidota > Bacteroidia > Cytophagales > Cyclobacteriaceae > Roseivirga. The sequence goes on from CAYGQO010000007.1 coordinate 117,228, forward strand.
TCCATGTCGGTGATCTCTTGTGCAAAGTGGGGAAGTAATTGTTGAAGCTGTTTCCAGTAGTTGGGAGTGCTTATTTTTAATAGGCGCTGCGCCTCAGCATTCATTAATTCGACCGAATAATCCTCCTTAATAGCAAGTACACCAACCTTGAGGTTGTCTACAATTACCTTAAGAAACTTGAACTGTGCTTCTTTCTCAACACTTACTTTTTTAAAGGCTTCTATAATTTCGACAAATGCATCTTGCAGTTCTCTGAACGACTTTCCTTTCTTGGTTCCCTTAAAAGAAATGGAAAAGTCTGAGTAGCGAATGGCCAGTAGCAGTTTGGCAAGTTCTCTGTTCGTATGTGTGATAAACCTAATGAGTTCTGATACTTGTAGTATGATTACTCCTAACAGGATGATCTGATTGAAGAATAGCTCGGTTCTAGCAAATATAAATGCCAATGCCGTCATGGTGAGCATCAGCAAAACAATTCTTAGAATGACTAGAAATGCGAATCGTTTAGATACCATTGGTGCGTTTGATATTAAAGTCCATATTTCTGAAGTCTTCTGTAAAGCGCTAATCTATCAAGACCGAGTTCTTTTGCGGCTCTGGTAACATTACCACTATTCTTATCTAAGGCTTTAAGGATTAACCTTTTCTCCATTTCGCTCAGGTTTAAACTATCGCTATCCTCAGTTGAAGGCCCTGTTGTCGTCTGAAGGAGAAAGTCATTGGTTGAAAGCTTGTTTTCATCCGATAGGATGATGGCCCTCTCTATGGCATGTTGCAGTTCACGTATGTTTCCGGGCCAGTTGTATCGCTTGAGCTTATTAAGGGTGGCAGCATCAATCCGCATATTGGGCTTCTTGTATTTTTTTCCATATACATCCATAAAGTGTTTCGTTAACAACTCCATGTCATCCTTGCGTTCGACAAGCGAAGGCATTCTTAGTTCGACAGTATTAATTCGGTAGAGAAGGTCCTGCCTAAATGTTCCTTCCTTTACCATATCATAAAGAGGCATATTCGTGGCGCAGACCAATCTAATGTCAATTGACATTTCCTTATTAGAGCCCACTCGTTTCACTTTCCGCTGCTGTAATACGGTAAGTAGCTTGGCCTGTAGTGGGAGGCTAAGGTTGCCTATTTCATCTAAGAATAGCGTACCCTCAGTAGCCAATTCAAAACGGCCCGGCTTATCTTCTTTAGCATCTGTGAAGGCACCTCTCACATGACCGAATAATTCACTTTCGAACAGTGTCTCGCTGATTGAGCCAAGGTCCACACTAATAAATACTTTGCCAGACCTTAAAGACTGTCTATGAAGTGCTCTTGCAGCAAGTTCTTTTCCAGTACCGTTTTCTCCAAGAATAAGCACATTAGCATCCGTGGGTCCTACTTTGTCAATAAGTGAGAAAACACGCTTCATGGGTTCGCATTCACCTAGAAAGTCACCATGTTTCTGATCGATATCGCCAGACATGGTTTTCTGAGTGCTTTTTAACTTGTCTACCTCGAGTTTACTCTTTCTCAGTTGTAGCGCAGAGGTGATGGTGCCAAACAGCTTTTCGTTCTTCCAAGGCTTAGTGACAAAGTCAGTTGCGCCTGCTTTGATAGCTTTAACAGCTAAATCAAACTCGCCATAGGCAGTGATTAGAATCACAATGGCATTGGGGTCCAAATTGAGAATTACGTTAAGCCATTTCAATCCGTCTGAACCGTCATTTTCTCCTTTTCGAAAATTCATGTCTAGCAAGACTAGATCAAAGGTTTCTCTTTCGAAATGTAAGGGTATATTGGTTGGGTCATTTTCGATCTGAACCAGCGTGAACTGCTGCTTCAAATACATACGAGCAGTGTTCAGGATGTCTATGTCATCATCGATGACAAGTATTTTAGCTTCGGTTTTCGGCATTTTAGAACTGTATCAAAAACAAACACTTAAATGTATTGAAAACAAACGAATATATTGGTTGATTAGGTTGATATAATTTGTAATCAACTGTAAATAAGTTGTTTATGATTTTGGCATCAGATTAGTATAGAAGTGTTGCAAAGGAGGTCTTTATGTTCAGAAATTACTTTAAAACAGCCATTAGAAATTTAATAAGAAACAGGGTCTTTACTGTTATTAATGTACTAGGCTTGGTACTTGGGATTACTGGTGCGGTAGTCATTTATAAGGTGGTTTCGTTTGAGCATAGTTTTGAGAATTATCATACCGATGTTGATAGAGTATATAGAATCAATTTAGTGCAGTCCAATGATGGGGATGAACAACGTTCCACCTCAGTAATGCATCCATTAGGGCCAGCATTGGCGATGGACTACCCGGACTGGACAACCTCTAGGATACACTGGTACTACAATGGTGTATTCGTATATGAGAATGAGCAAGGCGTACAAAAAAAGATAAAGCAAGGGAATAATATGGCTTTTGTAGAAGACGGATTCTTTGACATCTTCGATTTTAAAATCCTGGCAGGTGACCCTAATAACATATTGAATAACCCTAATTCAATAGCGATGTCCGCTAAGGGTGCTGAAAAGTTATTTGGTCTTAATGGAAGTAATTATCAATCTGTTATTGGAAAAACCCTGAGGTTTGAAGGGCAGCTAAACTTAACGATCACCGCGATTTATGAAGACGCTCCAAAGAATACGGATTATGGTTTAGATTTTTTAATGTCTTATGAAGGAGCGAAAATTTATCCCTATGCGAATAACTTAACAGCTTGGGGTACGATTAATGGGTCTACTCGAATGTTTGTTAAAATAGGTGCTGGTGAAACTCAGAAATATGCTGAAGCCAATCTGAAAACATCTTCTACGAAGTATTTGGAGAACATGGGAGTAAATGCTGAAGAGGAAGGTGTCTATTTTGCCTTACAGCCATTAACGAGTATTCATCTAGATCCTGATTTGGGAGCGGGAGGTTATGTGGATCAGAGCACTCTGGATGGAATGCAGGTTATCGCCTTAATTCTAATATTAACCGCAGCAGTTAACTTCATCAACTTGGCTACAGCACAGTCGGTGAAAAGAGCCAAAGAAGTAGGCATAAGAAAAGTATTAGGCAGCCGAAAAAGTCAAGTGGCTACTCAGTTTTTAGGAGAAGTAGCCATTATCACCATGATTTCCATTTTGTTTTCCCTAGCGCTCAGCGAAGGAGTTTTGATGAGGTTGGAGTCAATATTGGGTTATAGCCTGAGCTTAAATTTATTCTCAGAGCCTAGTACAATACTGTTTTTAGTAGGCTTGTTTTTAGCCGTTACTTTATTGTCTGGGGTTTACCCTTCGCTCATAGTTGCCAACTACAATCCAGTTCATGCCATAAAGAGCAGCAGTCTCACTACTAAGCGAAATAAAGCGGGTATTTCGTTAAGAAGAAGCCTTGTAGTTTTTCAATTCCTAATTTCTCAGTTGTTGATAATAGGAACGCTTGTAGTCCTTTTTCAAATGGATTTTATCAAAAGCCAACCGCTGGGTTTTAAATCTGAAGGCGTATTGACCTTTCCAATACCTGAGCGTACAGATGACAATTTTGATTTGTTAGCGTCTCGCATATCATCCATTGCAGGTGTTAACGACATTGGCTTTTTCTTAGCTACGCCTGGGGCATCAAGTACCAATAATATTGACAGGATAAAGAATCCTGCTGGGGGGGAAGGAGAGGAGATTAGAGCCAATAGAAAGAATGTAGGTCCAGGATATGGTAGGCTCTTCGATTTAGAATTGATCAGCGGTGCTTTTTACAATCAAGATTCTCCAGACGATCATACCGTCATCAATAGAAAACTTGCAGAAAGCCTCGGGTTTAATAACCCAGAACAGGCCATCGGTCAACGCTTCGAGACTAATTACAATAGCTCATTTTACATCGTGGGGGTTGTAGAAGATTTCTTTAATAACTCTTTTCATAATTCGTTAGACCCTGTTTTTATGATGAAGGGTGCTTCGCAGTACTTTGAAGGAGGTGTGTCGCTAACAGGTACGGGTAATTATCAAGAAGTTGTCGATCAGGTGGAAGCTATATGGAATGAAGTGTTTACTGCAGATGTGTTTACTTATCAATTTATTGAAGACAGCGTCATGGGACAATACGAGACAGAATATAAGATTTCAAGCTTGTTTCAAGTGTTTGCAGGTGTAGCGATTTTTATCGGTTGTCTAGGATTGTATGGGCTCATTTCATTCATGGCCAATCAAAAAGTCAAAGAGATTGGTATAAGAAAAGTGCTTGGTGCTTCAATGAAGAATATATTAAAAATCTTCTCTAAAGAAGTGGCAATCCTTGTAGCTATTGCCTTTGCCTTGGCGTGCCCCTTAGCCTATTTTATAATGAATGGCTGGTTAGATGGCTATGTATATCATATCGAGCTAGGTGCAGGAGTCTTTGTACTAGGCGTTATTTCTACGATTATTATCGCTTCTACCACTGTAGGCTTAAAAGTCTTAAAATCTGCTTCGGCAAACCCTATTAACTCACTAAGAGACCAATAATTAACAGAATCAATTATGCTCAAGAATTACTTCAAAACTGCGATAAGAAACCTTGTTCGAAACAAGAGTTTTACTCTGATTAATGTATTTGGCCTGGCACTGGGTATAAGTGCGGCACTAATACTTTTCAAGATTGTATTGTTTGAGCAAAGCTTTGACAAGCACTACGCAAACTATGATAGGCTGTATAGGGTCGTTAAAAAAGTAGAGAACCCGAACCTCATAGAGTTTGAGGCTGGTATTCATAATCCTTTTACTGAGGCATTTAAGACAGATTATCCTGATTTGGGCCTTCCTGTTCGTACTTTCTATATTGGTGAAAATCAATTGAGTGTAGAAAGTACTTCTGGTGATTGGACTCACTTTACACAGAAAGATGGTATCTCATTCACTGATCCAGAGTTTTTTCAATTGTTTGACTACGATTGGATCATTGGGGATCCTGCCACGGCCCTGTCTAAGCCGAATTCTGCAGTTATTACTGTTTCGTTAGCCGAAAAGCTTTTTGGTGTTACCGATGGGGGATACGATAGGGTTTTAGGTAAGGAGTTTAAATTGAATGGTGAGCTAACCGCTTTTATAACTGGTGTTGTATCCGATACGCCTGAAAACTCCTCTTTACCATTCAAAGTAATGATCGAATATGAATCGATCGACATAGTATTTGATTTTTACCAACCTGATTCATGGACTTCTACTTCTTCTAATGCTCAAGTCTACTTCTTAATCAATGAAAATGTAACGCCCGATCAAGTGAATAAGGTGTTACCAGAAATGGTAGATAAATACATACCTAAAAAAGAAAACGCCAGCTACTATAGTTTGCAGCCGCTTGCAGACTTACATTTTGATACTACTTACAATACCTATGGTGATTCGGCCATTGCTGCCGAGACGAATGTTTTTAGAGTCGCAATTGCGTTGTTTTTGATATTAACCGCTTGTATTAATTTTGTGAATCTGTCAACCGCTTTGACTATTAAAAGATCAAAAGAGGTTGGGATTCGTAAGGTTTTAGGAGGCCTAAGAGGCCAACTGATGTTACAATTCTTGGGTGAGACTTTCCTGATCACTCTTGTGTCAGTAATACTATCTATGGGTGTAGCCGAATTGGTTTTGACTAACCTTGAACCGCTAATAGGTTACCAACTTTCACTAGACCTATTTAACGATCCTTTATTGTTAGCATTAGTAGCGCTAGTGATTCTCAGCGTTACGCTGTTTACAGGCTTATACCCATCGCTCATACTCTCAAAACTTAAACCAGTTTCGGCATTGAAGAGTAAAGGGCAATCGGCATTGTCTGGTAATATCAATACACGCAGAGGCCTAGTGATTTTTCAGTTCTTCATTTCTCAAGCGTTGGTGATTTGTACGCTAGTGGTGATTGCTCAAATGAAATACTTCGAAACACAAGATTTAGGCTTTAAGCAGTCTTCGATTATTACATTCCCACTTCCAAGTAATGAGGGGGACAAATTAAGCACATTAAGAAATGAGCTTTTAGAGTTTTCTGGGGTGGAGAAGGTAAGTTATGGTTATACAAGCCCATTAAGCCAAAATCACATTGGTTCTAACTTTAAATATGCCCCTTTGCAAATGGATGACAGTTTCGATATCGCCTTTAAGGTGATTGATGAAAACTATGTTGATTTGTATGGAATTGAATTGCTCGCAGGGCGAGATATAAGCAAAAACGATACGCTCAAAGAAGCTTTGGTTTCTACGGAAGTACTAAAGCTAATGGAGATTGAAAAACCAGAAGATGCTGTTGGAATTACTATTCAGACTGATTTTTCGGGAGACAAGAAAATTGTAGGTGTATTCAAAGCATTTCACAATAAAGACCTGAGAGAGAAGATTGATCCTCTGATCATGGTGAGGTATTATGGATATTATGCTGAGGGTGCAATTCGCTACGAAGGATCAGATGCACAATTTAAAGACCTGATTGCTGCGGTAGAGCGGGCTTGGACTGCACAGTATCCGGATATCCTCTTCGATTATAATATTCTATCGGATGAGATTATGACAAATTATGAGGAAGAGGCAAATATGCTGACACTCTTTCAGGTGTTTTCAGGAATTACCATTTTAATTGGTTGCCTAGGACTTTATGGTCTTGTATCCTTTATGGTAAGCCAAAAAATGAAGGAGATTGGCATTAGAAAAGTACTGGGAGCGACAATTCCTCAAATCCTCAATTTATTCTCAAAAGAACTGTTGGTACTCATTGTCATTGCCTTCTTCATAGCGACACCAGTGAGTTATTATTTCATGACGGATTGGTTGTCAGATTTTGAATACAGCATTGAGATTAACATATGGGTATTTGTAGCTGCAATTGGCTTCACGCTTTTAATAGGGATGGTAACTACTGGCGTCAAATCCTTAAGTGCTGCCACCTCCAATCCAGTAGACTCACTTAGAAGCGAATAATATGTTTAGAAATCATCTTACTTCCATTATTAGAAACCTAAAGCGTAATAAGGCCTATGCTGCTATTAACATCAGTGGTCTGGCTATTGGTTTTGCAGCAGCCCTACTGATTGGTATTTATGTTTCCAAGGAGTTCACATTCGATCAGCATTATAAGAACCATGAACAAGTCTATAGGCTCAGCGGAAAGAGCTTTGCACTGTCATCCATAGCACACCTCAACAAGGTGAAAGCTGAGGTGCCTGGTGTCGAAGCAGTGGTAAATTTAATGCCAAACCCTTCGGCAACGCTGACAGTGGGCAATGCGCAAAGTTTTGTAGATCAAAGTGTTTACTATTCAACAGAGGCCTATTTTGATATTTTTGAACATCAACTGGTCTATGGATCGGTAGAAGAAGCATTGACTAATGCAAATGGCTTAGTGCTCACAGAGTCGTGGGCCAACAAACTTTTTGGAGCCGATAACCCGATTGGGGAGGAAGTTAGCTTATCAACACAAATCTCAACAGATCAGTATATAGTAACGGCAGTTGTTAAAGACTTACCTCGCAATACTTCCTTACGATTTTCAGCATTGGCACGCTTACCGCAGGCCTTTGAAGACCGAATAAAGGATAGCTTCTCATTTACAACAGGCTATAGTTACTTCAAGACAACAGGATCAAACGAAGTCAATACGCTTGACGAACGTGTTAACGACTTATTTACTTTGTTAGACTTTGAACGCTATGGAGAAGGTAAAACACTTGAGGAGTTTAAGACAGGTTATAATCCTAGCTTAACAGTATTGTCACTTAAGGACATTCATCTTGAATCTGACATTCAATTCGAAGCGTCTGAAACGGGCAGTAAAAAGTACCTGTACATTTTTCTTTCCATTGCAGTATTTGTAATCCTCTTAGCTGCAATTAACTATGTAAACTTAGCAACAGCTCAAGCTTCCAAAAGAGCTAAGGAAATTGGTGTGAGAACCGTACTGGGTTCTTATCGCAGACAACTCGTCTATCGATTCTTATCGGAATCAGTGTTCGTCTCTATCTGCGCAATAATAGTCAGTTTAGGTTTAACTGAAGCGGCTTTGCAAGGGCTTCAGATTTCAGGCATAGAAGATTTTAGTACCAACACTTTTCAGCATCCAAGCTTGTTGCTGCTTATCATTGGCGTAGGGCTAGTGACTGGCCTGACGGCTGGAATTTACCCGGCATTTTACCTCACGCGCATCAAAGCGGCAGCTGCATTAAAGGGTAGCTTTTCCGTGGGGGACAGGAGTAAGCTATTTCGTAATTCACTGGTCGTGTTTCAGTTTGTGGTGTCGTTGTCTTTGGCCATTTTCTCCCTTTTCGCACAGCAACAGCTTCAGTATAGTCTAGGTAAGGATCTTGGTTTTGATAAAGAAGGTGTAATAGTAGTTGACAATAGTAAGGGGCAGTTAGGAGAGGAAGATGAGAACGCAGGTCCTTTACGACAAGAGCTACTCAGACAAGCTAGTATTGAGTCCGTTTCTTTTAATCATTACAGCATGATTAATCAGCTACCGCTAAGCGGAATTACTGAATTATCGCCTGAAGGCAAGTATGAAAGAATTCAATACAAGTTCGTAGATGATCAGTTTGTGCCCACCATGAAGATGGAAATCGTTGAAGGAAGAAACTTCAACCCCGAAATTGATGATGAACAGACTGTGATGGTCATCAACGAGTCTTTCGCCAAACAATTGGGCGGAAATGTATTAGGTCGAAAATTTAATGCAGGCTTTAATGGCAGCGAAGTAGAAATAGTCGGAGTAGTAGAGGATTTTCATCACCAAAACTTTAGTAATGCAATCGGCCCAGTGGTGTTCTTTTATCGACTCTATGCCTCTCAAATAAATATTGGTTTTTCAGGTGATCCTAAGGCTGCTGTTGAAGGAATTGAATCGGCCTACGCAGGTTTATCAGATGCGCCATTTGATTATTACTTCTTCGATAAGAAGTTCGATCAACTGTTTAAGAAAGAAAAGCGATTAGGACAAACCATTAACTTATTTACTGGACTTTCCGTGTTTGTGGCGATTCTTGGTTTGATTGGTTTGATTAGTTATAAGCTTGATCAACGCATCAAGGAAATTGGTATTCGCAAGGTGCTTGGGGCTTCGGTCAGCCAGGTACTTTCTTTGCTTAGCAAGGAGGTACTCGGGCTTATTGTTATCGCCTTAGTCATATCTATTCCATTAAGCTACTATGCCGTTTCTGGCTGGATGGATGACTTTGTTTACCATGTAGATTTATCACTGATTCCATTTGCAGTTGTTTCAATGATGGCAGTCATATGCATATTATTCATCGTTTTTGTTAGGTCCTACAGAACAGCCACTGCCAATCCGATAAATGTTTTAAGAAGCGAATAATTACTGTATCAAAAACAAACACTTTACTGTTATAAAAACAAACGATTCTATATCTTGTAGAATCGTTTTTTATTTGTAAGTATCTGGTATTCAAATACTTGTAGGTTTGGCATTCTAATTGTCATAAGAATCGCACATCGGCCCAAACCCTGATTCAAAACAACAACACTATGCTTAGAAATTATCTAAAAATTCTTTTAAGAAACTTCGCTCGAAACAGAGCCTTCACCTTAATCAATATCTCTGGCTTAACACTTGGGATTACTTGTAGTCTGATCATGTTCATGATTGTGAAAGAAGAGCTAAGCTTCAATCAGTATCATTCTAAACTAGATCGTATTTATCGTGTTGGCCATATTGATTATATCGATGGTAATGAGTATCCTGGTGGTGGAGTACCACTGCCTATGAGAGCCGCAGTTGCAGAAGATATCGTTGGTCTGGTCAACTCTACGCTAATTTCTCATGAGATGTATGGCCTTATTTCCGTCAAAGGCAATGATGGTGAGGTAAAGTATTATGAAGAGTCTCCTGAGTTAGTCTATGTACAACCGAGTTTCTTTGAAATGTTCGATTGGAAAATTATCGAGGGTGCTATAGAAAACTCCTTCAAAGAGCCGAATATGGCAGCGATCAATGAGACTCTTGCTGCCAAGTACTTTCCGAATGAATCTGCAATAGGTAAAACTATTCGATTGAATAAAGAAAAAGACCTTTTGATTACTGCAGTGGTGGAGGATCAAAGAAAAGATTCTGACTTTCCTTTTGGACTTTTTATGTCCATGGAGACCAAAGGAGCTGAGAGTGGATTTACACAGTGGGGTAGCATAAGTAGCAATGACGTTTTATTTGTCGAATTGGATGAAGCAACTGCAGCGGCTGATATTGATGCTCAGTTTCCTGATTTTGTTGAAAAGTATTGGAACAAAGAGGAACGGGAAGAAAGGACTTTCTTACTTGCTCCATTCTCTGAGTATCACTTTGATGATCGGTTTGGGACTTTTGATAGAAATGCTTCTAAGCAGATGCTCTGGACCTACGCGGCAATTGGTATCTTCTTGATTGTGACTGCCTGTTTTAACTTCATCAACATGTCTACCGCTATGGCAGTGAAACGTGCCAAAGAAGTGGGTATGCGTAAGGTGCTCGGTAGTAGTCGCAAACAACTCGTAATAAGATTTTTGGGAGAAACCTTCGCTATTACACTTATTGCGTTGTTAGTCTCAATTGCGCTGACAGAGCGACTCATACCTTTAGTCATCAATGAGTTTTTTGAGTTAGATATGCGACTGTCTTTACTTAACGACTTATCGCTTTTACTCTATTTGGTTGGTGTTTTAGTAGCGGTATCGTTGTTGGCTGGTTTGTACCCGGCATTCGTTCTTTCTCGGGCTAGACCTATCTATGCGCTTAAGGGAGCTTTGGATAGCAGAGGTAGCAATTCTGGACTTAGACGGGCCTTAGTTGTATTTCAGTTCTTTCTTTGTCAACTACTCATATTCGGTACCATAGTAGCTGTAAAGCAAATGAACTACTTCAATACCGTAGACATGGGATATGAGAAAGAAGGCATTATGTTCTTTAGAATGGCTGAAAACGACCTAGAGAAGCAAAAACTTTGGAGCTCGAGAATTAAAGATATTCCTGGGGTTATCACAAGTTCTATCGCTTCGCACCCGCCATTTTCGGGCTCAATAATGGGTACCAATGCATACTATTATACTGACGATACAACCCGACAAGAAATTGACATACAGTTTAAAAGAGTAGACGATGCCTATCGAGAAACCTATGGCTTACGTATGATTGCTGGAGATTGGGTAACGAAGAGCGATACCATGAGCCAGTTTGTCGTTAATGAATCTTTTTTGAAAAAGGCTGGTGTTGAAGATCACGTGTCAGCCATAGGCGAAACAGTAAATGTATGGGGAAATAAGTACCCTATTGTAGGTGTGGTGGAAGACTACCATGCAACCACCTTGTCTGACGCAATTGAGCCGATGGTCATGTTTTCAGATGCTGGAGAAAACCAGACAATAGGATTGAAAATTAATCTTAATCGTACGGAAGAGGTTGTTTCAGCCCTTGAAGAAATATGGTTTAGTATGCACGAAGAATATGAGTTTGATTATCAATTTGTAGATGTCTCAATTGCTCAGTACTATGAAAATGAAAAGAAGATGTCTCAATTGCTTACGACTTTTGCGGGTATTTCCATTTTTATTGGCTGCCTTGGTTTGTACGGTTTAGTAGCCTTTATGGCCAATCAGAAGTCGAAGGAAATAGGGATCAGAAAGGTATTAGGAGCTTCGGTGGCCAGCTTAGTAGGTAATTTCAGCGGTGAGTTTTCTAAGCTGGTTGGGCTGGCTTTTTTAGTGGCAGCGCCACTAGGTTACTTCGGAATGAACACTTGGCTTCAGGAGTATGAGTATAGTATTTCAATCGGCCCGGTCATCTTTATTAGTACCATCATCACTTCAATGTTGATTGCCCTGATTACAACGGGTTACAAATCACTGAGAGCGGCAAGTGCTAACCCTGTCAGTTCATTAAGAGACGAGTAGCATGTTTTTGAACTACCTCAAAACCTTAATTAGGTCCTTCAGAAGGCATCCTTTGCTCTCCACCTTAAATGTTTTAGGGTTAAGCATTGGTATCGGATCCTTCCTAGTTATTTCGCTTTACCTTTTTCAAGAGAACGCTTACGAGAAGGGTTTTGCTGATAATGAGCGCATCTACAGGATAGAGGAGGAGTTTATGAGTATTGGAACCGTTGCCAGTACTTCTACCAATCTGCAATTCCGATTAGGTGACTTTCCGCAAGTGGAAGCCCAGACAAGGCTTAGCAATTTGGGTGGTGCTACTAAAGTGATTGTGGATGAACAGCGGTTTGTTATTAATAGAGCTTTCGCTGTTGATAGTAATTACTTCAAACTTTTCAACTACGAGTTTCTGGTTGGAAGCTCTGAGACTGCCTTGAGAGGAAAGCGAGAGGTTGTATTGAGCGAAAGCACAGCAATGCGCATGTTTGGATCAACTGATGTGATGGGCAAAACCATCAATCATCCAGATTTTGGACCGTTTGATGTGGTTGGAGTCGTTAAGTCCAATGTATTCAAATCACACCTCGATTTTGATATATTATTGACAAGCATTTTCCCACAAAAGTATGAATCAACGGCCTGGTATGGTATTGGAGGGTATTCTTATGTGAAACTGAAGGATAATGTTTCGCTTGATCAATTGACCAATCAATTGAGAATGATGACTGAGAATGACGTCTATCCGGTGATACATCCTTCCAAGAAAATACCTTTTGATGAATGGGTGGTCAGTGTAAACAAGGTGAGCTTTTTTGCGAAGCCTATTCGTGATATTTACCTCAAGTCAAATGTCCAATTTGAGATCTATCAGAATGGAGATCGACAGTCTCGAGTAACACTATCCATCATTGCGATTTTCATTCTCTTTGTTGCATCCATCAACTTTATGAACTTGACGACTGCGAAATCTTCGCACCGTACAAAAGAGATCGGTGTTCGGAAGGTGCTCGGTGCAAGTCGGGGAAGGCTGACCACCTACTTTTTAACAGAAAGTATCATGATTACGCTGGTATCTACAGTGCTAGGTGCGGGACTTTCTGAGCTATTTATCCGCTTAGTCAATACGTATTGGGGTGGTGACATCGTGGTCTCACTCGTTTCATATCCCATGTTGTTGGGGTATCTATCTCTTTTTGTGATGAGCTTAGGTTTACTGTCAGGAATATATCCAGCATTCTTCCTCTCTTCAGCTAAGATGATCCCATTGTTGAAGGGGATGAAACTAGGGCGTGTCTTGAATTTGGCTTCGGCCAAGTCTCTGCGTAATAGCTTGGTTGTGTTGCAATTTGCCATTTCGACCACGCTTATTATCGGAAGTGTATTTATCAATAATCAATTAGGTCATTTGCGAGAAATGGACCTTGGGTTTAATAAAGACCAAGTAGTCGTGATTAAAAATATGCCTGTCTTGAAGGACGCTAAGTCAGCATTCCGCGAAGAACTTTTAAGAAACTCGGCTGTCAAAGAAGCTAGTTTTACGCATCGTCTTCCAGCAGATGGTACATCCGCTACCACTTCAACAATGCTAGACCCAGAGACTTCATTTACGTTAGATCATTTCTATACCGATGAATATTTAGGTGATGTACTTGATTTGAAAGTGCTAGAAGGAGAGTGGTTTAATCCAGATAAGCAGCAGTATGATTCATTGGTGGTTATCAATAGAACTGCCATGCTGGCCTTGGGCTTAGATAATCCCATAGGTGAAATTTTCGGTGAGTACTGGACGGTGATTGGTGTGGTAGAAGACTTTTACTACGCTGGTTTGAGGGATGAAATTGCACCTGCTATGTTCATCTATACCCCCAAAAGACATAGTGTCCTTGCTGCACAGATCGATACGAAAGCAATCTCAATTCCTGAGGTTGAAAAGGTCTGGTCTAGCTTCACGTCTGAGCCTTTTGAATACTACTATTTGGATCAAAACTATGAAGGACAATTACAGAAAGAACGACAGAATGCTAGTGCTGTATTGTCTTTAACCATATTGGCAATATTCATTTCTTGCCTAGGCCTATTTGGTCTAGCAGCGTTCACTGCAGATGAACGGCTACATGAGTTTGGAGTCAGAAAGGTCTTGGGTGCCACCGTTAGAGATATCGTCAGGCACTTTGGTGGAGGCTTTATGAAACTGATAATTCTAGCTTTTCTAGTGTCTATACCGCTAGCCTATTATGGAGTCGATCTTTGGTTGGATGGTTTTGCAAACCGGACTTCACTCCAAGTTTGGCCATTTGCCTTGGCTGGCTGTTTGGCGATTGTCATAGGCTTGGGCACCATTTGCTTTCAGTCCATAAAGACAGCCAGACTAAACCCTGCTGATACCCTTAGAAACGAATAGAAACACTCATAATGCTTAGGAACAACCTCAAACTAATTATAAGGAAACTGAGAAGGGAGAAGCTTTATGCTTTTGTCAATATCCTTGGCCTAACCATTGGCTTGACTGCTTTCTTATTAATCACTCTATATGTGAGGGATGAGTTAAGTTTTGACAAGTTTCATGAGAATCATCATGAACTCTACAGAGTTTACGCTGATGACACTAAAAGAGGGGAGAAGTCGGGTGAAATCGCTCCTGATATGGCGGGGATTATCTTAGCTGATGTTCCTGCAGTAAAGTCCGTTCTTCGCGTATCAAGACAGGGGGCAAAGAATCTCCTAATTGTGGATGATAAGAGCATTTATGCTGATAAGATTCTATTCACAGATGCTAACTTCTTCGAATTGCTTGATTTCAAATTAATAGAGGGAGCGGCTTCTGCTGTGTTATCTAAAGCTTATCAAGTAGTGATTACAAAGAATCTTTCGGAGAGACTATTTGGAGAACAAAACCCAGTTGGTAAATCCATCAAGTTGAACAAGGTGCTGGACGTTATTGTCAGCGGTGTTTGTGAAAACCCACCTGTCAATAGTACGCTAAAATTTGACGCTGTCATAAGAAACAGTGTCGAGACGATGGACACACCGAGACGTGGGTCTATGATGCCAGTGACCACATATTTGCAAATTCCACAGGGGCAAGACGTGGAACAGGTAGCGGAGTTGATCAATCAACTCAAAGATAAATCTGCTTATGATTTTTTTGTAAAGAATGATGAGTTTGGTTTAATTCCATTAGCCGATCAAAGGCTTAATTCCAATTTCACAAGGTCATATACGACCGACCAAAGTGATATTCAATTTGTTTATCTTTTCTCAGGTATTGGTATTCTGATCTTACTGCTGGCTATCATTAATTATATTAATATGGTTACGGCCAGCTCTCTGAAGAGGGCCAAGGAGGTAGGCCTAAGGAAAGTGATTGGAGCACAAAAATCACAATTGGTAGCGTATCAGTTAGGTGAATCCATTGTAGTAACAACTGTTGCTTTGACCATTGCCTTTGCCCTGACAGAGCGCATACTTCCTATGCTCAACAATATTTTGGAGAAAGCCATGGAGTTGAATTACTTCAGTTTGGAGTTTTTGGTTTTTGTGCCATTGTTGGGGATAGTAATAGGTGTTTTAACAGGTCTTTACCCGTCTTTTTACATTAGTCGATACAAGCCATTAGTTTTACTAAGGAGTAACGCCAGTGGCGTTTCTGGAAAAGGTCGTACAAGAAAGGTTCTGGTTGGTTTTCAGTTTTTGGTTGCGGGAATTATGATTTTGGTTACACTTGTAATGCAAGCTCAAATGAGATTTCTAGAACAACAGAAAATGGGTTTTGATAAAGAATTGCTGCTTTATATACCACTTTTTGATGATTTAAAAGGGGACTCTCAAGTCTTCAAAAATGAGGTGCTTGGAATGTCTGGTGTCCAATCTGCTACAGTAACCAATTGGATGTTCGGAATGTATACATATAGTAGCGTTTTTGCAGGAAAATTTGATATTGACTCTGAAGAAAGGCCCTTGTCCACTAGTGTGTCTTATGTACTAGGTGATAAAGATGTGGTCAATACACTAGGCTTGAAAGTTTTAGAGTCTATTGATGCATTTGATTTCGAGCAAATGGATTCTACACAAATCATCATCGGTCGGCTGGTAGCTGAAAAACTAGGTTGGAAAGGAGAGAGTGCATTGGGCAAAGACGTTTACCAGTATGGTGGAGATAAGTGGAGGGTAGTAGCCGTGGTGGAGGACTTTCATTCTTCGTCACTTAAGGAGGAGATACTCCCAGCGGTAATTCTTAAGCAGGAGAGCTCGTCAGATGAAAATCTATTAGTTCGGTTTGATACAGAAGGACATCAGAATACTTTGGCAAAAATTAGAGAGAAATATGAAGGCACATTGAATAGACCATTTGAGTTCAGCTATGTTGATGATGCTATTAATCAGTATTATAAGCAAGAGGCCGACCAAGTGACGTTGTTCAACACCTTTTCTGGATTGGCCATATTTATATCTCTATTAGGGCTCATTGCAATGGCGACTTATTCAGCCGAACAGAGGAAGAAAGAGGTAAGCATAAGAAAAGTACTAGGTGCTTCTCTGAAACAACTCGTTTTCTTATTGAACCGAGAAAATATGATTCTGGTTATTATAGCTTTTATTATTGCTTCACCAATTACAGTTTATGCATTGCAGGGCTGGCTTTCGGAGTTCAAGTATAGAATTTCAATCCAACCATTACTTTTTTTGGCTGCCTTGGTCGGGTTTTTTCTATTGAATATTTTAGTGACAATCCTCTTCTCATTTAGGGTTTCCAATGCCAACCCAGCTGATGTGCTAAGAGAGGAATAGAGGCTATAGTGAACTGCAAACAAAAGAGAGCACATCAAACGATGTGCTCTCTTTTTGTTTAGTGAATTTCTTATTTACGAACCAAGCGGGTCCAGGTATCGGTACGGCCGAAGAGGGATACGCCTATATAGCCTCTTCCTTCCATGACGTTTTTGTTCTTCTTGTCAATTTCAGCCTGAAAGCTATATTCAGAGCCATTGTTTGGATCATAAATGGTTCCGTCTTCCCAGCTTACGATTTTGCCATCGACTTCGTCAAACTCCATATCCTTTATGATAACCAGTCCTTTTAAAGGTTTTTTCTTAAGTTCTTTATCTGAGTTGTTGACGTCCGTTCGTGGCTGGCCTTTGTCATCATTAGGTTCTGAAAGCCAAACTATCTTGCCGTAATACTTGCTTGGGTTTTCGCCATTTTCTGCTTTGCCTTTGTAAATCTGGACGACTGAACGACCATTACTAGGTTTCCAGTTGCCTAAGATGAGGTCTTCATCATTAAACATGCTGCTCGAATTCATGCTGCTCGTTGCAAACAATGCGATGATAGCAATGAATAAAGGGTAGATAGACTTTTTCATTTTTGTGTTTTGTTCTTCTTAAATATCAAGGACTGACTAATTGTATGCCAAATCTGAAATAAAATGGAATCCCAAGGCTGTTGCTAATCCAAGGGCTTCGGTCTGCAGCCGCTAAATCAAAATCCATCCTGTAAGTCATTACAGCTCCGGCTTGTATGTTAAACCATACAAAATCCGTGATTGATTTGTCCCAAGAAACTCTTACTCTTATTTCTGACTTACGCAATTCCCAACTATTTACATCAAAGTTAGATCCGAAGGTTGGAGACAGTGATGCTCCATCTTCACCTTGTAAATGGTAACTCTGCCCTTCTAGCTCATAGCCGAGCATTAGGAAAGATTTGGGTGAGAAATTCCTTCTAACGGCTGCTCTTGCTGGTAAAAGCATTTCTAAGCCCCACTTTTCATTAAAGGTCTTATTCATCATAAAGGTGGGGACATATAGTAATCTACCCCCTCTATAAGTACGGCTCAAACCAACCGCAACATTTGTGTAGTCATTCGTTTTCCAGCCATATAATGCAGCCATACTCACTTTAGTTTTATCTAATTCTGGCGAGATACTACCAAAATTATAATTTCCATTCATGGCTCCTTCAACCTGAAATAGCAGGAAGTTTTTATCGTTAAGGGGTTTGAAAATTAGCGCGCCAAGTGCTGTAGAGCGTAGCGGGTTTTGGTCTAATAATTGACCGATGTCAGGTGCTGAGCCATCTGCGCTGTATCTGCTTTCCCAATAGTTTAGGTAGGCATTTACGATGAGCCGGTTATTAGAAATAATGGGGTAATTTGTCTCAAGTCGAAATCCTGAGTTGCTACTAAAACTGGATGCACTATTAGGCATAGCGCCAGGACCATTGGCCTTCCATGTATTTTGCCCAGCATAATCAAAGCTCAAGTTCAATAGTTTAGTAGGGCTTAAGCCGAGCACTTTATTATTCACGAAAGTTTTTGCATCACTCGCTTCTTCGAAAGCACTCATATCGAATTCATCTTCTTGAGCATTGAGTAATAGTGGAAATGCGAATAGGAGTAGCAGTAATTTTCTTGTCATAAGACCCTTGTTAGACAATTGGATAGATTCACGTTGATAAAGTTAGTTTGCCGAAGAATTGTTTCAAAAATCAATATTGAATGTTAACTAAGTTCTGCTTCAGAAATGAGTGCTGAGTTCAAATGGCTCGTCATAAATTGAAGTATAATTAATCACCACAGATATTCCGAAGGGTTTTGGATTTCGTGGATCACCTTTTAGCTCTACAAATATTATTTCTTTATCAACTTTAAAAGGTAAATCAACACCTAAGTTGTAGGAATTAACCCTTTGGTCACGAATGCCTGCTTCATCCAGCACAGCGTCCCAATGAGAAAAAGTCTTTCCATTAAAAGTAAGCTCTACAGATTTGATAATTGCAGGGCCTATTCCTTCATTCATTAGACTAAAACGCCATGTACTGTCAGTAGGCCAGCCTGAAAAATAGTTTAAATAAGGCATCACGCTCTTCTTGTTGTGTTGTTGAGAGATCCTTACTTGCCAAACAGAAACTACAACAGCACAAACAGCAATAATGACTACCATTACTTGCGTGAGCTTCTCAGTTTTTGTCATTGCCATATAGAAAGATATAGAATATGAAAACATTAAAAAAGCCGAAACTGATCAGTTTCGGCTTTTTTAACTTAGAAAGAATAAGACTATTCTGTTTCTTCCGCACCAGGACCTTTACGGAATAGCTTTTTAAAAGCTTGCTCTATTTCATCAGCTGCTGACCTTAGATGGTGTTTGGCTTCTTCAATCTTGGGTTCATTTTTCAACTTGAAATCCGATATTTTCTCTTCGAGTTTATCTCGTTGAATTTTCAAGGCTTCAATGGTTTCTTCCATTTCTTCGCGCACCTCTTCACTGGCATCTTTCGCTTTATCAATTAACTCGTCAATCTTTTCTCTGAGTTCTTGCAGTATTTTATCACTGTTCATTAGTTGCTCGGTCTAGATTTGATAGTAGTCGTTACATTGATCCAGCATCCTACGCGGATCGATTCTCCCTCTTTCTTATTGGCTGTGAATATATCAGAGACAGTTGGGAATTGTTTTTTCGCCTCGGCCATTCCAGCAGTATTACCCGCTCTTTGGTAGAGGTCGTATGCCGCCATAAATATTGATCTATCATCAATTTGACTTTGCTTTTTCGAACAATCATCAAAACTATTCATGTACATGTTGGCGATGTAGGTATAAGCCTCATTCGCCTTCGCAGGGTCAAGTCTTGCTGCTTCCATGGCGGCTGCACGAGCTTCTGTTTTTTTGCCTTGCGCTAAATTCAATTGCGAAATGTTCATTTGAAGGTCGGCCTTTTTTTCATTGTCTTTTGAAAGATTTAAGGCTTCCATGTAAAATGCTGCTGCATTTTCATAGTCCTTATTTCCGAATGCTCTTTGGGCTAGTACTTTCGCAATGCCTTCAGTTGGCTCTTGCTTTTGAATGATCTTAGCGGCCACCTCAATATATTTATTGTCACCACAACCTCTTTCTAAAAGTAGTCCAAAGACTTTTTTAGCCAAGTTTAAGTCATCTCCCAAATCTAATGGTGGCGCAAGGTTTTTTTCAATGAACTCACAATTGAGGTCACTACCCATTGTTTGCGTTAGCAACCCATTTACGGCTGCCTTATAGCGGTCAAGCTTATCGGCATCTTCTCCTTCTGTAGCTTTAAGTTCGATGACGTTCATTACTTTGCTGTAAACATCGATTACCTGCTCATTAGTGTATTCATTGCCATATGCCCTGTACCTTCTTACCATGTCCATGTAGGATACGATATTATTGTTGATTACTGCCTCAGGCTTCTCATAGACAACTCTATAGGCTTCCATTCCGGCAGCGATTTTCTCCTTATCTGATTTCCAGTACTTATAATAACGATAGGCCTTGTTATTCTTTTCTCTGTCATTTAACCCATATATCTCTTCTTTCTTGTCATAAGAGATAATCATAGAGTCTAAGAACATATTTTTCTTATTCTCATCTGTAGTGGCATTAGCTAGCTCTTCATAAGCTTTGTAAGCATTGATGTATAATCCGTCATAAAGATCAGGTACATTTTTCATCAACCAGTTAAGTGCGTTGGCTGCTTCTCTATACCTGTCAATTGATATAGCATCTACAGCGATCGCAAACCTTCTTGATGCTTCGGAAGCTAAAGCTGCATCGGTTGGCATTTTTAGCTCCTGCGCTTGTAAGTGAAATGATTGGATTAGTATAAATCCGAGTATAATGCGTTTCAGATGTTTCATTTTCTTGTCTTTTTTCGCCTTTTATCTTGAATTGTACCAGCGTAAATAATTGGGCGCAAATGTAAGAGTAAACTAGGTATTGCTTTTGTTTGATCGATTAACAAATTGTTGCTTTTCCATCCAAAATCAAACGCCCAACTACATGTTAAGGTTTAGTATTGTTTGCTTTACTACCTTAAAAGTGCGTTGAGGAGGCGTTTAATTACTTGAACGTGTTCTCACTTTCGTCTTGACATTGATCCAACACCGCACATCAATTGAGTTGCCAGCATATAGATCATGGTCAAATGCTACTGATTTTGTAGGGAACTGAGCACGAGCTTCTATCATTCCTGCCTCATCCTTGGCTTTTTCAAACATGTCGTATGCTACAAAGAATACAGCTCTGTCTTCTACAGGGTTGTTACCTTGTGCGCATGCTGTATAGCTGTCCATGTATAGTTTACCTATTAATGAATAAGCTCTGGCCGATTGATCTTGATCTAGCGCAATGGATGATAACGCATACTTTCTTGCATTTGACTTATCCATACTGGCAAAAGATAGATTAGCCATATCAAAATGTATGCTCGCCTTCTTCACGTCATCATCTTCTAAATCGAAAGCTTTCTCGTAAAGCTCAATTGCTTCATCATAATGCTTGTCTGAAGCTTCATACTGTGCCAATACCTTGAATAGCCCTGGGTTAGGTTCGTTACGTGCTAATAACTCAATGGCTCGCTGATAAGTGTCTGTACGTCCACATTTAGCCTCTAAAGTCAAACTCATGATACGTTTCGAAACTTTCACACTATCAGCTCTTTCAAGTCCATCTGATAATCTAGACAGCGTTTCACAAGAGATGTTTTCTCCCAAAAGACTGACATACAAGCCGTCAATTGTCGACATGTATTTTTCTAAGCGCTTGGCATCTTTGGCATTTCCCTTTCTTTGGTCAACTATTGATTTGATTTGATCATAAATCTGATCAGCAGCAGCCTGTGAGAATTCTTGCTCAACGTCATTATAACGTTTCGCCATATAGATGTAAGGAACTAGGTTATTATTGAAAACAAGTTCCGGAGCTTCAAAAGCCTCGACAAATGCTTTGTAACCAGCCTTGACCTTTTCATCGTTTTTTCTGAAGTACTTGTAGTACCTAAAGGCAAGTCTGTTCTTATCCTGAGCATCAAGGCCGAAATTCGCTCTTTTAGATTCAAAGGCGATAAGCATTGAGTCCAAGAACATGGCTTTTTGAGCTTTGTCACTTACCTCATTTGCCTTGCTCTCGAATACCTTGATGGCATCGTTCTGAATACTTTCCGAAAAGGAAGATGCATTTTTCAACAACCAATGTAAGGCAGGTATGGCTTGATCATAATTTTCTAACCCTACATAATCGCTAGCGATAACATAGTTGTTTTTGATTTCTTGTTTTGAAACATCCTGTGCTGATGCACTTGTATATGTAATAGCCAGGACGAATAGAAAGATGTACTTAACTCTCATGGCATTTTAATTTAAGGTTCGACTAGAAGTTAGCCAAAAGGATGCCAAACTACAACTATCAAGTTAGTTGACTACTCAAAATAGTGCCTTGAATTCAAATTTTTCACCGTCAAAAAGGCCAAGATCACTGAGTTTTAAATTGGGTATGACCAATAGGGCCATAAACGACAGTGTCATGAAAGGAGATAGGAGTGTGCTGCCCATATCTTTTGCCATTTTATCGATTTTAGTGTATGCTTCAGCGACATGGTATCCATCTTCGGCAGACATAATGCCTGCCACTGGTAAGGCCAGTGTTTGTTGACTCGTAGGAGTGACTGCGCTGACTCCGCCTTTGGCTTCAATGACTAGATTAATGGCTTTCACAATTGAGGCGTCATCCACCCCAACGGCAATAATGTTGTGAGAATCATGCCCGACAGAAGAGGCCAAAGCTCCTTGTTTAAGATTGAAATTCTTTATGAAAGCAACAGATGGTTCAGCGTTTTGATATCTATTAACGACTACCATTTTTAACATGTCTTGATCGATATCTGAAATGGCAAAGCCGTTTTGGTCAATGCAAGTATTGAGTGCTATACAGTTGGTGATAAGTTGGCCGTCTAAGGCTTCGATGACGTTGACTTTTTTGGAGTCAGCTTTTATTTGAATGGAGGTTAGGTCAATTGGGTCACAATTAAATTGATTAATAATTTCGTTTTGCACTTTGGGAATTAAGGTTTTGCCGTTTTGGGCTACCAATTTTCCATTGATATATGTGGAAAGGATGTCGTATTTATCCAAGCTATCAGTGACGATAAAGTCGGCATAGTCTCCTTCTTGCAAGGCACCCACATCTAAATTGTAGTGATCAATGGGGGTAATGCAGGCTGCCGTTAGCACATCAAAGAGATCATAGCCTTTTTTCAGGGTTCGCTTGACCAAATCATTAATGTGGCTTTCCACTAAGTTATCAGGGTGCTTATCATCAGAACAGAACATTAGCATTTCTGGAGCCTCACCAAAAAGCTCGACTAATGCTTCAAAGTTCTTAGCAGCGGAACCTTCTCGAATGGCGATTTTCATTCCATGCTTAAGTTTGTCTCTTGCTTCGTCAGCGGTAAAGCACTCATGGTCGGTAGAGATTCCGGCAGCAATGTATTGCTCGGCCTGTTCACCTCGAAGTCCTGGGGCATGCCCATCAATGGGCTTACCGAGTTTTTTGGCAATGTCTAGTTTCTTATAAACTGTTTCGTCTTTGAATAAAACCCCTGGCCAATTCATCATTTCTGCCAAATATTTGACTTCAGGTTTCTCTAAAAGGTACGCTACTTCTTTGGGTGTGATTTCTGCCCCCGCTGTTTCGAAAGTAGTGGCTGGAACACATGATGGGGCACCGAAATTGAATTTGAAATTGACTTGCTTGCCATTTTCAATCATGTATTCTACTCCTTTAACACCGAGCACATTGCCTATTTCATGCGGGTCTGACACGGTGGAGACAGTTCCATGAACTACAGCAAGTCGAGCAAACTCCGATGGTACTAACATAGAACTTTCTACATGCACATGTGCATCTATGAAGCCTGGGAGAATGAATTGATCATCAACTTCGTTTTTCTCTTCGATAGACACTATTCTATTGTCAGATACAAGAATCTCTCCTTTGTAAATTCTTCTGTTTCGTACATCAACTATTTGCCCTGAAATTCTCATGTTTTCAAATACCTTAATTATGCCCCTAAGTTCTGTCTTAAGATTTAAAACTTAAAGTTTTGATCTGTTACATTTGCCGAAAGCTTTAGAATGTCGAAAATTAACATTGCCATTGACGGCCTTTCAGGTTGCGGAAAGAGTAGCACGGCCAAGGCTGTTGCCAAAACGCTGCACTATAAGTTCATTGATACAGGTGCTATGTATCGCGCAGTAACTTTGTATTTCATTCAAAATAATATCGACTTATCGAATCACGATCAAGTGATGAATGCACTCTCTCAAATACATGTTGATTTTGAATTCAACCAAGAATCCCAGAAAAACGAAACCATTTTGAATCAACAAAATGTTGAGGGGGAAATTCGTAAAATGTACGTTGCTGAAAAGGTAAGCGCTGTTTCTGCCATTAAGGAAGTTAGAGTAGCGATGGTAGCGCAGCAACAAGAAATGGGTAAGCACAAGGGAGTCGTAATGGACGGACGCGATATTGGATCTGTTGTTTTCCCTAATGCGGAACTAAAGGTGTTTATGACAGCTAGTACAGCGGTGAGAGCAAAAAGACGACAAGAGGAGTTAGCAGAAAAAGGACAGGTTGCTGACTTGAAAGAAATTATGGAGAATCTTGAATCGAGAGATCATCAAGATTCTACAAGGGCTGAGAGTCCATTGATAAAAGTAAGTGATGCAGTTGAAATTGACACATCGGATTTGAGGTTCGAAGATCAAGTGCAAAAAGTGTTAGATTTGGCTATTAGTCATATCGGTAAGGCAGAATAAAAAATAAGGATGCAAGTAACGATAGATCAAAATTCGGGGTATTGCTTTGGTGTAGAGTTCGCCATTCAGATGGCGGAAGATGAGATGGCTGATGGTGATCTTTATTGTTTGGGAGATATCGTGCATAATAGCATGGAAGTTAAACGACTCACCGACCAAGGGCTACAGATTATAGATCGAGAACAGCTTAAAGATATCAAAGACTCAAAAGTATTGATCAGAGCCCATGGTGAGCCGCCAGAAACATATCAGCTAGCACTTGAAAATAATATAGAACTCATTGATGCCTCTTGCCCGGTGGTTTTAAAGCTTCAGAACAGGGTGAAGTTGGCCTATGATAAGATTAATAGAGTCGATGGTCAGATTGTTATTTATGGAAAAACGGGTCATGCCGAAGTGATCGGCCTTACGGGTCAGACAAATAACAATGCCATTATTGTCATGGAAGATAAAGATTTAGAAAAAATAGATTTTAATCGACCAGTTACTCTTTTTTCTCAAACAACTAAGAGCACTAAGGGGTTCTACAGAATACGATCGATGATCGAAGAAAGAATTCGAGAAGCGAAAGGTGAATTCGAAGAGATTGACTTTACCGCAAATGATAGTATTTGCCGTCAAGTGTCCAATAGAGAACCTCAGCTTCAGAAGTTTGCTAATGAAGTAAATGTTATTGTTTTCGTGAGTGGCAAAAAGAGCTCAAACGGAAAAGCATTGTATGGAGTCTGCAAACAAGAGAATGAAAGAAGTTACTTCGTAGAAAATGAAGAAGAGGTCGATTTAGACTGGTTCAAAGCAGATGACAAAGTTGGCATTTGTGGGGCTACTTCTACGCCAATGTGGTTAATGCAAAACGTTGCAAATCACATTGAGAAATCATTCTCAAAAACTGTCCCAGCATAAGTTTAGGCTGGAGCTTTTAATAAGAAGAAATTGTGGGTTAAGCTTGTACCTTAAAAAGGTCAGATTAACCCTTTTATATGAGTGCAAAAGTATTATTTTTGCCTCAATTTTGATCAACCTTAGTGATTCGCAACTAAAAGAGTATGTCCAAAACTGTAAAGCTGAAAAAAGGCTTTGACATTAAGCTTGCCGGAACGGCAGAAAAGACAATCGCGAGTACCCCTCCTTCGGAAACGTTTGCTATAAAGCCGACCGATTTTATCGGTATGAAAAGACCTAAGCTACATGTAGCGGAAGGTGACACCGTGAAGGCTGGTACCCCTGTTCTTTATGATAAGATGCAGGAAAATGTGATAGTCTGTTCTCCCGTGAGTGGCGAGATAGTCGAAGTTAAGAGAGGCGCCAAGAGAAAATTGTTAGAGATTAAAATCTTGGCCGATAAAGAAATTGAATACGAAACATTCAAAACTTATAGTTATTCTGACTTGCACAATCTCTCTAGAGAAGACGCGCAAGCTCAAATGACTAAAGGTGGTGTTTGGCCTAACTTAGTGCAAAGACCATTTGGTGTTATTGCTAATGAAGCTGACACTCCGAAGTCCATATTCATCTCTTCCTTCGATACACATCCATTGTCTGCAGATAATGCTTTTACGCTGAAAGGCGAAGAAGACGCATTTAAAGCTGGAATAGAAATATTAAAGAAATTTACCTCAGGCAAGGTTCATCTTAACCATAACCTGAATGGTGAAGTATCAACTGTTTTTGCAAACGTGGAGGGAGTTGAGAATAATAAAATTAGCGGTCCTCACCCAGCTGGAAATGTTGGTGTTCAAATTCATCACCTTGATCCGATTGGAAAAGGAGAGGTAGTTTGGACCATCACTCCTTATGGAGTAGCTCAAATCGGTAAGCTTTTCTTGAAAGGTATCTATGATGCTTCAAGAATGGTAGCTGTTGCTGGTTCTGAAGTGAGCAAGCCTCAGTATTTTAAAACCTATACAGGAGCTGGCATCAATAAGTTTATTGAAGGCAACCTGAAGAACGATCATGTAAGATTCATCTCTGGCAATGTTTTGACTGGTGAGAGAATCGAAAAGGATGGTTATCTGGGCTTTTACAACAATTTACTGTCCGTTCTTCCTGAAGGAGATCATGCCGATTTCCTCGGTTGGATTATGCCTAAGAAGGAAGTGTTGAGTTTCCATAGAGCTTGGGGGCTTTTCTCTTTCCTTAACGGAAAGGATAAAGAATACGTGCTAGATACCAATACTAATGGTGAACCACGTGCTTTCGTACAGACGGGTACTTTCGAAAAGGTCACTCCAATGGATATTTATCCTACTTATCTAGTAAAAGCCATAATGGCCGAAGACTTTGATAACATGGAAGCCTTGGGAATCTACGAGATAATAGAAGAAGATCTTGCGCTTTGTGAGTATGTCGATGTTTCTAAGCACGACATCCAAGAAATAGTGAGAGAAGGGCTTGAATTGATTCAAAACGGATAATTGGGATGAAGTTTTTACATAAGATTTTAGAGAAACAGAAGCCTATGTTCGAAAAGGGCGGTAAGCTAGAAAAGCTATACTACCTTTTTGAAGCAGGTGAAACGTTCATGTTTTCGCCAGCAAGTACTGCGGGAAACAAAGGTGTTCAAGTAAGAGATGCTATCGACTTGAAGCGAATGATGATGACTGTGGTAATTGCCATGGTTCCATGTCTGATTTGGGGTATTTTCAATGTTGGTTATCAGCATCATATAGCAATAGGAGAGGCAACATCATTCTTCTCACTAGATAACTTGTTGTTTGGATCACGCTGGGTTTTACCAATCGTTCTAGTATCATATGCAGCAGGTGGTCTCATTGAGGCTGTATTCGCAGTAATTAGAAAGCACCCAATAAACGAAGGCTTCCTAGTAACAGGGATGTTGATTCCATTGATTGTTCCTCCAACAATTCCATTGTGGCAAGTGGCTTTGGCCACCATATTTGGTGTAGTTGTAGGTAAAGAAATCTTCGGTGGTACTGGCATGAACGTGTTGAACGTAGCCATGACATCAAGAGCCTTCCTATACTTTGCTTATCCACTGCAGATTTCTGGTGAAGTTTGGACGCAAATGGCAGACGGAACTGCGGTAGATGGATATTCAGGAGCTACTGCATTGGCAATTGCTAACAACGTATCTATTCAAGGAACTGAATCAGTAGTAGCAGGGCTTAATCAAGCCAATAACGTTTTAGCCTCACCTTTTGGTGGTGACTTCTTTAGTTTTCAAAACATGTTGATAGGAGGTATTCCAGGTTCTATTGGAGAGACTTCTACGTTGATGGCGCTCATTGGTGCGGCTATTTTGATAGCGACTGGTGTAGGTAGCTGGAAGATTATCGTCAGCGTTTTTGCTGGAGCTTTTGCAATGGGGACAATATTTAACCTTGCAGGCGCAAATGAATTTATGTTATTACCTGCTCACTATCACTTGGTATTGGGTGGTCTCGCTTTTGGTGCTGTCTTTATGGCAACGGACCCTGTGTCTGCTGCTCAGACTGAGACAGGAAAATGGATTTACGGAGTGTTAATAGGTATGTTGACGGTGATAATACGGGTGTTGAATCCGGCATATCCAGAAGGAATCATGCTTGCTGTTTTGTTTATGAACGTGTTCGCTCCACTGATTGACTTTTATGTAGTTGAAGCAAACAAGAAAAGGAGGATAGCTCGTGCAGTCTAATAAATACATTATCATATTCGCTTTAGTACTGACAGCAGTGCTAGGAGGTTTACTTTCAGGTGTTTCTCAAGTGTTGGGTCCAGCACAAAAGAAAGCGCAGGATTTAGATACTAAAAAGCAAATTCTCGGTGCTATTCCATCTGAGAAAGAAGCTTTAGGAGATATGGAGCCAGAAGAGATTCTTGCTCGATATAAAGAGGTAATCAACAGCGTTGTAACTGATTTTCAAGGCAACTTAGTCGAAACTAATGACAAAGGAGCTCCAATGGTAGCTGAAGAGGTGAACATTGAGAAAAACTACAAGAAGCCTGTTGAAGATCGCATGTATCCAGTATTTAAATATGTTGGTAACAATGAAGAAGCTTTTATTCTCCCGGTTTATGGCGCAGGTCTATGGGATGCAATTTGGGGCTTTGTGGCATTAAACCCTGACCTAAAAAGTGTAAAGGGTATTAGCTTTGATCACAAAGGTGAAACGCCAGGTCTTGGTGCTAGAATTACTAGTGATGACATACAGGAACGCTATAGAGGTAAGAAACTCTATAACGAGAATGATGAGTTCGTAGCTATTACCATGGTAAAAGGGGAGAATATCCCTGAGGATAGATTAGGACCGAACAAGGTAGACGGCTTAGCCGGAGCAACACTTACTGCAAATGGAGTAAACGATATGTTGCTTAACTACATCGGTTACTATCAGAAATATTTTGACAAGAATGTGAAAGGTGGTGCTATGTCACTGAATAACCAATAGAAATATGAGTACTGAAACTATAGAAGCACCGGTAGCTAAAGAATCAGAAGCTTTACTATCGAAAAGAAGGAGAAAGTTTTTAACTGATCCTTTGAATGATGATAACCCAATTACCATTCAGGTTTTAGGTATTTGCTCGGCACTCGCAGTGACTACTCAAATGAAGCCGACTATGGTAATGGCTTTGTCTGTAATCTTTGTAATGATCTTTTCTAACCTGATCATTTCTTTATTGAGAAATGCGATTCCAGGTAGAATTCGAATTATAGTTCAATTGGCAATTGTTGCTACTTTGGTAACGCTAGTAAATGAAGTTTTGAAAGCCTATGCTTTCGATATATACAAACAACTTTCGGTATTCATCGGACTGATCATCACAAACTGTATTGTGATGGGCCGTTTGGAAGCATTTGCTTTGGGTAATAAGCCCTACGATTCGGTTCTTGATGGATTAGGATCAGGTTTAGGTTACTCTTGGATTATCCTAGCTGTTGCTTTCTTTAGAGAGTTATGGGGATCTGGAAAAGTATTTGGCTATGATGTGATGGGAGCAATCGGATTCGAGAGCTTCTCAGCCAATGGCCTTATGGTGTCTCCGGTAGGAGCATTCATAGTACTCGGATTTATCATTTGGGTACAGCGAGCGAAAACAGGTTACGTAGAACATTAAGGAGATAGGATCATGGATTTATTGAATTTAGGTATCAAATCAATTTTTATAGAGAACATGGTATTTTCCTATTTCTTAGGAATGTGTTCTTTCCTTGCCGTATCTAAGAAGGTTTCAACGGCTTTCGGCTTAGGCTTAGCGGTAGTATTCGTTTTGGGTATTACTGTTCCAATGAACTGGTTATTGAATGAGTATGTGCTCAACGAAGGTGCTTTATCTTGGTTAGGTGCAGACTTTGCTACAATCGACCTTTCTTTCCTAAGATTTATCATGTTCATTGCTATCATTGCTGCTATGGTTCAGTTAGTTGAAATGACAATTGAGAAGTTTTCTCCGTCACTTTATGGCTCACTGGGTATCTTCTTGCCTTTGATCGCTGTAAACTGTGCTATCTTAGGATCATCACTTTTCATGGCGCAGAGAGACTACACAATTGGTGAGGCTACTGTATTCGGGTTTGGTTCAGGAACTGGTTTCTTCTTAGCAATTATTGCACTCGCTGCAATTAGAGAGAAGTTGAGATATTCAAATGTACCTGACGGACTGAAAGGTCTAGGCATCACTATGTTTATCACAGGTTTGATGGGCATAGCATTTATGAGCTTTATGGGTATTTCTATCTAAGGAATATCTTTACAATATTGAAAAGGGCTTCTTAATCGGAGCCCTTTTTTTATGTCTTTTGTAACTAGCGAGACGGCTAATGTTAAGATTCAGTAAGATGATGCTACTAGCATAGAGTATATCCATGATGTATGCAATGATGAGGAGGTTCGAAGCGCTGGTTCCTTTCCATCATGAGGCAGGTACATCGTTAGCTTCATTCTTTTCCTCTAATATCAACTTAGTATAAGTGTTTGAATTTTTCAATAGTCAGCATACTCAAGAGAAATCTCACTTAAGTCGTCTAGCTCATAGATTTCTTTAAAGTTTGAGTAAATCTCAATTTCAATTTCACTAGGGTTCTGTCCGAGAACTTTCAAGTAGTTGAAATTCCCTTTTGGTTCTTCGTAAAAGAAATAGTCCTTTTCAAAATCTGAACTTTTGAACTTATCCAATTTGTCAAAAGTGAAAGTCTTGTTCTTATTGAAGAAATGGATTGAAACAAAGTCATTGGGATTTGTGGCATTTAATCCTTTGTCTTGAAAGTTTTTTGCTGGTAATATCTGAAATAGAATCTGGTCTTTAATGTAAATTATTATGTGAAGGTTGTCAGGTCTCTGATTCAATATCTCAGTCAGCTTAGAAGCTACTGATTGTTCATTTCGTCTTTTCTTTTTAAAAATGTCGAATATCATCTTGCACCTCCTTTTACATTAACACTAATTATAGCTTACATACCTGCAGATCTTTATCTATATGATTGGGTTGTTGAACCATGCCAAAATGATTATAGAACTTTCAAAGTTCTTGGTGCTTGATATTTTTTAGTAGCATCAAGCACCTGAATAGTTGACTATTTCTTTTCTGGCGATACCATTTCATTGATCAGGACGGGCTTACCATAGCCAAGCTTCTCTAACCTTTTCATTTGTGTTTTAGCATCACCTACGACTAACCAGAACATCTTGTCAGGATCAAGGTATTGGTCAGCAAGGCCTTGAATCTTCTCAACTGTCATGTCTCTCACGATCGCTTCTCTTCCTTTTACGTAGTCATCTTCCCAGCCAAAGCGACTGATATTTTGAAGCATGCCAAGCTTCGATCCGGCCGTCTCGAAGGC
The DNA here is from genome assembly GCA_964352205.1 of uncultured Roseivirgaceae bacterium. GTDB lineage: Bacteria > Bacteroidota > Bacteroidia > Cytophagales > Cyclobacteriaceae > Roseivirga. The sequence goes on from CAYGQO010000007.1 coordinate 148,486, forward strand.
ACGTGCATTACTCTTAATCAAGAAGCTCTTTGTAGTCTCAAGGTCTTTTTCGGTAAAGTCTTTGCCATAGTTTGTTAATATGTTTTTTACCAATTCACTTGACTCTAAAGTCACATTGGTTCTTACACCACTAGATATAGTAAATGCACCTGCTGCTGTTGTACCAGAAAAACCAGAACGGATACCATAAGTATAGCCTTTCCCTTCTCGTAGTTGTTGGGTCAGTTTTGAGGCAAAACCGCCACCGCCAAGAATGTAGTTCATCACCACTGCAGGGTAGTAGTCATCGTCAGTGGCAGCTAAAGCAGGGTATCCAATATTCAGCACAGATTGCTTGGCGTTCGGCACATCATAGAAGAATACTTGAGACTTATCAGGGGCGTTCGGGGTGCTATATTCAGGTATTTCTACCGTCTTAGCCGCCCATTTGCTTTGTAGGTCACTGAGTGAATTCATTACTTCCTCTTCGCTAATGTCACCAACAATGTGCATTGTAGCTACGCTAGGAGAAATGTTGTTGGCATAGTAATTCTTCAAATCATCGATGTTGATGTCAGCGACAGATGTTTCAGAACCCAAAATATTTTTTGACCTGATGTTGTTCTGTCCGTAGACTAGAATGTTGTAGGCATTAGCGGCTACGGCATTTGGGTTAGCTTCTTGCTGTTTTATGGAGCTCATAACACTTTGCTTTCTTAGCACAAACTCTTGCTCATCCCAACGAGGCTCTAAAAGCATCTCTTCCACCAAGTCCATCGTTTTCTGATAGTTCTTTGTTAACGTATTGCCGGAGATGGTGATTCGCTCTGTGCCTGCGGAAATGTTGATTCGGGCACCTAACTGTGCAATTGCCTCTTCTAGTTCTTTTGGCGTTCTATTTTGCGTTCCTTGCGTCATTAGGCGGGCGGTTAGATTGGCTACGCCCACCTTATTAATATCGTCTAATAATAAACCACCTTCGATTGAAATGTCGAATTGTACCAATGGCACTTCATCGTTTTCTATGCCTAGCACCTTCATTCCGTTGTTTAAGTCGGCTTTCCATACGGTTGGGATTACTACTTCAGGACTGTCTCCGTAAGGAGGTTCAACTGATCTGTCGAAAGAAGATGGGGTACGTTCGTATTTAGCCTGAATAGTCGCATCGAAGCTTTCTTCCGCACCTTGAACAATCTTTTCTTCTACCACATCGGCTTTTAACGAACCATCTAAGGCCTGCGCTGCTCTGCCTTTAGGTACCACACTAGTTGCTATGAAGTTTTGTCCTTTAATGTACTTGTTATAAACAGCCATCACATCTTCAGCGGTAACGTCTAGTATGTTCTGTACATCCTTTTCTACGAAGCCTGGATCATTTGCGAAAATATTATACTGCGCTAATTGAAAGCCCTTACCTAATACGCTACTAAGGCTATTATAGAATGATGTTTCTTGTCCAGCCTTGATTCTATCTAGGTCTTTAGCTGGGATGCCTTCGTTTTCAAATTTGCTGAAGGCTTCTTGGATGGCATTGGCAACAACATCCAATTGTTTGTCTGAAAACGCACGAACAGAGATTTGAAATTGGCCTGCAATTTCAGAGGCTCTATTGCCCATTCTTACACCCGAAGTAAGTTTCTGGTCTTCAACTAAGACTTGATAAAATGGGGCTTGCTTTCCGTTAGATAGATACTGGCCCAAGACATTGAGGGCATACGAGTCTGGGTGATATAATTCAACTGTGGGCCATACCATGGTAAGCTCAGGAAGTCTTGCAAAGTTATCTTCATGATAGAGTTTTATAGTTTCATTTACTACACCAGCTCTCTTTGGTAAATCTGTTATTTCTTCACCACGTGGAATTTCATCAAAGTATTTTTTAACCCAAGTTTTTGCTTGGCCTACTTCAAAGTCTCCTGCAATAACTAATGTGGTGTTGTTAGGAACATACCACCTTCTGAAAAACTGTTTTACGTCATCTAGGGTAGCCGCTTGCAGGTCGTCAAGTGAGCCAATGACTTGCCAATTGTAGGGGTGGTCATTTGGGTATAACTGCTTGTCAATTATATAAGAAGTGTGGCCATAAGGTCTATTGTCTACGCTTTGACGCTTCTCATTTTTGACAACTTGTTTTTCTTTGGCCAGTACTGGGTCTGTTACTGTATTGATGAACCAACCCAATTTATCGGCCTCTGCCCAAATCATTTTCTCAAGGGCATCTTTTGGTACGGTTTGAAAGTAATTGGTGCGATCTCGACTTGTGGAGCCATTAGCCCCCGAACCGCCAATGCGTGCACTCATTTTATCTAGGCCACCTTTCCCCAAATTTTCAGATTCTAAAAAGAGTAGATGCTCAAAAAGGTGTGCGAAGCCTGTTCTCCCCTCTATTTCTCTAGCGGATCCCACGTGAGCCGTTAAAGCCACTGCAACAACAGGATCAGATTTGTCAATATGCAGGATAACTTCTAGACCATTGTCAAGGGTGAATTTTTCATAGTCGACTTTGAGCTCTGGGGCATTGTTTGGGGCAGATGACTGGCAAGACCATATGGCAAGACTAAATAGGAAAAAAAATGAGAGATAGATGCTGAACCTTTTCATAGTTGATTTTTTCGGTAAACGATATTAGGTAATTAATGAATGACTCACAATCAACTTTATATGAGCGCTACTGATGGTCAAACAATTTCCTTGATTGTAAAGACTAAAGTATTATCAATCAAAAATCCCGGTAGGGAACCCGTCAATACTCTCTGTATTTTTCGCAGTCCAATAATCCTTCAGTTCACCGTCTGTTTTCTTACTAGCCCAATCGTTGAGAATTTCTCTGTCTTCCTTGAAGTCCATGTAGGGCACGGCAAAGCCACATGAGGTTTGTACTGAATCGATGTCTACCAAGAAGATATTTCTTGATCCGGGCAAGTCGTTGAAATGGGTGATATATTCTTCCCATTCAGGATCTTGTTGATGTATTGTCCTTGCCGAACCATAAACCCTTAGAATTAGTGGCTTTCCTTCAAAAGCACAGAACATTAAGGTGATACGATTAACAAGCTTCAGATGAGCAGCGGTTTCATTGCCGCTACCCGTTAGGTTGAGCCAAGCAATTTTATTGGGTGCCAAAATACGGAGCGAATCAGATCCTTTAGGCGATACATTGATACGTCCCTCTTGTGCTGCTGTACCAGTAAAGAATATTTTTTGGGCTTGGATAAACTCAATTAATTGAGGTTCAAGCTGATCGTAAAACTTGGCCATAGGTTAGATGCTTAATGGAGAGGAAATTTAGTGGAAATATCTCTTTTTTTGCCTTTTAATCCGTTTTGCATTTAAAAACTAAAAAGAATTTTGAGCTATAAACACTTTAATTACTTTTGATCTCCTCGAAATTTAACACCAACATATGATCCAGAACGCTCATGTAATTGCCTCCGAACTTAACATCAGTTCTCAACAAGTCAGCGCTACAATTAAACTTCTTAATGAGGGAGGAACTGTCCCGTTCATTTCTAGGTATAGAAAGGAAGTAACAGGTAGTTTGGATGAGGTAGCAGTAGCTGCCATTAGAGATCGTACTCAGCAACTTCAAGAATTGGATAAGAGGAAAGAAGCTATTATTAAATCATTGAAAGAACAGGAAAAGCTTACACCTGAACTTGAAAAAGAAGTGATGAAGGCCGAAAACATGGCCCGGCTAGAAGATATTTACTTGCCCTATAAGCCCAAGAGAAAGACAAGAGCAAGTATGGCTCGAGAAAAGGGCTTGGAGCCTTTGGCTAAAAAGCTCTTAGAGCAAAATGGTTTTGATGTGGAAGGAGAGGCAGCCAAATACATTAATGAAGAAAAAGGTGTAGCCGATATTGAGTCTGCATTACAAGGAGCGCGTGATATTATTGCTGAGACCATCAATGAAAATGCTGAATTGCGTGACCGTATGCGGAGACTATTCAATAGAACCGCTACTATAAAATCAAGGGTAATGCCTGGCAAGGAAGAGGCAGCACAGAAGTACAAAGACTATTTTGACTGGGAAGAAAATTTAGCCAAATCTCCTTCGCATAGGGTTTTGGCCATGAGACGTGGAGAAGCTGAGATGCTCTTAATGTTGGATATTTTACCGAAGGAAGATGAAGCTGTTGCCCTCATGGATAAACAGTTTCTCAAAGCTTCAGGCGAAGTGGGGCAGCAAATGAAGTTAGCCATTAGAGATTGTTACAAACGACTTTTGAGTCCTTCTATGGAAACAGAAGTTAGAATGACTTCTAAGAAGAAAGCTGACACTGAAGCCATCGATGTCTTTGCCAAAAACCTCAAGGAATTACTGATGGCAGCTCCACTGGGAGAAAAGCGCGTATTGGCCATTGACCCAGGGTTTCGTACGGGTTGCAAAGTGGTCTGTTTAGACAAACAGGGCAAACTACTTCACTATGAGGCAATTTTTCCAAATGAACCACAGAAACAGATTTCCAAATCATCAGCAGTTATTTCAAACCTTGTCAGCAAGTTCGACATTGAAGCAATAGCTATTGGTAATGGAACTGCAAGTCGTGAAACTGAGTCCTTTGTCAATGCGATCGGCCTTCCGAAAGCGGTATTGGTAGTTATGGTAAACGAGAGTGGCGCCTCCATCTATTCTGCTTCGGAGATTGCCAGAAATGAGTTTCCAAATGAAGATGTGACAGTTCGTGGCTCAGTTTCAATTGGAAGGCGTTTGACTGATCCCCTGGCTGAGCTGGTTAAGCTTGATCCAAAATCGATAGGAGTAGGCCAATACCAGCATGATGTAGATCAGAGTGCCTTGAAGAACTCACTAGACGATGTAGTCATGAGTTGTGTGAATGCGGTAGGAGTGGAAGTAAATACAGCTTCTGAGCAGCTGCTTACCTATGTTTCAGGGCTAGGACCACAGTTGGCCAAGAACATCGTGGAATATCGTGACGCGAATGGCCCATTTAAAGATAGACAAGCCATTAAGAATGTGACAAGGCTTGGCGATAAGGCATATGAGCAAGCCGCAGGATTCTTGAGAATTAGGAATGCCGTAAACCCACTTGATCAAAGTGCCGTTCACCCTGAGTCATATAAGTTAGTGCATCAAATGGCAAAGGATTTGAAAAGCACTGTTTCTGATTTAATTAAAAATGAGGAGCTTAGAAAACAGATCGATTTGAAGAAGTATGTTACTGATCAAGTTGGTTTGCCTACGCTAACAGACATCGTTTCTGAATTGGCTAAACCCGGTCGAGATCCGAGAGAACAATTTGAAGCCTTTAGTTTTGCGGATAGTGTCCACAGTATGGAAGACTTGAGAGAAGGAATGAAGCTGCCAGGCATCATAACGAATGTGACTAATTTCGGAGCTTTTGTAGACATAGGCGTGCATCAAGATGGATTGGTACACATTTCTGAAATGTCTGATACCTTCGTCAGTAACCCAGCCGAAATTCTATCGGTTCAGCAACAAGTAGAAGTGACAGTGACGGGAGTGGATATCGCTAGAAAGCGCATTTCACTTTCTATGAAGACAGGAGATAAGCCGAAGCCTAAGAAAAGAGAGAAACCAAAACCGCAAAGAAAGGAAAAGGCTCCCGAAACCGATATGGCCGCTAAGTTAGCTGCATTAAAAGGTAAGTTTGGAAACTGAATTTCCACCTTTTATATAGTCAATCACAAACTCTTTAGGATAGACGTTCCTTTTGGGGTCGTGCCCAACAACCGGTACTTCATATAAGTTGAGCATGAACTGCATTGGGTAGTCAGGTGATTGATTGATCCTCCTGATCTTTTGTCCATCTATGAAGAAGTCCACATGGGTAGGTGTCCACTCGGCTGAGTATGTGTGGAATTCTTGGATATTCAAATCGAATTGATCCTCATAGAATTCATCTTTGATTTTTTGATCTCCAAAAGGGTGAAGGCCATATCCGATCACAGCTCCCTTGTTGGGTTGCTTAGCACCAATAATTTCTACTATACAAATCTCCGCAGAGCGTTCTGGTTTGTCTTCGAAACCAATCATCCACAAGGCTGCCACATTATCAATCCCTAGGTTCGGTACACGACACCTAATTTCGAAGATGCCATATTGAGGCGTATAGGTCCGCTGTTCTGGCTGAGCCTCACGAACCACCAATTGGTCCGAAAATCTGTGTTGACCAAAACGACTTCCCACGGGACCTGAATATACACCAGTCTGTAGGTTAGACACTTTCACAAGGCCATTGAATTCTTCATTCCAAGGCGATTGGTCTTCTGTGATTTGAAGAGTCAGTTGATCGTTTTTGATTTCATACTGAGGTTTCGTCTTTTCCCTAGAAGACCATTGCGGTAAGTAAGTAGGAATCCAAAGGGCTTCGTTGAGCTCTGGACTTGTAAAATCATCAAAAAACTTTTCCTTATTCATTTCCTTGTGAAAAGCCATCAAGATAAGGCAAGTGTTATAAGTGGTGCAAGTAAAATCGGAATTCTGTATTAGTTTAGAACATCGCAATTCTTGAAACCATGTTACTTAAAAAAACCAGTTTAGCCCTTCTCTCCTTAACCTTGTTCGCAGGAATTTTTATAAGCTGCTCAAACCCTGAGCCCAAAGTCGAATCTATTGACCCCGAAGTTTATTGGGGAGAAAATCCTTGGCCGGAGATTAGAAAAAAACGAATCAACCAGTTATTACCGAAGGCCATGGAAGCCGCAGGAATTGATTGCTGGATGGTGATTTGCCGAGAAAATAATAATGACCCGATTGCCGATCATGTCGGAGGTGAGAATGCTGGCGGTACGGCTGCGTTCATGTTTTACATAGATGATACAGGTTTTCATTCACGAGTTTATTCTCCATCAGGAGAAGCTACAGCGCTGGATGATTTGGATATTCACGATGAGGTAGTCCCTGCAAGAGGAGGCGCAGTATCTATGGCTGTGGATTTTATTAAAGAGAGCGGCTTTAAGCAAGTTGCCATTAATTCATCTACCTCTAATTCAATGGCTGATGGTTTATCCTATACCCAAAGACAGACCATTGAACGATTAATGGGCAAGGAGGCTGATAAGCTCGTTTCTTCAACAGAATTGATTTATGAGTGGTTATCGATCAAACTACCTGAGGAAGTTGAAATACTAACTAAGGCAGCGGAATTAACTTCACTTTGGCAAATTGAAGCCTATGAGCAAGTGATCCCTGGACAGTCGACCGATGCTGAGATAGCAAAATTTCTAAAACAAAAAATGGCTGAGTATGGCGTAACTGATGGCTGGGCTGCCGATCAGAACCCTAATGTGAATTCTGGGCCTGATAGGGGGCATTCACATGCCACCGATAAAGTGATAATGCCTGGAGATGTCATTCAAATTGATTTCGGTATCAAGTTGTACAATCAATGGGTAAGCGATATTCAACGTTTTGCTTATGTGCTGAAAGAGGGTGAGACTACTGCACCGGACGACATTCAATTCTATTGGGAGAGTAGTAAGGCAGGCAGCAGAGCGGCACTCTCAGCTATGAAGCCGGGCGTTACGGGGGCGAGTGTAGACAAAGCTCAACGCTTATTAATGCAAGCCGCTAAGTCTGAAAATGTACCTTGGAGTACGGGTCACCCTGTTGGCTATGTGGCACATGATGTTGGCCCCAGCTTAGGAGGCGGTATGTCCACTAGGATAAGACCAGCCTCAGCTAAACTATTGAAGGAAGGGATGACCTTTGCTTTTGACGGTTTTCACGCTTGGAAAAGAGCAGATGGAACAGAAAAGACCATCTCTGTTGAAGAGATGGCCGTTATTACTGCTGATGGTGCTAAATATTTGATCGCACCACAGGAAGATTTGATTCTTATAAAGTAAGGGCCTATGCTTAGTTATTGAGAAAGCTAATGGCGCTTTCCAAGGCTGCATCCCGCTTGGCAATATGATTTTCAAACGTTGACTGAACGACTATGTCAGGTTTAACACCATGTCCGTAAAAGTCTGGGTTTTCTACAGCTGAGTAATATCGAATAACGGGAATATAATACGTCACCTTTGAGTTAGGCAAGGTGATTTGATAGGAGAGTGCACTGTTATTGCCATAATATCCGCCACCTACTTCTCGACCAATGAAAGTAGCTCTCTTGTTATAGTGTAATACAGATGCTACATCTGCCGATGTGGAGAAGGTATTCCCATCAGTCAAAACCACAAGTTCTCCAGTGAACGCGTTCTTTCTTGATTTTTGTGTTGCCAGAGGCTTATGATAGTTAAATGTGAAGAAGCCGGGTTTCTTCTTGTCCTTTTTAAAAAGAATACCAATTGTGTTATACCACTTCGTATTTGAATAGTCTTTGTATTTGAACTTGCTCGTAACGGCTTCCATTCTGTCGAAATATTCAAACTCTTCATTCATGAGGTATTGACAAAGAATAGCACCGAAGACATCAGAACCACCACCGTTTCCTCTCAGGTCTAATATTAGCTTATCAATGCCCTTAGCCTTTAACGTTTCAAAAGTCTGTTTTAAAAATTTTTTGTAATTGATTTTATTGCTTTTTAGCCAACCTCTAGAAAACGTATTAAGGTCTATATAGCCAGTATTATCTGCTAAGACTTTAAAGCTTGCCAACGGTTGGCGAGGTCTATTGGGATCAATTGGATATCGTTCTTTTTGAATAGCACGATAGTCAGCCTTTGTTATTCCGTTTAGCGTCACGGTCTGAATTTCTTCTGCATTTGGTAAAGTATAAGCTAAGGTGAAACTAGTCGTAGGGGTACGAAATGTTTGATAGAGTTTACTAAAGTTCTTAGCTACAAAATCACGCCTGCGTGTTAAATTATATCCGTCAGAAGGAGCGTATTGTAATAAACCGTCAAATATTTTTTGCATAGACTCACCATTCAAACTGACGATTTGTGCGCCACGAGGAATGACCTTGTTCTTCGTTAAGTCTTGTAAAACCGTGAACAGAGAATCTTCAAAGTAAATATTGATCGGTAAGGTGTATGCACTTGAATCAAACCTACTCTGCCATAGCTTAGGTGTCTGCATCCAAGAATGGCCACAATTAATGGCTGCATAAAATTCTTGGGTCAATGCGTAGAATTCTCTAACCGACAATTCGTTTTTAATGGCGTTCTCAATCTTTTGAAACCTAGCTTTAACTTCTGCCGAATCGCTGTACCAATAGAGCCCAGGATGGATATCTACGATGGAGTTTTTAAAGACCTTAAAGTCTTCAGCCATCTGATTAGGAGTCAAATCCGTCTGGCTTATACTAACCTGAGAAAGACCGAAAAGTAAGGCAAATATGAAATGTAGTTTTCTGTTTTTGAATTGAGTTTTCATGGCATTGTAGATTTGTCCTTTCTACTACCAATGCAGTGCCATAGAAGCTATTAATCTGAAAATCAATGGTTTGATTTATTCTAAAGAGAGCCTATTCCTTCCTGCTATTCCGAATTGAAACACAGAGGTGTTTCAATTCGGAACACAGGTAGTTAGGAGAGGGTTGAGATGGTAGTTTTACCGCTGATGAGGCGAAATACTTGCTTGAGGTACAGCAGGTGTCGATTCTAATAGGATTGCTATGAGTTTCTAGCCATGAATGATTCCTCGAAGTTGACAGTTTTTTTCGCTAGAAGCAAGAAGCTAGAATCATCCTGTTACTCCATCGCCATCAATGTCTTTTCCAATGGCTGTTTCTAAGGCTTTCAAGGTTTTTACTAGTAAGACCTTTGTATTGTGTAGTTCGTTCTCTAAATGAGCCACTCTTTCTTCGAGCGTGCTTGCCCTGTCTTTTTGTTCTTCAATTTGACTTTGTTGGATAAGGTCCCAGAATAATCCCATGGTTTAATTTTTTGGTGTTTGTACTTTAATCTAAGATATCAAATGATTCTTTCGAATAAAATAAGGTAGTGAATTAAGCCGTTGAATCCACTTGTGAGCTATCCAGTCAAGTTCTTTGGTAGAGATCTTTGACTACCGAAGGTTTCTAAGGAAGTTGAGCATGCTATTCTTGTAATAGTTTTAGAATGTCATTGCATTTTTGAATTAATACTGATGATTGCCTAAGATCATTCATTCGGGTAGTAGCAACGAACCAATACCTGTTTTTAAATTCATCAGTTAAATGCCTCGCTTCAATAAAATAGAAACTGTTATTTAAAGTCCCATTTTTAATGAGGTACTCATCATATGCAGTATACTTATCTAATACTTTACTGTACGTATTGATTTGGTTGCTTATTTCATTTTGATAACTAACCAAGGCATCTTTTAAAGCAATATTTTTAAACAATGACATGCGTCCGGTATTGTTTAATTCATCAATTGAGGTTGTTTCAGTGAGGATTGGAGAATCAAGTGTTAGAAATACTGGGATTTTAACAATGTCATTTGGTTTTAATGTGTTATTCGCTTTCTGCGTAAAAAGAGTATCCACTTGTTGTACTATTTCATTAAGCGAAATCAACCCTCGATTCCTTCTAGACCACTGAGCCGAGTCTTTTTGGAATTGATTCACCAAACGTTCTTTATATTCTTGTGTCAGGGCCCTTTCCTTATTTCTGATATTCCAATTATTTACACTCAGGGCAATTAATATTCCTATCACCACAAGCACAATTTCACCAATGGCATATTTCAAGTAGCGAGTTCCTTTCATTTCTTTACGTCTGAGTTTTCTAAAGAAGTTGAGCATTACTTTTTACCGATTGAAGTGATTACCTCAGAACCAAAAACACCTTCAATGCTAATAGAGCCGTCACTGTTTAGCCTAAGATTACTCTCGACATTGTGATAGAACGTACTGTCTCCCAAATACCTAAGTATTCCAGCAATGTATTGACTGTCAAATGCTTTTCCGAAAAATTTTTCGCCCTCAAAAGAGGCATTGTACAGTTGGTTGCCTCGATTAGTTAATACAATATCTTGTGCCTCCTCAGCAAAGGAATAGGTGCCAATCATTGAATTAACCAAATCGATTGGTGTGTCAACTGTGAATTCTCCCATACTTGTCTCAATGCCCAATTTATCTTCTAATGTCACTATTGCTTTTATAGACAAATCAATGAACCAGCGTGAGTTGACAATGATATTAGAGTACATTTCTCTGTAGACACTCACATAATTCTTGTATTTGGGGCTGTGCATGTAATATCGATATTCCTCGGGCGCTATGCCTTTGTATAAGCTTCCTATGCCGTACCAATCAAAGTTTTCATACATGTATCTTTTGTGTTCATCTAATATGGTAAACAAGCCTTCCATGTATTTTTCAATGTGAGGAAAGGCATCTTGATAGATAATGAGTAGTCTCTCGATGTCCTCGGCAAATTGGTCATCCACTTCATCGGTATGGTCCATCAGTAATTGAAAACCTCGATTATGTATTTCAAATGGCAAATATGTCCGAATCATATTTTCTAGCAAGGTTGTGTCAAGATTGGTTTTCAACGGTTTATCAAAGTCTGACTTCTTATACTGCTCGATTAAAGAGTCCTTCATAAAGTATCCTTTATTGACACTCTGAAGCACTTCAATATCTAGTTTCAATTCATCTATGATTTGAGAAATAATTGCCTCTGTCTTTTCTTTTTGTTTACGCCCCTCATTCCAGTTGTTAATGGTAAGTGCCAGTAAGATTCCAACCATTACTAAGAAGATTTCACCAATAGCGTATTTAAAGTATTTGGTTCCTTTCATTTCTTTACGCCTAAGTTTTCTGAGAAAGTTGAGCATATTATTTTAATTCTTCACTAAGCAGTGTTTTGACCCTTATTAAATTAGGTATGAAATTGTTAAAGGAACGCAATTGGATTGTTGCTCGACTTCTCAATTGATTCAATAAAATGAGAAAATCAGGTCTCTGTAATAAATTGGAAGGGAATTTTTGAAATATACTTCTTTGTCCATTGACAATTTCGATAAACGGTGGTTCCATCATACCGAAGAACTTTGTCATTTGAGTTTTATAGTCCTGATCGTAATAAACTATAAATTCTTTGTGTCTTGGGTATTCAAAATCATAGAGGTTAATAAGTTCCTTACGTAGCGAGTCGTTTTTGATTTTATCAACACCTGTTGCCTTCAGCGCTTCATAAGGCCCCGGATTGTATTGGTATATAATGCCAGTTGCCAAAAAATAGGACCTTCTTCTGCTTTGGTTATACAAGGAGTCAATAAACGGAGCTTTTTCGTCTATAAGCCTAAGCATCACCTCAGTGGCTGAATCTAAACTGTTAAGTCGATTAATATTATTTTCGAAATAGTCTATGTCACTTTCAAGTGCGAGATGTATTTCGGTCAGCATTTTCTTTTCAAACTTACGCTCCTTTGAATTTTCGCTCCAATTGTTAATGCTCAGTGCAATAAGAATTCCAATCATCACCAGGAAAACTTCGCCAACGGCATACTTAATGTATTTACCAGTTTTATTATCCATTTCTTTACGCCTAAGTTTTCTAAGGAAGTTGAGCATAGTTTATTCGTTTTGGAAATGCTCGTTTTTAATGACTTCACCGCGTTTTTTGATGCCCTCCATAAAGAAAACGAAGCCACGCCAGTGCACTGCCATTCTCGAGAAAGTATTGATAAATTCAATATCCTTGCTCATGGCCTTAAAGTCATAATCGAAAGTTATTTCGAGTGTTTGAGGGTCTGTCGTTGACCTGATGTACTTACCGTAAATATCAAACTGGCTTTCTATATTGCCACCCAATTTGACATAAATGCTCTCTACTTGCTTCAGGAAACTATACAGCTCTGCCAATGCTGATCTTAATTCTACATTGTAAATCAAATTTAGATTACCACTTTCTTTCATTTCCTCATAAGTGAGCATGGCAGGGATCTGATAAGTCGTTCTCGGGAACCACAACATAGCATAATCTACCACAAGTACTTCATCTGGTGAAAGGGGAGTTCCCCGTTCTAAAAATGACTGTGTTTTAGTAATTGATTTAAGGGTTTCCCTGTTTTGAGTGCTTAATTCTGAGCTGCCGGTGATGAGTTGCTCAAGGTCTTGAGCAATCCTTGTCATGTAGGTATCAGCTAAAATTGATTTCTTCCTATTCTCATTCCTAATGTTGACCTGCAGTGCGATCAAGATACCAACCACGACTAAAGCGATTTCACCAATGGCATATTTCAAGTAGCGAGTTCCTTTCATTTCTTTACGTCTGAGTTTTCTAAAGAAGTTGAGCATAATGTTGGGTTACTGATTAAGACGGTTTTATTTAGGCCGATCGCTTACCTTTTGTCGTAATTAAGTAACAGATGGTCGGCATTTGCAATAAAACCTTCAGAGTCATCAGTTCTTCGGAATACAACATAGAGTTTGTCTTGGCCACTGCTTCGCTTCAAAGTAATTTTATCTTTTCTTAACCTTTGTCTTCTTGTGTCAAAATAATCTACTGTTGTTTGCCCCAAGATTGGCCCATCCAAAGATCCTTTCCGTATTTCTATCTGGCCTTTATAATTATAATTCTCATTATAAACCCCTCTGAAAGTCACAGAGGTTAAACCGTCCAGAAGAACATCATTAAAAGCTAAGTAATGGCCATCCTTGATATTGCCTACTATGTTCTGACCCAAAGCATTCCAAATACTGTTGTCTGGATGCATTTGACTAGATTCTTCTGCTTCTAAGATTGAGGCTTTGAAGACATATTGTGCTGTCGAAGTGATCGGTGGAATATCTCCGTTGCCCTTATCGGTATAAGAAACGCTCAAAACATAGGCACCATAGAAGTTGAAAGCATTGTGTTCATTGAATTTAAGTGCTCCTTTTACAGGGAGAGAGGCTTTACTTTCTTTTAAGGTCATAATGTACTTCACCATTTCGGTTATGTCTGCCTCATTCAGTTGTGGGTGTGCAGCCATGGGTGTTTCTCCCCATACACCTGACCCACCGTTCTGAATTTTTTGGACTAGGTACGACATGTCTGATTCACTATACTTCTGAGCAATTTGCTGATAGGATGGGCCATTGATTTTGGTTGCAATTGCATGACAGGCCTTACAGTCGGATGCATCTATGAGCTTTTTTCCTTTGATGTCTAGTTCTATTTGATGACCGACTTGTTCGGTTATTTGGGCTTTACCTTCAGGTAAAAATTCTAAACTCACAAGTACATCATTAGGTGAGATGTTACCATCTTCTACATCCTGTATGCTCACCTCATAACCTAATGTTGAAGGGCTATTGTAGAAAGTATTCTCAGAATTGAACTTGACGTCAATTTTTGAAGGTGCGTTGCCGACAGCGATTTCATAATTTGCTATTGAAGTGAGCCCTTCCGTATCTGTTACAGTAAGTGACACCTGATAACTCCCTTGCTCAGTGAAAGTAAAAGATGGGTTGACTTCAGAACTTGTGCCTAAATTATTCCCAAAACTCCATTCATAAGATAATTCACTTCCCTCTAAATCTTCCGATGCTTGTGCAGAGAATTTGACGGCTAGTGGAGCTGCTCCTATGGCTTTATCTACGCTGATTTGTGCAATTGGTGCTCTGTTTCCGGCTACAAAGCTAATTTTGTTAAGCTGAGCATCTAAGTTTTGCGTATTCCAACTCTCACCATACTCAATAATATATAGGCTTCCATCTTTACCGAAAACCATGTCAATAGGGTTGTGAAATTCAGCATTGGCCATAAATGGCTCTGCCTTAACGAAATCACTGTTTTCATCCATCGTCACTAAAAATATCCAGTCACGCATCCACTCATAAATGAAGAGTTTTCCTTCAAAGTAGTCTGGAAAGGTACTGGCTGACTGATCGATAGATGCCTTACGGAATATTGGTCCAGCCATGGCAGTTCTTCCCCCTGAACCTACCCAAGGGAATTCTGGTGAGGCATTGTATGGATACCAAATGAAGGAGGACTGTGCCGGAGGTAAGTTTTGAATACCTGTGTTATTCGGAGAATCATTAATCAGGTTGTTTGGGTCAAAGGGCTTGCGTGATTGTTTCTTCGCAAAGTCGTAGTCCCAATAAGGTATATTGTTACCTCGGGTATATGGCCAGCCCCAGTTGCCAGGGTTCTTGGCTTGATTGATTTCATCTATGCCATATGGGCCCCGAAGCGAATCAGCCTTACCAGCATCAGGCCCTACATCTCCCCAATAGACATTACCATTCCCTTGATCTACCGATAGTCTAAAGGCATTTCGAACGCCCATCACATAGATTTCAGGACGTGTCTTCGGATCATTATCTTCAAACAAGTTACCTTTAGGAATGGAGTAAGTGCCATCTGCCTCAGGCTTTATCCTTATTACTTTGCCACGTAAGTCATTTGTGTTGGCGCTAGACTTCTGTGCATCCCAAACTGATCGCCCCGGTCGTTCATCGCTAGGAGAGAAGCCGTCCGATTCAAAGGGATTCGTGTTGTCACCAGTAGATATATAGAGATTACCATCTGCATCAAACTCCAAGGAACCACCAGAGTGACAACACGCTCTTGTGCTTGGGAATTCGAGCATAATCTTCTCGGAATCAAAATCTAGTTCATCGTTCGTCAGTGTAAAGCGTGAAAGCCTTTGTTGCTTAGTGGCATTTTTGGGAGTGTAGAAAAGGTAGATCCAGTTATTGGATGGATAGTTAGGATCGACTGCCAGACCAAGTAGCCCGTCTTCGGCCACGTAGTCAACATTGATATGGGCGACTGTTTTACCTACGTTTGATTGGAGGTTAAAGAGTTTTAAATCACCTCCCCGTTCGATGAATAATATCTTATCGTTCGGCAAGTAATCTAATTCCATTGGCTCGTTAAGGTTGGTTAGTAGTACATCTCTTTCGAAGCGATTTTCTAAGGGCACTCTCTGGGATGTTGCTCTGGTGTAATCTTTTTTCTTTCCTGATAAGACATATTGAATTCCACCGCTGAGGTGTTTCAAGAAGAGTGGGTCTGCATAAGCTTCATTTGTATGACCAAGGCCTGTGTAGAACATTCTGCCACCGTCAAATTCTCGATTCCATGCAATGGGATGATTTGTGCCGTTTGCTCCGCCTTCATAAGTCGACTCATCCAGATTCAATAAGACATTAATACCGCTTGCAATATCACGATAGTTGTACCATTCATCGAAGTGACGCCATTCAGTAGGCAATTCACTAGTTGCTGGATGAGATGAATCGATAACCTTGAGTGTTGCTTCTTGCTGTTGCGGGTGACTTAAAAAGTAAGCGCCCACAAGCTGATTATACCAAGGCCATTCGTATTCAGTGTCGGCTGCAGCGTGTATGCCAACGAAGCCACCACCAGCTTGAATAAAGCGCTCAAAGTCTGCTTGCTGATAGTGATCAAGTATGTTGCCCGTTGTACTTAAGAAAATTACCGCGGTATATTCTGTCAAAACCTCTTCTTTTATCCATGAAGCATCGGAGGTAGTGTCTACTTCAAAACCCATTTCAGCACCAAGCTTTTGTATGGCTGCTACACCAGTAGGAATGGAGCCATGTTGATAGCCAGCAGTTTTAGTAAACACTAGTACTTTATCAGTACGATTAGACTGACAGCTTACAGTAATTACCAGAATAGAAAATACGAATAGGCTCAAGCTATTTTTGAGCCTTTTGAGAGGAGCTAACATGGAGTAATAGTTTAAGGTCTTATACCCTAAAATACATCATTATAATTTATTCACCTTTCAAGGTGCTGTGATACAGAATTAGGATGCGATTTGGACTAAGAATCGATCTTTGCGGGATTCAAAAAATAGTGTTGAGTTAAAAGCAAACCCATTACCTCTCAAGTTTATAAAACCTTACATTCCGAATAACCTTTTATCCATTTGAAATGGTGTAACCTGTTCTTTTATGATGGTTTGACTGTGCATGGGGTGTAAGGGGTTCAATAAGTAGTTAAACTCATCGGGTACAATTGCTGAAGGGACTTTCAAAATATAGCATTGAGAATGCTCAGAGAAAGCTAGGCCTAATTGCTGAGTGGAAAATGGCTCGTAAGATTTTTCCTTCCAGTCTTTCGGGAGTTCTTTTTTAGTGATTTCTTGAATAGAACTATCTGCCGGAATTTCGATTTTACTCAGACATATAGAGGTGGTTTGCATCACATGGAAGTTATGTGCTAAGTATTCTAGACAAGCCAATGAGATGTTACCAGCTGTATAGAGCAAATTAACACCTCTAGGATTCCATCGGCCGCCATACAGACCAGCACCTGTTCCCGAGAGGTCATTTGCATACTTAAGACTACTGATGCGATAGATTATCATTAGGCCAGTACGCCATGTTCCATACGGCCTATTTCATCCATTAGCCTGCGGATGCCAAAACTATTGGACAATAAAGACTTTGGAGTAATGCCACCAATCGCTATGTTTTCAGTATTCATCCAATGATGAAAACCCTCTCCGAAAGCTTTTAAGCCAGTATTATAAACTTGCTCTATTTCAAGTACTTTCTCTGTAACATTGGAGTTAAACTGGCTTTTACGCTTGTAGGTGTCAATGGAAATTGGAATGATATCAATTAGCTCATTGATGCTGAGCTTAGAAACACCCAGCACGTGTTTAATGTAATCTTTGGATATGCTTTGCTGGGCAAGTGCGTAGTAATTAGCTTGTCCATAGACCGCAACTGGCTCATTTAGAATTAGAGAGGGGTCTGAAGGGGTGTATGCTTTTGCCATATTGATGGTGCTTTTTTACACTTTTATATGTGTAATTATACGCATTAAATTTTACCTTGTTTCAGTTTACATAAATTATCTCTACTTTCTTTCGTTAAATAATAGCAGTCAGACTGTTTCATAGTGTACCACGGACTGATCAAAGGAGACCATCATCCGTTGTGCTTCTTCGGGTACCATGGCCACGGAGATGTCATCTCCGGCAAATGATTTGATTGATTCTTCGTCTTTCCAAAGTGTGCTGACTTGAAACTCTAAACCACTTTGAGTCTTTCTCTTGTAGATATCAGCCTTCACAAAACCAGGTAAGACTTTTGCTTCAGCGAAAACAACCTCATGAAGGAATTTGATATACGCATCATGAGCCTCTTCTCTTAAAACGCACTTCCATTGTCTAGAAATCATAGGATCAAATTTAGCATGAAACAGGGTCTTTAGTCAAAAGCACATAGTTTTAAATATGGTTGAATTCACTGACCTATTTAGACTTTAGAATGCTCAAATTGCAGAGATGGTAAAGCGTAAATGCACAGTTACAACAGTTGAAGAAGTTCAATTCGATTGAAGGACAATAGGCTTAAAGGGAACGCTATTAGTCTAAGGATGAATTGTCGGTATTAAGGGTTAGTCTCCTTAATTTAGTTGAATAAAGAGCCGCCTCGAGATGTTGAAGCGGCTTCTTGTTTTTAATGCTTTCCGTTTTATTTTTTGATACCAGGAACACCCTTTGGCGCATAGTCTTGCCACCAGAACTTTGGCATTTTCTTTTGCTTCGGATGAACTTCATCCAGCGTATTGCCTTCATATAATCTGCCATTGAACATCACGTGACTGATGTCTTTTGAGTTCTTAATGTTGTCTAATGGATTGCTATTTAGAATGAGAAGATCGGCTAGTTTACCCACTTCTAAACTACCTAAGTCTTGTTCTAGGCCGATCGCCTCAGCGCCAATAATCGTAGCGACTCTGAGGGCATCATATTCCTTCATTCCACCGGACTGTACAGCCCAAAGCTCCCAGTGATAGCCTAGGCCTTGTAATTGTCCATGACTACCAACACCAGCACGTCCACCGGCCTCTACCAAGTCTTTGGCAAAGGTAGATTGCTCTACATGCACATATTCATCTTCCATAAACCAACCTGCATTACGTCTTCTAGTTCTAGAATCTAAGTTCCAATGAGGCATAAAGTGCGTTAACTTCGGATCAGCGTGAGGATTCTCGGTGGCGTAGAAATAATTCTCTGTCCAAGGCCCTCCATAAGCTACCAAAAGGGTAGGCGTGTACACTGTTCTCGAAAAGGCCACCATATCGATAACGTCTTTGTATAGTGGGAAAATAGGGAAGGAGTGCTCGTGACCGGGATAACCATCAATTACTTGTGTCAAGTTATTCTTGAAGTCAAGACCACCCTCTGTAGTAGGCATAATGTTTTGCTCATAAGCGGCTTGAATGATCCACTGTCTTTGTTGACGATTTCCCGCACCATACATCTTCACCGTCTTAGTATTGTAGTATGAGCTGTAACGCGTCATTACTTTACGGGCGTGTTCTAGACTGCTTACATTTTCACTACCGAAAATACCTGGTCCAGTAGAGTAGATTCTTGGGCCGATTAACTTACCCGCATCCACTAAATCACCATAAGTCAGCACATCAGTCGTGGCAGTTTGCGGGTCGCGAGTTGTAGTCACGCCAAAAGCAAGGTTGGTTAAATAAGGCCAGAACTGTCCACGGTGTAAGTTTACAGGGTGACGGAAATGAGAATGGGTATCCACATAGCCTGGCACGATTGTTTTGCCAGTTGCGTCAATTACCTTGACTCTTCGGCCCACTTGAATATTCTTACCAATCTCTTTGATGCGATTGTTTTCGATTAAGATGTCAGTGCCTTCAAGCACCTCGTTGTTCTTCATTATCAGAAGGCGTGCATTCTTAAGAAGGATGGTTCCCTTCGGAATATCGCGATCAGCCTTTACTTCGATTCTACGTTCCGTGGGCGCGTAGTCTTTAGGCTTGTCTTCCTTTTCCTCTATATCATCAGTTTCTTCTTCGGCATCGTCTTTTTCTACTTTATCCGCTTCTTTCTTCGCTTTTGCGTCAGCAGCTTTTTGTGCTTCGAATGCTTTAGCGTCACTCAGGTTGTAAGCGACATGTGCATTTCCTACTGCCCAGTGCACTACATTATTGTCCCAGCCCCAAGCAGGGAACTGACCACCAATATCTGTTAGCTTTCGCGAAGGGAAAGCAGCGTTTTTGGCATTAGCAACCGAAATGGTAGGAGCTTCATCACTCACTTGCGGTACGGTAACTACAAAGAGATCCATCCCAACAGCGGCAAGGGCTTGATCGCCTTCTCTAGCCATTTCTATCCAAGAAGCTCTCGGTGCGTTGGAAGAACCAGCAGCTGCTTTTCCTCTTACCTGTACATGCGATTTCTCATCTGTACCATCCCAGCGGATAGAGAGCAAGCCTCTTCCACTTGATAAATAGATGCGATCAGAGTTTTTGACAAAGTGTGGATTCGATCGACCATTGGTATAGCTGATAAAGTTATTGCCAGAGCCATCAGCAGAAACCCAGATTAAGTCACTTGTTCCCCTAAAGGCAGTTCTTTGTAGTGCGTTTCTGAAATCTTCCGATTGCCCTTTGATCAATACGATTTTAGAGCCATCATTACTCCAAGCAGGACTCTGGAAGACGCCATCCTCTTTATTGAGTTGCGTTAGGTTGCTACCATTTGGCCTTACTTTATAGACTTTTCCGCCTTCAGCTTGCCAAGTAACGAAGGCTAACCATTGGCCATCAGGAGACCAAACTGGCTCGGCCTGAGTTTCATCAAGGTCTAAAAGCTTCTTAGGTGTTCCATTCGGTAGATCGACTAAATACACCTCGTTTAAGGCAGTAAAAGCCAATTGCTTTCCATCAGGCGATGGTGCTACGTCTCTAATTTGCGTAACCGTAAACTGAGGGTCATCAGAAATAGGGTAGTCAAAATCTAGCTCTGGGCCCAATTCAATTTTACTGTTAACACGAAAAGGAATTTCGGTCGCTTTCTTATTTGCTACATCGATTTTGTGAATTTTACCTCCGTAAGAGATCACAATGCTCTTGTCGTCTGGTGTCCATGAAAAACCTGGAAGTACATCTCTTGAAGCCCTCGATTCTTGATCGTCATGCTGAATAGGGTAAGCCAACCAGCTTTCATCCCCGGTCTCGATATTTCTTAGAATTAATCCCGTATGCGTTTCATGTCTGGTGGCATAAGCCAACCATTTTCCGTCATGACTTGGTGTAGGTCTGAAAGCTGAACCATATCGAGAGGTTTGGGTGATCATTTCTCCCGTTACGCGATCGTACTTAGAAATCTGATATTGAGGCATTGGAGCGTTGTAGGTAGAAGATCCACTTCTTCTTGAAAACCATACGAACTGATCGTTATTGCTAAAAGCGCCTTCTAGCATTCTCAGGTTGTTGGGTTCCATCACCATGGCTGTACCAGAACCTCCATCTACATGATATAACCATAATTTATGTGAGCTTCTCGCTTGCTTAGAGGCGATCATGTATTTACCGTCAGGCGTCCATTCTGGGCCTTGGTATCTGCTGGTATTACCCTTTGTGATTTGCTTCTTCTCTTTGTCTTCAAGGTTAAGGGTCCAGACGTTTTCTCCTCCTGACTCATCTGAAATAAAGATGATTTTCTTTCCGTCAGGACTAAAGCGAGGCTGTGCATCGAACTGCATACCTTCAGTCAGCTGGGTAGCATTGCCGCCTTTGATGGGGATGGTATAGATATCTCCTAAAAAGTCGAATACGATGGTTTTTCCATCAGGGCTTACATCTAGGGCTATCCAAGAACCTTCTGACAAGTCAAACTCAAAGGTCCTTCCTGCTTCTAGGGGTAAGTTTTTGTTCTTTTTGGCTTTGGCAGGAGCATCTTGGGCCATTGCCGTAAAAGAGAAGGTCAAGGCCAGTATGGCCATGATTAGCTTTTTCATAGTAGGTTCGGTTGTTTTTATAAGTGTTCTTAAGGTAAACCGAATAAAGCGGTATGGCAAAATGCTTTAGGATAAGAGGCGTGGAATTGGGTGATTCTTCCTACGGTAAACCTTCGGAAGACAAGTGGGAATTGAGTAATAGGTAATTGGTTAATTAGGGAAATAGGGAATTGGTGTTTCTTTCTTACCATCAGAGTCTTCCGAAGGAGACTCTGATGGAGCGTAGATATTTGGGTAATTCTCCCTACAGTAAACCTTCGGAAGACGGGGGAAACGGGTAGACTCTGATGAAACTTTGAGGGTTTTATGGGTCTTAATTATTATTAATGCCTTTTAATCCATTTTGAGGTAGCTAATCAATATCTTGATGCAAGCAAAAGAGTAGGCGATATGAAAAAGTTTTATCCAAAAATGAACAAGTTCCAAAAAGGAACAGGCTGTAATTTCAAAGTATTGATGATAGCCGTTGTAGTGTGGGCTGTATATGAAGTAGTGGTTCCATTCGTGTAGTCAGCAGACTGACTGAATCATTCTCACTCCTCACCATCAGCGTCTTCCGCAGGAGACTCTGTCGAAGGATATGAAGAGATGTTAATAGATTACCCTACCATTTCGATCAGCTTATTAATCGTATTGAGGTTTCGGGCGGTCATTGTGACATCCTTAAAAGTCCTTCCCATTTCTTCGGCAAGCTTGGACCTACCAATGCCATCTGGTGCGTACAAATAGAATACTTTGTCAATGAACTGATAATCCTCCGAAGGAGCTTTCAATCCATCCAAAAACTCATAATCCACGGCTTGAGGGACCTGGTCGCAGAAGAAGAAGTGTACCGTTTTACCGATATCGGTTTGATAGGGACAGTTCGTAGCAGCTTCTTTCAGTTCCGAAGCGCTTAAGATGAATACTGAGGGTTTGAAACCGAACTTTCCTTTGATCAGTGTTCCAATTTCATCAGAGGGCTTTGATGCACTTTTGAAAACCACATTGCCACTTTGTATATAGGTTTTAACATCGGAAAAGCCATTCGCTGCCATGAGACTAGTAAGCTCTTTCATGGGCAGCATGTGCTTTCCACCTACGTTAATGCCTCGTAATAATGCTATCCAAGTCTCCATAGTTGAAGGTCAATAGATTCTATCAACTTCACAAGTATATAAACGACACAGAGGAGGCTCATCAGCATCAGAGTCTTCCGTAGGAGACTCTTATGAAGTAGTGTAGTTTTTTTATGGATATTTATTTCTCCCTACGGTAAACCTTCGGAAGACAAGGGGGAAATTGGGGATTGGTGTTTCTCACCATTAGAGTCTTCCGCAGGAGACTCTGATGCATGAGTTGTAGTCTTCCTTATGAGATTCTGACTGGGTCTTATCGTGGGTGTTTATTGTTGGTGATGACACTAACAATGGCAGGGAATATAGTTGATGTATTAGAAACGCAGCTGTAAGAGTGCTTTAGAAGGGTTTTTTGTACTATATCTCACAAGAAACGAAAAATCAGATGTGTCTTTTTTTATAGCCTTCAAATGGTTTCTCCATTTCATTGGATCTATAGTTTCAGTATTTTCATAAGCAATGTCTTCGACATAGTACTCGTACTTAATTATATAAGGTGCAAGCTCAATCTTGTTTCCCTCTTTTGATTGATGAATGTAGTCCTGCTCTTTTATATTGAGGATATAACCTTCAGCATAGCCATCTAATTTGGCAAGCCTCAGACTGTTGATTCCATCTTTGATTACTGGAAAGAATAAGAAACAAAGACAAATTGTGATGACTATCAGTATCGATGGTAGAGACTTAAAATCCCAAAGGGCATAAAAGGGTACTTTTTTAGCCATAGTCTAATCATGCGTTTTGGCAGAGTCCGAAACTAATCGGTTGATCTCTCTCAGTTCTTTTTCCGTGAGGTCACGCCATTTGCCAACAGGAACATCAAGGCCCACATTCATGATGCGAGTTCGCTTTAGCTTGGTCACACGATAGCCCAAATACTCACACATTCTTCTAATCTGGCGATTGAGGCCTTGTGTCAAGACTATTCGGAATCTGAAGTCGCTCAATACTTCCACTTCGCACTTTCTGGTTACCGTGTCGAGAATAGGAATGCCATTACTCATCTTCTTGGCGAAGTCCGGTCGGATGCGCTTGTTCACTGTGACCATGTATTCCTTTTCGTGATGATTTCGAGCACGAAGAATCTTATTGACGATGTCTCCATCATCGGTTAAGAAGATCAGGCCTTCGCTGGGTTTGTCTAGTCGTCCGATCGGGAAAATTCGACTAGGGTAGTTGATAAAATCGATGATGTTGTCTTTTTCTACACCGACATCTGTAGTACAAACAATCCCAACGGGCTTATTGAAGGCGATATACACGTTCTTTTTAGCCTTTGGCTCAGAGATCAATTTTCCATTGACATGTACCTCGTCACCTTCTTGAATCTTAGTGCCCATTTCAGGCACCTTGCCATTGATGGTGACTTTTCCTTGTTCGATCAGTTTGTCTGCTGCCCTTCGAGAGCAATAGCCAACTTCACTGAGGTATTTATTGATACGGGTAGACTTGATTTCTGACATAGAATGAATCTGTCTCAAAAATAATGGTTTCTTCCCGACTGTGTCTGATGAGTGGATGTGTTTCTATTCTGATTTTTGGTAGCTTGGGATTCAACCTTACTTTTTATGGATCAATTATCAACGATTATACTGGCAGCTTCCTTGTTCATTATCATGCTAGGCATGGGGCTTTCCCTCGTTACCGATGACTTTAAACGTGTATTAGTCTACCCCAAAGCAGTTATTGTTGGATTGGTCAGTCAGATTATACTACTTCCATTGATCGGATTTGGGATCGCTTCAATATTTGACCTGAGGCCTGAAATTGCAGTAGGGATTATGATTTTAGCCGCTTGTCCTGGTGGACCAACTTCTAATCTAATTGCCCATATGGCAAAGGGTAATACAGCACTATCCGTAACGCTGACCGCCTTTAGTAGCTTTATTACCATTCTCACCATTCCTTTTATCGTCAACATTGCCCTAGAGCAGTTTATGGATAAAAGTGAGGTGATCAAGCTTGATGTAGTTCAAACCATTCTACAAGTGATGGTCATCATTATCATACCGATAATCATTGGCATGATGATCCGTAAATACAAGACTGGCTTTGCTCATAAAATGGAAAAACCGGTGCGGATCGCTTCTGGGGTAGTTATTATGTTGGTGATCGTTGGCTTATGCATCAAAGAGAAGGACAACATGATTCCTTATTTGCAAGAGGCTGGTCTTGTGGCCTTGGTATTGAATGTTGTCACCATGTTTATTGGATACCGTGTGGCTAAACTCTTTAACCTTAATGACAAAGCTGCCTTGTCTATTTCAATAGAGTCGGGCATTCAGAATGGCACTTTGGCGATTTCCATTGCCGTGGTATTGCTCAATAATTCAGAGTTTGCTATTGCACCAGCCGTATATGGCTTGTTGATGTTCTTAACCGGAGGCGTAGTCGTTTACTGGGCAAATCAGAAGTTTGCCAAGTTCAAGCAATCAGCTTAACGGACACCGCCTTGAATTTTTTGCTTCGTTTTTGGTTCAAGCCAAAAATGAAGGGAGACATTCTTTAATTCCCCAATCAATCAACAGAAACACTATTTAACTCCTTTGGAAAGTGCTACCATGGCCGTACTGGCTTCTCTATTTTACAAATACTTGTCCAAAATTGTGGTTCCGTATGGGCATTGGCGTAAATGCGTTAAGAAATTCAATGGGTAGCGCGGTTAAAAAATCTTCCATGTCTGAGCGCAGCGAGTTTGAAGGTTTTGAGCGATAAACCCTTGAATTTTAGTCATTTTCGACACAGCCTTGAATTTTTTGCTTCGTTTTTGGTTCAAGCCAAAAATGAAGAGAGACATGATACCCCTAATCAATAAAGAGAAACACTATTTAACTCGTTTGGAAAGTGCTACCATGGCCGCTCTGGCTTCTCCAGCATTACTAATCGTTCGGTCAAAAGTAAACCTGACCTTTTGCTCGTTGACAAATACATCAAAACCAAAGCCATCAATACCAGCCATGCGTATAGAGTCATCAGGCACAATTTCCATCTGCTTGTAAAAGGTGCAATAACTCAAAAGGTCCTTATGATGATCCGCATTCATGTGGTCCACAATGCTAACTTCTTCTTTCCCGTGAAATGGATTTTTGAAAAGAAAG
Source organism: uncultured Roseivirgaceae bacterium (assembly GCA_964352205.1). Taxonomy (GTDB): domain Bacteria; phylum Bacteroidota; class Bacteroidia; order Cytophagales; family Cyclobacteriaceae; genus Roseivirga. Next base: position 174,298 of record CAYGQO010000007.1, read on the forward strand.
TCTGAGACTTCCAGCCAATGTATTGCGCCAAAGCCACCAATAAATCTGACAGCAATCGGACGCAGTCGGTAGAAGGAAAAGTCATGCGTTTGACTGTAGGCCCTCGACTTTGGGAAATGTCGATAATAGCGCTCGCTGACATCTTTTTCATCCGTTATAGCTTCCATATTCCCGATAATAGTGAGCCTGCCATTGGCCTGAACGTCTGTGTTTTCTGATATCACCGTGATAGAACAACGGTTATCATGGAGTATATTCTTGGTGTGCTCCGCAATGGTAGAGACAAGAATTACGGGCATGCCTTCTCCATCCAGGCAGTAGGGGACAACCGAGCCAAAAGGGAATCCACCCAATTTTAAAGACAGGGTAGAAAGGATTCCAAAGTCTTTTGTATTTAATAAGTTTCTCGCACCATCAATGGATTCTTGCATCATCAGCTTATTCAAAGGGCTAAAAAAAGAGATTGCACTCAAACCTAGCTATACTAGGATCATATGCAATCTCAGTAATTTAGTGAACCAATCGTTTACTTATTCTTAATCTTTTCACCCCGAACAGGAGAGTAGTCTTTCTTTAGCTCTCCATTAACGAGGATTTCTGCAAAGTAGCTTTTAGCTCCTGTGGCATTGATCATATTCTCCACATTCTGAATGTGAAAGTGCAGGTGTGGTTCCGAGGAATTCCCTGAGTTGCCAGTAAGGCCTAACAGTTCGCCTTGTCTCACTTGTTGTCCTTGTTTGACCACAATAGAGTGTTGCTTAAAATGGGCAAAGAATAGGTATTCGTCATTAGGAGTTTTAATGATGACGGTATTCCCAGGAACATAAACAGGATTCAGTTGTCCGGGAATATTGTCCTTTATACCGTCAACGACCAATACCACCTCACCTGCGGCAGGGGCAATCAGTTCCTTTCCGAAGACATAATAGTCTTCATTGGTGCGACCATCTGTTTTGAAGGATGATCCTCTTTCGTCTCTGATTACTATATCGAAAGCGCCCTTTTGCGACTCTGTAGTCACGTGATAATTCTGTTCTTCAGTATCTCCACCCCAGAATACGCTCCATTCTTCTTTAAATGGGAGAATCATTGGCGTGGTGTTACGCGTCAGTTTTGGTGTCTCTACCTCTTCTTGATGAGGAATCACTTGCAGACCGTTGATTTTATGATCACCGTCAATGGAAAGGTTAAGCCCAAAGACACCACGTTCGAACGTTGTTTTATAAAAGGCTACAGTTCCGTTGGAGAACTTGATGAATTCCCGACTTTGTATTTTACCTGCTTGAGCTTTTAGCCCGCTCAAAAAGTTATTAAGGGCATCTTGCGGTACTGCTTGCTTCATCTGAGGGTTGAACATGGCGAAAATGGCCTCAGCGTTATCGGAATTAAAGTTTTCTGTGAACGCCTTTGCGACCTTCTTTTGGTTTTCAGACTCCTTTTGCGCCAAAGCAGTGTTTACTGTGAGTAATAATACGATACTGATGATTAGATTTCTCATTTGTCTTTGTTTTGGGTATTGTGACCTTAATCTTCTTTTTCTAATTGTTGTTGTAGCCTGTCTATCTCTTCAATAATCGGCATGATGTTTTTCTTTACCGCTCTTTTATTCAGCCATACCACGAAGATGTTGAATAGGGATATGATGGTAATAAAGCGAAATTTACCTGCCATTGTGACTGGAAGATGATCTAATAGACTGGAGTCCCAACCGATGGCCGAAGGATCACCAATACCGAATATAAAAACGACTTGGGCAATGTACGGAGGTAGTATGTACCAGTAGAATACATTGTTGAGAAGCCTAGCTTCTTGCTCCATGTTTTGCTTTTGACGTGCTAACTGATCTTTAAACGATAGGGTTAAATCAATCGGCTTTTTAAGCAATCTGTTGTTTCTCAGTTTGAAAATCAAATATGTAAATGCGCCAATGGCTAGAACGCAGCCTATTCGTGCGATAACAAATGGTACAGCATAAGCCAAGTACATAAACAACAGAGAAGCTAGCACAGAAGCAATAATCTCTCGTCTGTCGCGCTTCTTGATGACCTTATTCAGGTTGGTTGCTTTATTGTTGAGGTCTATCAACAATCGTGAGAGATCAAACTTTATCTTTTCTACTTGGGAAGAATTTCTCCATATGTCTTTTAGCTCTTGCTCTACCATCTTATCCTAATTTTGGAGTAATACATTCAAATAATAATTTCCTAATGCGCTTCATTTTTACCGCCACATGGTTGTCAGTGAGGCCAGTAATGGAAGCGATTTCCTTGTAAGGCAAATCCTCTAGGTACAATACCATTAGCGATTGATCACTTTCGTTAAGGATCGCTATACAATCGCGGAGGGCTTGATAACGCGCCTCTTGACTCACATCTTCTGTATGCACAGGGGTGAAAAGAATCGAGTCCAAGCGAACCGTCTTGCCATTATGATTTTCCAGTTTCAACTTAGACCGCTGGCCTACGTTAAGTGCGATCTTATATACCCAAGTATTGATACCCGAATTGCCTTTAAAGGAATCCAGTGACTTCCAGATCTGGAAAACTACTTCTTGAAAAAGGTCTTGGGGCTCAATCGGAGAAACGGCATATACCTTACAGATTCTATAGATCTTCTCTTTGTTGTTTTCTAGTACGTCTTTAAAACGTTGCTCTTCCAAGTCCTTGAATTCGGGATTTTTCACTGTCTACTCATATTAGTGACAGGCGTGACCAAAATATGACAGTAAAAATGAAAATTATTTTTTGACCCTTAAGATCGTTCTAGTAATCAGCGTGTTGCGAGATCATAAATTTTCTCCCAGCTTTCGAACATGCATAGGGAATAGGAAGGGGGAAATTTCGGCACACCACTGGAACTCTTCCATTGCCGAAAGAGGTGAATTCTTTCAAGGACTAACTAATTTGTCTCTTCAAAATAGACTCATAACCTTCTACCAATACCTTCAGACCTTCTGAGGTTTCTTGTGGAGTAATGGTTATTTCTAGTTTGGCACTGTTCTTTTTTGGTTTCTTCAAGAAGCTCAGTCCGCTGCTTTTCTTAGGAAAGCTTAATTCAATCTCTCCGTTGACAATTTCCATTTCAAAGTCGGCAGTCACAACTGCTTTTTCTACTTGAGACATTTGTAATGGTACCAAAGTGATTAACGGTACGTGTACCTCGTTCATGATTTGATTACCATCAATATCGGCAGTAGGATATTCAAGGATAACCGTTTTCGGGTCTAGGATGGTTTTTTGAGTAATCTCTTTAGTCTCCTCATTTGTTACCTCTTTGACCGTTTCCTCAAAATACTTATCTAAGAGTCCCACGTTTTTGTCCATGAGAGAGTCACTAGCATTTATAATGGCATCATGAATGGCGGTTACAAAAGATTTGAAACTGATCATAACTATGGGCGATTAATTGTTATTCGTTTGTGTAAGAATTTCACGTGCCTTTTGTACTCCCAATGGCAAGGGACGACCATTTCCATGAACATGAACGCCTGTTGTTCGTATCGAAAAAAATGATCGAGGCTCCAGCTGACTAAAATATACCTTACTGGCATCACGTACAGCTCTTTGTAGTGCTGATAATTGAATGGGTTCCTGTAGTAATATATCGTATTCAATATTACTGATTGTCACACCAGTGATGGCCTTTGGTCTTACGCTGCTCTTCGCTTCTAAGGTGGATTTCTTGTGGGCACGATTCGAGACGCTATCAGACTTAGCCTTTATGGTTATAGGTGACAGGCCTACGGTTCGAATTAGGGCTTTCTTAAGGTTGTTGATTATGGATTTGAATTTGATCATCCGTTCACTATCATCAATTCCTATTTTGAAAAATCACCTTTTATTTCTTCAAACTTTGTCATGGTTTCTTGTACTATAGGCTTGCTTTCGTCCGATAGGCCAATAGCAGCTTGACATTTTGGACAGGTAAACTTGACACCCATCAGGAGTTGCTTTGTGTCAAAGGGAGTTTTCGTTTGACATACCGGGCATGGTATACTTTGGTCTGAGTTTATCATGATTTTATTCTTTATTCTGACAATTGATCAGGTTCTTTTTCTTTTGGTAGTGGTTGAATGTTTTTAGTGTATAAGTCTATAATGGTGAGTACACCTTGTGGTAGTGGCAAGGGTGAAGCGTTTATGCCCACCTTTAGTCTGCTATTGACTTGACGATTGTTACTGTTCTTGCGATCAGCATTTTTTGAGTCATTGCCAATTCTTCCGTTTAACTGGGCCTTTTTGTCGAGTATCTGGTTTTTTCCAACACCAGGGGTGTAGACTTTTGATGAAGCAGAGGTGATTTCTAGGTCAAAGTCAACCGTTACCTTGTCTATGGCTAATGAGCTTAGGGGAACCAAACAGAGGAGAGGAATATTGAATTTCATTTCATCCGTTCTGATATAGTTGCTAGCGGGTGTTGATTCAGTGGCCTCAGTTTTTTCTATGGTTCCTCGAGTCATTGACATTTCAATCATTTGAGGCTCATAAGACGCTTTACCATCCACTTCTATTTTTTTAAAACAATAGTCTAATAAAAAGCGAGTCTGGCCTGTCACCATTACAACGTTGGCTTTAGAGGCCGCCACCAACGGAGCACTAATGATAGATTCAATATCTAACTCGTTTTTAAATTCGGGATTAAACGATTTGGCCATATTTTAAAACTAATGTGTGGTATTCAACAAAAGTTGATGTCTTTTGACATCAACTTTTGTTTGAAGTTACTTTACAGTACTTGTTGCTAACAATGACCCTAGGTAGTACTTAGCGTAATTGGTTGAATCGCTTGCGTAAAGGCTTCAATAATAGTATTCACACCCTTTGGCATTTGTAATTGTCCGGCATGCACATTCACCGTGTACTTGGCCGAGTTACTCTTTTGGTAGTGTGAGTTCGAAGCAGAAGTGTCTTTGGAATCATAACTTGCACTTCCTTTTACAGTCACTGAAAATGGTCCCCAACCTGCTTTGGCTTCAAAGCTCCCTTCTGCTTTTCTGGATTGTTCTGAAGACTTAGACTCTTCTTGAGAAAAGCTAGACTTTACTTCCATTTCAAACCCAATATCCACGCTATCAACTGCTAAAGAATTCAATGGCACAACGGTCAACATGGGTAAGTTGAATTGCGTAGTCACGTTCTGAATGATGGCTGCCGTAGCAGGTACTGCGGGCACTGCTGGTATGGCAGGAGCATTTGTAGCCGGATCTGCAGGTACCGCAGCTATGGCAGGGCTGCCAGGAGTTCCCGGTGTAATCACCGACCTGGTGAGTGACATCACGATCATAATAGGAGAATACTCCGTATGTTTCGGGATAGGAGGGGTACCAATTTTCTCAGGCGTTGTGGCTGTTGCCGGTGTACCCGTTTGCGCTGGTTGTGCTGCTATCTCTTTAGTGATAAAACAGGTGTCCAACATGAATTTTGTTTGCGTAATCGCCATTGCTGCATTTGCGTTGGCAGCGGCATTGAGAGGGCCCCCGATAAGAGCTTCCATGGGTAGCCCTGAAAACTGTTGGGCCATTGATAATAAAGCGGTTTCCATAATTTTTACGTTTTGGTATTGATTCGTGTTTATTGAAATACCCTTGAGCACTCAAGAGCAGCGTGTAAGGAAATATATGGATTTAGATGCACTTATCAAATACGATAATATATTTAATACCCTGCTCGGAACGATTTTAGCTGAAATCAGCTAGGCCATAAGGGCAGGTTTCTCCTTATCAAAATACCGTAGATATACTCATCGGCATTCAGTATATATCCAATTGTACTGACTGGAGTTCTACAATAATTCGGAGTTTGTAATAGCACCGGCCACTTATGGCTTGTTAATGTGCTTAACCGGTGGAGTAGTGGTTTACTTGGCAAATCAGAAGTTTGCTAAGTTCATAGATTCTAAAGCTTAGTTTGGTTGCAATAGAGTTAGAAATGTAATCGAAATTAGCTTAGCCACCTTCTTTGCAAAGTTTTCCAGTCATTACTATTTTCTCACCATCTACTATTCCAATAGCCTCGTAACTGGCACAGACTTGCCCGATACTATTTATCTTAACTGCTAAGCCTCCTGCAGCATTCGTTTGTACCATGAAAGGATCAAGTTCCATTTTTCCAGAGTCGTATATAAGTACATATGAACATTCGCCTGTCCAACGGATCGTTTCATAATGCATTTCTGTAGGAACAGAGTTTACAAGAGAGTCTGGTATATCAAAAGCTTGTTCCGTTTGTCGAGTATCAGTTCGGACTATTCTGAATGAGAATGGTATGAGGTCGCTTTTGGGTAATAAAAATGTACCTGTTTTAAAATCACTGCATTTTAGGTTCTGAGCTTTTGATACTTGGCCAAAAAATGCAAGGCTAAGCAAGAGGACAATTGTTTTCTTCATAATGTAATCTAAATAAAACGAGTCTAATTATTTGTTCTTCTAGAGCTGAATTAATTATCCTAACTTTCCCGAATGTCTCAATTTAAAGTAGCAGTCATACAGGCCGCACCTGTTTTATTTGACCTAGAAGCCACGCTTCAAAAAGTAGAAGGACTTGTGACTAAGGCGAATGGTGCCCGACTGATGCTATTTCCAGAAGCCTTTATATCCGCTTATCCACGTGGACTGAGTTTCGGTACGGTGGTAGGCAGCAGAAAGGAGGAGGGGCGAGCACTTTGGCAACGCTATTGGGATTCGTCCATTACGGAAGGAGATGCTTCTTGCGAAAGACTTGGGCAGATGGCGAAGGAAGCTAACTCTTTTTTGGTGATTGGTGTCAATGAAAAAGACGCCACTTCTGGAACGCTTTATTGCAGTATGTTCTACTTCGGTTCTGATGGAGCATTCTTAGGAAAGCATCGGAAAATAAAGCCTACGGCTCAAGAAAGAGTGATTTGGGGAGAAGATGACGGCAGTACACTGTCTTGTTTCGATACCGTTTTGGGAAAGATTGGCGGGCTCATCTGCTGGGAGAATTATATGCCTTTGGCCCGTATGGCCATGTATCAGAAAGGTGTTCAAGTATACTTAGCACCCACTGCTGACAACCGAGATGGCTGGCAACAGACCATGCGACACATTGCCATGGAAGGCAGGTGCTTCGTGTTGGGAAGTAATCAGTACGTCACCAAGGCCATGTATCCCAATGACCTGCCGGGAGGGATCGATTTAGAAGATCAACCTGAAGTAATGGCCAATGGAGGTTCTGTTATTGTGGACCCTCTGGGTAATGTAATCGCAGGCCCATTGTGGGGAGAAGAAGGAATTTTGACCGCTGACATTGATTTGGATCAGGTCATACAAAGTAAGCTGGACTTTGACCCGATAGGTCACTATCATCGTCCTGATATATTTGAATTTAAAGTGAATAATCAACCACCTATTAGGGTAGTTGAATAAAAATATTATTCGTCACTGCGATCCTGATGTTGTATCAGGAGAAGCAGTCTCCCGAAATGATTAGGAGATTGCTTCGTACCTCGCAATGACGTACAGATCGCAACTCAATAAGCTATGAAAAACAGACGCCTACTTACCCTCTTGGGATTGATTTTGTGCCTCGGCCTCAACACGGTCACCGCCCAAACCGATTACTTCTTTCCACCGAACGCTCGGTTCGATGAGAAGATCCCGACACCGGAAGAATACCTTGGGTACTCGATTGGTACTTTGCACACGCGTCACGATGCCATAGTCGGTTATATGCGGGAGTTGGCGAGACTATCCGACAGGGCAGAGCTCGATACCATAGGAGAGACCTATGAGCACCGACAACTGGTGGTTTTAAAAGTGACTTCGCCTGAAAACCATAGCAATCTTGAGCAGATCAGACAAGATCACTTGAAGCTGGTTGATCCTGAGCAGGAAGTAGAAGACTACGGTCAAATGAAGTCGGTGGTGCTGTTGGGCTATAATGTCCATGGCAATGAGCCTTCGAGTTCGGAAGCGGCCTTGTTGACGGCTTATTATTATGTGGCGGGCATGAATGCTGAAGTAATGGACGCGCTAGACGATGCCGTATTATTGATCGATCCGGCTTTTAACCCTGATGGTAGGGATAGACACAGTACCTGGGCGAATAGCTTTAAGGGTGACCCAATGGTTTCTGATCCTGCTGATGCTGAGCACAACGAAATGTGGCCACGAGGACGTACGAACCACTACTGGTTCGACTTAAACAGAGACTGGCTGCCTTTGGCACATGTAGAATCTCAATCGCGTATCGATTTCTACCACCAATGGTATCCGAATGTGGTGACTGACTTCCATGAAATGGGAACGAATTCGACTTACTTCTTTGAGCCAACCAAACCTTTTGGTTCTGAAAACCCAGTAGTGCCCCGCGATAACTATGACGGATTGAATAACCTCTTTGCAGGATACTTCCACGAGGCGCTAGACGAAATTGGATCGCTTTACTTCACCAAAGAGCAATACGACAACAGTTACCCTGGTTACGGATCGACTTACCCAGACATTCATGGGGCTCTAGGTTTGGTGTTTGAGCAAGCGAGTTCAAGAGGACATTTGCAAGACTCTCGCATGGGCAAAGTGGCCTTTGCGTTTACCATTAAGAATCATTTGACCTCTAGTATGGCGACCGTGCGCGCTTCGGTAGGAGAGAAGGAGACGCTATTGAAGCACATGGAGAACTACTTTAACTCTGCAGTGGACGAAGGCAAGAAAGCTGGCGGAGGCTGGGTGTTTGGTGACCAGACAGATGACGGTAGAAACGGTGAGTTCATCGATCTATTGAATAGACACAAAATAGAGATGGTGCAACTGAACGAAGACATTAGCCTTGGTGGTAAGAAATTCGCAGCAGGGAATGCCTTCTATGTGCCGAACGAGCAAAAGCAATACAGAATGGTACGCACCATGTTTGAGCAGGTGACTACCTTCTACGACAGTATCTTTTACGATGCCTCTTCTTGGACAACGGCCTTGACCTATAACATGCCCTATGAGCGCTATACGGGCAAAGCAGCCTTAAGAGGAACGGCAATTGACGAGAATTTCAGTGGCTCTACTTATGAGAGCGTGCCTAAGTCGAACTATGCTTACCTGATTGAGTGGGACGAGTACTATTCGCCTAAGGCATTACATTATTTATTAGAGAAAGGACTCTATGTCAATGCAGCTTTCAAACCTTTTAGCATCGAAACGAATGATGGCGTGAAGGATTTTGGCTACGGTACACTGATGATTCCTGTGAACCGTCAGGAAATGAATTCGAATCTCGTGCACGGCTTTGTGGAAGAGGCAACTGACCTAGCAGGCATTCGTGCTTACTCGGTAACGACTGGTTATAGCACCAGTGGCATTGATTTAGGAAGTGGAAGCTTCCAGACCATTAGACAGCCGAAAGCGGTAATGCTGATTGGTGGAAACGTCAGCAGTGGAGAAGCAGGAGAGATTTGGCATTTACTAGATACCAAAATAGGCATGCCTGTCACCAAAGTAATGACTGACAATGCAGGTCGCATTGATTGGGCCAAATACAATACTTTGATTTTGCCTTCGGCCAACTATAGCGGATTGGGCGAGAGCACCATCAATCGCATTAAGCAATGGGTGAGAGAAGGGGGAACCGTCATCACCTTGAGAAGCGCTACTAGCTGGGCGATCAGTTCTAAGTTTGTCAACGAGAAATTTGGCGATAGACCCGAAAGAGATACGCCAGAACGCATGGACTATGTAACCTCTCGTGACTACAATGGTTCTAACTCCATTGGCGGCTCTATGTATATGACGGACGTGGACATTACGCATCCACTGGCCTTTGGCTATACACAGCGCGACTTACCGGTCTATCGCAACCATTCCATCTTTGTGGCACCAAGTTCGAATCCATTTAGTACGGTGGTGAAGTACAAAGCTGATCCACTATTAAGTGGTTATGTGAACAAGACTAACCTCGAAAAGCTAGGAGGGACTGCCTCTTTAATTGCGAGTGGCATCGGCAGAGGTAACGTGATTATGTTTGTGGACAACCCCAACTTTAGAGGCATGTGGTATGGCACCAATAAACTCTTCTTTAATGCACTTTTCTTAGGGGATAAGTTTTAGAAGAACGCCCAACTAAAATGAGTATGCGCTCCAGTTGCTAAATGCACCTAAGTAGCTGTTTTGAATTACTCTATCAAATAGCTCAGTTCGCATATTCATTTTAGTGTTTGTTGGCAGTAGTTAAGAGTAGATTATTGATTTAAATGCATCAATAATATCTTCAATTTTATCACTAACCACTAGTTTAAGATGTTTATTCATGAGAATAATATGATCCAAATAATCCCGTGTTACCTTTAAAGTATCTGCATGGGTAAAATCTTCAGAAAATGGATCATTTTTATCTAAGGTTGATATTAATTCTTTCTTATCATATCTATACATGTTAGGCACCACAAGCATAACAGGAGAAACATATTCGTCACCATTCAAGGATCTCAAGTTTTGCCTTTTCCTAACATCTTTCCAGATTGTGTTCAGTTCAGAACCACCAGTTATTACGAAATCTGGTTTTAAAAATGATTCATATAGTATACAGCATAAAGAATCAATATGATCGAAAGAATTAATTTTCACATCTCCGAAATGTTTATCAGCCAAAGCCGAGGCTTTGATAAGGTCATAAAAGAATCTTCTTTTTCCTCTGTTATAAAGTCGCACTAAGCCCGATTCGGGGATAATTTCTAAGCGATCAGTATCAATTGAAAATTTTCTGGCTCGATCAAAAAATAGATCCATTGCAGCAAACGCTTCGTTCTGCGTATTTATTTCATCCAAAAAATCTCCATTTATAGTTATTAAGTCTTGTAAGACAATCGTACAATTAAATTTGGCATCAGTAAATATTTTAATATACCCAAGAAGGGTAAAGTGAATTATGTTTAAATGAAAAACAGGCTTTATATTGAATAAAATTGTGCCATGAGAATCAGTATTTACGTGACGAATTTTAATCGATTCTAAACTTTGACCATCAGGAATTTCAATGGACACATTTAAACGTTTAACTAGCTCTCTAATATCAGAATTCATTGGATACCTTAAGTCTGTTAGTATATCTGTCGAATAATTTCTTAAAATAACCCATTGAAAGAAAGGCGAAAATACTGTAAGAGAAATTTTGTTTCAAGGTAAATCTAAGAACCTGAATAGCTTTAGATTCGGTCGCCCCTGCCACAAATTCAAAATCTGTTAAAATAATGTTGTAGTAAATTAATATCCATATTGCTAAACCTAGTAGAGATATTGTTAACGGATGTACAATCACCGAGTAGATTTTGTTGGTTGGATTTTCTAACTCACCAAAACTCAAACGCTTTACTTTGTAGTTAGCTTCAATACTATGAACAACTACAGAAGGTTTCATTCCTCTAGTATCTATAATGCCCATACGTCTTTTAGTGTCAATTTTGAGTTTGATAAAGCATTATTACGCTCAGTGCATTTAATGCATTTTCCGCAGGGTACATTCTTTTTGGAGTCAAAGCAACTGATTGTTTTATCTATGCTCAATCCAAGCTCCTTAGCTAGTTGAAATACATCTTGTTTGTAGTACTTTTGAAACGGAGTATTTATTCTAAAATTTCCTCCTATCTCCTGTTCTATTAACTCGGTAGTATAAAATTTGAGCTTTTCAATGTCATCTTCACTCACTTTTAGAAAGTCGTCTTGATGAATCGCCCATGAAAGACTGGAAATATCGTGAGATATAGAATGCATAGAAGCCATAAAAAGCATCAAGTGAACACTTAACGGTGCTTGGCTCATGTTATTCGGGATGCAATCTTTTGCACCACCTAAAGAAAATTTGAACTGTTTTTTATTTGAATATAAGGGCAATAAAAAGGAGGCGTCAAATACGGTGTTTTTCACTCCCAATTTTTCCGCATGATATTTTGCACTATTTACCTCATCTAGATTTGTGCCTCTTGGATTGTGGAGGAATGTCAATGTGTCAAAATCGATTTTTTTTTCTTTTAGGAAGTATGCCAAAGTCACGGAATCAGGTCCGCCTGAGAGTAACAAAGTAGTTTTATCCATGCTCTTCTATATTATATTACTAATTACTGCCAACGATGTGTAACGTGCACTTTTATGCACGATATATCTCATATAATTTAGTTTTATGCACGTTAGCCAACCAATATGGTATGCTATACGCACCTTTTATTTTTTCAGAAAAGCACAGCTTGTGAAAAGGGGAGCTGTATGTGTTTCTATAATGAAGTAAAGAAATTATTGGGATAGTTACAAGGTTTATTGCGTAGCGCGTAGTACGTAATGCGTAAAGAGTAATTGGTGGAGGCAGACGGTTTAGCGATCTGACCAATCTGTACGGCTGCACATATTGGTCTGATCGCTGCTAGTAATTTCTAAGGCACCAATAAGCTCTTCTATAATGTGCTGTTCTTTGCTATAAGCCTCTTAACCAACTAGTAGTTTTTTGAATTTTTAACAATGTTAGCCTTGAAAATTTTCAATTCTTCTCTTAGCCCTTCTAAAAATTCCTCAGTAAGAGTATCTTGATCTACTTGCGCTTTTTTTAGCTTCTGTTCAAGCAATATATCATACAACTTGTAAATATTTTTTTCATCCTCTTCTTGTATTTGATGTTCAACGAAAGATTCTGTTACACCAATATTGGAAGGTGTTATTGATGTTCGTCTATCTGAAAAAATCTGATCATCAAAAATTCCTGCAAGTGCTAATACGATTGCTGCCGAAAAAGATGTCCAACTTTTCCAGGGCGAAGATTTTTTCTGTTGGTCTGGTAGCGCATTTCCCGATTCGGTTGATGTAGAGTAATCTTTTCGGAACTCGATTTCAGTTTCAAATGCTTCGTTGAACAAGTACTTTATATCGTTAATGAAGCGATCTAAATTATCAGGAAATATACTGTAGTTGTTTATTGTTCCGATTACAACTAATGCAAATGTCACAATTAATGAGCCTTCTTTCTCACTATAATTAGCAAGAACTATTTCGTGTTCCTCGGACTTGTGAAAATGCTTTTTGACATAAACCAATATTGCCTCATAGATGTAATTAGTTGATTCTGAGAAATTTCTCTCACTTACATTTATTCTTGAAGCACTTTTTTGATTCGCTCTATATCTTAAATAACGAAATTCTTCTTCTCTCGCTTTCCGACTTGGTTTTCTATCCCTGTTATCTTCATCAAGTGAGAGTTTTAAGGTTATATCTACTTTTTTTAAGTTCTGTTCCATTTGCGAGAAGTAGGATTGCAACTAACGCTTGTATAACGCGCACTTTTATGCACGATATATCTCATATAATTTAGTTTTATGCGCGTTAGCCAACCAATATGGTATGCTAAACGCACCTTTTTTTCAGAAAAGCACATGATAGATATCGATAGTTAAATGCTTTTTTGATATTCAACTTTAAACCGGGTCATTTCACATTTGTGTAAAAAGACAATCCAAATGTGAAAGTGTTAATACGCTGAAAAAGAGGTGCCCTTCTTCCATTTTCATACTTAACAAATAGTCTGGTTTGTAAACCATTTAAATTTTCGAGCTGATTCGTCTTCTTTGATTTAAGTTTGATTTCCACAGTTCCGCTATGATAACCATAGTGCTTTTCAATTGTGGTAATAGATTCTGCGTCCTCTGCCAGGTACAAATTCTTGAATGAGTAGTTTGCGGAAACAATCCCTTTAGAATAATTGAGCCCAAAAAAGAATTCAGGCGCACGATAATTGTTGTTATCATCAACACCTTGAATAGATCGGTTTCCCGAGTGGTATTGTAGTCCTACAGTTCCATCGAAAATGTTTTTAAATGCGAAATAATGACTATAGCCTGCAGTTAATAAGGACAATGAGGTGTTAAAAGAGCGATCAGAGTTACTATTTAAGCCTAAAAATAGATTGCTCTTGCTTTGACCCTCTGTAGCATTGGTTGACATTACATTGGCAAGAAATCCTGCTGATACATTATTGATTGAACTTTCAACACCTTTACCTAAATTGATGTCTGCAGTTGGGTAGAGGCCTATATACCATAATCGTTTTGTCCCTTTATGTAGCGCATCGTAAAAGAATGCAAGGTTCTCAGATTTTTGTTTGGATTCATCTGTTCGATTAATCTCAAATACGAAGGTTGGGTTAGAATTACCATCCTTTTCGGAAATTGTGTAGCCTAATCCAATTAGTCGGTCCTGGGCATAAGTACTTAGTCCTACTAACATGAGGATTAAAAAAGTTAAAGTGGTTTTCATCAATCGTAATATTCAGTTATAAAATTTACTATATCACCTACTGTCTTGATTGTACCAAACAGTGCATTGTGCAGTATCGTAGCATTTACAGGTGGAAACTTGTTATCGATACGAGCAGCTAAAATATCTTTTGAACTTGTTCTAATTAGGTCTTCTAACTTGCTTTGTTTAGTTATTTGTGAGGATTCAGTGCCTGACATGTTGGCCAAAATGTTGATGACTTCCTTTTCAATTGTGATTTTATCCATTGCATTTATAATTGATGATTTAAAATAGTATGTAATCTCGAAAAGTATAGATTAATCGATTTAAGGTATATGTTCTTCTTCAATTGCCTTTCTCGTTATGTACGACTCATAACCACTCCATTTTTCAGACAAAGCGCATTTAAATTTTCAGAAAAGCACAGCTTATAAAAGTGGGGAGCTGTGTGTGTTTCTTCTATGAAGGAAAGAAAATATTGGGATAGTTACAAGGGGGAGGTAAAGGATGGTGAATGATAAATTAGGAATGGGGGGCGTGTCCTTAGCGTGGAGGAGACCTTAGCTTATGAATGAAACGATCTGACCGATTTGTAAAGAAGCACAGATTGGTCTGATCGCTGGTTGTAAATAGGGGTAGTAGAGGCTAGTTTTTATTTTTCAGGGCTTTTAAAAAGTCGCTTGGTTGTTTCGTCATTAGTACTACCTGTTTGTCTTCTCCATCTTCTGTTTTAAAGTCCACGGTAACTCTTTTTCCTTGCTGGTCAGCGCTTAATATATTCTGAAGCGGCACTCTATGTAATAAGTCGTATTGCTTTCCAATACTTGCAAAGAGTAACATGTTTTTAAGCCATAGTTCTTCGTTAGTCACAACGATATCCAAGGAGTTTCGTGCACCTCCCATCTTTGTTCTTCCAGATTTGTTCGACTGTCCAGATGCTGATTTGTCCCGATAAACAACATGAACAGATTGGAAATCTGGGAATATGGAAAGCGCCTTTTTTCCTCTTTTATATAATGTTATCAGGATAAATGCGATAACAATTACCCATAGACCTAGGAAAATGGTTTCTCCTCTCATATTCTATTTAGATTAACAACAACTTTGTCTGTGGACTTCACTTCTGACGTTTATATTTCGATTAATTTATTAATACTTCCTTGCCGCTGAGCATCTGGCCGAAGAGAGGCAGTCTTTGTAATAATAAAGTTTGCTTCAGCATTTGTTCGTATCTCTCATTATCTGAGAAATTCAATAGGAAAAAAGGCTTGTGAGTCAACAGGTTCTCCATCGATTATACCTGGGCTGAATTTGAAGCCACAACTCTTAATTATTTCTACGGCTACTTTGTATAGACCATTATCATCTTTTTCATAGGCTTCGATAAACTTTAATGTTCCGTCCTTTTGAACTAAGAAGCTTACAAAACTTGCGTACTTCTCACCACTTTCTATCGATGCTGCTCCCACTTTCTCTTGGTAACATTGGATTTGTTCTTGTGTTGGTTGCAGTAGTGCAACTTGTTGGTCAAGGGCTTCAAAGGAAGCTGCAAGTGGCTTATCAGGGAGGCTAAACTCTATGTCTTTAACGTCTCGTTTATCAATTCTTACAGCTTCCTGAATTTCATAATAGGTTTCGTGATCAGTTATTGTGAGCAGAGAAATTGCTCCATTCACTTCCTTCAATTTGTTGTACCAATTACCCACTTTATGTCCTTCGAAATCAGCATAATTGACTCTAATATCATCTGAATAGTAGGTTTTAGAAGAGCCATATTCTGAATCAGTTAAAACCATATAGCTATCGTGACCTAATATTGTTAAGCTACTGTCTCTAAATACTTGAGATCCGTGGTACTCGTAATTTGCTTTTCTTGAATCTCGATAGGTTATATATTGTTGCTCTGAGTAATCGTCAAACATTCTTTTAGTCTGATCATCATATGTGTATGAATAACTGTACTCGCCATTTTTAAAATAAGATGACTTATAATGTTTGGCGGTAATGACATAAGACGCAGTCGTACCATGTTTTAGAGATATGATTTCTTCTAAGTCAACAGTATCAGACTTAGGTATAATCTTTAGTTCGTAGGTTATCTCTCCACTAAAATATTGTGCTTGTCCAAAAGTGGGTATGAGTAAGAAAAGGAGTAATAGTTTCTTCATCTGTAATTTTCAATTGGAGTTAACGGTTTGGCCAATGTGCGGCTGCCTCTTTCGTGTTTGATTTATTGTCACGAAATATAGCAAAGTCCGAGAAACATCAGAAGTAGGAGAGATGCACCGCATGTTATAAGATCATGTGTGGCCCACAGGCCACACTTATACAACTGCTGCCTCTGCCAAGAGGCTTTGTGGTAAGACTTAGTTTGAATGGCCTTTTGAAAACTGAAACTTCATGAGGTGCTGCACTTTAGGTTTTGTTGTGGGGCGTATTATCTACTCAATCCCCATTTATTGATTGTTGAGTCAGCTTGTGCTAAGGTTAGCTCCCACGATTCGGTGGGAGGGAATTTCCCTTTTCTATACTTAATGAGTTTACAATTCCAGATTTGATCAACAAAATGATATTTATATATCACCCTGAATGCTAACGAGTCATCTGTTTCATAATGAAAGTCGTCCTCCTCTGTAGCGATTCTGTCGTTTTCAAATGTTGATCTCTTACCAAAGTGTACTGGTTCAATTGTATTGAGCGATCTGCCAGGATGCGCCCATAATCTATATGTTGGAGATGACTCATGAGTAATCCAGTGGTCTTCAATCTTAGGAACACCTAAAGAGTCTCGAACTTCATTGAAGCTTTTACCAAATTCAAATCTATACTCAGTAATATCCTTTGACATGGTCCAAATAAACGATGCCAATGACACAATCAATAAAATTGAAATCCCCCAATGTATTTTCTTGTTCTTCATGTGTCTATTGAGATGCCCCACAACGTTCGAAGGTATCAACCGTGAATTATGGAGGAATATCAAAATCTTCCTT
>CAYGQO010000008.1:0-171675 GCA_964352205.1 uncultured Roseivirgaceae bacterium
GGCTGGGAGCGCAGCGGAAGACTATGTCCCTCGCGGGGCATTAATCCCAACGGTTGGGCTATGGTTTCGTTGTGGAATTGTCCGCTAGGACCATTCCGCGAGAACCAAGCGATGATTTAAAGGTAGGAATTTTCAGTGGAAAATTCCGCCACAATGAATTATAGCCGTTGTTAGTGGCTGGCATTTTGCACAACTAATTTTCG
This sequence comes from uncultured Roseivirgaceae bacterium, assembly GCA_964352205.1. Taxonomy (GTDB): domain Bacteria; phylum Bacteroidota; class Bacteroidia; order Cytophagales; family Cyclobacteriaceae; genus Roseivirga. The sequence goes on from CAYGQO010000008.1 coordinate 204, forward strand.
TTTTAGCAAGCTTGTCAGCCATTTTAAAGTCATAAATTGTCGGTCTGTCTTGGCCATTTTATTGCATACCAAACTATAGTAGATGTTATTATACTTTCCAAAATTGCTAAGAAAACATAAAAAGCTCGCCAAGGCTCAATCGAAAGAATTCCCAAAAGAACCATAATGGCAGTAAAGAAAATTCCGAGAACAATATTCAACCGTTTGTTTAATAAAGGCTTAAGGACTAATGATAAAAACACCATTAAAGCGGGAATCGCCAATAAAACTGATGAGGCAAAAAGTTTTACTGGACTGTTTAATAGGTTCATTCCGTTAACAAGTCCTTCAGTTTGTCCAGGTACATATAGCTCGAAATAATCTCCGTATAAATAACAAAACGTTACAGTAGCCCAAAGAGCGGATAATTTAAATCTGATGTTGACTTTGAAGTCTTCCAATTTCGGTTTTCCCATTTTGATTTATCTTTTATTAGATATTTTTGAATGATTCTTATTGCTTGCCACTAACGTTCGAAGGTATCAACCGTGAATTATGGAGGAATATCAAAATCTTCCATGCTGATATGTTTTCACAGCTGATTTTCTAGTTAATAATTATCCATAAGATACGATTGAAAATATTGATTTTGAATATTCCGGGAATAAGATCGGATGACAAGTCTGGCCTGTCATGGTTTATACCGGATGTTGGGTATTAGTGCTTAGGCGGTAAGTGAGTGCGTTGTTAGTGTTTAGGCGGCCAGTCTTGCTTCGAACGTTGGGATTAATGAATAGGCTGGGAGCGTAGCGGAAGTCTATGCCCCTCGCGGGGCATTAATCCCAACGGTCCCGCTATGAAACGTGTCCCGAAGGGCATGTTTTATAGCGATTGTTGTGCTTTCGTGCTTTTATTTTTTTCTTTTCCCGTTGGCTCAGACACACTCTTTGACAAGCTTAGGTTTGTGCGGCTGCTTTGAGCGGCTTGGCAATGTGTGTGGCTGTGAGCATTGGCTTTAATCTTTTAATTGCTCAATCAATTGATCTAAGTTGTACTTGTGTTTATTAATATCTAACCTGATTTTTTTGCACATCTCGTCATTGAATGTGATGCCCTCAGACTTATTTCTAAAAAACTCACGACCGTTTTCGTCAATATCAAGAACAGCATGAGCAAATTGATTTCTAATATTTATTATCTCACTCTTAAAATCATCTATGAAGTTTTCAAACCCATGCTTTTCGATAATCGCTCCAATAGCACTTGCTCTTTGACTTGAAGAAAGCATCAAAGGGTCACCTACAACTTTATCTAACCTATGGTTCTTTTTGTACTTCTCTGCGTATTTATGCTTCTGACCATAGAATGAAATAACGGAGTCAAAAATGAATTCAGCGATATCAGTATCTTCTGTCTTTGCAAGGTATGTGTCAACAATTTCTAATGTGATTTCATCAAGAGTACTTGTCTCATGCATTATCATTCCTCTCATAGCAACGATATGCTGAAATTTCTTAATCGTTAGATCAATCAATTTGATTGCGGACTCCAAAAGTGCCTCTTGGTGAGGAGCGGTCATTTTTTTAGTTTCAACAAAAGTTATTCTGTCTAATTTATAGGTGTCTTTTACCTCACCCCGTGCCGAGTAAAAGAGTATTTCGGTAAAGATTGATTGATCTCGAATAGCCTTTACAATTACATCACCGTCCCTAGTTTCTCCCTCTTTTTCCTTGAGATGAAAATCCGTCATAATTAAATCGAATGAGGAATCTAGGTTTTCAAAGAATTCATCTTCAGTGGAAACCATTTTTATGTCTGGGACAAACCCTTGATCTGATAGATATTTTATGAGTTCCACATGATACTCATCCTCTATAAATAGTTCTTCAATTTTGTCGTCCAGCCAGAGAACTTTATAAGTGAGTTTCATGGGAAGGTTATTTTAAATGTGGTGCCTAACTTGAGTTTGGATTCAACCTCGATACTTCCTTTCATTTTACTTTCAATGATATCCTTGATTTGATATAAACCTATTCCTGAACCACCAGTTGTTGTGTATCCTAGGTCGAAGATTTCATGAAGCCTCTCAGGTTTTATTCCTTTTCCATCATCGGATACTGTCAATTCAAGCTTAGATCCACTCATTTTGAATGAAAATTGTATGAAGGAAGCGTCAGCTTTTTCAGAGTTAGAAATAAAGTTGTCTAAAACGGTTGTTACTTCAAGTGGGCGAATAGTCGTGTTAAAAGTGACTCCTTTATCTTCCAATTTGATCTTAAGGTCGGTATCAATAATTGCATCTTCATGGATGTATATTTCTTTTAAATAATCTGTGATGAAGTCAACTAAGTCTGCCTCAATCTCCGAAGCTCTTAAGTTGAAATTAGCCTTGGTAATGAAGTTTGCAATGGAATTGATTTTGGATGCTTCCAAAGAAATCACTTTGATATATTTCTTAACAGTGTCGTCAAGTCTCTCGATACCAATCCTTTTCATTAAAAGTTTAAGGTTTCGGTGAATACGACTTGATGAGTGAAATACCTGATGTTGCATTGATATAATGCGTTCCTTATCGGTTCCAATTAATGCTCCCTGGAAGGCACCTTTTTTTATCTGCTGCTCAAGATTTTCTGTAACTTCTTCATTTTTTATTCCCTTGTCAAGAGCCTCATCCTCGGCTTCATCTTTAGCTTTTTTTAATTGTTCTAGTTTTTGGCTTGCATTTCGGATTCTATTAAGGATTTCTTTTTTATCGAAGTTTTCACCCTCTATTGCTTGGGATATATCTTTTAATGATTGCTGTACCGATTTTTCACTCTTTTTTTCAAGCGTTTCCAGAATATCTGGAGCAAGCTGCACATCTTTTATGTTTTTTCCAGAAGAGATCGACTCAATTAACTTCAATAAGTTTTGGTTAACATCTTTTGTTTCAACTTTATCTCCTTCTCCTTTGGTAAAGGTTTTATTGAAATTTATATAGTCTTCGGTAGAAAGAAAGTTTCCCCAATCTACAATGTCAATTATATATCGCTCAACTCGCTTTAGGTTTTGATAGAACCAATCTATTAATTCGAAATACTCCTTAGTTTTTAAAAGACCATCACCGCGGCTTGTAGTTTCCCTCAGTTCATCATTGGGTTCATTGATTGATATGAAACCAGTTACTTCGCGAGTACCTAGATACCTCGTTCGACCTTGGGTTTTACGGTTATCCATTTTTAAAGGGTCTTCTCCTCGTTCCCCGTAGGGATAAATACGAACACCGTTTTTGTACACAAACACATGACCATAATTCACAGGTTCAACCCCCATCCTTCTGGTGAAAGTTGATTTTGCTGAACGGTTTAGGTAGTAGATTTCAAGTTCAACATTATGAAGCTTTTTTAGCTGATTTTCTTCAGTGATTTTATAAACAAGCTTACCTCCCTCAAATAATGAAGTTTCGATTTCTTTGGTCTTTGAATCTGAAACTTTGGATACAATTTTGGTTGTTTTCAAATCCAAAGTTTCAAAGATTAGGTTCTGAATTTTGCCGTTGACTATACTGCCATATTCAGATTGATTCTGGTCTTCATTTAATTCTTCGGGAACCTTTAATTCGATTTCAAACTTGTCTTCTTGTAATTGGGTATTTGGGTTAATAAGTTTGGCAAGATCTCCTTTTAGCTTCAGAAACTTTGCACGATCCCAACCGCTTTTTAAGTTGGTGATTTCAAGCACCGTCCCTCGAGTTATTCCAAAGTTGCTTTTTTCAATTGTGTCGTGAAGGACACTGATATCAACGAATTCATCCTTGATGTCTCCTTCAAACTTATCCCATTCAGTCAGTAGTGTTTCAACCTTTGCGCCTTGTTCGTCCTTGATGGTTTCTAAGTATAAAGTACCTCCTAATCTATCACATGAGAACCTTCCAATTCCTTTTGCGCCAGCGTAGGCTCTCTTAACTTTAATTTTATCCCTGTAGTTATAGCTATCTTCTTCAGTCCCTTCTTTTTTAGCCGAGTAAGCTACGAACAACCACTTATTGATTAAATCATTATAGTTCATTCCCTTTCCATTGTCTTTGATGACAATTTTCGCATTGGGTGTATTAATTTGATCAAATAGTATTTCTACGTTGGTAGCATGAGCATCGTATGCATTCTTGACTAGCTCGAAAATGGCAATGTAGTCGTCACTAATGAGGTCACTCCCAATTATGTTTTTTAGAGCAGCGCTGATTTTAAACTGAAGTGGTTTCTGCATGCTTTAAGAAATCATTTGGGTCAATGTTAAGCCAGCTTGCTCGCCAAACAATGGCGGTATTGCATTGCCAATTTGAGAATACCTAGGCACTTCTTGAGTTCTCAGTTTACCACCCGTAGTATATTTTCCTTTGAATTCATACCAGTCATTAAATGATTGGATTCGAGCATACTCACGAACTGTGAAAATTCTTGGTTCGCAGTAGTGAATATAATCGTCTGGTAAAGTTGTTATTGTTGGAGTAGGGGTTTTGCCAGATAAAGGGATAATAGTTCTCTTCTTTAAATTAAATTTAGATTTAATCTCATTTGATAGAGTCTTGTTTCTTTCTGCTTTTGCCAAGATGAATTTGAACTTTTTTATCGTCTCTTCATTGTGATTAGCAAAACGGTGACTGTCAGGAACTTTTCGTATATACCCTTTCTTCAATAGTTTTTGATAATTGGAGTCAGAAGGATTATAAAGGCTTGTTTTAAAAGATGCTGTATCAGGAGATATTGTTTCGGACTTGTTTAATAAATCCGAAATCGCGTCTTCAAGACTATTGGTTATCCCGATGCCTTTGTTAACAAGAAAGGCTTTTTTGTTTTCGTTGATTAAGTCAAAAAAGTCTTTTGGGCTTTGATTTTTTGCAATGTCCTTTCTAATCCCAACCAAGATAAATCGAGTGCGCTTTTGAGGTATTCCAAACTCAGAAAAATCGACTAACCGTCCGAATACGTTGTATCCAATGAAATCTTTTTTTACCGAACTCTTTTTCAATTCTGTTTGAACATATTCAGAGTAGACTCTGCCCCGAATTTTGTTTTTGTCGAATTGTTGTGTGAATCCTTTAACATTTTCAAAAAAAATCACTTTTGGTTGAACCTTACGTATAAACTTGATGTACGATGTGATAAGCTTGTTTCTCGAGTCATTTTCAATTCTTCTACCAGCGGTGGAAAAGCCTTGGCATGGTGGCCCACCTGCAACTAAGTCAATTTTGCCTCTTAGATTTTTAAGTTGTTGAGAATAGGACTTGATAACTTCATTAATATCATGATTTTGTTTGGGTAACCAATCTGGCCATTCGAAGTGATTGTTCCTTTCAATGAGATTATGACTCAATGTTTCAAAAGCATCGGGGCTTCGTTCGATTGCAAACTCACCTTTCCAATGTCCTGAGTTGTAAAGTCCAAGTGAAAGTCCTCCACAACCTGCAAATAAATCAATGTATCTATTCATGATTGAAGACTAATTTCTTGAAACACGTCCTTTAGGATTTCATCGGGTTCTATATCTATAGCAAGTGCTATAAGATACAGTTCTTTTGCCCTCAAATGAGTCCTCGGGTTATTTGTCAACTCACTAATGCGAGCGCGACTTATTCCTGTTTTATTCGAAACAGCAGACTTACTTATGGCCTTTTTGGCTAAAAATTCGCCCAATTTAGTCATTGTTTTTTGTCAAAATTATTGGCCCAAGTTACCATATTTCAACTCAAAAGTTTAGGAATTCTAAATAAATTGTCAGTTTTCAAGTGTGGGAAGATTTAAGCTCTTTTGCGATTGAGTTTTGATCGAGCGAGGGAATCGCAAATGTGCTTAAATGTGCGTTGGCTTTTTGCATGAAGCACAACGTTGTATAACGCTCACTTTTATGAGCGTTATTTCTCTAATAGTTTACAAAAAGTGAGCGTTAGCCAACACCTTACGGTATGCTAAACGCACTTTTTGTTTTCCAGAAAAGCACAGCTTGTGAAAGGGTGAATTGTGTGTGTTTCTCTTATGAAGGAAAGAAAATATTGGGATAGTTACAAGGGGGGGGGTAAAGAATGGTGAATGATGAATTAGGAATGGGGGGCGTGTCCTTAGCGTGGAGGAGACCTTAGCTTATGAATGAAACGATCTGACCGATTTGTAAAGAAGCACTGATCGGTCGGGTCGGTGGTTAATTTAGGTTGAGGCTAATGTCCACCTTGTCTGCCGACAAAGGCAGGCTTGTCTGCCTATATAGGCAGCTTACCCAAACATTTATACATAAGCTTTCGCCACCTGATAAGACTGTACCCTGTTTAGTGTATTTCCGCCCAGGCATAGCCAGATACAGTATCTAGATGAATACCATCTATATGAATTGATCCTGTAACTTTATAAACCCCCTCATATTTATGAACTAGTGTTACCTCCTGATTAGGGCGAATAGCTTCGCCTTTCAATAGCGCGTAGTTATTGTTGTCACTAGGGCTACCAAGGGTTAAAGTAAACTTTAAGGGAAACTGGTGTGAACTTCCTGTTGGCCAAAGGTCACTTGATTCAAAAGAGATGTCTTTTATTTCCCAGTCGTGCCATGCCTTTAGCGCTGTGTTTGGTTCTTGGACTGTGCCACTATGATAGAAGCGGGCTGTTGGTAAAGTAGATTTGTCAGTTGAACCTGGAATAGGCATTTCAACTTTTGAAAACATTAAGGCACCAGTAAAGTCATTTTCATTGAGTTGTGGCGGAAACTGAATGGCAAGAAACTGCCATGTTGCTTGATTCTTCAATATTGGATAAGATGCCTCTGAAAAACTCTGTGTCACATAATCTACCCACAAGTGTCCTTGCGTGCCGGAAGAGAATAGTTTGCCGTCTCTTGTGATGTTAAAACTCGTGACTTGAAGCATTGGTAAAGAATAGTAGTAAGAACCTTCTCCACTCATATCATCCTGTCTGTCTTGTAGGTAAGCTTTCACGTTTCCACCAAAATCATCGGTAATTGCTTTGTGTTGCGCAGCATTTAACCACTGCGGCAAAAAGCTTGATGGACCATAACCTACAGCTATAGTGCCCATACTATCTGTTAATTCAATTTCATACACCCAATTGGCCAAATCGAAAGCGATGGCATTACCTGTTAACTTGTATTTAGCACCTGGTTGTCCCATTTCACCCGAAACAAGGGCAATGGTGATTTTTTCATCTTCTATCAGCAGATTCAAGTTAGCCGTTTCCGAAATCGGGTTGGAATTAAAAGTGACTTTGTCCTTGTCTAATAAAAATGGAGCAACCACAACACCGTCAGTTTCACCATTGCATATTGAGAATTCAGCAAGGTATGGTTTAGATCCAGGGAGTCCGAATTGTTGTTGTATCATGGAACTGAACCCTATGATATCACCATTGTCAGGGATAAGGTGTCCATAATAATCAAGAGAAGCCATGTTGTAATCTGGGTGAGGCGTAGAAAGCCATGTGGCTAGCCCTTGAGCGTTTTGACTATGTGGAAGCGTTGGTGTCTTTGAGTAATAACAGTCAGTGCCGGGCTCAAGTGGTGTGGGTGTTGTCGATTGATTAGAGGCTTCTTTTAACTCAGCTAATTCTGAGTTGTTTAATAAACGTGACATAATTTTTGGTTTTGGTGTGTTGTTTTAATCTTCTCAGAAGAGCATGGCACATCAAAGGGTAGTGCGTGTGTTTTCTTCTGTAATGAAGAAAAGAAATTATTGGTATAATCACAAGAGGCTTGCGTAGTGTTTAGCGATCGGACCAATCCGCACGGCTGCTGCGTTGTCCTCCCTTGAGGGAGGTGCCCATACGCTTACGCTAAAGTTTCACCGCGTTCGCATTAGCTTTAGCGGTTGTGAAGCGAAGGCGCAAGGGCGGAGGGAGACGATTGATCCGACCGATGTGTAAGGAGGCACAGATCGGTCTGATCGGTGTTCAGTTTACTTCTTTTCCGTTTTTCTTAGGTTATAGTAACTAATAAAAGCTGATGCTGACATTGCTAACCAGCCAAATCTAAAGAGCCAGATACTGCCCAATAGAGAACCTGGTTCGGTATCTATCATAGCGCTAATGAATACTATGCCTGCTAGCATTCCAGAAATGAGGAAAAGCGTTTTCTTGTTTTTGTTAGTCATAACTGTGGGCTCAATTTTTAAGGCGGCTGGTTTTCTACACATGAATGCAACCACCTCTGAAGTAAATAGATTATAGGTGCAATCACAAGGAGAAATGCGGCTGTGTCCTCCCTTGAGGGAGGTGCCCATACGCTTACGCTAATGCTTCACCGCGTTCGCATTAGCTTTAGCGGTTGTGAAGCGAAAGAGCAAGGGCGGAGGGAGACAGGCTTTGTGTTAAGGTAATGAGCGATGGGTCCCCCTCTTTTATTTGAGCGATAGTTTTACACTGAATTTTATTCTTTTTTCAAGTGATAAGTGGTTAATCTTTTATCACCGGATTTCGAGAATAAGCCTTTTTCTATTCCGATTTTTAAGTCCCTGCTAGCTGAAGCACTACTCAACTGTTTAAAAACTTTCATGTAGTCTTTTCGAGAAAAGGAAATAAAGGTAAGCGAGCAGAAATGTTCAAGTCTCTTATTCTGATTCATTTTAACAGAGATTGAACTACTTATTAATTCAGTTAAAGCATCATCAATTACAGACAGCATATATTCGATAAATACTGTCGAGTTGCCTGTTTTATCACAAATGGATAACACTTTATAATAGTCTTCTTGGGTTTGAGAAATTAGCTTTTCAAAAGGTAGGTACTGAAAGATTGGATGTTTTGAGATTAAAATGATGGTTTGCCATAACCTTCCCATTCTTCCGTTTCCGTCAGAGAATGGATGAATAAACTCCATTTCATAATGAAACACACAGCTTTTAATTAAAGTAATTTCATCTTCATTTTTGAGGTACTTAAAAAGATCTTTCATTAAGTACTGAACATGCTCAGCCGGAGGCGCTAAATGTTCAACTTTAGAGCCTTTTACAATACCAACACCTTCTTTTCTAAAGGATCCCGGATTTTTAATAAGTCCGTTCATCAAAACCTTGTGGGCTTTGAGAAAGGAATTAATTGAATCGAATTTGAAATCGAGAATGGACTCGTAAACTCTGATTGCATTTTGAACCTCTTTGATGTCTTTTGAAGGACCTATTACTCTTTTGTTTTCGAGTATGGCAGTTATTTGCTGTTCAGTCAACGTATTGCCTTCAATTTGCAGAGAAGAGTGTATCGTTTTTATTCGATTTTGTTTTCTAAGGCTTGGTGTAGATTGGACCAAAAAGGAAGCATTTACCTCACCAATTTTTTCAGAAATACTGGTTGTTAAGTGGAGAATCTTAGAATTAATCCCATACGGAGGCTTCATGATAGTATCATTTGATAGTATCAAAGATAAAACTTTATAGTCAATTGCTTACTGTTTTTATTTCCACTCACTTTTAAGAATAGCGTAAATGTCCACGCTAATTTTTTGGCCATTTTTGACTTCAGACTCTCGCATCGTACCCTCATAAGTGAAATTAATTTTTTCCAATGCCCTTTTACATTTGGTGTTATCACTTACAACAAGTCCTTCTATTCTGTTTAAGTCCAGGTCAGTAAATCCTATTTCAAAGAGCTTCGGCATTACTTCATTTAAAATCCCTTTGCCCCAATAGTCTTTCAATAACCAAAAGCCTATTTCTGCCTTCTTGTGTTTACTGTCCAAGTTGTTGAAGCCACCCGCTCCACAGAATTCATTGTCTGCTGAAGTATAAATACCCAACCATATTCCGGTTCCGTTTTTCTTTAGGTTTCTGTACCATTCCATTTGCTCTTTGGTGTCTTCCAGCGTTGAAAAATGGACGTCATAGTACTTTGTGATATCAGGATTCGATAAGCCTTTATGAATGTTCTTTATGTCAGAATCTTCTATTTCCCTAAGGATGTAATTATCTGTTTTCATTCGTTTGGATTAATGGGCTCAGATTAAAGAAAGTAACTACTCGTAAAATCACAAGGAGCGGAGGACTGGTATTTAACTCAAGTGACTGAATGAGTTCTTTTCCATCCTGCCTGCGGCAGGCAGGGCCCTAACCCCCGCCAGCTGGGCAGAGATGTAGTAATGCTGTCCTCCCTTGAGATAGACTGATAATCCATTAGATCGAACCGACCAGTGCTTAATTAGGGGTTTTACTCTACCTAGTTTTTAAGCCTCGTAGATATCAAATTTATGAGAAGTAGAGGTCATCAAGGCTTCATTGGAGAAGTCTGCCTCACTCATCTTGGAAAGTGTTTCTAAAAAGATATCAAACTGACCATTCTTAAAGAGGGTAAGCATTTTTCCACCTTCCTTACAAGTGGCTTCATGCCAGACGTTAGGCGGAACGGTAACCGTATCACCTGCTCTTAGGATGATGGTCTCATCATCAAAAACGAGCTCCATTTCACCTTCTAGCATATAGAATACCTCTGTCATCAATTTATGGTGATGTCGTTTCAAATGAAACCCGGGTTTTAAGGTGTCTTCGATTAAGCATAATTCGCCATTGGTATCTCTTGATGACAGTTTAATGAAACAGTGGTCTTGCGCGTAATTGTAATTTTCGCCTTCACCATTTTTAATGTGTTGTTTCGTCTTCATAATTTTTGGTCACTGTAGGCAAAGCCCTTTGTTTACTTCAGTAAAAATACCAGATCCGCCATCAATAGTGCTTGAAGTACAAATACTAAGATGCCGATGTTCTTTTTAAATCGATAAGCTACTAAAATGGAAAGAATGGTCAGGAATGGAAGAGCGAGTCCTGACACGAACCTAAATGAATAAGTAGCCCTGTTCTTGGCCGAAGGTAGGCTGTACCAGTTGACTTCTTTGAATATATGCGACACTGCATATTGGATTTCGTCTTGATCTTGTACTAATGCTGCGAATTCTTCTGTCACCGAAAATTGATGTTCACCGGTAACTACCATATAAGAATAGTGGGAGTTTCCTGCTGCATTATAATATTGCTGTTCCTCCTTCTGGATATCGAGGATCTCACCATTGATGACGTTTCCAGGCAAGATAAAATCAGCTATGATGACCAGCGCAGCGAAGATAAAAGCTGCATTTAGGTACAGTCGTATTTTATTTTGAGGCTTATCCAAAGGCTAACTTGATCAAGTACTGAAAAATTATTCCTCCAGTTTGTTCTTTCATCGGTTTAAGTAATCGCTGTTTCTTTCGGGGTTTGTGACATTTCAATTGACACCCAACAAATCATCAATGGTTTTCAGTCAGGCGTTAAACTCAGTTTAGATTGGTCTGATGTTTTGAGGCCGTAGCGTTTTGATCTAAGGCATTGGTTTTGAGCATTTCCACGTAACATTTGTTACTGTTTAGGTACAATTGCAACCAAGCAAAAGCGACATTACCTACATCTCCATTACCGGTACTTGGAAAAAGTGGTGTTCGGTGATCACCTTCAGTGATTTCAAAAAGCATTTTTTGGGTGGATTTCGGTGTGCTGGAGTAATGTATGTCTGAATGCCTTTGCGGTGGAGCAGTAGGGTCAACTTGACCGCTAATGATGAGCACTGGTACTTCATGTGCTAAATCTGAGTCTTGGAAGCTTCTAGGATATAACCACGGGGCTATGGCAATGACAGCTTTGATGTTACTGTCCATTTTTGCTGCCAATTGGGCACCACCACCACCCATGGACCAGCCACCAACTGCCATGTTCTTGGTGTCAATTTTCTTGAATAATGGTGAACCTCTTCTTTTGTTTTCAGCACGTAAGGTTTCCATTCCATCGATCAGCGCTTTGGCCCTTAAGGAAGGGCTGTCCGTTAATACATTGGTGCCAATCGTCATGGTGACATAGCCGCGTTGGGCCAGATATTTCGCCCACATACTCACAGATCTTTGTGTGGCTTTGTAGCCGGGCACCAAGACAACACTTTTAAGTTTCTTTTTGCCTTTGGCAGGGTAGTAGAGGGTTGCTCCATCATAATCATCTCCATTTCTCAAGCCATCGGCTTCGTAGAGTGAGTCTATGGCCAAAACCGTGTAATTCGATACACTTTCAACCGTGATAGCTTCACATTGTGCGTAGCCCTGATATGCAAGGCTCCATATCAATAGGGTGATGATTGTTTTTCCGCTCATGGTCTGTTGTTGAATGATCTTTGAATTAAAAGCCGATTTAAGATAAAAGTGCTTTTAGCTTGCTTAGCTAGTCTTAATCCTATTGTTTTCTCACACTCCAAATCTCGTGGATAGGATCTCCCTTGCTTGAGAAACCTGTGTGCGTCCAGTCTCCATCAACTAGCTCATAATTAAAGGATAAGCTCAGGCCAGCTTTGGCATTGTCCTTTGAAAAGAACTCGATGTTTTCTGTGTACTTACCGTCTATGGTGGTGTATGTGCCACCGCCTGTACCACTGAACTGCTTGGTTTCGGTATTGTAAGCGATCCATTGAAAACGAGTGCCAGATAGGATTTTCATCGTTTTACGAGGCCTGCTGGTATCTCGCGCTTGGGTTTCACCATTTCTGACTCTGCCAGACATTAACCAAGCCCCCTGTAAGTTTCCTGGGGTACCATTGTCTAATCGCTTCAACTTCATGTCACTACCCATCACTTGTATCTCATTGTCAGTAATTTTCACTTTAAAGACGGATTCCATGCCAACCGTTTCAGGGTTTAATGAGTTAAACTCTACTATTTCAGTCATAGTATCTCCTTCCAATTTCCAAGTACCTCCATTAGTGCCGATAAATTTTCCGGTAGCGTCATCATAGATGCTCATGGCCTGAAAGCCATCTGCGAAAATGACTACGCTGCGTAATTTGTCTCCGTTTTCAGCAGTAGAAAAGGCTTCCCAAGCACCAATAACGCTTTGTGCTTTTATGCCGAAGCTTAGGAAAGTACAGATGACTAATAGGATTAACTTCTTCATGGTTTTATAGGCTAATGATAAAATAGATCAGAAGGTACTGTTTTTTTTGATGTTTGATTATCAGGGTATAACGAAGGTTTAACCTTGACGCAGAATCTTTTCCATCTTTCTGCCTTTGGCCAATTCATCCACCAATTTGTCAAGGTATCTGCATTGTTTGGTCAGTGGCGTTTCAATGTCTTCTATCCTGTAACCACAAATCATCCCTTTAATAAGGTGAGCATTTGGATTTATTTTGGCCTGCGCAAAGAAGGCCTGAAAAGTCACTCTTTCATCAAGCAGTGCTTGTAGTTTGTCGGCATCAATACCTGTCAACCATTCAATTACTTGTTGTAACTCTTTTTCGGTTCTTCCATTCCTTGCAATTCTATCGACATAGTGTGGATAAACAGAAGCGAAGATCATGTCCGCTATTCGAGCATCATGTTCGGGTGTTGTAGTCATGGGCTATTCTGTATTTTTCTCCTATGAAGAAAAGAAACTATGGTTGTAATCGCAAGGGGAGGTGCCACGAGGTTGAAGGAGTCAGGTTTTTAGTGTAATCTGTCTTTCAATGCTTTCTTAAAGTCTTCAGCCTCGTCAATATGCAAGTCTAGGACTTTAAAGTTCTTTCAAAAGATCGTGAATCGCTAACTGAATTTAGGATTCTCTTTAAGGGCTATTCATTCATTGTCTACGCAGAAGCTATGAGAAGGCCTAAGGATGGAAGGAGTTGTTACTTGTGCTTAGGCGGAGCCAAGTGAAAGAAGTTTCCCTTGGTTCTGTCAAGTGCTTTTGAAAGGCGGTCAAAGTTTTCTTCACTTGGCCGTATGTCCACGGACTTGCTCACAATATTGTTCTGCTTATAGATAATGAAGGTGTTACTGACATTCGGGTTAATCTCATTCAAGTAGATATCAGATGGTCGATCTGAAAAAGATGGCACGGTGGTTAAGGCAACTCTTCTGAGATTGAGTTGACGTCCAATGCGCTCGAGTCTTTCTACTACGGCTGAACGCTTTTCGTCCTTCTCATTTCCGTAAATAAAGTAGGCTTTCAAATACTGTTCTCGGACGAAGCTTTCCCTTTCAAGATATGTCAACCATGCTTTGATCTCGTCCCAGTCTGGATTACTTCCAACAAAGTAGAGTATGCCATGGTATCTTCCATACTTGCAGATAGGACAGGTATTCGTGCCTTGATCTGGTCCCCAAGCATGGTATGGCGTAAAGGATAAAACGTCTTCTCCGACAGCTCTACCGGAAGCCACTTGCCCAACTTCTGTTTTTGGATAGTTAGGAATATTAAGGCCTAAGATGATGTTGTGCTCCGCGACCTGAATATTGTCTTCTGCCAGCACCCTAAGAATGCCACTACCACCGCGGTTTTCCATGCCGTCTCTCATTTCGTCCGTAAGAATCAGGGTGTCATCGAAGATGAAAGCGTCAAGGTAATATGGGTATTCGGCACCTGGCTCAAGGATAGAAGGGTGGATATGGGCAGGTTCCGATCCGCTAGGGTAAGCAGCTGGTCTAACGGTATGAATAGCATACTTGCCTTGGGCATCTGACTTTACCCAGCCTCGCAAGTAACCGTGTCTGGCAGCGCGTTGATCTAGGTCAGGATGATTACTGTAATAGCCTTTAGTATCGGTGTGGTAATAATAAAGAATCACATTGGGCGCAGGAGTGATGCCATCGGGTTTAAGGATTGTTCCCGTGACGATAAGCTTTTGTCCATCGGCAAACCAACCTAAAGTGGTATCGCTAGAAGCAATCTCCTTCGGCATGCCGTAATACATGAATTCTGAATTTTCGAAAGGTCCACCAATGCGTTGACTTTGGCGGGCTTGGCAACTGAGAAGTATTGTGAACTGAAGGATGGAAAAGATGACTAATCGGATCATAGCTTTTCTTTTGAATTACGGCTAGAAAATCAAAAGAGGTGAGGTGAATTGCCTATCCTGTGGACTTATTAGGCTAAGCCGATGACTAAGCGAAACACTTTTTAAATTCAGCAGCATAATTACGACTGAGCCTCATTACCGTGTCATTTTCCATGGTGATGTCATAATCCCCATTTAAGCGCGACTTGATCGAAATGACTTTCGCTAGGTTGACTATTGACGATTTGTGAATCCTGATAAAACTAGAAGCATTAAGCTGACCTTGCATTGACTTTAAAGAATCAGCATGCAAGAAGTTGCCTGTGGAGGTTGTGATTTTTATGTAAGGACTTTCGGCTTGAATGCTGATAATCTCTGAGGTATTGACCAAAACCTTATGAGCACCTTTGCTTAGCGCGATTGTCTTGATGGAGTTAAGGGGTGCTTGGTTTTTGATTATCCGTCTAGTCGATCGTTTAAAGGCTAGTGCCAGAAATAGGGCCGAGTAGCCAAATAGCGTAATGTACACGTACTTTGAGAGTCCATAGGACAATACTTTATTGAATGTATAGGTATAGTCAAACAAGAGGCTTGAAAGTACGAATACCAAGAGTGGGTATAGGAGTAGGTGAAAAGTCGTAGCGACCAAAACGATTGCGGCCATTTTCCAATAGTTTGTATTATTCTCAAGCTTTTGAGCAAAAAGTGCAATCGGTAGAAAGCACAACCAATACGTGTTAAAAAGTAAAGACTCGTTAAGGTAGAAGTTATAGCCTTGGACTTGAGCATGAATCCAATCTTGTGTAGACACTAAAACAAATACCAAGGCCAGAGTAGCGATGGCATAAGCCAGTGTCTTTCGGCTAACTAGGCCTATTGAAGAAAATCGATTCATCATAGCGGATAAACGAATTTAAGGAAATTGAGTTTAATCGATCTGATTGGTGTGTCAGAAAGCATAACAGCAGGGCGGTGGAGAAACGCGAAAGTATTGTCCTCCCTTGAGGGAGGTGCCCAGAGGGCGGAGGGAGATAAAATTCTTAAAGGTTTATTATAACGATCCGACCGGGGTGTAAGCAAGTACAAACCGGTCGGATCGCTAGACTATAAGGAATCAGTCATCCCGCAGCGTAGTGGCAGGGTTAGCGCTAGTGGCTCTCCATGCTTGCCAACCGATGGTCAATACACCTATGCCAACCATTGCTAGGGCAGTCATTAGGAATACGTCAAAGCCGAAGGAGGTTCTATAGGCAAACTGATTGAGCCAGACATTATTGGCCATATAGGCAAGTGAGAAACCGATGATAAAAGCAATCGTAAGCATAATGCTGAGGCTTTTGGAAAGTAACAATATTAGTCCCCGTACACTAGCACCCAATACCTTGCGAATACTCACTTCTTTCATGCGAATCTGAATGGCATAAGTAGAGATACCCAATAGCCCCATACCCGCGATGCTAATGCTCAAAATGGCGATCAGACCTACGATATAGAGAATGTCAAAGAAGAAGGCATTGAATTCATCGATTTCTCCCTGAAAGGTCTTGAGAATGATCTCATGGTTAGGGTCAAACTCATCCCATAAGGCTTCGATGGCCGAGATTTCTTTAACCATATCAAAACCAGCCACTTTAACTTGTGCTATTCTAAAGCCCTTAGGGTCATAGCGAAGCATCATAGGATCTATGCCCATGATCAGCATCATATGATTATAATCCTTTACCACACCTACCACATTGAGCGCAAGAGAATCATTTTCAATATAAAACTGCTTTCCAACAGCCTCCAAAGGGCTTTCAAAGCCAAACTGTTTCACGGCCGTCTCATTCAGAATAGCGGCCCGCTTGTTTACCGAGGGGGCACCTTTGATAAAGTCACTACCGGCAATAAGTTCGAGGTTCAGGCTACTGATATAGTCCTCATCGACATCGAAGTAGTTCATGGAGAACGTTTCATCTCCATTATTGAGCCTCACCTCTTCTGAGTATTCCGTACCCATACTTGGGATGTTATTCGTAGCGGTTACACTTTCCACAAAGGGAAGCTTTTCCAGCTCATTCTCAAATTTGGCAAAGTCCTGACCCTGCATATGCACATTCAGAATGTTCTCTTTAGTGAAACCGTAATCCGTTTCGACAATAAATTTGATCTGCTTATAAACTAAAACAGAGGAGACGATCAGCACAATGGAAATCACAAATTGTGTAACAATCAATGCTTTTCGCAAACTCAGCTTAGAAAGTTTGGAATTCGAAACAGAGTTTTTCATGGCCTGAATCGGCTTGAAGGAAGCCAAATACAGAGATGGGAAGATGCCGGTGATCAAACCAAGCAAAACACTGAAGCCGAAGAATTGAAGATAGGCTTTGAGATCAGGTTTCAATTCCCATTCCAAAAGCGAACTCATTTGTAGGCTTTGAAAAGCCGGGATTAAAAATTGCAATAGGCCGATCGCCACGATCAGAGAAAGTATGGATACCAGTATAGATTCCACAACAAACTGGATAGTGAGTTGCGCCTTGCGCGCACCCATTACTTTCCTTACACCCACTTCCTTGGTACGGGTGAGTGCTCGTGCTGCCGAAAGGTTAGTGTAATTGAAAGTGGCACATACGATGATCAGTACGGCTAAAACGCCCAAGCCAATGACAAAGAAGTTCGGCATGCCGGCACCGATTTGATTACCATGTAGTGGGCCTGGTGTGATTTTGGACATCTGTTGGAGTGTAAACTCTTTGCGTTCGTCTGAGTCAGGTTCATAATGTTCTTTTTCGACCTCAGCTAAATAACCCTTAAGGGTTTCAATAGAATAACCATCTCGGAGCTTAAAATATATCCAGGTCTCACTACCATTTCCCCAGTTACCAATAGACGAGCCAAGTACCTTGTTTTTCTCTAGTTTATCTAAGCTCGAAAGTGAGACCAGTGATTCGAACTTGATATGTGTTTTACCAGGAAACTCTTTTAGAACCCCTGTCACCTGATATACCCCTTTGTTACCAACCTCTAGGGTTTGACCCATAGCGTCTTGATTCTTAAAGAACTTTTCGGCAATGTCTTTTCTTAAGATGATTGAGTTTGGTTGCGAAAGCGCGGTTTTAGGATCGCCACGTTCTAGTTCGAAACTAAAAAGGTTGAAAAAGGAGGGTTCAGTAAAGTATCCCTGCAATTCAATGGCTTTACCACTTTGCATGATTTCTCCATTAAAACCCCTTCTAAAGGTGACCATATGTTCGAAACCTGCGAACTTTTCTTTCAACTCTTCCCCAAGCGGCATGGGTACTGTTGCCATGGGTAAATTGAGCTCATCATAATTAATATGCGTTAGGCGATAAGTATCATCGCCATTGGCTTGCCAACGATCATAGCTAAGCTGATCGTTGATCATAAGGATAATGACTAGACAGACCGCCATAGAGACAGAAAGTCCTAAAACGTTGATGGCTGTGAATGACCGATTCTTCATGAGGTTTCTGAAACCTACTTTGAAGTAGTTGCTGAGTATTGACATGTTGTTGTTATAAAATTTAGATTGACCTGATCTTTTGAGTGTGTGTCTGTTCATAAATCGGAATACATCGAACCAGAACTTACGATTGGCTTTCCGTTGTCCGTACTTGTCTACATTATCATCAAAGCGCTCATACAGATCTCCTATGATGGAATCATAAAGGGTTGGGGTGCAGTACCATTCAAAGAATCGTTCTGCCCATTTGGGTGGATCTATATGTTGCTTTTGTTGGCTCATTGGGTAATGTCAAGCACGAATTTTGGGATCATACCCCAGATGTGATTTCTGGCTTCTCGAGTATCTTTGAGGGCCGTTTTGCCTTGTGAGGTGATGGTGAAGACGCGTTTTCTACGACCTCTTCGATTGCCTTCGGCATCGCCAATCTTAGATATCACAAAGCCTTTTTCTTCTAAGCGATAGAGTGCTGTATGTACGCTACTCATGGTAACAGAACGATCTAATTCTTTCTCAATAGCTTTTGTGACCGAAAGCCCATAGGCCTGTTCATGCTGTGCTGCGACCAGCATAAGCACTATTTCTTCAAATTCTCCGAGTTTACTATTCATTTTATTTTACCCTTTTGTAAAACAATTAAAGCGTATAAAGGGCAAAATTCCTAGTGCCCTTCAGTAATTATTACCCAATTGTAAAACAATTACTATGGGTTAGATGGGGAAAGTGGGTGAAATGTTACAGGTGAGGTAAGAAATTCTGAAAAAAAGCATTTGGCTTTCAAAAAAGAACGGCTTAGGTTGAGGTATGGAAGAGAACAAAACCACACAATTTGATAAGCTCCAGTTTTATGCTAAGTACCTAGTGATTATAGTTTCTGCTGCTTGGGTGCTGATTTCAGGTACCGATTTTATCGATAAACAGACAAAGGAGTTGAGATTAAAAAATGAAAGAATCAGTAAAAATTCAATTCCAATGGCCTCTCATACTATGAATGTCATTTCAGATAATGCTCCATGGATCCTAGACAATGCTTTATGTACAGTCACAGGTCAATACAAAATCGATAATATCGGGGAGCTACCTTTTTTAATTAAGGATGTTGAATTTTCTATTTATGAGTTTAAGGTTTTAGGCCTAGAAGATGTCAAAGGAAATATAGTTACATCGCGTACCCTCCATAACCAATTAAAGCATGCTCAACCGATTTTTAGAGAGGTACTTGATGTAGATGAAAGAGTAGGTGTAAAGGGTGCCCTTGAGAAGAGTTTCAGTTATGTAATTCGCAAAAAGCCTAACACGAACTATGTTATAGTCGCCAATGCTCTCGGAGGACTTACTAATGTTGACGGACAACTAGATAGCACCTACTTATTTGGAAAAAATGAGTTAACTCACACTTATGGGCCAGTTAGTCTTTGTCCAGGTTAGAGTATTAGCAATGACGACAACTCACTAAAAAGTCCCAACTCTCGTCAGGGCTTTAATCTTAATACTTTGTGATAGATACTAAGTGCTATCAAGCCGTTCTTTTAATTGAGTCTATATCCTAATTGAATAGCTACATTATTGAAGCTTAGAGAGTATGCTGATCCGATGATTTTGTTTATGATTTCTTTGCTCGTGAAATATCTGCCATGGATATAGAATGAGTTAAACTTTATTCCGAGTCCTAAGCCGAAATTCACTTTATTCAATTCATTTAGATTTGGATTAAAAGGAACAAAGTCTTCGATTACTGCGAACTCATAATCATATTTTTTTGAGAAGTTGACGATCGGTTGGACAAGAAAATCTAAAAAGAATTCAGTGGAATTGTTAACTGGGACATATTTTCTAACTCCAAGCCCCAAGGCTAATTGTGTATAATCTAGACTCCAAGGTTGGTCGATTCTTCTCGTAGCTGTACCACGAATATTACGTAATATTTGATCGGGTAATGCTCCCTCCGTTTGGAAACGATCTAGGCCAATGTTGAATAATACAGCTAGCCTTCTATTGTAAAAAGGAGTCAAGTACTCGATTTCGAGATCAGCCCTGAGGCCGGCAGAATTAAAATCACTACTTACTTCTTCGACTGAGGCAAAGAATATTTCTTTTCTTTTAAAGCTGCCATTGACCAAAGAAACACCTGCTTTTAAATTGAATTTAAGTAATCCTTTTGCCTCTTTTGAGATACTCTCTTTGACGGGATTACCAGAACAAGTATTGAATTTTGTAAAAAACTTAATGAGGTCGGATTCATAATAGTCAATTCTTTTGAGATCAGATGATTTAAGATCACAGTCGAAGTTGTCTAATAGTTGTTTTTTGAACGTTACATTGACCAGTCTTTCATCTCCGAAATACCTGAACTTCTTATATATCAATTGCTCGTAGTTCGGTGAGCTATATTTTTTATAAAAGAACCTTGTGTAATCACTAGTCTTGTATTTATACAAACTCACAGAACTAACCAATAATTCTTTAAGGAATACCGTTTGAACTACCCAGTCTGGCAGTTTAGTGTAGGATAAGTAGTTTTCGAGGTTGCTGCTTTGATCAATACGAGCAGTGACACTGATATAAGTTGATAAATTAAGGATTGAGAAACTCTTAATCTGTCCCGGGAATACTTCTTTGAGTGCACCTTCCTTGTTCGATCGATAGACAATGGATTTGGGTGTTACTACCCAGTTTTCATATTGAATTTCTACAACTATCGTATCACCTTTTAAGTCGACTATTTTACCCGGCCTAAATTCCCCGCCTTGAGAAAATGAGAGGTTGCATCCAAGAGCAAATAGAAAAAAGGCTAAGATGTGTTTCATCGTTTAAATTTAAGAAGTGGAGGTTGTATTAGACTAAGTTAACCCAAGTACTTTGTTCTGTTATTCCTCCGGATTCAATTGGGGTGTTTCGGGTTTATTCTTGGACGATATTTTATCAGTGATAGTATTGCGTTTGAATATAATAATGATCCCGGCAAGGGTCATTAACATGGAGAATGGGTTGAAACTATTACTAATTTTAAATGTATCAGATGATAGAACCCGATCATACTTTAGTTCTCCGGCTGCTTGCGTTTCTGCCTCATTAATTTTTGAGTTGTAGTTATAATTGTAGTTATAAGTCCACTCAAATGCTGAGTTACTACCAGATACAATAAAAATTGTCCCGATCAGAACCACTACCATAATAACAGACTCTCTATTTTTGAACCTAATGGGTTTAATATCATCTGGTTGTAGCCCAAAAAAAGTAAGTACTTTATCAGTTCTAAATAAGGCCAGTAGACCAAAAATCATTGGTAATGCGAAAGTAATGAAGCTTACAAAGCTTGAAGTCAGTATGAAGCCTAGTCCGAGGTTCGAGGAGGCCGCAGTGCTATAAATTGCGAGTGTTCCAATGAATATTAAAATGTTTAATGTTGACTTCCATAAGGCATAAACTCCTAAGGTGCGAATGGCAAATTTAAGTAACTGATAGACTGACATGCTGCTGATTAAAAATGTTGCTGGAATTTATTCTTTATTAATACAAAATAAAAGTAGATTAATATATTAAATATTATTTCATGTGTATGAAGGTGTAATCAAAAAGTCATGAATAGTGATGATGGATGTAGGTTTTCCGACAAAGTTGGATGAATTAGTAGCAATGATTCCAAGGTGATTGAACTGACGCAGTGCTACTAGAAAAAGTTCTTTACCTACCTTTTGGATGTCTTTCCAATAGGGTCGTTTTTTATATGGGATTCGATTAGGAAATAGATAACAAAAAAAACCTCGATAAATCGAGGCTCTCATTTTGATACTTTGTAATAGAATTCAATACTATCTTAAGCTTTCGCTCCGATAGCTTCGTCTAGCTTAGTCGTCAATACGTTCTTTGGCACTGCACCGATTACACTATCAACTACTTCACCACCTTTGAAGTAAAGCAATGCAGGGATAGATCTGATTCCGTATTTGACAGAAATGTCTTGATTGGCATCAACGTCAACTTTTCCAACAACAGCTGTTTCACTGTATTCACCAGCGATTTCTTCTACAACAGGACCTACCATTCTACATGGGCCACACCAAGCTGCCCAAAAGTCAACTAGTACTGGTTTGTCAGAGTTCAACACTAATTCTTCGAAGTTGCTCTCGTTAATTTCTAATGCGTTTGCCATTATCTCTATTATTTATGCTTTGTTTTTTAGTTCTAATTCTTTCCAATGACATCAAAAGTAATTAAAAAGTTCCGAACAGATTTGGAACAATTTAGATTCTAATTTAGGCTGTTATTAATTGAGCACCATCGGTATACTGCTTCAACCCTTCGATCAGTTCATTGTTTGGCTCAACCTTTATTTTTCTTGCAAATAGCTCTACTGTTAGGTTTTCAGACCTATCTACTAGTTCCACTTTTAAGTCAGTCGCTCCTTGATGGGCTTCAGCGAGCTTCACGATGTTTTCAATCAGCTCTTGGTCTATCATTTTAGCATCTAGCTTTATGTGGATACCTTTACCACGCTTCTCCCTTAATTCGCTTAATAGCGACATGGCAAAGGTCTGAAGCTCCCAATCTTCTGGATTAGGGTTGATACTCGGATTTTCCCTGATCTCCTTTTGCTTACGCCAGTTGATCTCAACCTTACCTGATATGAACAAGAATTCACCTGGTCTCAGGTACTGGGCATGATTGATATACTTTTCGCCCATCAAGAACAACTCAACAGCTCCATTATAGTCTTCTACACTGACCACAGCATAGGGCTTACCATTTTTGGTCTGTCCATTACGAACGCTATTGACAATGCCACCAATAGATATCTCTTGATTCGGGAATTTATTAATGTCATTGATTGGTTTACAGAAACTCTCCAATTCAATTTGAAATTGATCTAATGGATGTCCAGAAATGTAAAAGCCGACAATTTCTTTTTCGCGTTTAAGCTTCTCCATTTGGCTGAATGGCTCCATGTCGGGAACACTCGGTAGCGGTGTGGCGACATTGCTATCTCCTCCGAAAAGGGAAACCTGCGCTGCATCTTTCTCGGCTTGTTTGGCGTTGGCGTAACGAATTACTTTCTCGATAAGGGTCTGTTCTCCTTCTGGCGACCATAAATACTGTTTTCTGTGGTAGTGTTCAAAGCAATCAAAACCACCAGCTTGAGCCAATGATTCGAAGTTTCGTTTGTTGACACTCCTTAGGTTAATGCGTTCTGCAAATTCAAAGACGTTTGGATAAGGACCACTCTCTTTGCGTTCGCGAATGATCTCTTCAATGGCAGCTTCTCCAGCACCTTTGACAGCTCCCATGCCAAATCGAATTTCGCCCTTCGCGTTTACGGTGAATTTGTAGTTCGATTCGTTGACATCAGGACCTAAAACAGGCACACCCATGCGCTTACACTCTTCCATAAAGAAGGTTACCTGCTTAATGTCGTTCATGTTATTACTCAATACAGACGCCATGTATTCAGCAGGATAATGCGCTTTTAAATAGGCCGTTTGGAAAGCGATGTAGGCATAACAAGTCGAGTGCGACTTGTTGAAGGCGTAGGAGGCAAAGGCTTCCCAGTCACGCCAGATCTTTTCAAGCTTGTCTTCTGCATGTCCTTTTGCCTTAGCTTGTTCAACAAACTTGGGCTTCATTTTATCTAGCACATCGCGCTGCTTTTTACCCATGGCCTTTCTCAAAACATCGGCTTCACCTTTGGTGAAATCTGCCAGCTTTTGAGAAAGAAGCATTACTTGCTCTTGATATACCGTGATTCCGTATGTCTCAGACAAGTACTCTTCCATATCATCCAAATCATAGGTGATAGGCTCGTCTCCATGCTTTCTACGGATAAAGGAAGGGATATATTCAAGCGGTCCCGGTCGATAGAGTGCGTTCATGGCAATCAAATCGGCAAACTCAGTCGGCTTTAACTCCTTCATGTACTTCTGCATACCTGCAGATTCATACTGGAAGATTCCGACCGTCTCTCCGCGTTGGAATAACTCGTAAGTTTTAGTGTCATCTAGTGGAAAGTCATCCGGTACTAGGTCAACATCATGTTTTTCTTTGACATTTTTGACGGCATCTTTGATCAGCGTCAAAGTTTTCAAGCCCAAGAAGTCCATTTTCAGTAGACCAGCATCTTCAACCACTGCATTGTCAAACTGTGTACACCACATGTCTGAGTCCTTGGCAGTAGAAACAGGAGCGTAGTCGGTAATGTCGTCTGGTGTAATGATAACACCACAGGCGTGAATGCCCACATTTCTTACTGAGCCTTCGAGTACACGGGCTTGGTTGATCACCTTACTTTCCGCTGAATTACCAGCGGCAATCTTCTTTAGCTCATTCGCTAATGGAATTTGCTCGGATCTAATTTTCGATTTTAGTTCTTGTTCGCTTAAAGAGAAGAGTTTTGCAAGCTTGATGTCAGGCACCAACTTAGCGATACGATCGGCATCGGGGAGAGGCAATTCCATGGCGCGGGCAGTGTCTCGAATCGAGGACTTGGCCGCCATGGTACCATAGGTGATGATCTGTGCTACTTGGTTCTTTCCGTATTTTTCAATCACGTAGTCGATGACCTTTTGACGACCTTCATCGTCAAAATCAATATCAATATCTGGAAGTGATACCCTATCTGGATTCAAGAAACGCTCAAAAAGGAGGTCGTACTTGATTGGATCTACATTGGTGATGTTGATGCAATACGCAACCACTGAGCCTGCTGCCGAACCACGACCTGGCCCAACGGATACGCCCATTTCTGTGGCCTTGTTGGTAAAGTCTTGTACAATCAGGAAGTAGCCTGGGTAGCCAGTATTCTTAATAGTGGCCAACTCAAAGTCAAGCCGTTCTCTAATTTCATCGGTGATTTCGCCATAGCGCCTTTTGGCTCCTTCGTAGGTTAAATGTCTGAGATAGTCATTCTCGCCTCGTACACCGCCATCCGCTGCATCTTCAGGGTTGATGAACTCCTCTGGTATATCAAACTTGGGTAGCAGTACTTCTCTGGCGAGTTTGTATGCTTCAACCTTCTCAACAATTTCATTGGTATTGGCGATGGCTTCGGGAATATCTGAGAAGAGCTTTTTCATCTCTTCAGATGTTTTCATGTAGAACTCATCGTTCGGGAAGCCGTATCGAAATTCTCTTCCGCGTTTGCCTATGTACTTCTTAGGCTTATTAATGGACTCGGCATCTTTGACACAGAGCAGTACATCATGGGCTACAGACTGCTCTTGGCGTGTGTAGTAGGTATTGTTAGCAGCAATCGGTTTTACCTTATACTTCTCACAGTATTGTAAAAGAATTTGATTGACGTGCACTTCTTCGGCTAGTCCGTGACGATTAATCTCGGCATAGAAATCATCTCCAAAATTTTCCTTCCACCAGACGAAGGCTTCTTCGGCTTGTGTTTCGCCAATGTTCAGGATTTTATCAGGTACTTCTCCCCATAGACCTCCAGTGGTTACTATTAAGTCATCTTTGTATTTAAGCAGATCATTTCTATCAATCCGAGGTACATAGTAGAAACCTTCGGTAAAAGCGATCGAGGATAGCTTGACTAGGTTGTGATAACCTTTTTTATTCTTGGCGAGAATAACGGTCTGGAAACCGTTGTCTTTAACTTTTTTGTTAGTCCTATCTAAACAGATATTGAATTCACACCCCACGATAGGTTTGATACCTGCGGCTAATGCCGAACCTACAAACTGAAAGGCACCCATCATGTTGCCATGGTCGGTCAGTGCTACGGCTGGCATGCCGAGTTCCTTAGCCGTATTCACTATTTCTGGGATTTTAGATACCGCTTGAAGTATAGAGAACTGCGAGTGTACGTGAAGGTGGGAGAAAGGAGTGTCTTCTAAATCTGAAAGTGCCTGAGTAACTATTTTCGCTTTTCCGGCATCTGTACCTTTCTTTTTCGTCTGCGCAAAGTTTGCAGCATCTAGTTCAGGCGCCTCGTAAACTACTTCAGCTAGTTTTAAAGCAGGGTCATGCGGAACGACACTTTCTTTGATTAGGCCAAAGAAACACTTGGCTGTTGCATCTACATCGTATGCAGCATCGTGCGCGTCAGCGAAGGGTACACCGAAGAGTTTGGTGTGTAGTTCGGTAAGCGTGGGCCATTTAAATTGACCGCCACGTCCACCAGGGATGGCACAGAAATTAGTCGCGACTAATTTGGTGTCTAGTGGCTCAAGGTCTTCTAATGCGTTGGTCAGTTCAGCCCTTAGGTATTCAGAGCCAACAATATTATAATCGAATTCGATGTTATGACCGATGCCTTTTGTCGCTCTGTCAATGTCTTCTTTGAATTGGGCAAGTACGTCTTTTAGGTCGTGACCTTCGGCCAAAGCGCGTTCAGTAGAAATGCCGTGTATTTGAACCGAGTTGTAAGGAATTGTGAAACCTTCGGGCTTTACGATGAGGTTTTTTGCAGCAACTAATTTGCCGTTCGGCTCATGCAGTTGCCAAGCGATCTGAACCAGTCTTGGCCAGTTGTCAAAATCGGTGAGGGGGGCATTATAGTTTTGCGGTAAACCTGTGGTTTCCGTATCAAATATAAGATACATAAATACTTAGCTCGAAATGTTGATGAATTGCCCAAAAGCAATCATCTAAAGTAAAGAAAACGGACGGCCTTGGAAAGAAAATCTGACTATTTGAAGTGCTAAAATTCCTCATTGAATTCAGCCAGTTTCATAAGTCACTTAGGACATGGATAGATGGTGGTTTAGCATTCACTACTTTTGGTATTCACACATTCTTAACCAATAAACACACACAATTATGGCACTAAATGCATCAGTATATGGCGGTGGACCATTTTATCCAGGGCCTTCTTCGGTATTGGATATTCTACCAAAAACGGGTTTTACAACAATCATTTGTTGGTCTGTTCATGTCAACGCCAATGGAGATTTGGTATACAACAACACGCCTATTGTTCAAAAGGGTCAGTACGTTGGCGATCCTTCTTGGGGTAAGCGATTAGACTCAATTAAAAATGGCGGTTCTGTAAATAGAATTCTCTTTTCTGTCGGTTCTGGTGGTACACAGGATTATACCAACATCATGGACCTGATCAATGCCCATGGTACAGGGCCTTCTTCGATTCTATATCAGAATTTCCGCGCTTTGCTTGATGCTATTCCGGCAATAGATGGCATTGATATGGATGATGAAGATAATTATGACCAAAACACAATCGTCAGTTTTGCACAGATGCTCGGTGATATGGGATATAAGGAAGTAACCTTTTGTCCATATTTTGACATGGGCTTTTGGGCAGGTTGCTTAGCGGCACTTGAGTCATCACACCCAGGTTTAGTGACAGCTTATAACCTTCAATGCTACTCTGGTGGTGCTGGAAACTTGAATAATGTTCAAGGCTGGATTAACTCCGTTGCGAGCATCAAAGGAAATCAGGCTGCCGAATTTATTGTGCCAGGCTTATGGTGTCAACATGGGCAAGGTTGTAATCAAGGCATGTCTGCTGCAGAAATTCAGGGACAATTTCATGGTTGGAAGTCTTTGGGTACTGAAGGTGGCTTTATATGGTTGTATGATGATATAGAGAAATGTGGAAATAATCCACAAAGTTATGCCGAGGCTATTTTGAATGGTTTGAAATAATACGATTTGTTTTAGGGGAAAGGGGAGGCCACTTGTAAGAGAGTGGCCTTTTTTATTAGTCGGAACTGGCTTGCTCAAAGGATCATGATTCCACTGGTTGAAAATCTCTCTTGAGCGATCTGTTTAATCCTTATATTCAGGCAAACCTTATTTAAAGAAGATGAAACGTTCAATCCAATTATTGCTGTGTCTATTCATGATGGTAGGCATCGATGCTTATGCACAAATTCCGCATCCACGAGAAACCTTCGGTCATGAAGTTGGTGCCGATTATAAATTAGCTGATTACGATCAGATGCTCGAATACTACGATAAGCTCGCAGCATCCACTGATCGGGTTCAAATGATTGAAATTGGTAAGTCCTCAATGGGGCGACCTATTAAACTAGTCTTCATTTCCAACAAGGAAAACATGAAGCAGTTGGACAAGTGGAAGGAGATTTCAGAAAAACTTGCAAGAGCAGAAATAACAGAAGAAGAAGCCCGAAGACTATCTAAAGAAGGAAAAGCTATTGTTTGGTTTGACGGGGGAATGCATGCAACAGAACGAGCGCATGCTCAAATGACATCAGAGTTAATGTGGAAGATTGCTTCCGAAGAGTCTGATGAAATGAAGAAAATTAGAGATGAGGTAATTACGCTAGTCGTGCCTGTAATTAACCCTGATGGAGTTGATATTGTGGTGGATTGGTATAGAAAAACCTTAGGTACTCCTTTTGAAAGTTCGGGGCCTCCGGTGTTGTATCAGAAGTATGTGGGGCACGATAACAACCGTGACTGGTTCATGAACAACATGCAAGAAACGAAGGTGATCACCAACATACTCTATAATGAGTGGTATCCTCAGATAATTCATAACCATCACCAAACGGCTCCACGTTGGGCTATGATCTTTTTGCCACCTTTCCGGAGTCCTGTTAATCCTCAAATTCACCCAGGAATTACTACTTCTGTGAACCTTGTGGGAACAGCAATGGCGCAACGTTTTGCCATGGAGAAAAAACCAGGTGTAATTGCCAATGTAGGATTTAGTATGTTTTGGAATGGTGGAATGAGAACAGCACCGTACTATCATAATCAGATCGGCATTTTGACAGAGGTCGCTCAACCGTCTCCGACTCCATCGAATTACGACCCAAAGGACAAACCAGAAAGTATTAGAGGTTTACCTTCAAATGGTTCTGAGATTTTCTATCCGTATCCATTCGAAGGTGGAGAAGTTAAGTTTAGAGACGCAGTAGAATACATGCTTACGGCTTCCATGGCGGTGCTTGATTTAGCGGCTGATAAAAAGGATGAATTCCTTTACAACATCTACAGCATGGGCCGAGATGCCATTACCAATGCCAACGGGAAGGGTGCATTTGCCTATGTGATCCCAAAAGAGCAATACAATCCATCCGAAGCCATCAACTTAACGAACGTTTTGATGCAAGGTGGACTAAAGGCGCATAGAGCGACTGAGGCTTTTAGTGCGAATGGTAAAAACTACGAAGCTGGTTCAATCATCTTCTATGGTGCTCAGTCTTTCAGACCTTACTTAGCGGATTTAATGGAGGTTCAAGAGTATCCTGATCAGTTTTTATACCCAGGAGGCCCACCACAGCCACCTTATGATTTAGCAGGTTGGACACTACCTATTCAGATGGGTGTATCTGTTGATAGGGTTGAGGAAGATTTTATGGCAAAAGTTGATCCGATTACGGATAAGATGACTTTCGATGCGGGCACAGTAGCTGGTAATGCACGATATGGTTACATCCTTTCTAATAAAGACAATCAAAGCGCAACCGCAATAAACCGTTTACAGAAAATGGGCTATACGGTGAGTCAATTTACTGCTGACCAAGATGGTGTTGAGGCGGGCTCATTTTTAATCAGGTCGAAAAGAGGCTTAGAAGCGAATGTTACTAAACTAAGCCAAGATTTGGGCTTGGATTTCTCTGGTATTTCAAAAAAGCCATCTGCGAAATTTAATGAACTAAAAAAGGTTAAAATTGGAATCTACAAGTCTTGGCAAGCCAATATGGATGAAGGCTGGAGTAGATGGATGCTTGAGCAGTTCGAATTTGATTTGGATACGCTGCATAATGAGGATATTCAAAGTGGTAACTTAAGCCAGTATACTGCCATAATTTTCCCTGACCAGAGAACTGGCGGAATCATGAATGGAAACTCTGCGAGAAGAGCTCCTGAGAAGTTTGTAGGTGGAATTGGTAAAGAAGGTGTTGCCGCTTTAGACGCTTATGCTACTGCAGGCGGAACCATTATCTTCTATGATAATGCAAGTGATTTTGCGATTGAGCAATTCAAATTGCCTGTCAAAAATGTAACTACTGGGCTTAAGCCAAATGATTTCTTTATCCCAGGTTCTTTGGTAAGAATGAATGTCGATAATACCAACAGGTTAGCCGTAGGGATGCCGTCAGAGGTTTCTGCCTCATTTAACCAAAGCCGTGCCTTCAAAATTGATGCAGGTGCCCCGGGAGTTATGGAAGTATCCAAGTACGCATCAGATGATATACTCTTGAGTGGCTGGGCATTGGGTGAAGAGACTCACTTAGCCAATACATCGGCTATGGTACACGCTAAACGTGGGTCAGGCGATTTAGTGCTATTTGCCTTTAGACCGCAATTTCGTGGGCAATCAAGAGGTACTTACCGAATGATTTTCAACGCCATCTTTATGGGTGCTGAGAAAAACAAGAACCCACTTTCTGATAAAAAGTAATATCTAGATGACATCAGTTAAACAGACAAGGCCTTCCGCACGGAAGGCCTTGTCTGTTTTTATTTATAGCCTTGTGACGTATCAGGTGTCATTAGGCAACGAGATTTAGGCCAGCCGTGAGGGTTATTGCTGATTTTCAGCGGTAAAGTCTTCATGTAAAATGGTTTGTTCAGTATTAGAGAGTTTGACAAAGTCAATTTCTCCGGCACCTTCAAACCTGAATTTAAAGCCTACTATTTTGCCAATATTGTCTTCATAAGCTTGTGAGAAAATGAGTATGTCATTTACGAAATACTGGGCGATTCCCTTGCTGACCTCTAGTCTCAAAAGGTTCCATTCTTCTGTATTTATGCCAAAAGGAGTGAGGTCGTTCTCTTTTCCGGAAAATGTTTTCCCAGAAGTAATTAAATCTAATTCGCTGGAACATCCCGGAATTGAAAATGGCGTTAGAAAAACACCGCTTTCGCAGTGAACCAATACCTGAACCTGTTGACAAATGCCATTACTCTTTTGATAAGTATTGCGGAAGCGTGTTTCAAACACGAACTCGTCACTAGCGATGGATTGGAAATCATCGAAAAAGTGGAAGGTGAGTAAACTCGCTTCAGCGTCATTCATGGCATGGAGTTCTTCTAGAAGTTCATTCGTCAAACCAATTTTTCCATTTATATTCAATTCACCGTCATAGAGGTATCTAGGAATCTCATCTCTGTTAATTGTGGCCATCCAGCCGTCAGTTCGAATGTGAAGATCTTGTTCCACTAGTATTTGTTTATTGGCCAGAAGTTTGGCTCTGAAATAACCTGGATAGTAATAAATCCCCGTTGCGGCTTTTTTCTTAGGGTCTATGCCGAAGGTGAGTTTTTGATTCCATGATTGTTGGATACTAGCTTCCTCAATATCGTTGCTTCCAAAATCATAGGTAAATACTACGGTGTTGGGTAGTCCTAAAGTTACTGGCTCAGCGCCAAATTTTACTTGTGTTAAGTCTACTGCGCCCTGTCTTTGAGAAAAGCCAACAATTGCCGCGATAAGTAGAAGGAGCGTTCCAGCCATCACCAGAGGCTTTAAAGGCAATGAGCGCTTTTCATCTTTTTTAAATAGGGTCTTTGATTGGTTACCGTTCTTTAACTCACTCCAGTTCTCATAGTCAATAAATTTGGCCAAGGCATTTAAAGTCGATATGCTGGGCTCACTTACATAGTTTACCTTTCCCCAGACTCGCTTTAAGGTAGTGATACTGAGTTGTACGCCAGTGGCCTCAAAGATTCTCTTACTCAGTAACTCAAAGTCTTGGTTTTGCCATTGATCGCTGGACGCCCAATTCAGTTTTTGCTCAATTCGTTGTAGACAATATTTAAGTAGTTCTTTATTCATGCTTGTGACAAAGGTAATTACTCCTGTCATGTGAATTAGGTTGCACAAGTTTGAACAGACTTGAATGGCCTTTTAATGACCAACTGACCAAATTTTCCGTCAGTATTAGGGCTAACCAAACAAATTTATGAATAAGACAAAGCAATCACTTTTCATTTTGTGCCTGTTTATTGGCATGCATGTAAACGCTCAAGAGTTTCCACTAACCCCGGATATATGGGAAGTCACTGCAGCGGGACACGTTTTTGAAAATTTTGAAGGAAAAAGGAGTTTGTACCTTTTCCAAGGCCGAGCGAATCTAAAAACTGATTTGTCCTTCAAGACAGGGGTGATCGAGTATGACGTGTATGTGACCGAAAGGCGCGGATTTGCTGGAATGCACTTTAGGATTGCCGATGCACAGAACTTTGAGGAGTTTTACATTAGGCCCCATCAATCTGGTAATCCTGATGCCAATCAATATACACCTGTATTCAATGGCCTTAGTGGCTGGCAATTGTATCATGGGGCAGGTCATGCAGCAGCAGTCATGTATAAAATGAATGCTTGGAATCATATTAAACTAGTCATAGCAGACACGGATGCAGAGGTTTATATCAATGATATGGAAAGCCCGCTTTTCTATATACCTGAGCTAAAAAGAACGTCAATTGCTGGTAGCATTAGACTATCCGGAGGAGGGCCATCACCTTTTCATTTTGCAGAATTAAAGGTAATTAAGTTAGACAAACCTGTTCTGAAGAGTAAAAGAAAACCCTTGCCAGAAATTGCTGAAAATGTGATTAAGACTTGGGAAGTATCCAATAGTTTTCCAGAGCGTGAAGTTGAAGGTAAATATGAATTGGATCTGCAATTCTCATCAGACCTGGTCTGGACCGAAGTAAAAACTGAAAGTCCCGGGTATGCTAACTTAGCTCGGGTGGCAGTAAGAACTAACACCAACAATACCACCTTCGCGAAAGTGACCATAACATCAGATAAAAAGCAGACTAAGGCATTACTCTATGGCTTTAGTGATAGCGCAAAAGTTTACTTGAATGATCAAATTCTTGCAGGGGGAAGTGATATGTTTACTTCCAGAGATTATCGTTTTTTAGGAACAATGGGCTTTCATGATGTAGTCTATCTACCACTAAAAAAAGGAAAGAATAAATTATGGATTGCAGTATCAGAGAATTTTGGTGGATGGGGAATAATGGCGGCTTTTGAAAACAAAGAGGGAATTAAAGTAGATTAGATTCCTGATTCAAGAAAGGGAGGCGTATGCCTCCCTTTTTACTTTTATAACGATTCTTTGTTTTTCTAAACTATGGCCAGAAGTGCCACTTTTACTAGTAGTACTGATATAATAAGAATTAGAGCGTCAGTCTTTCTTTCCTGAGCAATATCCTGTAATAGCCAAGATTTGAATTTATTCATTTTTGAGGGAGACACTGGGGCTAACTCTAATTTTACATTTGAGTTCTCAAACCTTCTAGTCGCTCCTTTGTATAAGAATGATTTGTTTCTTCTGGTGTTGAGAAGAGACTGGTTTGAACTGTGCGTACTGAATGATCCTGATGATGAAATTGCTCCCATAATTTTATATTTAAATGCTACTTTTTTATACGCGACTTGATGAGGTAAGTTTCGATTTTTGAAGTAAAACTTACTAAAATAATAGTAAAACTATCAATGAGTGATTTTGAGCTCTCCTTAGCCCCAAATAATGAGGAGTACAAGGACAATTGAGAACATAAGGATAGAGATGGTTTTAACTCTTGCCTTCAATTTGTCGGCTTTCAGTTTTTCTCTAAGGTTTCTCATATAAGCCGGTGTGGCTTTTCTAAAACGGTACTTCCTATAGGCACTCATAGGTTTTTCCCGAAAAGTGTTGTGTCCTTTAATATTAAAGACGCCATCATTTCCTTTCAATAATGCGCGATTCGAACGAAAAGTCTTCATCGCAGCTGACATAACTCCTGATCCCCCCATAACTATTATATTCTAGATATACCCAGTTATGCGTTTTGGAGGGCCTCAGTGTTAGAAATTCTGAATAAGCGGTTCCTTTGTCAGTTCAAAAGGGGGAGAATTCCTAAACAGTAAAATCGGATTCAATTCAATCATCAATTAGAGGGAGCTGATCTTTTTTTCGCAAACCACCATGCGCTTATAAGAAGTAGTACAACAATAATAAGTAGCCACTTTTGAGGATAACCTGCCTCCATGACAATCGGGTTATTGCTCCCCGTTGAAACTAAATGCGCCCAATAGAAAGGATGAGAGGAAAGGTTATTCGAACGCTCTAAGTATTCAAGTTTACTTTTTCTTAGGGCTTCACTTTTTGTGTCATTTTCTGATAAGTGTTTGTAGAAGCCATCAATAATCTTACTTGTAGAGTTATCATTCGCAAGCCAGAGCGACATAACCACGCTTTTTGATCCTGCGTAGGTGAATCCACGGGCTAAACTCATAGTACCCTCCCCAGTTGTCAAGTTGCCGTCTCCAGATCCACAGGCACTTAGTATGGTTAAATCGCTGTTTAGAGGCATATCATATAACTCATAGAGGTGTAGAAGCCCATCATTCAGACTGTCTTTGTTGTTTTGAGAAAAGACTAGGTAGGACTGTTCGGGTGATTCGGAATCCACAATGCCGTGTGTGGCAATATGTAGTATCCTCGTATTACCTGCCAGTTTTTTAAAGTTGGCCTCCGAAGCTTCTTCACTTAAGTAAACTTCACCGCCAAACTGCTCTGAAATTGGTTGAAGTTCTTGAGATGCACCTACTAATTTTTCCAGCTGGTTATTCCGAAGTACATCTTCTTGTGATTGACTTAGACTTAGCTCATCCGAGAAAGGAGCCCATCCAATTGCGGTGGATGCGGCAAAATTGTTTTTGTTATTTAGAGTAGTTTCAAAAAGGATGGACGCTGACGATGCATATGAGATGTTAATAGACTTGATTAGATAAGGAAGTGATTTGAAGTCTATTTTATCTGAATTTGGTGTTTCCGTGAGTAAAACCTCGAATGGAACCTTAGACAAGCGATCATGTGGTATTACTATTAAATTTTCAATCTGATCATTCGATACTGAAAAATCTAAGAGTACTTCTTTCAGGTAAAGGGCATCATTGATAAAAGTTTGATAACTCTGCTGACGGGGAGTCTCGTTTCGTGCAACAAAACTAGAAAGGGATTGAATAGTATTAAGAACTGAATCATTGAGGGTTTTTATTGAGTAATTAATATCCTTGCCATCAAGATTGAATCTGTAAATCTTGTTTTGACCAAGATAATACTGAACGACCGTTGAATTTGACTTTGTTAAGTACCGCTGGAATTTTTGCAATGGAAACTGTCCTAATCCATCCGCAATGTAATAGAAGATACCTGGATGGTTCTCACTAATATCATCGAGAAGTATATCATATGCTGATTGGAGATTCGCAAGGCGTTTTTCACTCGCCTGAATCTCTGCTTTATTGTCCGGTTTTGTTTTTAAAATATCCGCAATTCTCGTTTCCTCTGACTTTATACTTTTCTTCAGTTGAGCCCAGCTGTGGAGTAATGAATTGTTTTCCTGTTTTCCAAGGACGGATGATTTAATGGCGCGGAGTAAAACTTGAGATTTGCTATTGTCGGAATACTCAAAGGCTTGAAAAATATATTTTTTGTCTTGCGTGTCTTTGTACATTTCAATACTTGCTTCAATGCAAATATTCATGAACCGGTCAGTATACTTAGAGAAATTAACGTTGTCGTCCTCAACTATGAAGGTGGCGCGTAAATTGGCGATGAGTCTCGACCCAAAATCACTTAAAGCGATAAGTTCAGGTAGAAATTGAGATTGACCTGATTCAACTACGGCTTTCAAGAGAAAATCTGTTTTGTAGTAGACCGCGTCAAATAGAATCATAGGATCATCATAAGATTCGAAGTTTTTGACTTCATCCAGCGTGGTATAATCGTAGCTGCCTAAGGCAACGTTCAATGCTCGGTCAAAATAGACTGTAGCAGAGTCAATGTTATTGAGTTTATAGGCGATTTGACCCAGTGTGGTAAGCGCATCGATGTGATAGGTGTCATTGGTCCCTGATAATCCTTTCAGGGCAGATTGCGCATCAGTATGTGCGGTATTAAGATTATCGAGTTGTAAACCAATTAAGGCTCTGTTCAAATCGATTAGTGCGATAGGTAGAAATCCTGCTTTTTCTGATTTGTCAAAGTAGAAATTGGCACTGTCTAGGGAACCACTTAACTGGTGAACTCTTGCCATACCAAAACTCATTCCGGCTATTCTCCAGTGAGGAGGGGTGAAGATTGTTTCAGAGATTTTCAGTGATTTTGCGGTATAAGACTTTGCGCTGTCCAATTGATTCATCCGCTGAAAAGTCTCAGCCATGTTATCATAAACAACTGCAGTCAGTTCGTTATCCTCCATACCTTGTTGACGATATGACTGTTCTACCTGTCTATATATTGAGAGTGCATATTTGTGTTGCCCTTGATATGAATATATTGCGGCTAGGGTTACTTTGCAGTTCGCTGCCAGTAGTGGTTGGTCACTGGCATCAAAGACTTTAATTGCTTCTTGGGCGATTTTTTCTGCTTTTTCTAGTTCTCCCAGACTATTGAATGCGTTCAGTATAAGAAGCGCTATTTGGGCATCAATTGGATGTATTTTAGCAAGGATGTCTTGTTCTTCAATTAGGGTGAATACATCGTTATAGAATACATTTAAACTATCTGATGTGCTATATCGATTGTTGTCAATAAGTGTAGAGTCTACCTCCCAGATACTTATGGATAGCGCTTTTTTGGAATTCGCCAGCGACTGCCAGAAGTTTCTCTTTTTTAGTTCATGAGAAGCTAGCTGTCCGTAAACCCCTCCGACTCGGAAATGGTTGGGTCCGTAGATCTCTTTATACCCTTGCAGTGTCATCTCAAAGTATTGATTGGCTGAATCATATTCTGCAATATCAGAGTAGAGGGTAGCCAGTTGTAGAATGCTTTCAAAGTACTTCCCCTTTGTGTCTTCACTTTGGCTTGAATAGGCAAGAGATTTTTTATAGTAGCGTTCTGCGCTTTCAAAATCTGAAAAGTGGCTTCTGGCTAGTTCCCCTTTAACTGAATAAAATTGAGCGATCATTCTCAAGTCTGGATTGGGAATGGCTTCAACTAAAGGTGTTTTCGATTCAATAAAATCGTTGGCCTTCTTTGGTTCAGAAGTGTTTATTAGGGCGTCCGTTTTATAGGCAACGGCCATAATGTAGTGCCTTGTAGATAGTGAACCGTCCCTTTCATAGGTGTTGATTAATTGGTCAAATTTATTGATTGCTTCCTTGAATTGCCCCACTCTATACAGGCTATCCGCAAGGTAGAGTTGTCTTTCAGTTGTTGTTTGTGACAAGGCAGGTAAACTCAGTAACGTCAGGAGAATTAGAATTGAAGACTTCATGAAGGTTCTGTTATGTTGTATACAGTAAACAACTAATCAGGATAAATAACACTACTAATTAGTGGTGATTTAATATTTAAATTGAAACCTATATATTAGTTTCTGGTGCAAAGAGAGGGTTTGGTAACTTTAAATCAATGTTTCTCTAAAACCATTTCAGGTTCTTGCACAGTAACCGTGCCATTCTCATTGATTGATTTGAGGGTCACTTCTTTCAGTTCATTAATCAACAACGGATCATATTTGGCTGATACACGCACATAATTTTCAGTAAAGCCGTGCATCATTCCATTTTCTATGTCATCTTCGAAGAGAACAGTTCTAGTGGTGCCTAATTGTGATTCATAAAACTGTCTCCGTTTCTTTTCTGAGAGAATTCGAAGCATTTTTGAGCGTTCTTGTCGCGCTTTCATCGGGACAGCATTGGTCATATCAGCCGCAGTAGTGTTTGCTCTTTCAGAGTAAGTAAATACGTGCAGATAGGAGATGGTCAGCTCATTTAGGAAGTTGTATGTCTCTAAGAAGTCTTCATGGGTTTCTCCCGGGAAACCTACAATTACATCAACACCTATGCAAGCGTTCGGCATTAACTGGTTGATCTTGTTTACCCTGTCTTCATAAAGTTCGCGCAAATATCTTCTGCGCATTGCCCGAAGAATTTTGTTGTTGCCAGATTGTAGTGGAATATGGAAGTGGGGTACGAATCGATTAGAACCACTGGTGTACTCAATGATTTCATTAGTTAATAGATTGGGCTCAATTGAAGAAATTCTAATTCTGTCAATACCACTTACCTGATCTATGGCCTTTACTAAGTCAACAAATCGTTCTTCGCGCTTGCCTTCCACTATACCGAAATCACCAATATTAACCCCAGTCAACACTACTTCTTTTACATCCGTGGCCGCAATTTCTCTGGCAGACTTAAGGATGTTTTCAATGGTGTCACTGCGGCTTTTTCCTCGAGCAAGGGGAATGGTACAGAAAGCACAATGGTAATTGCAGCCATCTTGAACTTTTAGAAAAGTACGGGTTCTGTCATTAATGGAGTAGGCATTATTGAATGCCTTCGCTTCCTTCACTTCTGAGGCTATGACCCTAGCTTCTGGGGTTTTCACAAAACCGTCTAGAAGTTCTAATAGTCTAAATTTCTCTGCAGCGCCTAGTACAGCATCTACGCCCTTGATCTCTGATATTTCTTTTGGCTTTAATTGCGCATAGCAACCTATAATAGCCACATAACCTTCGGGGTTGATCTTCTGGGCTTCCTTTACAATTTTCTTACACTTTTTGTCTGCGTTTTCTGTAACGCTGCAAGTGTTAATGATGAAAATATCGGGTGTATCTGAAAACGGAACTTTGGCATAGCCTTTCTCCTCAAAACCCCTTGCAATAGTGGAGGTTTCGGAGAAATTCAGTTTACAACCGAGTGTGTAAAAGGCTACTTTTTTCATGGCGCGATAACGAAGTGCAAATTTAGTAAAAAAAGAACCTTTTGCATGCCATGTAGACAAAGCTTGATTTGCCATTGAAAAATCATTTAGATAGGTGTATAGGTGGCTAATTGATCTTTCTTGATCTCGGTTTTCGTAAAAATTGAATTTGACAGAATAAAAACGAACTTATTTTAATATCGATTACGTAAAACTGTTAATTTTGAAGTGAAATTTAACCCAAACAATCAATAAGACATGTCGAACCAACGCCAACGCGCCTTAAATGTAGTTCAAAACAGAACTACCGATAGAGTTAATGCGCCATCTGACAAAATCTCGGACTTCTTTGCCGATGATGTTTTTAACATGGATAAAATGCGCTCTGCTTTAGCGCCAGATACTTTTAAGAAAGTACAAAGTGTAATAGACAAAGGTAGAAAAATTGACATGGAGACGGCTAATCAAATAGCGTCTGCTGTAAAAACCTGGGCCTTGGCCAAAGGTATCACACATTATACACACTGGTTTCAACCATTGACAGGCTCTACTGCCGAAAAGCACGATTCATTCTTTGATGCTCAAAAAGGAGTGGAGGTACTTAAGGGCTCAGCTTTAATACAGCAAGAACCAGATGCATCATCTTTTCCAAATGGCGGTATTCGTTCGACTTTCGAGGCTAGAGGTTATACTGCGTGGGATCCTAGTTCTCCCATCTTCATTTGGGGACGTACCCTATGTATTCCTACAATCTTTGTTTCATACACAGGCGAAGCATTAGATTACAAAGCACCTTTATTAAAGGCTGTAGAAGCAGTTGATAAGGCAGCTACTAAGGTTTGTCAATTGTTCGACAGAAACGTGAATAGAGTAAGTGCTTCTTTGGGCGTTGAGCAAGAATATTTTGTGGTAGATAGAGCACTTTACAATGCGCGACCTGATTTGGTGATGGCTGGTAGAACTGTTTTTGGTCACCATCCGGCAAGAGGTCAGCAGTTAGATGATCACTATTTTGGATCAATTCCAAGTAGGGTTTATAACTACATGAAAGATTTTGAGATCGAGTGTTTGAAGCTCGGTATTCCTGTAATGACTCGTCACAATGAAGTTGCGCCATCTCAATTTGAAGTGGCACCATTGTTCGAAGATATTAACGTAGCTACTGACCATAACTCCCTAATGATGGATGTAATGGATCGTGTTGCAGAACGCCACTCGTTGAAAGTTCTCTTTCACGAAAAGCCATTTGCCGGCTTGAACGGTAGTGGAAAGCATAATAACTGGTCTTTGATTACATCAACTGGTATCAATGTATTCCAACCAAGTTCTAGTGCTAGAGAGAACCTTCAGTTCTTAACATTCTTGGTGAACACCGTGAAAGCCATTCATGACAATGCAGGTTTATTAAGAGCAAGTATTGCTACAGCAGGTAATGATCATAGGCTAGGAGCAAACGAAGCACCTCCAGCGATTATGTCTGTATTCTTAGGTTCTGAGCTAACTGCTGTGTTAGATGAGCTAGAGAATAATGGAAACTTAAAGGTTGACAAAGGAGATAACATGTACATGAAACTGGGTATTGACAAGATTCCAGAAATCATCCTTGACAACACGGATAGAAATAGAACATCTCCTTTTGCATTCACAGGAAACAAATTTGAGTTTAGAGCTGTAGGCTCTGATCAGAATGTTGCAGAGCCGATGACGGTCTTGAACTTAATCATGGCAAAGCAATTGAAAGATTTTCATTCTGCAGTAACTAAGTTGACTGACAAAGGTGACGACAAGAAATTGGCCATTGTTAATGTGCTAAGAGATTACATAAAGTCTTCTAAAACTGTTCGTTTTGAAGGTGATGGTTATTCTCAGGAGTGGGCTGATGAGGCTGCTAAGCGCGGTTTGCCGAATGTTAAAGATTCGGTAAAAGCATTAGATGCATATATATCTAAAGAATCGGTAGCGGCATTTGAGGAGTTTCAGGTTATGTCTGGTTTAGAGTTAGAGGCTAGACATGAAATTAAGCTTGAGAACTACATCATGAAAATTCAAATTGAGGCAAGGCTGATTAGTGAATTAGGAATGACTCAGGTTGTGCCAGCAGCATTGAAATACCAGAATAAGTTGATGGATAATGCGAAGGGACTTGTTGATTTCGGTTTAGATAATTCTCACGTGAAGTCAGTACTTGAAAAGGTAAATAAGCATGTTAACATTATTCAGTCTCAGATTTTAGCTATGAACGCTGAGCGAGGTAAAGTTAATTTGATTGATGACAGTC
Organism: uncultured Roseivirgaceae bacterium; assembly: GCA_964352205.1. Taxonomy (GTDB): domain Bacteria; phylum Bacteroidota; class Bacteroidia; order Cytophagales; family Cyclobacteriaceae; genus Roseivirga. Next base: position 41,310 of record CAYGQO010000008.1, read on the forward strand.
ATGAAAAGGCAAAAGCTTATTGTGATAGAATCAAGACTGAGTACTTTGACACTATTAGAGAGTCCGTAGATAAACTCGAAGTAATATTGGACGATGAAGATTGGCCACTACTGAAATATAGAGAAATGCTTTTCTTAAGATAAACTTAGTAAAGACACTATAATTGAACCATTCCGATTTATCGGAATGGTTTTTTGTTTAGTTTCAACAAAATCTCGGTGGAATGGGTAAATGGCGTAAAAGGTTAAAAATAGGATGCTTGTCCATGTTTGTGCTTTTCATAGTGCTTACCCAAGTGGTGAGCGGATGTGTCAGCTTTACGATGTCAGATGCGAAAGTGGAAAAGTATTTTGAGGCAGAGGAGAATAAACCGACTAGTGAGTTTTACGAAGTGGATGGTTACACCATGCACTACATGTATCAAGATATGAGTAAAGAGGCAAGCCTTGTTTTTATTCATGGTACGCCAGGCTCATGGGATGCCTTCATCTCTTATTTTAATTCAGATACACTCACTGAACGAGCAAATATAGCCTCACCTGACCGGCCTGGTTTTGGTAAGTCAAGTTATGGAAAGCCCATTAGGTCTTTAGAAGAGCAATCGAATTTACTTAAACCTATGATAGAGGCCATTCCGGCTCCAAGAATTCTTATTGGCCATTCATTAGGTGGTCCTATAGTCGCTAGAATGGCGATGGACTATCCTGAGTTGGTAGATGGTATTATCATGTTAGCACCAGCACTAGACCCTGCTTTAGAACCTAACGAAGATTGGTTTAGAATACCGATGAGATGGCCTGTGATAGGTGCTATTGCACCTAAGATTTTCAGGATTTCTAATGAGGAGTTGGTCTTCTTGGATGAAGAGCTTGAATTAATGCTGCCGCTTTGGAAGGAAATTGAGATACCAAGCTTGGTAATCCAAGGGGCTAAAGACAATTTAGTTCATCCCGGTAATGCTGCTTTCGCTGATAGTATGCTGATCAATGCGCCTAAGGAGATTATTTTCCTTGAGGAGGGCAATCACTTTTTGCCTTGGAATCAGAGTGACTTGATTAAAAGAAAAATTGTAGAAATGTTAGAGCAACTAGCGCGTAAACGGCTAAGGTAATTTCTCAATTTCTTTCATTAAAGCATCAGCTTCTGCCGTTTTAAGGTCGCTGGCTTTCCTATCTGTGTGGGATAGTTTATATGCCTCACTTATCAATTTCTGATACTTTTCTTGAAGTTTCTCTTTTTCAGATTTCTTACTAAACCAACCCATTCATTTCAATTTGAGCCTTTAACAATGGGCTAAAGCGAAATGTTTACCAACGATCATCGATTTGCTCACCTTTTTCATACCGCTCCCTTCTGATGATGGATCCTCTTTTCGAATAAATCCTCCATTCACCGTTTTTCACACCTTCCAAAAGGTCTCCCTCAGTTAGCTTTCTGCCTTTTTCATCATAGAAAGTCCATCTGCCATTGGGATACCCATTCTTGTATGGGCCTCTTGAAAACTTAGTTCCGTCAGCGTAATAATTAATAACATTGCCATTGCCTTCTTCTAAACTACCTGTACTCAGAGTCTCGCCCTTTTTGGTAGTGAAATCAGAGATTTGCAATAGCTTACCCTTTTGCCATGTTTCTTCCTTCATGGCTTTACCGTTATCATGAAAGTATCCCCAGAGGCCGTCTTTTTCTCCGGCTAGGTAGCTACCAATAGATTCTAACTTATCATTTGCGTAGTAGACAAACCACTGTCCAACTTCTTTGTCAAGCTGGTAACTGCCTTCACTGATGAGGGTTCCGCTTTCGTTAAAAAACTTCCAATTACCAGTACGTTTGTCACTGGCATATGTCCCAACTTGGGCGATCATGCCGTTATTATGAAAATATTGCCAGAGGTCGGTTTTAAGCCCTAGTTGATAAAGCCCTTCCATCATCTTAGCTCCATTGTCGTAATACTGTGTATATGTGCTATCGAGTAAGCCAAGCCTGTAGTGTGAACGTGACTCTAGCTGTCTATTTTCATACCAGGTTTTACCTTCTCCGACCGGCTTGTCATCTATATAAGTAATTTCTGAAGCTAGCCTTCCATAATAATGAAAGCTTTGCCATGTCCCAGTTTTATTGCCTTTGCTATAGTATTCTACAGCCGATAACTTTCTTGGTTCATAAAAGTATTCCCATTTCCCCTCTCTTAAACCACTGGTGAATTGTCCTTTTTCGATAACGAATTCGAAGTAATCAAACTTAGTCCAAGTTCCATCGAGTAGTCCATTCTTATAATTTGTTTCTAATATTCTAGCGCCTCCTTCTCCGAAAAGGGTGTATTTCCCTTCTAGCTTGTCGTTTTTATACTTTGATATAATCTCGATGTCACCATTTTCAAAATAGGAGGTCCATTGACCAGTTTTAATGCCATTTTCGAATTGTCCACTTTCTAGTAGCGTTTTGTTCGGCCGATAAGAAATCCAGTCACCGTTTAAAACGTTGCCTTGAAAGTTAGACCGTACTGCCATAGATCCGCTGGTGTGAAAAAGCGTGTATCCACCCGTTAACGAATCTTGAACATATCGCATTCTAGCCCTTTCCAATTTATTGATGTAGATAAGCCATGTGCCTTCTTTTTTTCCATCTGTATATAAGCCTGTTTGGAAATAGGAACTGTCCGCAGAATAGCTGGTCCATGGGCCAGACTTCAAACCTGAAACATATTCTCCTTTGCTAGTTAAGGAAGGGGATTCTTTTGGGAAGAGAAGTTCGAAACTGATGTTATCTTGTGCATATGAAATATTGGTGATAAGTATACCGAGGATGCAGAGTTGCAGTTTGATTTTGTTCATATCTAATCTAACGCCTGGTTGAGACACTTGCCAAATCTCAAATATTGAGCCAATTAATCTTGTGTGAATAAATCTTTTAAACATTCAACTCCTAAACGCTCAAAGTCATCAATTTGATTCAAATTATATTTCTTGAATATTTTTACAGCGTCATTTTCTTCATAAACATGAATGACTTTTTCTAACGGATCGTTCTTTACATCGATTACTCCATCTATTGGAATGTCGGTTTCCCAGATATTATCATTGGCGACTAACTTGAAGTCTTTGCTTACCAAGTGGTGAAGATTTTGACGATATTTCTCTTTAGGCTTTCCTTTTAGAATTAAGGAGAATGAGAAAAAATTGCCATACCAAATTACAGAACGAAAACTAAAAGCATCCTCTTGCCCAAGGGATGCAGGGTAATCAATCACTTGAAATGGAAAGCCTTTGTGATTATTCCCTTTACTCACCTTAAAAGGGTTTTTACCGAGTTTACTAGGAAGCTTTAGGTCAGACTCCTTTAATAGTTTAGAGATTATATGCTGAAAACTGTAGAGCAACTTATTGATCTGCTCATCAACTTCGTTTTTCAGAATAAAGCTTGATCTTTCAACTATAAAGGACTTTTCGCTTGGGTTAAGCATTGCTTACCATCGAATCAATGAGGATGCCCATGTAAAACCACTTCCGAAAGCTGCCAGGCAAATGAGGTTGCCATCATTAATCTTTCCGTTTTCCCAAGCCTCGCTCATCGCGATAGGGATTGACGCAGCTGTCGTATTGCCATAGTGCATAATGTTATTAAAAACCTTCTCGTTAGGCAGTTGAAATTGCTTCTGAACGAAATTGCTTATTCTCAAGTTGGCCTGATGCGGTATAAGCAGGTCAATGTCTTCGGTCACATGATCGTTTTGTTGCAGGGCTTCTTTAATCACTTCAGAAAACCTTACCACGGCATGCTTAAAGACGGTGTTCCCATTCATGGTAAGGTTAAAGGTTTTACCGTCTAGCATGTCCTTTGAAAGCCTGGTTTCTCTACTGGATCCTGGGTCATGAACATAAAGCTCTTCCGCATAATCGCCATCAGCATGCAAGTGGGTTGACAGAATGCCTCTATCTTCATCCGTAGCTTGCAGTACTGCTGCACCTGCACCATCAGCAAAAATCACGGAACTTGAACGGCCTTCGTCAGATTTATCTAAGGCTGATGACTGTATTTCTGCACCAACAACAAGCACTGTTTTATACATGCCCGTTTTAATGAATTGGTCTGCAACAGAAAGGGCGTAGATAAAACCTGAACAAGCATTTCTAATATCCAAAGCACCTATGCCCTGAAGGCCAAGTTCTCGTTGTAGTAATACACCTGATCCTGGAAAGAAGTAATCTGGTGTTATGGTGGCAAAAACGATGAACTCAATGTCTTTCGTTTCTACTTTGGCCCTTTCTAAGGCTAACTTAGAAGCGCGGGTTGCCATGTTTGACACAGTATCCTTACCTGGTTCGAACCATCTTCTCTGCTCAATGCCCGTTCTTTCAACTATCCATTCATTGGTAGTATTCATTACTTTTTCCAAGTCGGCATTCGTGACTATGTTTTCTGGCACATAGTGTCCCACTCCAATAATCCTTGATTTTTTCACTCCTTAGACTTTATAGTTCTCTTACTTGCTCTTTTCCGAATCCATAGGAAAGCTCTAGTATGGCTCGAAGTTAAAGAATTCTTAACAATTCAAATTGGCTTATCTGGGATTGGTATTTAGAATTTAGCTATTCATAGAAAATATATGTAACCTGTTTCCTAACCATGCGTAATAGGCTGGATAGGGTTTTTTCAACGAATGAAGAATTACAGTCTTTGCTGTCTGATTTTAGTCGGATTGGTGTGTTTGGAGAGTTGCGGTGACGAGAAACAGAGTCTTTCTGTTGACGAGGTCATCCAAAAAGCTGTTGAGCGCCACGGAGGTGACAAATACAATAATATGGAAGTTGAGTTTGACTTCCGGAAGCGTCACTTCAGGGCCAAAATCAGTGATGGTCAATATGTTTATGAACGGACCTTCCGCAGTAGCGAAGGCTGGGTTACGGATGTTTGGTCAAACGATAAATTCAAGCGAATGATTGATCAGCGAGAGATTAAACTCGATCAAGAGAACCTTCGAACTTATAGAACAGCTACTAATTCCGTTATATACTTTGCACTGTTACCTTTTAACCTGGATGACCCATCGGTGAATCGTCAACTGATGAGATCCGTTAAGATTAAGGATAAGTCTTACTATAAAGTAGAGATGACTTATGACGAAAATGGTGGTGGTGAAGACTTCGAAGATGTTTACGTCTACTGGATTAATAAAGACGAGTTTACTATCGACTATTTAGCCTATAGCTTTAATATTAACGGAGGAGGCGTCAGGTTCCGTGAAGCTTACAATCAAAGAGAAGTGAAAGGAATCAGGTTTCAGGACTACAGAAACTATACGATTGACAAAGATTTTCCAGCGCAAGAACTGGACTACGCATTCGAAACTAAACAACTGAGACTACTATCAGAAATAACATTGGAAAATGTTAGGGTAGGCTTAGTTGAATAATGTCAGGTTACCAAACTGATTAGCAGGAGGTACTTTTTCCCACAGTGATTTATTATTGAAGTTCGGGTCTGCAAGCTTTGGATTGATTGTATGCTGAAAGATATGCTCTTCAGTATAAGGCTTAATAAATGCATGTATGCTCTCGGCAGTGTTGTCTTCATTTAACCACTCCAGCATTAAATCTTCATTCAAAATAGCAGGCATCCGCTCACAGACTTTATTTAATTCATTAGAGGCTGGGGTTGTAATCATCATAAAGGTATGTACTGCCTCTCCCGTTTCAGTTTCAAAAGAATCCCAGAGACCGGCAATGCCAAACGGTTGATTGTCTTCTAGGTGAAAACGATAAGGCACTTTCTCTTTTTTTGCAATTTCTTTCCAATTGTAAAAACTATCAGCAATGATGACGCATCGCTGTAATTGCAATGATTTTTTTAAGCTAGGCTTTGTTAGTATGCTTTCTACTGGGGCATAAAGAAGCTTATCACTGACACCACGACTTTTTGAAAACGAAGGGTTAATACCCCAATAGAAGTAAGACAATCCTTCAGGTTCTTCACTGGTAATAACAGGCAATAAATTACTTGGCTGTGCATTGAAAGTAGGTAGGTAATGGTCTGTTACTTCAATTTGGAATTGTTCAGCGATAACCTGTTTTTCAGAAGCGATAGCGTAGTTGATCTGCATGAATTAGTTTTGAGAAAGTTACTTGATGTTGGCTAAAAAAGCTAATCCATGAAGTTCACTTCGAGTTCTTGTCTACTATGAGCAATCGATTGCAAAAAAGGCCGCTAGAAGGTAGTTCAGAATAGCGTCTTATTAATTTGAATATAGGCCGATTAAAAACTATTTTTGGTGCTCAAATTTTAGAGAGATTTATGGCTGAAATTGTAAGAATGCCGAAAATGAGTGATACCATGGAAGAAGGGGTAATCGCAGTTTGGCATAAAAAGGTAGGAGATAAGGTAGATTCAGGAGAGTTGATGGCCGAGATAGAGACTGACAAGGCTACAATGGATTATGAATCTTACAATGAAGGAACAGTGCTTTATTTGGGTGCTGCTGAAGGAGATTCCGTTCAGGTTAACGGTATTCTAGCTATTGTCGGTGATGCAGGAGAAGATTATCAAGCCTTATTAGATGGTGGTGAAGCCGCTACTGAGCACGAAGAAGAAACTCAAGCGCCTGCTGTAAGCGAGGCTGCTACAAGTGAAAAAATAGATACAAGTGGTATCAATGCCGAAATTGTAAGAATGCCAAAAATGAGTGATACCATGGAAGAAGGTACCATCTCGGTTTGGCACAAAAAAGTTGGTGACTCCGTAGAATCAGGTGAGCTGATGGCTGATGTTGACACCGATAAGGCTACAATGGAATATGAGTCTTACAACGATGGGACTGTCTTGTACCTTGGTGCGTCCGAGGGAGAAGCTGTAAAGGTAGATGGCATTTTAGCCATAGTAGGAGAGCCAGGTGCCGATTTTGAAGCATTGATTAAGGCCGAGGCCCAAGGGGCTCAGGAAGCCGCCCCATCTGAACCTGAGACTCCTTCAGCACCTGCTGCTCCGTCAGCGCCTTCGCAGCCAGCACCTGCGGCTGCACCAGCAACGTCAAATTCTTCTAATGGTAGGGTGAAAGCTTCGCCATTAGCGAAAAGGTTGGCTTCTGATAAGGGCATAGACATCACTCAAGTTCAAGGTAGTGGAGAAGGAGGAAGAATCGTAAAACGAGACGTTGAAGGTTTTGTTCCTGCTGCTGCTCCTGTAGTACAACCTGCTGCCACAACTGAGGCTGCTGCTCCAATCCAGTTACCTACTGTAGTGGGAGAGGAAAGCTTTGAAGAAGTGAAGTTGAGTCAAATGCGCAAGGTAATTGCCAGAAGACTTGGCGAAAGCAAATTTGCTGCACCTCATTTTTATCTGACCATGGAAATCAACATGGATAAGGCCATTGAGGCGCGTAAAAGCATGAATGAAGTATCTCCGGTGAAAATATCATTTAATGATATGGTGATTAAAGCAGCAGCTGTTGCTTTAAGAAAACACCCAGGAGTAAATTCATCTTGGTTAGAAGATAGAATTAGAACCAACCACCATGTTCATATCGGTGTGGCGGTAGCTGTAGAAGAAGGCCTTTTGGTACCTGTAGTGAAGTTTGCTGATAGTAAGCAACTTTCTCACATTTCTGCAGAAGTAAAAGACTTAGGCGGTAAGGCGAAGAGCAAGAAATTGCAACCACAAGAAATGGAAGGTAATACTTTCACTATTTCTAATTTGGGAATGTTCGGTATAGAAGAATTCACAGCCATTATCAATCCACCAGATGCTTGTATTATGGCAGTGGGTGGTATTAAGCAGACTGCTATTGTCAAAGATGGTCAATTGGCCATTGGAAACATCATGAAAGTAACCATGTCTTGCGACCACCGAGTAGTGGATGGTGCAGTAGGTTCAGCATTCCTGCAGACCTTCAAGTCATTACTGGAAGACCCCGTAAGGATTTTGGTTTAAAACATAGATTATCAAAGTCCCGTTCTCATACGGGACTTTGTTTTTTAAAGACTTATAAGAATGACTAAGATTAGATCAACCACCGTATTGGCGGTGAAGCATAAGGGCTCTGTATCGATAGGGGCAGATGGGCAGGCAACGATGGGAAATACTGTTGCGAAGAGCAACGTAAAGAAAATTAGAAAGCTGCAAGATGGTAAGGTCGTGACGGGTTTTGCCGGATCTACTGCCGATGCCTTTACACTTTTGGAAAGGTTTGACGAGAAGCTAAGCGCGTATGGCGGTAATATGAAGCGAGCAGCCATAGAGTTAGCTAAAGACTGGCGGACTGACCGTTACCTACGTAAACTAGAATCTATGCTTATCGCGGCTGATAAGGATGATATTCTGATCATCTCTGGTACGGGCGATGTGATAGAGCCAGATAATGGTATCGCTGCGATTGGATCAGGAAGTATGTACGCACAAGCGGCAGCACAAGCTTTGCTAAAGCATGCTGCCGATTTAAACAGTCAACAAATTGTGGAAGAAAGTCTAAAAATTGCTGCTGACATCTGCATATACACCAACCACAATTTGATTGTAGAGAGAATTTCGTAATTTTGGTGTAAGAGGATGCACATACATCTTCCCAACCAACAACCTTCGTAAGCTAAACTACACCGTTAGAGTAGGGGAATGGTCTCCTAAATTGACTTACTGAGTATGAAAAATATCAAGAGTTTAACTTTCCTTTTAATTATACTGCTCGGATTCTCTTGTGCAGAAGCCCCGATATCTACGGCTTATCGCGAAGCGAGTGAGGGTAGGTTATTGCTAGGTGCCACAGTCCACTTGGGCAATGATGAGGTGGTAGAGAATGCTGCCTTAGGAGTAAAAGATGGTTTTGTTACCCTTTTAGCAGGTGATGCACTAGAGAAAATTGACATGAGTAAATTCCAGGTAGATAGGTTAGGTCCTGAATACCATATTTACCCGTTCAAAAAGGCCGAAGTAGCCAATTCAGGGATAGTGTTAGCCCGTGCTGACGCAGAGCCTATTAACATCGCCATTAGAGATCAAGAAGTGGAGAAGTGTATTACTATCGGCTGCGAAGCGCAATTGCTTATTTGCTACGGCAGCATACAAGACATGTCTAAATTCAGAGTCGATTTTGTATTGATGGGTGATGACAAAGTGAAAATACTGAGACAGAGTGATTACTCTAAATCAGTGATTTCGAATAAGAATTTCCAATAGAACTAAGTTTTAACAACTACTAACTATAGATCGCATCCATTCTCAGAATGGATGCTTTTTTTATACAGCTTGGTCTATGATTTTATGGATTAATTTGCCCGTATAGATTAGGTCATCATCAGACATATTGAGGGGTGGAGCAAGTCGAAAACTCTCAGGGCATGAAAGAAACCAGAAAGTAATAATACCCTCTTCAAGACACTTGTGAACTATTTTTTGCACGGTATCTGCCGAATCAAATTCAATCGCAAACATTAATCCTATGCGCCTGATCTCCTTTATATTGTGATGATTAATATGCTGTTCCAATAGACGTCCCTTAGCTTCAATACCTGAGATGAGGTTTTCACTTTCAATTACTTCGAGGTTGGCCAATGCGGCAGCACAATTCACTGGGTGTCCTCCGAAAGTGGTAATATGACCTAACATGGGATTGTGCGTCAGTAGGTCCATGTTTCCTTTACTACTAACGAATGCCCCAATCGGCATGCCGCCACCAAAGGCTTTGGCGATTGTAAGTATATCAGGAATGACATCGAAGTGTTCGAAGGCAAAGCGTTTTCCCGTTCTTCCAAAACCTGTTTGGATCTCATCAAATATGAGTTGAGCACCAACTTCGGTGCACCTTGCTCTTAATTGTTGCAGATAAGTTTGCGATGGAATTCTAACACCGGCATCACCTTGTATGGGTTCTATGATTACCGCGGCCGTTCTTTCTGTGATCAGGTCAAGATCAGCTGGATCATTAAACTTGATGAATTTTACATCAGGAAGCAGGGGTCTGAAGGCATTCTTTTTTACCTCGTTACCCGATACACTCAAAGCACCGTGCGTACTGCCATGGTAAGACTTATGGCAAGCCACTAGCTCCGTTCTGCCTGTGATTCGTTTGGCTAGCTTTAATGCTCCTTCATTTGCTTCTGCTCCACTGTTCACGAAATAGCACGAATTCAGCGTATCAGGAAGTAGTTGTGTTAATTTACTCGCAAGGTCATTTTGTGGGCTTTGTATAAACTCACCATAAGCCATCACATGCATATATTTTTCGACTTGGCGCTTAACCGCCTCAACCACTTTCGGGTGACAATGGCCTATGTTCGATACGGCAATTCCCGAAATCAGGTCGTAATACTTTTTTCCGGATCGATCGAATATATAGGAGCCTTCAGCATGACTCACTTCTAATTGCAGTGGATGAGGAGAGGTCTGACCTAGGTGTTGTAAGAATATGTCTGAAGCAGAAGGCATGTGCGAAATTAATGAAGATATGTGTATTGAAATGCCTTGATCTATTAGTTTTGATGAATGATTAGCCAACAGCCCCTAATTAGGTCCGAAAAACAACTTCTCGTGGGTTGTTTGTTGTTGTTGACTTTTTCATTTTTCTACCAACTGGGTATTTATCCATTGTTTCTTGAAGAACCAAGGCGTGGGCTCATTGCTTTAGAAATGATCTTTCAGGATAACCTTTGGGTGCCAACACAAACGGGTGATTTATACTTTCGGAAACCACCTTTCTATAACTGGGTACTGATCGCCTCTTACAAACTATTCGGAGGCTATACGGAGTTTGCCACGCGCTTTTTTTCTGTTTTGAGTCATTTACTACTAAGCTTAGTCACCTTTCTATTTACCAGAAAGTACTTGGGGCTATTGACTGCTGTTTTAGTATCAATGAGTTTGCTAGTAGCAGCCGATATATTGATCTATTTCAGTACACTGGGGGAGATTGATTTGTTCTATGCGCTGGTAACGGCAATCCCCATTTTTGCGGCATATCACTATGGCGAAAAGAAGCAGCATTGGAAACTGTTTATGGTGGTATACCTTTTTACAGCCATTGGTTTTCTAACAAAAGGATTAACGTCTTTGCCCTATACAGCAATAACGCTCCTAGTGTACTTCATTCATAAGAGGCAGTTTAATGAACTCCTGCGCTTACCTCATTTTGCAGGTATTGGTTTATTTACCGCCTTAGTAGGAGGGTATTTCTACATGTATAGCCAGTATCAAGATGTTTCCGGCTGGTGGACAACACTCTTTTCGGAATCAGCAGAAAAGGCCACGGGTGGAGGATTTGTCAAATGGTTAGAACATCTAGTATCCTTCCCATTAGAGACCATCAAAAATATCCTTCCCGCTGGTTTGTTACTTCCAGTGCTCTTTAGGAAAGACCTTTTAAAAGTACTGAAGAAGAACCCAGTGGTATTGTATGCTGTGTTGGTATTCTTTTTCAATTTCTTAGTCTATTGGTTCTCTACCGAAGCCAAGTCAAGATATATCTACCCACTATTTCCATTTTTGATCATCCCTTTGGTGCATGTGGCATTTCAGTCCAAAGCAATCCTTTGGCAGAAGGTGCTTAAAGCGATGGCCATGTTGTTTGTTGGGCTTTTCGCCTTGGTGCCTTTGGTGGGGTTTTTAACAGATCAATTAGAGGTCGTTACTAATTTGAACCTGATTCTGTCTATAGTCTTGGTGTTAGTGCTCACGCTAGGCTACTTCTTTTTAGCAAAGAAAGTGAGGCCATACCTTGTCATTATTGCTGTAATGGCAATCCTAAAGTTTGGTTTCTCAAGTATTGTACCCGTTACTCGGGCACTAGAGACGGGTGCCGCTGAAGACAGGGTTTTAGGTTATGAAATAGCTGAATTGACTGAAGGTCAACCGCTCTATCGGTATGGAGATCTTCGGATGTCACTCACCATTGTTTTTTATATCGAAGCGGCTAGGGAACAAGTTCTAAACCAAAAGTCTGATTACGAATCTGGTTTTTACTTCTGTCATGCCGAAGATTTCCCAAAGGGATTAGAATTTGTTCAGCATAATGAGTTTGCTTACTGGGGAGAGCCTATCTTCTTGATAGAAATAAAAAAGTAATCGTCTCTAAATCTTTAAATACGTCACCCTGAATTTATTTCAGGGTCTATTTATGGAATGGCTGTTAATTACAGAAGATTCTGAAACAAGTTCAGAATGACTTTCAATTACATTCAGAGACGATTATATGCCTAAGCTTAGTTCTATTTTCTAGCAATAACCTTCTGTGCAGCTTTGACAATATTAGCTGCATCAATGCCGTATTTGGTCATTAATTCAGAAGGTTTACCACTTTCTCCAAAAGAGTCATTCACAGCTACCATTTCCAAAGGAGCAGGATGATTGAGCGCTAGCGTTTGTGCTACGCTGTCCCCAAGTCCACCATTCATTTGATGCTCTTCTGCGGTCACCACACAACCTGTTTTGGCTACTGACGCTAAAATGGCTTCGGTGTCCAAAGGCTTTATTGTGTGAATATTAATTACCTCAGCACTAATGCCCTGTTCGGCCAATATGGCTTCTGCTTCAATGGCTTCCCAAACTAGATGTCCTGTCGCAAAGATTGTTACATCGGCACCTTCAATTAATTTGATGGCTTTTCCGATCTCAAACTTCTGATCAGCAGGCGTGAAGATTGGTACGGCAGGTCTACCGAATCGTAGGTATACAGGTCCGTGATGGTCTGCAATCGCGATGGTAGCCGCTTTGGTTTGGTTATAATCACAAGGATTAATCACTACCATATTGGGTAGCATTTTCATCATGCCGATGTCTTCAAGGATTTGGTGCGTTGCACCGTCTTCACCTAGGGTTAAGCCAGCGTGAGACGCACAAATCTTGACATTTTTCTCTGAATAAGCGATGGATTGCCTGATTTGGTCGTAAACACGGCCAGTCGAGAAGTTGGCAAACGTACCTGTGAAAGGAATCTTACCGCCAATGGTTAGGCCAGCAGCTATACCCATCATGTTGGCTTCGGCAATACCAATCTGGAAAAATCTTTCAGGATTCTCTTTGATGAACTCCTGCATTTTTAGTGATCCTACCAGGTCGGCACAGAGTGCCACTACATCAGGGTTAGTTCTTCCAAGTTCAGCCAAGCCAGCTCCAAAACCAGAACGCGTGTCTTTCTTTTCTGTATAAGTAAATTTCGTCATCGTTTCTAGTTTAGTAGTCTCCTAAAGTTTCTTCCAATTGACCCAATGCATCTGCCAATTGCTCGTCATTTGGCGCCACACCATGCCATTTGTGCGTGCCTACCATAAAGTCGACACCATAGCCCATGGCGGTGGTCATCAAGTTTAAGATTGGCTTTCCTTGTCCGGTGAGCTGCTTTGCTTCTTCTAGACTGGCTACGATTGAGGCCATGTCATTGCCATTACTTTCAATGACGGTCCACCCAAAAGCCTCGAATTTATCTTTAAGGTTGCCCAGCGACATTACTTCGTCTGTAGGGCCATCAATTTGTTGTCCGTTATAGTCAACTGTAGCGATCAGGTTATCAACTTTGCAGTGAGCAGCATACATGGCTGCTTCCCAAACTTGACCTTCCTCTAGTTCGCCATCGCCCATAAGGGCATAAATCAAACTATCGTCACCATTCAATTTTTTAGCTTGAGCAGCACCACAGGCAACAGAAAGCCCTTGCCCTAGTGAACCAGAAGCAATTCTAATGCCTTCTAAGCCCTCTTCAGTAGCAGGGTGTCCTTGTAAACGAGAGTTAATCTTTCTGAATGTAGCTAATTCTGATACCTCAAAATAGCCCGCCCTTGCCAGTACGCTGTACCAAACAGGGGAGATGTGTCCATTGGAAAGAAAGAAAAGGTCTTCGTTTCGCCCATCCATATCGAAGCCATCTTTACGGTTCATGATGTGGAAATAAAGCGCTACTAAAAAATCGGTACAGCCAAGAGACCCACCAGGGTGGCCCGAATTGACTGCATGAACCATGCGCACAATGTCACGTCTGACTTGCGAAGCGATGCGCTCAAGTTCTGCTGTTGTTGGTTTGCTCACTATTAAAAATTAAAAGGTTGTGATTTAGTCTAAAATCTGGGCAGTGTGGTCTTTGGTTTTCACCTTAGCGATTATCTCTTCGATCACACCCTCGCCATTGATTACAAATGTAGTTCTTGCAGTGCCCATATATGTCTTACCATACATAGATTTTTCCACCCAAGTGCCAAATTGTTCGTGTATGCTTTTGTCTTCGTCTGCGATTAGCGGAAAGGGCAGCTCATATTTGGCGATAAAGTTCTGGTGCTTCTTAGGGGAGTCAGAACTGATGCCTACCACGGCATAGCCTGCTTTTAACAAAGCATCGTAGTTATCTCTTAGGTTGCAAGACTGTGCGGTACACCCGGGCGTATTGTCCTTTGGGTAGAAATAAAGCACTAGTTTTTTACCACTAAAGTCTGAAAGTTTAATTGGATTGCTGTCTTGGTCGATGCCCTCAAATGCTGGAGCCTTGTCGCCTACTTGTAAAGCCATGGGTTAATTTAATTTTAGTTTTAAGAATGATTCGTTGCCGGCATTGTCTGCCACCTTCAATTCAAACTCACCAATGAGAGGTTTGTTTTTATCTAATCTTTCAGACCAGATTAAACTTCTTTTTGGTTCATATTTCATGAGTATCCACTCACCATTTAACTTGGCTTCGAAACTATTAATTCCAGATAGATTATCCTTTATCGTAAAGCTTATTCTTCCATCTTTAACACTGCGTTTTTTGATCGTTGGCGGAACATCATCTTTTAGTAAGGTGAATTTGCCAAAACTGGAGAAGCTAAAGGTGAATTTCCCATCTTCATATTTGCCTCCCATAAAGCCGGGGTACATTGGGTTATTTATGCTGTATACATGATAGTTTTCGATGCTATCATATTTCGCTAAAGGGGTGAACTCGGCATAGACAGGTCCTTTTAAAGGATAACGATCTTGATCTACTTCGAAAACCTCCATCTGAGCTTCATCAATAAAGTGCTGCGCGCGAATGTAGACCGTATCGAAGAGGGCATTTTTAGAGAAGGTCAATGAATAGGTGTCACTTAAGTACGAGTGTTTGTTGGCTGCCGGTATGCGATCGGCAAAACGAAGAGACTCTATATGGCCATCATTGAAGGTGACTTTCTGAGGAAGAAATCTTCTGAGGTCAACCAGATACACATTGGAAGCATCATTGTGATAGGTAGGTTCGGCCACAATGGATCCTTTTTGATTATATAAGGTGATGTTATTATTGATAGAATCTTTTGGCTGAAATAGCATGAGCGTATTATCCTGTACATAGCTTCTTCTCTTCTCACTGATCTTGGATTCAATGGCTTCTTTCTTTTGAACGCCTTTTAGGTTCAATTTTACTCGGCTTGTATTTCCCCGAGCATCTTGTAGTTTCATCTGAATTTGCTTGGTTTCTCCAGGGGCCACGTATACAAAACCATCATTGACTAGTGCATCGTAAAATTCTAGTGTATTCCCATCATCTACATAGAGTTTGTTATACCTGATGCGCGACTCTTTCTGCGCCTGATAGTTGGTATGGATTAAGATGTTTTTCTGCTGTGAAAAATTTATAGTATCAATATTCTGCCTGAAATAGAGTTCATCATTAACCGTGACATCGATCAAGGGTACCCCGTTTTTATTGGTAGCACCGTTATGCTGATCATAAGTATATACTTCCAATCCGATTTTCCCTGAAACCTGAAGGGTGTCTGTGATTTCATACTGACCGTTAATCCCCTCAAGAGGATATTCGAACCTACCGAACTGGCCTTCGACCCTGGCATCCATGTCCATTGTTTTTAAGGCGACTCTCTTTACAGTGGGTGGCAGGTCATCTATGATTTGAGTAAAGCCAGCAATGCGGAGCGGATCTAAAACTTCTTGGTTCGGTCCACGAATTTCAAAGTGTAAATGAGGGCCCGTTGATGAACCTGAATTACCCGATAGGCCGATGATCTCGCCTTGCTTCACCACAAACTCGTTTCTTTTTGGAAAGAGGTTAACTGTAAATGACTTTCGCTTGTACTGATTTTTTAAAACGTATTCAGCAATGATGGGATTGAATCGCTGTAGGTGCGCATAAACTGTAGTGGTACCATTAGGATGCTGAATGTAGATACAGTTGCCATAGCCACCTGTTGCTACACGGATACGGCTTACATAACCTTCGGCAGCCGCAAAGACATCGAGGCCTTCTTTACCGGCAGTTTTAATGTCTAAACCTGCATGGAAATGACTAGACCGCAGCTCACCCATGTTTCCGCTAAGGAAGTTTGTTTTATCGGGTTGAATGGGAAATTCAAAATAGTCTTTATCGATCCCACCTGTCTGTGCTGAAAGGTTTAGGGAAAGTGAAAAGAGTAGTAAGAGTAAAGGTTTATTTAATCTCAACTTCGAGTAATAATTTATCTTCAATATACGCTTCTAAGGTGTCACCAACAACTATAGGGCCAACTCCTGCAGGAGTTCCGCTAAATATAATATCTCCCTTCTTCAACGTAAAAAATTGTGATACATATGCAATGATCTGATCGAAAGTGTAAAGCATCAGACTTGTGTTACCAGTTTGCACCGCCTCGCCATTCTTTTTAAGTGAGAAATCGAGGTTAGATAGGTCAAAATCAGCTTTCGGCAAAAACTCAGAGATAGGTGCCGAGCCATTAAATCCTTTGGCTACTTCCCAAGGCAGCCCCTTTTCTTTGCATTTGGTTTGCAAATCTCGGGCAGTAAAATCTACACCAATGCCGATCTCGTCATAATACTTGTGGGCGAATTTTTCGTCAATGAATTTTCCCTCGCGGTTAATCTTCAGCAAGACCTCCACCTCGTAGTGTATGTCTTTTGAAAATTCTGGGTAGTAGAAGGGGGCATTGTTACGGAGAATGGCCGTGTCTGGCTTCATAAATATAACAGGCTCCGTGGGCCGCTCATTGTTCAATTCTGCAATGTGCGCAGTGTAATTTCTACCGATAGCGATAATCTTCATCTCGTCTTATTTGTGCTTCAACCATTCAGGCGATTTAAGCATTGGTAAAATTAAAAGCTTGCGTTCATTTGACAAGCTCCAAAGATTATTCAATTTTGAGTTTTATTAGATTACACCAATCATGAAGAACATCTCAAAATCACTTATCGCCTCATTGCTATTACTCACCCTTGTCACTTGGGCTTGTACCAAAGTGCCTATTACGGGCAGAAGGCAGTTGACAGGAGTGATTGGCTCTGAACAAGTGATTTCGATGAGTTCAGAAGCATACGAACAAGTACTTGATTCAATTCCGCTTTCGAATGATCAAGCACAAGTAGCCATGATCAAGCGTGTGGGTACTAAAATCCAAAAAGCGGTGGAGAAATACCTGAATGACAATGGTAACGGAAGCTTATTAGATGGTTTCAACTGGGAGTTCAACCTGATTGACAACGACAGCACGGTAAACGCTTGGGCGATGCCGGGCGGCAAAGTAGCTTTCTACACAGGCATTCTACCGATTTGTAAGGACGATCTTGGTGTAGCTGTGGTAATGGGACATGAAGTAGCGCATACAGTAGCTAAACATGGTCAAGAGCGCATGAACCAGGCTTATGCGAAGCAAGTGGGGCTTTCTATTGGGGCAATTGCTTTAGGACAAGATCCTTCTATTAGCCAAAGGTTGGTGTTTCAGGCCGTAGGCTTGGGTACTGACTTGGCACTTTTAAAATATTCAAGAACGCATGAATCAGAAGCCGATGAATTAGGCTTGACGTTTATGGCCATTGCGGGTTACGACCCAAGCGAAGCCCCTAAGTTTTGGGAGCGTATGTCAGCCGGCAGTGGGGGACAAGCACCACCAGAATTCCTTTCTACGCACCCTTCTCACGAAACTAGAATTGAGCGACTAAATGCTGCCCTGCCTAAGGCTTTGGAGTATTATAATGCGAGTGAGAAGTAGCGTTCTGTGCATATTGTCGTAGTATCCCGCAGGGTAGCTATGATTTCAAATACATGGTTATGTAATGTGTTTTATTGAATCTCTTATTTTACTGCAAGCGGGACCTAATGAGGCTTTTAAATTAGAATGTCCTGAATCATAACTTGCAGTGGTAATTCCGTTAAAATCTGACATGATATGCATGTTTTCATTTGATGGATACACAATAAAAGAGTTAAGTCGAGATAGTTTTCCTAAAAACATCCCAAGTTCAAATATCACATTGTCTCTTGCCACTGATTTTTGTTGTCCTCTAGAACTAATTGTGTCATCAGGGGTAAATACGAAAATCCCAAAATCAAATTTGTTGGTAGCTTCTTCAAGTGATTCTAAGTAGGATTTGCCTAAAATATCAAAAGTACCTTGATTCCAAATTTCAAGTTCAAAGTCATGGCTTAATTCATTTTGTATTATTCGGGCAATCTCCAAGCCTTCTGCTGAAGAACCGATAAATATTCTTTTTTTCGGTTTCAAGGCTTTTGCTTGAGGCGCACTGTTTAATATTGAGCCTGATGCTTCAAATATAGTATTAAGAGCATTGAATTGTTTTGGTGTAATGGAATAGTCTCCTGATAACATTTCCATTCTGCATTGATCACACATAGCCCCTGACTTCATGCTTTTTGTCAAATCGGTTTTTAATTCCTTAAAATCAAAAACACACCCTCGGGTATCGTAATGGTTATTATGATCGGGCAACATTGTATTAATAGCATATCTAGCGAAGAAGAATACAAAATAACTCACCATTTTGTCAGAAGGTATGATTATCTCTTCTACATTATTTGAGGATAATAGACCGATCCCATCTTCTGGTTTACCATAACCAAACAAATTTGAAAATTCTCCATCTGTTAGTTCACCATCAAACACAAAGGTCATAAATGGATGATAGCCTTTAAGATCATTTCTGTTTTGAATGATTATTGGAATTACATCTTTTACTTCTGCTTTATCGAAATTTAGTATTTGAAACTTTTCCTCTTCTTCTAATGCTAGAAAACTAAAAACAAATTCTTTTTGTAATTCATTGCACTTTTTTAATGCGAGTGAAATTTCTTCTTGAAAGTGATTCCAACTTTGACTATTTCCATTGGGATTTTTGCCATAATTTATATTCTCATGTTACACAACTACTGGATGAAAGCAAGATAGCCAAATACAAGTGCCATTAGGCATTATTTCACTTTAAAACATGGCTTTATCATGAAGTTTAGGAAAAAGTACAATGCTTTTTTTGGGAGTATATTATGGTTACAGGCTATCAGCCAATCCCCTCTTCCAAAAATGATTTTTGTCAGTTTTCGCGGGTAAATTGCTAAGAGAAATGCGACTAATTTTGCTGAGGTAGACTTATAGGTTTTCTCTATATTTTGATAGAAACTATTAATAAAAATAATCGCTTTGATTGTGTTAGATTTGATTTGAAAAAATTTAAACCAATCAATAATGGAAAATAACGGACATTCGGGCATTCCAGCAGGTAAGTGCCCTTTCCACGGGGGCACCATCCAGCAAAGTGCCGGTGGAGGAACATCTAACCGCGACTGGTGGCCTAACCAGTTGAACTTAAACATCCTAAGACAGCATTCATCTTTATCCGATCCTATGGATAAGGATTTCAACTACGCTGAGGAGTTCTTGAAACTCGACCTAGCGGCAGTTAAAAAAGACCTTTATGACCTAATGACCGATTCACAAGATTGGTGGCCTGCGGACTACGGACATTATGGTCCATTCTTTATCCGTATGGCATGGCACAGTGCGGGTACTTACCGTATTGCTGACGGTCGCGGTGGAGGAGGTGCTGGTACGCAACGTTTCGCACCGCTGAATAGCTGGCCTGATAATGGCAACTTGGACAAAGCACGTCTATTGCTTTGGCCTGTAAAGCAAAAGTATGGTAGAAGTCTTTCTTGGGCTGACTTAATGATTCTAGCAGGTAACTGTGCCATTGAGTCAATGGGCCTTGAAACCTACGGTTTTGCTGGCGGTCGTAAAGACGTTTGGCAACCAGAAGAAGATATTTATTGGGGATCTGAAGGCGAGTGGCTCGGAAACAAGCAACGTTATGCCGATGGTGAACTAGAAGCTACTTTGGGTGCTGTACACATGGGATTGATCTATGTGAATCCTGAAGGACCTAATGGTAACCCTGATCCGATGGCTTCGGGCATGGACATTCGTGAGACATTCGGTCGTATGGCTATGAATGATGAAGAGACTGTTGCGCTTGTTGCTGGTGGACATACCTTCGGTAAAGCACACGGTGCTGCTGATCCTGACAAATATGTAGGCAGAGAGCCAGAAGGTGCCAGCATTGAAGAGCAAGGTTTAGGCTGGAAGAATAGCTTCGGCACTGGTCATGGTGATCACACAATTACAAGTGGTATTGAAGGGGCTTGGACACCTAACCCTAACAAATGGGACCACGACTACTTTAGAGTATTGCTAGACTACGATTGGGAATTGACCAAGAGTCCGGCAGGCGCACACCAATGGACGCCAACGGCTGCTTCTAATGCTGATATGGCACCAGCAGCAGGTGATCCGACTAAAAAGCAGGCATTAATGATGACAACGGCTGATATGGCCTTGAAGAACGATCCTGCGTACTTAGAAATCTCTAAGCGTTTCCGTAGCGATCAAGCAGCTTTTGAAGATGCTTTCGCACGTGCATGGTTTAAGTTAACACACAGAGATATGGGGCCTAAGGCTTTGTATTTAGGTGCTGAAGTGCCTGCTGAAGATTTGATCTGGCAAGATCCGATTCCTGCAGCAACTTTCGATTTGATTGACGATGCTGATGTGGCTTCATTGAAGGCTTCAGTTTTAGCTTCAGGCTTAACTGTCTCTGAACTAGTGTCTACGGCATGGGCTTCGGCTTCAACTTTCCGTGGGTCTGATAAGAGGGGTGGAGCCAATGGTGGACGACTTCGTTTAGCACCACAGAAAGATTGGGCGGTTAATAATCCGGCTCAGTTGGCTAAAGTATTAGAGAAGTTAGAAGCTATCCAAGCTGAATTCAATGGTGCTCAGTCAGGAAACAAAGGCGTTTCTATGGCAGACTTAATCGTACTAGGAGGATGTGCAGGTGTTGAGCAAGCGGCTAAAGATGGTGGACACGATATCACAGTGCCTTTCTCTGCAGGTCGTACTGATGCTTCGCAAGAGCAAACTGATGTGGATTCATTCCATGCACTGCATCCAATAGCGGATGGTTTCAGAAACTATTACGCAGCAAAGCATAAGACTTCTGGTGAAGAAATGTTGCTTGATAAATCTCAACTCCTAACATTGACAGCACCAGAGATGACTGTGTTAGTAGGAGGTATGAGAGTTTTGAACACAAACTACAATGGTTCGCAGCATGGTGTTTTCACGAGCAGACCAGGTGCATTGACGAATGATTTCTTTGTGAACCTATTGGACATGAGCACTACTTGGAGCGCTGTTTCAGATGCTGATGAAGTGTTTGCAGGTCGTGACCGTAGAACTGGTGAGACCAAAGGCACAGGAACTCGTGTTGACTTGATCTTCGGTTCTAATTCCGAGTTAAGGGCTTTGGCAGAAGTGTACGCTTGTGCTGACGCTGGCGAGAAGTTTGTAAACGACTTCGTAGCTGCTTGGGATAAGGTGATGAACCTAGATCGTTTTGATCTGGCTTAAGGATTAATAGACTATAAATAGTAAAGGTGACTCGTTAGCGGGTCACCTTTTTTTATGGCTTTGAGATTCCGGACATTTTTCTTCCTTGTAGAAATTTAGGAAGAAAAATTCCGGAATGACGATGTGGTTGAATGGACACTTAAATGCTCTTCCTTTCTGCTTTTTTCTTCGTCATTCCTGCGGAGGCGGGAATCTCCTGATGAGGTAGTGATATTTTTGGTTGGTGACAACACAACAGGGGCCAATACTATCGTCATGCTGAACTTGTTTCAGCATCTAATGAATCGAATGCTTCTTGAGTAGGCGTATAGAAATCAGTTTTTGTTTTCGTCATTCCTGCGAAGACGTTACCGTTTCAGGACGTGAGGTATAATAGACCCTGAACTAAATTCAGGGTGACGTTATTTTTAATTTAGACATCTAGAGTAGATAGTCATTCTCGTGATCCCGATAGTTATCGAGAGGCATCTCCCTTTCATGCAGTCTTTAAGCAGCCTCCGTCCCGAAAACTTCAAGGACGGGGGCTGACAAAGACCTATTTGTCACGCGCAATATTGACTAGGTTGAATGCTGTGGGAGTAACCGAATTAAAATTCCCTGACGTATTTGTCAAAATCACGCTAACAATCTTTAAGCTCGGAATAATGACCAATTGAGTACTCGAACCTGTCTGTTCGCCACTATGACCGATAATGGCACCTTCATTGGGCTTAGGGTTGTACAGAAACCACCCGAATCCGTATCCATTCCTTTCTTTTTCTAAGCTATGATGCTCTCTCATCAAATCCATGGTGCTCTCTTTGACAAAAGTATTGTTGATGACGGCATTCCCGAATTTCAGCATGTCTTCTACAGTTGTGTAAACACCACCACCGGGGATTCGATTGCTAAGGTTGTTTTCTTTTCCTTCTCTGGTCTTACCCTTTCGGTTACTATGGTAGAGGCTGGATTGATTGGGCTGTTTCTGACCATATTTTTCAACTCCAGTGTTTATCATACCTGCCTTCTCCCAAATGTTCTGTTTCATGTAGTCCTCGAACTTCATACCTGAAGCTCGTTCAACAATAACACCCAGTACGGTATAACCATAAGTAGTATAGCTATACTGCGTGCCAGGCTCAAAGAGCAACTTTCGGTCTTTGAAAATCTCTAATGCATCGTAGAGTGAAGCGTACTCTTTTGTCGTTTCAGCTTCCTTTCCACCTTGATATCCTCCTATACCTGAAGTATGCGATAGTAAATGGCGCGTAGTGATTTGTGTGGTAGCGTGTTGCGGATAATCAGGAATATAAGTTTGAATAGGCGTGTCTAAATCTATCAACCCTTTTTCTACCAACTGCATTACGGCAATGGCAGTCATCGGTTTGGCAATAGAGGCTAATCGGGTAATGGTTGTTGGGCTGAATTTGATGCTTGCATCTTTATCGGCAAAACCTTGAGCAGATTGCCATTCGGTTTTGCCGTCAATAGAATAGCCAGCTGCTCCACCTATGATGTTATTTTCAGTAATGAGTTGGTCTAAGAGTACTTGTGCCTTAGCTGCTTTGTCTTGGGCTGCACTCTTGAAACCTATAAAGAGGGCGATTAAGATGATGAGTTTTTTCATTTCGTTGTTTTTAAATGTTTCAACAAACATGAAAGATAACTTACCACAAACCATATGTTTTATTGCGTCTGGGATAAACTATCGGCTTTTAGGGGCGAATGATCGAGTGCTACGAGGTTTTGTTTATAGCTTTTTGATACAGGCAATTCAATTTCGGTAAGCATGATGGTGTTCGCATTCTTCCATTCTTTAAAATGGAGTGGGTTGATGACATGAGAACGATGGACTTTTACTAACTCCGGTTTTTGCGCATGCATGTTCTTCAGTGTAGTGCGCAGAAGTTTTCGATTGATTCCATTTTTGGTAAGGTAGGTCACCTCTACATAGTTATCGGCACTAGAGATACAAATGAGATCAGACTCCTTTATCTGTAAAACATCTAGTTTGTTTTCCCCCGTTAAAATGATTTTGTCTGAAGCTTGAGTTCCTGCTTTTTTATTCAAATACCACCGTGCAAAAATGATGATGGGTAACATAATGAAAAAGATAGGGTAGTAGACCTCTAATGTGAATTTACCAAAAGAGTAATCACCATTGATGATATCGGTTTTATAATAGAAGTAGCTACCAATCCACACAAGGACATTGAAAAGAAGGAGAAAGGTCGACTCTAAGATTATATTCCAATGCTGCAGCTTCTTATGAGTGAAGTTTTGAATTGGAATGAGCACCAGGTAAGCGAACAAGGAAATAAGCCCGTATGGTGGTAAAATCTGCGCTCTAATGTCAAATGGTAACTCTGCTGCATCAAAGGGTGCAATCAGTACCAAGAAAGCGGCTAGCCAGACACTGATGATAAATCCAACAATCAGGTGGTGTTTGTAAGATGTACTGAGCTTTAATGAGGACATTTTGACCGACTACTTCGTGATGGGTCAATATAAGAAGTTAATCAATCAGTTAAGTCCAATCAGGTTTGACACTTTGAAAATTGTGCGAGGACTTCAGTTTATTGCTCTTGTACTAGTCTACCCAAAAAGCGGGACGCGTAAGTTGGCCGTAGACTGTGCAGTTGACACAGGCGTTAAGTCTGAGAAAAGTGGTGCCATTAGGTTGTGGCTCCTCCTCATAATGATAAGGCCGAAAAGGGGCTCTTGATCCTTGTTCAAGTAGGTCTCCGTCTGCATCATAAAAGGTCGTTAGGTTATCAGTGGTTTGATAGGAATCACTTACTGGACAAAGTGCTGAGAAACCATTGATGAAAGCCTGCAAGTCTGGGTCGAACTCTGATGCATCAAAGAACACTCTCGACTTAGTAGTTGCCGCTACTTCGAAGTACCCTAAAACTACTTCGTCTTCATTGTCTAGTGATATGATATTCCCAAAAACGACTCCTTGTTGTGTATCGAAAAGTGATCCATTTGATTCGTTAAATCGTTTCAATTTGGTGTAATAGCTGTGGGCTTGTTGGCTAATGCTATACTGTGTGACTTCTATGGAGTAGCGATCTGTAAAATTCAATGCATCAGAAGAAGTAAAACGAACGGGTAATTCCTGAACCCCACTGGAGGTTTGGCCCACTGTGCTACCAAGTATTATACTATTTGACTCGAAGGTACTGTAGCAAGTACCAAGTGGTTGCTCCCTTGGAAGCACTCGACCTGTGTTGCTTCTATCCCAAAAGAAGGCAGAAGGGTAAGGTACATTGACCCTGTGCGTTTCGTTCCAATCATATCTAAAGTAGCTAGCATCTCCTTCATTTTCTTCCGAGTCAACAAAGAACTGCAGGCCGGCTTCGCTGCCATTTGTAGTACTAGAGGGTAATTCTGCAAAGCGTTGGGTGATCTGGTTTATACCAACAGGAGAGGCCATTTCCTCTGGGTTTGATTCATATCGTTGGCCTTCTTCTGTCACGAAAATGAGTTTATAGGATACTCCAGGTATTCCGCTCGTTGGAACTGTCGAAGAATAAACGCCAGCTGATCTTTCTTGGAAAAGTATAATGTCCCCTGAGCTACTTTCTACACTTACTGAAGCTCCTGTTAAAGGGCCTCCCCCCGTTTGATCTACTGCTGCGGTATAGGAGATACGAATTAATTGCGTTTCATTTTGATCTGATAGCACTCCGTCTACCACAATCGATCTTTCGAAGGTGAAAAACTCTCCCTCTAGCTCTTCGGTACAGCCGGAATTAAATAATAGTACGATAGCAACAAAAAGGCTTTGGATAACCCCAGTAATTGAGATACTACTTTTCATAATTATCCTCCTTCACACTTAGTTTTCTGGTAATGGACACGGGTAAACCATTTTCGGTAATCCCCTCAATGCTGACTTGAAATTCGCCAGAAATATCGGATGTCATAAAAGTAATGGTTTGCTCACCCGTATTTGTCACCTGAAAAGCTGGTTTCCACAAAAGTTGAATTCGCTGATCAGGGATTCTGGCGTTGACTGCGGGTTTGAAGTTATCTAATTCGTTGATAGGTTTGGTTCCAGCCAAGTCAAGGGTTAGCGTATTCTTAAGCGACTTAAAACCTCCAAGATTTCCCTCAATGGTGGTGAAATTTACAACTCCGTCAAATGGTGTGTCTTGTAAGAGGAATAAGGTATTGAGCAAATCCACTTGTTGAATTCGATAGGGGCTAAACTCTAGAATGGCATTGGCATCTACAGGTACTCCATCTAGTAGTATCAGCGGAGTGTTATAGAAATTCAACTCAAGGTAAGGTGTACTGACAATGAAAGTACTCTCTTGTGCTTTACGAACCCGAGCCCCGGCTATGTATTCAATAAAGTGTTCTTCTACAGTTTTAAACCTTGTATAGTCGTCAAAATTATAGCTGGATGAGAAGTCAGCTTGACTCAAGATTGGTGGAATGTTTGATGCGCTACTATCCACTTGAGGCACGAAGTAGGCATTATCAAGTTGACTGTTAATACTTCGCTCAAGAATTTCTGGTATCAGCGTTGAATCTAATCGAATAGGGGAGAAGTCAAGCTCTGGTAAGTCTACTAAGAAGTTGTCCGTTAGTTGGATGTAATACTCCTCTTTAAAATCATAAACGGTTACGTGGCTCTCCAATATCTCAGTATAAGGTGATTTGTACGGGATTAAGAAAGCACCATTTTCATCTGTCTGGTCGCTTGAAATATTGTAGCTTCCATTGTCTAGCGTGAGCATCACTGTTTTTTTAACAGCTGGCTGTCCACTGCCATTGACAATTCGACCTTCGATCAACTCAGATTTTGTCTCGGGCAAATAATTGATTTCAAAATTCTTCGGTTCTACACCTGGGTTTTTGTAAAAAGCCATTCGTGCCTCTAGATAATCGAAATCAAGTGTTGGTGAGTCTTTTAAGTGGGGTAGATAATTTGCATGGTCAGTAAAGTGATTATTTGACTCTAATTCAGATGTTTTCCGAACGGAGATGTTATAGGTGCCTTTTTCTAAGCTTTGTAAGAATGAAACTTCTTGACGCTTATTAAGCTCACCCAAACCAGCTTCTTGTTTAACCCAGTTATTGATCAGGTCATAATGAGCTGTTTTTTTGTTTGCGTCATTCCAAACTGTTAGGGTTAAAATGTCAGCTGGTAAATCGGCTCGATTGATTTTCAAAGGACTTGTATTAGCGGTTAGGCTTTCCTCCATGACTATCTTTCCGTTTCTCTCTATCGTTAATCTACCTGAAATAGGTTTTGAAGGGTCATTTAAAAGAATTTCTACGGCTTGCTCCGTATGGGTGACATGTATGCCTACCCCTTCTGTTGATACTGCTGGTAGGCCAAAGAATAAAAAGTCATTATTGGCATCTGTTAAAACCATTTGATAGTTGGTGTTTTCTTTTGGCGTAAACTCAAAAGTGCCAAGTCCATTGAGATCAGTACTTACTTCGGCAACGAGTGCTCCATTTGAATCGACTAAACGACCTTTATCTTGGACGCCAAGACCCTCCTCATCGGTCACACTAAAGGCAACACGGTTTTTCATACCTACCGTCATTTGACCAGCAAGGGGTTTAAATGCTACTTGCCGATTGTTCCCTGCTGCATTCAGTACATCGTCATAAGGTAAATAAGGATTGATGATGTTTAAAGGAGCTTTTGTGTAGTTTTCAAAATTCCTCATCCATCGTGTATAAGCCAATAGATAGTATTTACCTGTAATGAGTTTTGATGGGATAAAGAATTCTCCGCTTCCCACACTAGCGGTTAACTCAAGTTTTTGTTGGGCGATAACGCCTTCTCTGCCGACTAGCTGCACATAAGCATATTTACTCAGAGGGGAGGGCTTACCTGTAGTTTCACTCACCGCAAATACTGTAAAATGAATCGTTTCACCGACAAGGTGTTGATTGGAATTAATGTCGATAAGAACTTGCTCTTTATAATCTCGCTCTTGTGCAGTACCTATAAATGAAGAGAGCAACAGGCCAATAAACACTTGCGTGAAAAGCATTGCTCCTAATGATCTCCGAATAGCCAAAGCCATAAAACTACTATCTGCGCTATGTTTTTTCGTTAAAATCAAAACTTAAAGTTATATGATATGGTAGGAATGGCAGCGCCAAAAACAGTTAGGGTGTAGCCCTGAACTCGCCCGTCTTCCAAGTCAAAGAAGATGGAGAACGGATTGTCACGTCCTAAGACATTATAAATAGAGAATGACCAGAACGATTTGGTGAGTTTTTCGGTACGATGCCCCCATTTGAGCGTAAATCCAATATCCATCCTGACATAATCAGGTATTCTAAAGGCATTTCGATCTGAATAACTTACCAAATCAACACCTCTAACTGTATATCTGCCAACAGGCGTGGTTACGGGCCTACCGGAATTATAAGTAAAATTATATGATATGCTAAAACGCTTCGTGACGTCATAGTTACTTACCAAATTGATCGTATGTGGCATGTCATAGTTGGTTGGAAAGAATTCTCCATCATTGATGGTTTCTTCTCTGAAGTTTCCTTCAAGCTTCAAAAATGACCGGGCGTAGGCATAATTGAACCAACCATTCAATCGACCAGACTTCTTGACTGAAAGCTCAATGCCATATGCTCTGCCTGGGCCTTGAAGCGCAATGGTTTCGACTGCTCCGTTGAGTAAGAAGTCTGCACCAGTTTTAAAGTCTAACAGGTTACGAAGTCTTTTACCGTATGCTTCTATGGATGTTTCAATTTCGCCATCATTAAAGTCTCTAAAGTAACCGATAGAGATTTCGTCAGATATTTGGGGCTTAATATATGTGCTAGAGAGCCTCCAAATATCGGTAGGAGAGATAGAGGCCGTGTTGAGCAAAGAGTGGATATACTGTCGGTTACGAGAGTACCCTAGTTTCACTGAGCTATAATCATCTAATAAGTAGCGACCAGACAACCTTAGTTCTGCACCATGGTAGGTTTTAATTACTTCGCCTTTATCATAACTAACACTGCCAACTACGGATTCCCCATTCAGCGGAGCATTTTCCAGATAGACGAACTCTGTTCCTGGACCGATCGCACTGTAGAGACTATATCTAAATCCCGCTTCAATACTTAATTTGGGGTTAATGGTGTACTGGTTCGAAAGAAAAACGGCAGATTCTTGGCCTTGTTCCTCATCCAATGTTTTGGATTGAACGAGGGATTCGGTTCCTAAAGGACTTCTCGATCCTGGGTTAACGATGTATCGCTTGGTCTCAGCTCCGAAATTAAGCAATGAGTTTTCAGAGAGGTCGTAATTGAAATTAGCCTTAGCTCCATATTCTTCTATACCGAAGTCTTGCAAAAAGGCATTTGGTGCCGATTGGGTCGACTCGAATTCATACCCATACTTGCTAAAGCTAGCAGAGAAATTAGCATCTAGATTTTCGTTGAAACGATGTGACCAATTAGCCGATCCAATAAGGTTGAAATGAGAAAAGTCAGAAAATGAGAATAGCGTATCGGAGTTCAGTCTGAAATCGTCAGAGCTGATATAGGCAGAGATACTCAAGTTGTCATGCTCACCGAGGTCATGGTCATATTTTGTAATCAGGTCAGAAAAGGCTACTTCATTACCCCTAAACTCAGCATTATCCACGAGGTCTAATACCCAATTGGAATAAGTAGTTCTGCCACTAATAAGGAGCGAAGACTTTTCCTTAATGATTGGAACCTCTAAAGTGAGTCTCGAGGTAATAGGAGAGATACCTCCTTCTGCGGTAAAATTGTCTTTATTCGCAGATTTTGATGAGATATCAAATACAGATGCTAATCTTCCGCCAAACTTCGGGGGAATCCCTGTTTTTATAACATCCATTCCATCTAAGGCATCTGAATTGAATACAGAGAAAAAGCCCATAAAGTGGGACGCGTTATAGACGGTGGCACCATCTAGTAAGAATAGATTTTGATCGGATTTTCCGCCCCGAACGTTAAAGCCAGCGGCTCCCTCTCCTAGGGTTTGGACACCCGCAAAGGTGGTGGCTACTTTTAGAATATCTCGTTCGCCTAATACAACAGGAACGACTTTGGCCTGCTCGATAGTAAGTTTTTCTATGCCTAAACTCAGACTCTCGATATTTTGTCTCCGTTCGGCTTCTACAATAACTTCATTCAGGGCGATAACATCTACATCCATCCCGACATCTAGCTTGCCATTGGAGAAAACAACGAGCTGTCTCCTCGTTAGCTTCATGCCAGTGTACTGAATAAACAGCCTGTTTTGACCGTTGGGTAGCGTTATGCTATAAAAACCATCTGCCGAGGATAGGGCGGAGCGAGCGCCATCTGGCGTGTAAATCACAGCACCCTCAATAGGTTCATTTGTTTCATTGTTCCTGATAAACCCAGCTACGGTAGCGTTTTGTCCTGCTTTAAAAAGCGATCTATTGCCTATCTCGAAAACGTAATCTTCCAGATCATTTTCGTCTTCTTGCTTACTGCGATATTCACGGGTGAATAATAGGTCTGGTGACGCTGCGGTTTCCGTTGTGTTGGAGTTTGTGCTATCCGCACTACTTGGCAGAATGCTCGAGACAATTTTGAGGTTGTCAATGATCAAAAGGTCGTTTGTTAAATAAACTTTTTGTTTGTCGATAAAGAATTTAATCAGGGTGCTGTCGAAAATTGTCGTTAGCACCTGATTAAGTGCAACTTCATTGAAACTCCCTGAGTAGGATAGGCTATCTACCCAAGTGGTTCGATAATAAAATTTAATATTCAAATCAGTCTCTATAGACTTTATGATAGTTTCTATTGGGGCATTGCTAAAACTCCCAGAGTAGTTCAGTACTTGCTGAGCATTCGCTTTTATCGAAACAACTAGAAGGATTAGAATGATGATTTTCTTCATTGTTTCGGTTTGGTATCACAGAGTTTGGTCAATTGTGAAAGGGCTAAATCCAAGTTGTCTTTGAAAGTGGACCTTAGGTTCTGTTTGGTATAGGTATTGATGAGGCTTTTCTTGTCAGGGAAAAGTTTAATGACTGACTTTTTGTTTGTCACTCTCTTCAATTCTCCATTTATCTCAATGAAATATTTGTTGTCAGAGATGTACTTCGGATTTTCTTGATTGCCTATCACTTTTTGAGCGTTCTTCTTTACAAGGCGCAAATCGTTTCCTTCATAAAGCATTTCAAAAAAGCCAGGCTGTCCTTCAATTCGCTTAAACAAATGACCCTTCATCAAAAACCAGTCAACGTATTCATTTTGTAACTTTATAGGAACCGTGAGTGTAGGGTGAACCATGAAAAGCATGTCCTGAAATTGGTCGTAGACTAGCTCAATATTCTTGAAAGTTTTGCCGCGATGCGACATTTCGGATGTTACGGAGAATACCGAATTGAAAAATGGGTTTGAATCTGCAAAAGGGATGGATAAAGGTTGGTAAGCTCCCACTACTTGAAAGAGGCTAGGAGTGCCGGTTTGTTTTAAATACCAATCACTGAAGTCATCGTTCTTTAGATCGAGGCCTTCGATATTATATTTCCCTTGTCCTTGAACAACGAAAGTGGTTAACAGCAGCAAGAGGATTAAGGTGCTTTTTATTTTCATTGATTCATAGACTCGGTTGAGCAGTGCGATTCCTTTCTTAAACAATTGTATTTCCTCTAGACCCTTAGTCAATTGATGTGGATTAAACTCTTTGTGAGCATTCGAAATTTGGCTCCAATAAGAATAACGAAAAGTGCCTGCCAAGAAACAGTTTCTTTGTACATGATTACTAATGCGTGAACAGCTCAACCCATTTTAAACCCGCTAAGCTTAATTTTGGTCAGTTTGCGCTTAGTGTCCAAAGAAAAATCTCCTTTCATCATCCAGTCATAGTAACCAGACTCTCTTTTGAAGACCTCAGCTACAGGTTTTCCTTTATGCTTACCAAAGTTGAATACCTCTTCATTTTTATCATTGAAAACAATTCGACCGGCTAGGTCTACCATTCTAGAAGCTACTAACTCATGTATGGCACCCATGTCGTTTTCGATTTTCCCAACAGCCCTTCCGGATGCATCGGTTACGTTCATGCCATTGTAGCGTTCGATCTGCGCTTTAAATACTTCGAAAGTAGCGTCATTATCTGCTTCAGCACCATGCGCACCAACCAATTCTTTGCCACAATAGAATTTGTAGGCAGCAGATAAGGTACGTTGTTCCATCAGAAAGAAAATCTTCTGGGCATCGATGAGTTTTCTGTTACTCACGTCAAAGTCTACATCGACCCTTAAGAACTCTTCCACTAGCAGTGGTACATCAAAACGAACAATGTTATAGCCACCTAAATCGCAGCCTTCTAAAAATTTAGCCAAGTTTTTGGCTATTTCTTTAAAAGTTGGTTTGTCTTTGACGTCTTCATCGCGGATACCATGAATCATTGCCGACTCCTCAGGAATTGGAACCGTAGGGTTAACGAGTTGTACCTTTTTTTCGGTCTCACCATTCGGCATTACCTTCAGCATGGCCAGTTCTACAATTCTGTCTTGAGAAATATTAATCCCCGTAGTTTCTAGGTCAAAAAATACGAGTGGGTTTTTTAGATTGAGTTGCATTGATTTCTTAATTCAGAATTGATTTTTTGATTTTTTCAAGATCGAGACCACCGTAGTTGCCTGAACTCATTAAAAGTAAGTTTTTGGCTTCCCATTTCTGAGATAAAAGATGATTTTCGAGTGTTTCGGCATCAGTGAAGAGTCCAATATCTTTTCTTTGGAAAGCTGACTTGATTTCGGCTTCACTCATCATTTCCAATTTTTTTGCTGCTACCGTCTTTGGATTAATAAAGACTAGGGCCTGGTCAGGTGAGTCGAAAGTATGGGCGTACTGATGGATGAAGTCTTTGTTCAAACTACTAAAAGTGTGAAGCTCTATGCAGGCCACTAAGGTTCTATTGTCAAACTGATCTTTTACTGCAGTAGAGGTGGCCTTCAATTTAGAAGGGGCATGGGCGAAGTCTTTAAAAATAATGGTTTCATTGTTTTCTCCCAGCTTCTCCATGCGTTTCGAGGCACCTGCAAAAGACTGAATGTGGTGATAAAACTCCTCATCGGTTATATCGATCTCGTTCAGGATGTTCTTAGCTACCTGAATATTTTGCATGTTGTGCTGGCCGAATACTTGAATGGGTGTTTCCTTACCATCATGTAAAAGAAAGGTCTCTTGGTCTCTTATTTCTGAAGCATGTGGTCCGTAGGGTAATAGGTTGGATGGACTGCCTACAGTCTTCACTAACTCACATAAGGCTTTATCTTCTTCGGCATAAAAGACTTTCCCTTCCTTGGGCGTTATGCCGATAAACTTTTCAAACTGAAGGATGTAATTGTCTAAAGTAGGGAAGACATTATAGTGATCCCAGGCTATGCCTGAAATGAGGGCCAAGTCATGTTTATAGTGTAAAAACTTGGGCGTTAAATCTAAGGGAGAGGTAGTGTATTCATCTCCTTCAATTACAATAACAGGCGCATCCGAAAGCTGAACCATTTGGTCGAAACCTTCTAGTTGAGCACCCACCATATAGTCAAAGTCTTTGCCCATGGACTTGAGCACATGCATGATCATTGAAGTGATCGTAGTTTTGCCATGACTGCCGGCAATCACTACGCGTTTTTTATCTTTCGAAGCTTCGAAAATGAACTCTGGAAAGGATAAGATTTTGAGTCCAAGTTTCTGAGCTTTAAGTAGCTCTGGGTTGTCAGCCTTAGCGTGCATTCCTAAGATGATAAGGTCAAGGTTACCCGTCACTCTGGCCTCGTCCCAACCTTCTATTTCGGGGAGCAATCCGTGATTTTTTAGATTCGTCTTAGACGGATCGAAAAACATGTCATCAGATCCGGTTACTTGATTATTGAGGTTTTTGAGGCAAATGGCAAGGTTATGCATAACCGCTCCACCTATGGCGATAAAGTGGATGCGCTGATTTGAGATCATGGAATAGAGGCTAAAGTGAAATCAAAAATAAGATAAAAGAAATGCCTTCCCAACTTCGTTTTTATGTTGGCAATACCCTCAAAAAAGACGGAGAGGCCATTGTGCAAAACTCGGTGGATAAGTTGACTATAAGAAAAGAATATAATGATTGTGTGGTCAGAGTTTTGGCTCTAAGTTTGAACAATGGAAAAGGATAAAGCAGCCGTATCGCGTGCCGGTTACAAGTCTAGAAGTGGACTTAGCGAGGCAGCTCAACTGGGGAAATTGCCACCACAGGCAGTAGACCTTGAAGAGGCGGTATTGGGTGCACTTATGCTAGAAAAAGATGCTTTGACCAATGTCATTGACATCCTGCGTCCTGAATCCTTTTACAAGGAAGCGCACAAGGAAATTTATCAAGCGATTTATGATCTTTTTCAAGCTTCTGAGCCTATTGATATTCTCACCGTTACGAGTCATTTAAGAAAGACTGGTAAAATCGAAATCGTTGGTGGTCCTTATTACATCACGCAGTTGACTAACCGTGTGAGTTCTGCAGCTAACATTGAGTACCACGCAAGAATTGTAGTAGAGCAATCTATCAAAAGAGAATTGATCAGGATTTCTTCGGAGATTCAGAAAGATGCTTTTGAAGATACTACTGACGTTTTTCAGTTACTCGATAAAATGGAGCAGTCTCTTTTTGAAGTGTCTGAGAGTAACGTTCGGAAAGAGTATGATAGCATGAAGAACATCATGGCTACTGCGCTAGAAGAAATTCAGACCAGAAGAGATCATAAGGATGGTCTGACGGGTGTGCCTTCAGGGTTTACAAGCCTTGATAGAGTCACATCTGGATGGCAAAAATCCGATCTCGTCATTATTGCTGCACGACCTGCAATGGGTAAGACTGCTTTTGTGGTTTCTGCCTTGCGTAATGCAGCTGTTGACCATGGACAAGCCTGTGCCATATTCTCCCTAGAGATGTCTTCCATCCAGTTAGTCAATCGACTGATTTCTGGCGAAGCAGAGCTTGAAGGTGAGAAGATTAAGAAAGGTACGCTAGCTGAGCATGAATGGGCACAACTAGTGCACAAGACAGCAAATTTGACCAAAGCCCCCATATTTATAGATGATACCCCTGCACTTTCAATCCTCGAATTGAGGGCGAAGTGTAGAAGGTTGAAACAACAGCATGACATTCAGTTAATAGTAATTGATTACTTGCAGCTGATG
This sequence comes from uncultured Roseivirgaceae bacterium, assembly GCA_964352205.1. GTDB lineage: Bacteria > Bacteroidota > Bacteroidia > Cytophagales > Cyclobacteriaceae > Roseivirga. Next base: position 76,079 of record CAYGQO010000008.1, read on the forward strand.
TCAGGCGACTCCTCAAAGAGTGGAGGTGGAGGAGGTAACCGTGAACAGGAAATCGCCTCTATCTCCCGATCTTTGAAGAACTTAGCTAAGGAGCTCAGCGTGCCAGTGATTGCACTGTCACAGTTGAGTAGAGCCGTTGAAACCCGAGGCGGAGATAAGCGTCCCCAGCTTTCCGACCTTAGGGAATCCGGATCAATTGAGCAAGATGCCGATATGGTCATGTTCTTGTATCGTCCTGAATACTATGGTATTACACAGGATGAGAACGGCATGCCGACCCAAGGAATCGGTGAAATTATTATTGCTAAGCATAGAAACGGATCATTAGAAAATGTCCAACTAAAGTTTATCGGTAAGTATACCAAGTTTACAGATTTAGACTCTAGTCTTGGTGGAGGTACTTATGGGTCGTCCTTTCCAGTGGATGGCACTTCAAGTTTTGAGTCGGGAGCCGGTGCAGGAGGGGCAATGACTTTCCAGAGTAAAGCCAATGGTGATACTCCGAAATTGCCAACTAATGACGAAGAAGCACCTTTCTAAGCCTAAATCTATTTCATTATGAAAGGTTTACTGATAACCGATCGCCAAGAAGAACCACTCTTGCTTTCCGAAATCGAAAAGCCGATTGCAGGTATGGGACAGGTTCTGATTCATATGAAAGCTGTTGCGCTTAACAGAAGGGATCAGTGGATTCGACAAGGTATGTACCCCAATATTCAGTTCGGAACCGTCTTAGGTTCTGATGGTGCAGGTATTGTGGCTGAATTGGGAAAAGGTGTTTCCAGTGTATGGCTAAACAAAGAAGTGATCATTAATCCCAATGTGAATTGGGGTGATGATCCGAAAGCGCAATCTGCTGAGTACTCTGTTTTAGGCATGCCATCCCATGGTACTTTTGCAGAATACATCGCGGTAGATATAGACAGGTTAAGTGATAAACCAAGTCATATGACATGGTCAGAGGCTGCTGCATTGCCTTTAGCTGGGCTTACGGCATATAGAGCACTGTTTCATCATGGTATAACAACCAAAGGGAAGAACGTATTGATTTCTGGTGTTGGAGGAGGCGTGGCACAATTTGCATTTCAGTTTGCTGTCGCTGCCGGAGCGAACGTGTATGTTACCTCAGGTTCTCAAGAAAAGATGGACAAATGTATTTCTTTAGGAGCCAAAGGTGCTTACTCTTATAAAGAAGAGGCTTGGTTCAAGAAAGCCCATCAAGAAACTGGTGGCTTCGATGTAGTGATTGATAGTGCTGGAGGTAATCAACTCAATGACTTTATAAAAATCATGAAACCGGCTGGTCGAATTGTTTTTTATGGAGCAACTAATGGAACCCCTCAGAAACTCGACATGTTCCGCATGTTTTGGAATCAAATCACCCTTCAAGGGTCTACCATGGGGAATGATCAGGAGTTTGCCGATATGATTTCGTATGTAAACCAACATCAAATCAAGCCCATTGTCGATTCAGTGCGGCCTTTCGATGAAATCATTTCAGCTTTCGATGATATGAAAGCCGGAAAGCAGTTTGGTAAGTTAGTTGTTGAGATTTAACCCCACCTAAACGCCCTTATTGCCATTCACATTTCCCTTGCTTTTACATCTAAGCGCATGAGGTTTACTTACATTGAAATAGTAAACTCAAAAATCATTAATCAAAACTATATGAGAATCAATCGGAACAAATTTGGACTGGTTGCGGCATTGTTACTCTTAGCGCAGGTAGTCTGGGCCCAAGATTATAATAATGCGAGTCAACTAGCCCAAAGACTCCGTGGTTTGGCCAGCTCATCAGATGCCGCCACGTTGAAGTCAATCACAAAAACAGAAGGAGGTAAAGATATCTGGATGCTCACTTTGGGTACGGGAGACATCGATAATAAGCCGGCTATGGTAATTGTTGGTGGAGTGGAAGGTGCTCACCTTTTAGGTGTGGAGATGGCTACGAGATTTGCAGAAGGTATTATAAATGATCATTCGGATGTGCTTGAGAACACTACATTTTATGTGTTCCCTAACATGAGCCCAGATGCAACCGAGCAATATTTCGCAAAGCTCAAATACGAAAGAAGTGGTAATGCAAGACAAACTGATGATGATAGAGATGGAAATCTCAATGAAGATCCGTTTGATGATTTGAATGGCGATGGTATGATTACTATGATGCGCGTTGAAGACGCAACAGGTGATTGGATTACTCACCCTGCCGATAATCGCGTAATGATCAAAGCCGATAAGAGCAAGGGCGAAAAAGGAAAGTACAAGATGTTCACCGAAGGCATGGACAACGATAAGGATGGTATTTTCAATGAAGACGGAGAAGGCGGAGTGCACTTCAGAAAGAACTTTACATACGAGTATCCTTACTTCGTTCCAGGATCAGGAGAGCATTCTGTATCGGAAAAAGAAAATAGAGCAATGTTAGATTTGCTTTACACCAAATGGAACGTTTACGGTGTTTTCACTTTTGGCCCAGGTAATAACTTATCGAGCCCTTGGAAATACAATAGAGGTGGCGCCTCAAAAAGAGTTGTTACAAGCATATTGAATGGAGATGCTAAACTCAATAAGTTTGCCTCAGATGCCTATAATGATGCGCTTAAGTTGAAAGATGCCCCTGCTTCCGGTCAACAAGGTGGAGACTTTCTTCAATGGGCATATTTCCACTTTGGGAGATTGAGCTTAGGAACACCAGGCTGGTGGGTGCCAATGGTAAAAGGAGATTCTACCATGAAAAAGAATAGTGATAAAAACCGAGAGGTTAACTATCTGAGATGGGCAGAACAAGAAGGTCTGAATGGCTATTTCGCCAACTGGACGGCAATGGATCACCCTGATTTTCCGGGAATGAAAGTGGAAGTTGGTGGAATTGCACCATTCAAAATGCTTAACCCCCCAGTTACTATGGTAGGAGATGTCGCTAAGAAGAATACAGATTTCATTGTAGACTTAGCAGACATGCAAGCAAATGTGAAATTGATGAATTTAAAATCTGAGTCCGTTGGAAAAGGCATGACTCGAATTACGGTTGATGTTTACAACGCAGGCACATTACCAACCCATACTGAGATGGGAACGCGTTCTCGCTGGTTACGTCCCATTAGAGTTGAAGTAAAGCTTTCAAACGGGCAAGAAGTGATTTCTGGTCGCAGAATCATGACAATGAGAAGTATTGCAGGTGATGATTCACAGCAAGTTAGCTGGTTGATAAAGGGTAAAGGTTCAGTAGAAATTGAAGCTGGCGCTCCACATGCAGGAACAGACAACGCAACTGTAAACCTTAAATAAGAAGACCGATGAAAAGATATATAACAAACTTATTCGCTGGTTTAATCTTGGTAGGTTTAACACTACCGGCAACCAGTTTTGCTCAAAGTGCAGATGAAGTGTTTAGAGCAGCAGGCTCGCCACACGATCCTAAAGTAAACATCTCGTTTAATAGGTATTATACTGCCGAAGGAATCGCTGAAATAACTGATAAGATTGCAAAAGCTTATCCTGACTTAGTAAAGCGTGTTTCAATTGGTAAATCATATGAAGGCAGAGATATCTGGATGCTTCAAGTGACTAACTATAAAAAAGGAATAGCGGATAGAAAACCAGCGTTCTATGTAGATGGAAATATTCACTCCAATGAAATTCAAGGAGCTGAAATCTGCCTCTATACAGCATGGTACCTAACGGAGAATTTTGGTGATGTAGATTACATCAGAGAAATGCTTGACGATCGGATTTTCTATATCGTTCCAACCATCAATCCTGATGCGCGAAACAATTATATGAAAGAAGCCAATACGGGAAGCTCTCCACGTTCAGGGATGATGCCTTTAGACGATGACCGTGATGGTTTGGTCGATGAAGATGGGCTTGATGATTTAGATGGTGACGGTTCTGTTACCAGTATGCGCAGAAAAAGTGAGTACGGTGATTTCATCATTGATCCACTTGATCCTCGTAAGATGATTCAAATTGGCCCTGATGATGTTGTTACGGCACAACGCTATGAAATGCTTGGCTCTGAAGGCATCGACAACGATGGTGACGGAAGAGTAAACGAAGATAGACCTGGTGTTTATGATCCTAATCGAGATTGGGCATGGAAATGGCAACCTGATTACATTCAGCGTGGTGCATTAAAATATCCATTCAGTGCACCAGAAAACCGTGCAGTAGCTGATTTTGCTTTGTCAAGACCAAATATTGCAGGTGCTCAAAGTTTCCACAATTCAGGAGGAATGATTTTGAGAGGACCTGGCGCTGAAGAGGACTTAGCTACTTACAACCGTGCTGACCTTAGAATCTATGATGCTATCGGTCAAAAGGGACAAAAAATGTTGCCAGGTTATCGCTACTTAACAGTGTACAAAGATTTGTACTCAGTGTTTGGTGGTGAGCTAGATTGGTTCTATGGAAGTAGAGGTGTATACACTTTTACAAACGAGATCTTCAGTAGTTTCGCTTATTATAAGACGAATACCAGAGATCGTAACCAAAGCTATGATTTTGATAAAGAGTTGCTAGCGAACGATGCGTTCACACCATGGGCACCTTATAATCACCCAACTTATGGCGAAGTGGAAATTGGTGGTTTCAAGAAGAACTTTGGACGTGCTACCCCAGGCTTTATGCTAGAAGAAGAGCTGCATAGAAACATGGCTTTCGCACTTTATCACGCCCATCACATGCCAAGATTGAGCATTGATAAGGTTTCTGAAAAGGATCTAGGTGGTGGACTTAAAGAAGTCACTGTGATCATCAAGAATGATAGAATGATGCCAACACATGCTTCTCAAGATTTGAAGTATAAAATTGAGCGCCCTGATTTCGTCAGTATTTCTGGAGTAGATGTTCAAGCGGGCATGATTGTTCAAAACATTGATTTAGGCTTAACCACTGAGCAAAAAGTGAATCCAGCCAAAATGATATTATCAAACATCCCTGGTAACAGTACAGTAACCTTACGCTGGATTGTCAGTGGAAGAGGTAAGTACTCCATTACTGTGGATAGTGCTAAAGGAGGCTTGATTACGAAGTAGTCACTCACCAAATGAAGTTAAAAAGCCAGTCTGATTTATCAGGCTGGCTTTTTTTTGCTAGTACTTTACTTGGCGTCTCTTTTGTAATAAGTGACAATACTCGCTTTTGCCAGGGTATTATTCCATAAATAATATCCTACGGTCGCTGGATTTGTATTAGCGTCCAAACCCAGTTTATCAGTTTTTAATGCATGTACTGTGATGATATACTGATGCAGCCCATGACCTTCCGGAGGGCATGGTCCGCCAAAGCCTTGACTGCCATAGTTGGTAATACTTTGGATGGCTGTTTCTGGAGCCAGCTTTGAAGCAACATTGCCTGCATTGGTGAGCAGTTCATTGACATTAGCTGGGATATCAAAAACGACCCAATGCCACCAGCCGCTACCCGTTGGAGCGTCAGGGTCATACATTGTTACGGCAAAACTCTTTGTCCCTTCTGGGGCATTTATCCAAGATAGTTGAGGAGATTGATTTTTTCCAACACAGCCAAAGCCGTTGAATTCTTCATTGAGAGTTGCTTGTCCTCCAATGTCTTTACTAGTAAGAGTGAACGTCTTTTGTCCAAATGAGAGTTGAGAAATTGTGGATAGGGCAATCAGAGCTATTAACTTTTTCATAATTCTTTTCTTTGATTATAAAACAAAGTTGAACGCTTTATACTTGATTTTAGCTCCGGATTTAGCTCAAAAAGTATTGCTAAAAGCTCATTCAGATTGGTATTGTTTCGGAGTCTTGCCGAACTGAATTTTGAACGCCTGAATAAAATTACTTAAGGATTCATAGCCAACTTCTTCAAAGATATCTGAAGGTCTCCTTTTCTCATTTTTTAAGAGTAAAGCGGCATGCTCTAGCCTCTTTTCTAAAAACCACTTGCTCGGAGGTGCATTGAATTCTTTTTCAAATTTCCGTTTAAACGTAGACAGACTCATATTTGACAGAAAGGCTAGTTCATTCAGTGTTAGTTTTTTGAGTTTGTTATGCTGTATCACCTGATGAAAGTGTACGTCATAGTCATTAACATCTTCTATCAGGCATTCGAGAAAGTCGTTTCCCATGGAATCTAAGAGGTATATGAAAAGCTCCTCAAATTTAATTTGCAGTATCCTTTTCCTGTTCTTCTTTGATAATTGGTTGAGCGCTAAAATGCCTTGAACGAACGAGCGAGTAAAAGCATCATAAGGGATAGGCCGGATTGTTTCTCTCTTTTTTGGCTTGGAAAGCGTGATTGAATACTTTCTTGAAAATTTCAATACAGTTTCATCAGAAAAGAATAATAGGATGCTCCTATAGGATTGGTCTTGTGCAGAGAATGTCTCCGTCATAAGACATTTCCCTGCTTTCATTAGAAGAAACCTATTGTTGTCAATGGAAGTGGGGATGGAGTCTGAAAAGACCTCTTTATGGCCCTCTTGCAAAAAGCTAAAGGCATTCATAGAAAGGTCTACCTGTTGTTTTGAAGACTCATTTAAGGCATGGTAGTCATACACCAAAATTTCTGATGATTCAAGTGGTGTTAGGTCTTCAGGTAGTGTGTAAGTCTTCAAACTGATTTAAATCTGGTTGTATGTCACTCCATCTCAAACAATAAATTCTAACAAACTGAATTTGCTATTACTTGAGTGTTTAAGTTTAGATCAATTGTTTTCTAAGCAGTTTTATTGTCAATTTCTTCCATTATATCTAGACCTTTTAAGTCTGCTTCCTTGGCTTGGTTTAGGCTTAATGGGATACCTTTTTGCTTGGCATAAATTAGGCCTTTGGAAATATTTTCCAGATTCCTTCCCTCCAAAAAGTAAAGCTCTAAATCTAATAATTTCACTGATACCTGAGCCTTATGAAGCATAATGTGACATAGAATAACTTTAGCAACATCGACTTTTCGAATTTTCATCAAAACTAGTTCAACAAAAGAAACATGAGCGCCAGATGCCTTAGTCGTTATGTACAAACCAAGCACTGAAAAGATGCCTAGAAATTTAATCACAGACCAAAGCACTGTTAAGCCACCGATAACTGCAAGGATGTCTTTGACTGTTTCATTCATATGCTTAGAAGGGCTTTAAGGTAATGACTTGATTAAGGTGCTTAAAAGTAGCCGTATTATCAAAAAAAACCGAAGTCATATCGAAACATAAGAGGTATGGAGAATCGTTGGGATTAATCCATTTCAAAAAGCAAATTCTGATGCACTGAGCTCAACTCTTGAAAAGTCTTGGTATTACCTTGTGATTTGGCCAGGGTCATTCCGATTTCATAAACCTTGAGTGCTTCATCCTCTCTTTCAAAGGCTTCTAAGAGTTGCCCGGCTTGATAATAGGTGGGGAGGTAATCGGCATGATGCGTCAGTAAATCTTGTAATAACTTTAAGGCTTCTTCGGGCTTACCTTCTAGATATTCACAGGCTAATCCATAATAATTGAAGGGATCGTTTGGGTCTTCTTCAATGTACTTTTTCAGTAAGTCTATTCTGACTTCATTCATTCGACTGAGTTCGTTTTTATTTACTTGTTTATTGGCTATCTTCGGGGCAAATTTAGACATCTACGTGTCTTTTTTTGCGACTATCTGGTAATAATAGTGGAAATACTAAACTAGTAGGCGCTCATTCAGTTGATATAGAAATCATTTAAATCAATAAGTAAGCATGAACATCTTAGTTTGTATCACACATGTTCCTGATACTACGTCACGCATTGCTTTTACCAATAACAACACTGAATTCGATAAGAACGGTGTTCAGTTTATCATAGGTCCCTATGATGACTATGCTTTGGCTAGAGCTGTAGAGTTGAAAGAACAGAACGGAGGGAAAATTACAGTACTAAACGTTGGCGAAGCAGATAGCGACCCAACCATTAGGAAAGCCTTAGCTATTGGAGCCGATGAAGCCATTCGCGTGAATGCCTTTCCATCGGATTCATTCTTTGTAGCCAATCAAATAGCTGCAATTGCGAAAGAAGGAAATTATGATTTGATTTTAATGGGCCGAGAGTCTATTGATTTCAATGGAGGAATGGTGCATGGTATGGTAGGAGAGTTGTTGGGATTACCTTCATTCTCACCTGTGATGCAACTAGAAGTAGAAGGTGCCAATGCTAAGATCACCAGAGAGATCGAAGGTGGTAAAGAGAAGCTAGAAGTTTCATTGCCTTTCGTAGCAGGTTGTCAAGAGCCAATCGCTGAGTGGAAGATACCTAACATGAGAGGAATCATGTCAGCGAGAACTAAGCCATTGAATGTGGTTGAACCTTCAGATAATGCTACCCATAGTGCTATTGCTGCCTATGAGTTGCCACCTGCTAAAGGAGCTGTAAAAATGATTGATGCCGACAACGTAAGCGAGTTGGTAGACCTATTGAAAAACGAAGCCAAAGTAATCTAAGAGATATGTCAGTTTTAGTATTTATAGAAACCGAGGACGGAAAAATTAAGAAGTCATCTAGGGAGGCCATTTCTTATGGAGCAGCTTTAGGTGAAGTGACAGCCTTAGCATTAGGTACGGTGAGTGTCGATGAATTGGCTACTGCTGGACAGAACGGTGCTACAAAAGTGCTTCATGTGGCCGATGAGAGATTGAATGCAGGACTTATTCAGCCTTATGCTGAAGCGATTGCTGCTGCGGCAAATGAAACAGGCGCAGACTTAATAGTGACTGCTAAGTCATCCTTAGCCGATGCTGTAGTGGGAAGAGTATCTATGAAGCTGGGTGCTGCACTGGTATCTAATGTGGTGGCTTTGCCAGACACCTCAAACGGTTTTCAAGTAAAGCGTAGTATTTACACAGGTAAGGCATTTGCCAATGTGAACATGACTACGGATAAGAAAATTTTAGCAATCAAGAAGAATGCTATCGAAGTGAAAAATGACGGTGGGTCTGCTTCTGTAGAAGCATTTACTGTCAGTTTAGATGATAGTCTTTTCGGATCGAAAATCACTTCGACCGAAAAAGCTGAAGGAGATGTTTTACTTCCTGAAGCTGATATTGTAGTTTCTGGTGGCCGTGGTTTGAAAGGCCCCGAAAACTGGGGAATCATTGAAGATCTTGCCAAAACCTTAGGAGCGGCAACTGGTTGTTCAAAACCTGTATCTGATATGGACTGGAGACCTCATCATGAGCACGTAGGACAAACGGGAGTGAAGGTTAGTCCTACGCTCTATGTGGCAGTTGGTATTTCAGGTGCTATCCAGCACTTGGCAGGTGTCAATTCTTCTAAGTATATTGTTGTGATTAATAAAGACGAAGAAGCTCCATTTTTCAAAGCTGCCGATTATGGTATCGTGGGAGATGCATTCGAAGTCTTACCTAAATTAAATGAGGCCCTGAAAGCGGCACTCGCTTAGAATTTTTTAGCATTGAGTAAGGTACAGATTGAAATTCTTGGGCTCTCATCAAGCCAGTCCCAAACTACGGGCTCTTTTGCACTTGTGCTTGGAGAAATAGAGGGAGAAAGAAGATTGCCAATTATCATCGGCATGTTTGAGGCGCAAGCAATTGCACTTGAAATAGAAAAGATAACGCCTAATAGGCCTATGACGCACGACTTGTTTAAGTCATTTGCGCATGGTTTTGGTTTTGAGGTAACTGAGATTATTATTTCAGACTTGAAAGAAGGAGTTTTCTTTGCTAAAGTTGTTTGTACGGATGGCACTAAGACGATTGAGATTGACGCAAGACCATCAGATGCAATTGCTATTGGTATTCGTTTTGATGTACCTTTTTATACACATGAATCAGTTTTGGCGGAGGCCGGAATCATCTTGACTGACGAAGAAGAGATATTAGATGAAGAAAGCGAGGAGCCAATCCTCGTTTCTAAATCTGATGATCGGCTTCAAGATTTCTCTCTGGAGAAATTGAATGAGATGTTAGAAGAAGCGCTTACTGCTGAAGATTATGAAAGAGCTGCCAAAATCAGAGACGAGATAAATAAGAGAAGTTAACTCTGAAAGGGTCGAAATAGAACGTCATCCTGAATTTAGTTCAGGATCTACGGAATTTTGTAGATAAGATTCTGAAACGAGTTCAGAATGACGTCATTTTATTTAGAGTCCTTTCCATGCCTAATTATAAATGGACATTATAAGAGCAATCATTGGTCTTTTAGTACTGGTAGGAATAGCCTACTTACTATCTGGTAATAAGAAAGCGATAAGCTGGCGTCTTGTTGGGGTCGGTATCGCTATGCAGGTAATTATCGCTCTTTTGATTGCGGAAGTCCCCTTTGTCAAAAGCATGTTCGACTTTATCAGTCGAGGCTTTGTTTCATTTTTGAGCTTTGCCTTGAATGGTGCAGAGTTCCTTTATGGAGACTTGGCAAAGAATAGTGATGCCGTAGATGGTGTCGGGCATAGTCTAGGTTTCCTTTTTGTTTTTCAAGCATTACCAACTGTTATCTTCTTTTCAGCAATAACGGCAGGGTTATACTACTTAGGAATTCTACAAAAGATAGTCTATGTCTTTGCTTGGATTATGGCGAAGACCATGCGTCTCTCAGGTGCAGAGTCAATGTCTGCAGCAGGTAATGTATTCTTAGGTCAGACTGAAGCACCACTTTTAGTAAAGCCTTTTATTGCTGGCATGACCAAGTCCGAACTCTTGTGTTTGATGACAGGGGGTATGGCCACGATTGCGGGTTCTGTATTGGGTGCCTACGTTTCTTTTTTAGGAGGAGGCGACCCTGTGCAACAGGCCAAATTTGCTACCTACTTATTGAGTGCTTCCATCATGAATGCACCAGCTGCTATCCTGATGGCAAAGATCTTTCTTCCGGAAGAAGATGAAGTAGAAAAAGAACTGAAGGTCAGCAAAGACCAAATTGGTGTTAATGTAATTGATGCTTTAGCTGGTGGAGCGAGTGATGGATTAAAACTTGCAGCTAACATTGGAGCAATGCTTTTGGCTTTTATTGCCGTCATCTATTCTATTAACTGGATACTTGTTGATGGTATCGGAGCCTGGACAGGACTGAATACCTTCGTGGTAGAAAGTACAGATGGTGTGTTTGATGGTTTTAGCCTTCAGTACATATTAGGACAAGGTTTTAGAGTTTTCGCTTTCGCCATGGGAGTGGATTGGGCTGAGACACTACAAGTAGGTAGTTTGATAGGTCAGAAGACAGTAATTAACGAATTTGTAGCTTATCTAAGTCTGGCTGAAATGAAAGAAGCAGGCGTGTTGAGTGAGAAAGCTATTATTATTTCTACTTACGCGCTTTGTGGCTTTGCCAATTTCTCATCTATCGCCATACAAATAGGGGGTATCGGTAGCTTGGCACCGTCACGTCAAGGAGATCTTTCCAAACTCGGCATGCGTGCGCTAATGGCCGCAACCCTCGCCACCATGATGACCGCAACGATTGCTGGGGCTTTGTTCGGGTAAGTCTATAGTCTCGATCAGAGTCTTCTCTAAGAGACTCTGATCAATCAGTATCTACCACTGGTCTTAGCGTCTCGTTTATCTGCCTTTGGCAGGCTAAGACCATATCCGTAACCCAAAGCATAAATAAGCCGCTGGTCTTAGCATTTTTAATGATAAAATAGGTCTGCACTACAAGTGCGAACCAGATGGGACTACGAGGGTGAAAAAGGAGATATTGATATTGAATTTTTATCTTAACAAAGTAGTCTCAGCGAGACGCTAAGACTAGAGGGGACGCTAAGACCCAACTGGTCTTAGCGTCTCGCTGAGACCATATCGGTAACCCAAAGCATAAAGAAGCCGCTGGTCTTTGTATTTTTAATTATAAAATAGGTTGGCACTGCAAGTGCGAACCAGATGGGACTACGAAGATGAGAAAGGAGAAATTGATATTGAATTTTTATATTAACAAAGTAGTCTCAGCGAGACGCTAAGACTAGAGGGGGTCAAATTTTCATAACTTCTTGATCCTTACGAGAACAGCAACATATCCTAGCAAAGTAAAACCTATACCGTACACTAACTGGAGAAGATGATGAATAGAATGAAGATATTATTGGGCTTTTTCACTTTATTCCTTTCCTACAGTACTATTAAAGCACAGGGTGAGAAAGTAATCACTGGCAGAGTTTTAAATGAAGATTTAGAAATACTTCCAAATGCGAAGATTTACAATATGGACACTACTGTCTTAGGCTCTACCAACTTGGAAGGCTTCTTCAGTATCCATGTTACAACTGAGCCAAACGAGCTATTATTAGGCGCTATAGGAATGGAATGGATTCCAATTAAAGTTGAAGGTGGTTGTCAGTACCTTGAAATTATTGTAATGGTAGAGATGATTTATGATTTTATGTCTTCTAAAAGAATAAAGAGACAACGTTACAAAAGGTTCAAGAAGTTGCCAGAGAAGCATTTAGAAGCTTACAATATGGGGATTTTCAAGTCAAAAAGTCCATGTGTATGTTATGTATTCAAAGAGTGAGATAAATGCTTAAGATGATAGAACCAACCCTAACCCCAGGCTTTAGAGCCCCAACTGGTCTTAGCGTCTCGCTGAGACCCAATAAGATAGAAACCAGCTTTGGGAAACGGAGCTGGTTTTTTAATGAGTATGCTTGCTTAGCTTTAAAGTCTCAAGGTACTGGGGTTTAACTTATCAAAGCTTTGCTTTAGGCCTCTACTCTCGCCACTATGATGACAGCGACTATTGCTGGGGCTTTGTTTGGGTAATCTTTAAGCTTCCAGTGGATAGTAAATGAATGGATGTTATCGCTGTCCAACCAAATATTATTGTGAAAACCAGCTTTTGAGTCATTGGCATAGACCAGAGTTCGATCGCTCCGCCAACCATAGAAATCACCAGCAAAATGGCGGTGATATTGGCTCTTAATCGAACCTTTTTGTCTAGTGTTACTTTATAGGAGATTCGTGCTAAACCGAACAGCCAACTCGCCAAACCGAGTGTTATGGCAGCTGTATGTGCTTTTGAAACCGCAGAGTATGTATCCGTCAAGTCAAAGGGAATCGCTGTGAAGGCAAAACCAACTCCGAAAAAAGCTAGAAGCAAACCTGCCAAGTTATCTTTCAGATATTTCCCATAAGCTATGCCGAATCCAATAAGCATCAGGCCGACTGAGAGGAACCCGAAAATATTCCACCAAACAGCATAGGGTGCTCCTTTAACGCCAAGTCTACTTACAAAGTCTTCTATATAATCAAACTCCTTATTGAGATTGGTGAAAACTAAGAATGAAACTATGAAGAGGCCTATAGCTATGAGGCCTAGCTTTCCGGCTGTTTCCCCAGTTTTAGTCTTAACCCTGTGGCCTGCTGTATTTTTGAGCATCTTATTTTATATCATCAGTAAAGTGACCACCATGTCTTCCCTTATCAAATTTTGCTTTGTTGAAGTCAGTGGATTTTCCTTTTGGGATGGACAGGCTATTCCAATCTTTGGAGAGCATTCTACCGACATAGACGATCTGCCCAACATGGTAAGCATAGTGCGCTAATTGCCTTAGTGCAGCATCCATTATACTATGTGCTTGGTTGCGGATATAGACGAGGGTGTCAAAGTTATCCTCGTTCACAGTGTCCAAGGCTGTAAAGACACAATCCCAACCTTCATTCCATTTTTTAAGAAGCTCTTCCTTGGTTTTAATGACCGATTCAAACTCATTATCCCGGTTACGCCATTCCTTTTCTCCGTCAGTCGTAAGGAAGTCCGTCCAGCGAGAAAGCATATTACCATGCAAATGATTAACAGTCACTGCAATAGAGTTACTGGCCTCATTGTGCGCGAAGAACAAGTCTTCCTCACTGATTTGTGCAAAGGTCTTTTCACCTAGTGATTTATAGTATTCGAATTGTTTTTTGATTCCTTGGAGGTCTGATAGAGGCATAAGGTTGAGGGTTTGATTACTTGGTTTAATTTAATCAATCTCTTCTTTTCTCGAGCATGTCGAGAGAACTGAACTTGTATTGGTGATGAGGCCCTTCGTTTCACTCAGGGGAAGAAGAGAGGAAGAAAAAAGAATTGACTCAATCAGAGTCTCTCAAGGAGGACCTCCTCTGGTCTTGGCGTCTCGTTTATCTGCCTTTGGCAGGCTGAGACCAAATAGAGTATATTTTATGATCATTCCCCAGTCTTAGTGAGGCGCCAAGTCCAGGCGAGTTAAGTATTGAGATCACTCACCAACTGTTAGATTATATTCATAATAATTCAGTGACAGCAGGTTTTGTAGAAAAGCCAAGAGATTACCCATACAGCTGTACATTTGATTATAAGGATGAAAAAGGAGAAATTGATATCGAGTTTTTATATTAATTATGAGGTCTTAGCGAGACGCTAAGACCAGGAGGGGTCCCGCTGAGACCCAATAATTAAAAGATACAAGCCAGTTCGTGAAAAAGCGGGCTGGCTTTTTTTATGAATAAGCCTTTTTAGACTTTAAAGTCTCTGAGTAGCGCATCGACTATCCTTCCCGAGCTTACAGAGAGAACTTATCTATTATCTTATAAGACCTTTCGACAGGCTCAAGGTAAAAGAGGGCCAGAGAAAGAACTCAAATTATCGGGTCAATTTTTATTTAAGCGTTTTGCTGATCATATTTATAGGAGAGACTCAAAAATCGAAACAATGAAAAATATTTTTTTAGCTGAAACCACAACTGATACTATCGCTAGGATAGATCAACTTAATGCTGACACTAAACCCCTATGGGGAAAAATGAATGCAGCGCAAATGCTAGCGCACTGCGCAGTAGCTTATGAAATGGTCTATACAGACAAGCATCCCGCACCTGGTGGATTTATGAAACTGATGCTTAAGGCTTTTGTGAAAAAAGGAGTTGTCAATGATGTACCCTATAAAAGAAATTTACGTACTGCACCCCAATTCATAATTGCTGACGAACGAGACTTTGAGGTGGAGAAATCAAGGTTAATAGAATACATCAAAAAAACTGAGGAATTAGGCTCCGATCATTTTGATGGTAAAGAGAACCTTTCGTTCGGTAAGATGCCGGTGGGAGAGTGGAATAACTTGTTTTACAAACACTTAGATCACCACTTGAGTCAGTTTGGAGTGTAGAAAAATCTCTATCAGAGTCTCTCATCGAGGACTCTGATCAGATGGAGGTTAAGAGGAATGACGATTTCGAGTGATTTTTCAGGGATTCCTCATCTATCTAAGCATTGTCAGTTGAGGTTCATGATAGATCTTCCTATCCCGAGCTTGCCGAGGGAACTTGTATTTCTGAAGAAGTCCTTTCGACAGGCTCTCAAGGTAAAAAGAAGGGTTACAAGCTGTCTAACTAGGCATGAGCTAATGGGTCCAGTTTTTTTCGAGTGAATTCATAAATAGCACACTCAGAGTCTTCGAACTTTCTGTATGCTAGAAACTTGAATCCGATTCGTTCATAGAACCTAATGGCATTTACATTGGTCACCAAAGGGTCGATTAAAATTGCTTGTACCTGTGCTTCCGAAAAACATCGGTCAATAGCTAAGTGCATCATTTGCGTTCCGTAGCCTTTGTTTAAATCTTCGGCCTTACCAACCCAAATATCAATAGCTCTTAAGTTTTCAGGAACTTCGCCCCAATAATGTGTTTCTTCTTTTGCAGGATCTATAATTTGGATGCAGCCGATTGGCCGTCCGTCTAATTCAGCAATAAATTGTTCTCGCCAGTCGGGAAATCTCCTAAGCTCAATAGCCCAATTCCAGTCATCATCAGGGTCTGAGGCAATGACATGTGGTTGCTGATCCCAGTGCAGGAGTGTTTCCAAATCTTCTATAGTTGCCGTTCTGAGCGTTATTTGTAGTTCCATGGGTAGAATTAGAAAAGGAAACCATCACTGGTTTCCTTTTCTATAGTGATTTAAAATTTGTTTTATCCCATGGCGATATCCTGCTTGGTAAACGGAATCTTGTAGACTCTTCTACCAGTTGCAGAGGCTATGGCATTGGCCAAAGCACCACCTGCGGGAGGGAGAGAAGGCTCACCCAATCCAGTTGGATCATTAAGGCTTTCCACAAAGTGTACATCTACCGTAGGTGCTTCTTTGGTTCTAATCAATCTGAACTTGTCGAAGTTAGCAGCCTGAGGTGCCCCATCTACAAAGGAGAAATCACCATACATGGCATGTCCGATGCCATCGACAACACCACCTTGAATTTGGTTAATTGCAGCTTCAGGGTTGATGACGATACCACAGTCAACTGCTGCAGTCATTTTGGTAATCTTCGGTTGCCCACCTACAGAGGTCACATCTGCCACTTCTGCAACATATGTGTTGTGAGAATAGTAGCAACTAAACCCTTTGCTGATGCCAGCTTCGGGATTACTCCAGTTACCTTTTTCAGCTGCTAGCTTAATCACTCCAATCATCTTTTCAGGATCATAGTCGATAGAACCTACAGGGTTAGACTTTGCTCTTTCGAGTACGTCTAGCCTAACTTGAACGGCATCCACATTCATTTCTTTGGCTAACTCATCGAAAAAGCTCTGTTCTGCAATTGCCAAGAAATTAGTGATCGGTGCACGCCATGCTCCAGTTGTGATATTACTATTTACATTGTGTGATTCCACCTTATAGTTTTCAATACCGCCTGCTGGAAACCAATTTTGTCTAGTGGTGTTTCCCATTCTTATCCCAGCACCTGTAAGGTGGTAGCCAGTTATTTTGCCATCCTTAAATGCAGCCCTAAACTTATATTTTGAAGCGGGGCGATAAGTTCCGGCAGTCATGTCATCCTCACGTGAGAACTGTACTTTGACTGGTTTTCTAATCTTATCAGATATTGCAGCTGCTTCCAATGCAAAGTCTCCGTAAAGTCTTCGGCCAAATCCACCACCCATTCTAGTCATGTCGAGTGTGACTTGTGCGCCATCTCGTTTGAGTAACCTTGCTATTCGTCCCTGTGTTCCTTGCGGTGTTTGGATTGGGCCTACCAATTCGACTTTATCGTCCTCTACATTGGCGAAGAAGTTCATCGGCTCTAGCGTATTATGTGGTAGGAAAGGAGCTTCATAAGTCCTTTCGAGTGTTCCATCAGCTTGCGCGAAAGCTTTCTTGATGTCACCATCAGTACGCTTGACAGATTCACTGTTCGAAACGTCAAGGAGTCTATTTAACTCACGATCGTGACTCGTTGTGCTTTCTAGTTTTGCAGATCTTTCCCATTCGGCTTTTAAAGCCTTCTTCCCTTTGAAGGCAGCCCAAGTGTTAGTTGCAATAACTGCAATTTTCTCACCCCTCATGGTACGTTGTCCATCGGACTCGTTATCATCAAAAGTGATCACATCAATTACACCATTTACTTTTCTGGCTTCACTATCATCAAATGACTTTAGCTTGGTGCCAAACGCGGGAGGTCTCATCACGGCAGCAATCACCATGCCGTCCACTTGATAATCAACCCCAAAAACAGGTTTTCCGGTGACTATCTCGTGCATGTCGACATTGGTTTTGCTCTTACCAATTATTTTGAAGGTTTTTGGGTCTTTTAGTGGCACTTCTTCAGGAATGGTTTCTCCAGCAGCTTTGGAAGCAAGTTCTCCGTAGGAGAGTTTCTTTCTCCCATTCATTACATAGCCACCATCAGTGGTAAGGCTTGCTGCATCTACTTCCCATTCTTTGGCTGCGGTATTGATAAGCAGTTGCCTAGTTGTAGCTCCGGCCATTCTTAGGCTAGCCCATCCTTGACGTATCGATTGGCTTCCGCCTGCCACCTGTCTTTGAAAGGAAGCACTATTTAAAGGTGCTTGTTTTACGATTACATCTTCCCAAGCTACATCTAGCTCTTCAGCAATGATCATCGGCATGGATGTCTTTACATTTTGTCCAATTTCCGGGTTAGGGGACATGATCGTTACCTGCCCATTATCAGCAATAGATAAGAAGGCGTTCATTTCGAACCATTCTTTTGGTGCAGCTCTCTCAGCTTCCATAGGGTTACAAGCCCAAGAAAACCCAATCATTAAACCACCGCCTGCAAGCGCAGAGGCCTTTAAGAATGATCGTCTGTCGACTTGTGTTTTTATTATCGTCATCTTTCTATTCTTTAAGGTTATAGTTGATCAGCAGCTGTCGCGATGGCAGCTTTGATTTTGTTATAAGTTCCACATCGGCAGATATTGCCATCGGTAGCGTCTTCAATCTCCTTATAACTCGGGCTTGAATTTTTGTTCAATAAGGCAGCGGCATTCATAATCTGCCCTGCTTGGCAATAACCGCATTGAGGTACGTCATGCTGCTTCCAGGCTTCTTGTAATGGGTGATCGCCTTTTTCGGATAAGCCCTCTATAGTAGTAATATCGTTTTCGCCTACTGCGGAGACAGGGATTTGACAAGACCGAACGGCATTTCCGTTCAAATGCACGGTGCATGCGCCACATTGGCCAATGCCGCATCCAAATTTAGTTCCTTTCATATCGAGCTCATCTCGAAGCACCCAGAGCATTGGGGTATCCGCGTCAGCTTCAACCGATCTTGCCTGTCCGTTGATTTTTATATTGTATGATGCCATAATGGATTGATTAGACTTGAATTTGAATAAAAGATAAGTGTTAATCCGCCAAAATCATAGACCATATCTGTTAACGGGTTTGACTTCGGTATTATATAGACGAAATACAGGCTTTAACTGATGATTGTTATCAGATAATTTAAAGTCTGATAATGTGGTAGTTGTAGGAATAAGTCTGCAGAATAAGATTTTACAATTCACTTTTTTGGGTAATGATATCAGAAAAATGCTTTGTACACCAGAATGCAAATAGTGTGTTTTCCATTCCTTAAATTGGTATCGATTTCACCTAAATACAATACTATGAATCGACCTAATCATGCCCAGCGGGCAGGGGTTTTGTTACTACTCCTGGCGCTCAGTTTCACAGTATACGCACAAGAAAATAATACATTAAGAAATTCTTTATCCGACATTATGGCTCAGTCGGAATCTTACGAAGAGTACAAAGTAATTAAGACTTCCAAGCTGCTTAATTTTAAATCAGCAATGAGTGATAGTATCAATGCTTATCAATTAAAGATAAAGCGCCTTGAGATGTCCTCAATTGAAACAAAAGCTGAACTCAAAACCATTCAGGCTGAGCTTGACATGATCAAGGAAAAACTTGTGGAGAGTGAAGGGCAAAATGCGGAAATTGGCTTTCTCGGATTATCTATTCGTAAAGGTTTTTACAACGCGCTCGTTTGGTCCATCATTGCTTTATTGTCTGCCATCATTGTGGTGATCTACACACGCATTAAGCATGTTTGTAGTGTAGTAAAAAGAGTAAAATCTGCCTATTCTAAAATTGTTGAAGAGTACCGGCATCAGCGCTTTCAGGCTACAGAAAAGCAAATCACTTTAAGAAGAGAACTCCAAACTGCATTAAACAGACTCGAATCTATGGAAAGTCGAGTTGAACAATAAGAAATTACGATCATTAGTAGTGTCGAAGATGCGGTAGATCCCGTGTCAAAAAAAGCCTGTTCGGACGGAACAGGCTTTTTTTTGTGCATAAAAAAACCTCTCTCTGATTTTTCAGAGAGAGGTTTTTAGCTTAGATTTTTATAAACCTCTATTTGTAATCTTCTCTCACTTTTGGAGCACCTGCCATGATTTCATCATTAGCGTAAGACTCAAACTGGCCAAAGTTCTTTTGGAACATTCTTGCTAGTTTATTAGAAGTCTCATAGAATCCGTCATCATTTTTCCAAGTCTCTCTAGCGCTTAAAATTTCGCTAGGTACACCTGGACAAGTCATTGGGATTTCAGCACCAAAAATTGAATGCTTTCTATAGCCAACATTGTCTAATACACCAGAAAGTGCAGCAGAGATCATCGCTCTAGTATATTTCAATTTGATACGCGAGCCTACACCGTAAGGTCCGCCTGTCCAACCTGTGTTGATCAGCCATACGTTAACTTCGTGCTCCTCCATCTTCTTACCTAGCATCTCAGCATATTTAGTTGGGTGAAGCGGCATAAATGGTGCTCCAAAACAAGCTGAAAATACTGGCTGTGGCTCAGTAACACCTGCTTCAGTGCCAGCAACTTTTGAAGTATAGCCAGAGATGAAGTGATACATTGCCTGTCCTTTGTTCAACCTCAATAGGGGAGGCATGACACCGAAGGCATCACAAGTCAAGAAGAAAATGTTCTTAGGGATACCGCCAATCGATGGCTCCGCAATGTTGTTGATGTGGTGAAGAGGGTAGGATACTCTTGTATTTTCTGTTACCTCAGTATTGCTGAAGTCTACGCTACGTGTACCTGGGTGGAACCTCGTGTTCTCTACTATTGCGCCATACTTGATGGCTCTATAGATGTCTGGTTCGTTTTCTTCAGTAAGGTCAATGGCTTTTGCGTAACAGCCACCTTCAAAGTTGAAGACATTCTTAGATGTCCAACCGTGCTCGTCATCTCCAATTAGTAATCTATTTGGATCTGCTGATAAGGTCGTTTTGCCTGTTCCTGAAAGGCCGAAGAATACAGCAGTATCGCTTTTCTCAATACCCATGTTAGAAGAACAGTGCATTGGCAGCACACCATCTTCTGTTGGTAATAAGAAGTTAAGTACGGAGAAAATTCCTTTTTTCATTTCACCAGAGTACTCAGTTCCTCCTATGAGGATCATTCTCTTGGTAAAGTTTACCATGGCAAAATTCTCTTGCCTGGTGCCATCAGTTGCTGGATCAGCTTTGAATTCTGGGCAGCAGATAATAGTGAAGTTTGGCTCAAAATCAGGAAGCTTATAAGCTTCCGGTCTGATAAACATGTTGTAGCAGAACAAGTTGTGCCAAGCCATTGAGTTGACCACACGTAGTTTTAGTCTGTGTGTTTTGTCAGCGCCAGCATACGCGTCTCTTACATACACCTTACGGTCTTCAAGATGAGCAATCATCTTATGATAGACTTTATCGAAAGATTCTGGTGAAATTCCAATGTTGATATCTCCCCACCAAACTTTTTCTTCAGTGGACTCATCTCTTACAATGAACCTGTCTTTAGGTGAACGACCAGTGAACTTGCCAGTATCGCACATCAGCGCGCCTGTGTCAGTCAAGTGACCCTCACCGTTTTTAATAGCTTCCTCGATTAGCTCGGTTGGCCCGAGGTTCCAGTGTGCCTCTTTAACTTTGATTCCGGCTGTTTCAAGCCCAGCCTTGTTGGATTTTATCCCAGATTCTAGCATGTCTTTTGGTTAATTTTCTCTCTTTGTGAAAACGATTGCAAAGATAAGTATTGGTATTCGAAATACCTCTTAAATGTAATTGAAATACTGTTTATGTAGTGACTTTTTGATCAATGGAAACCAAGTAAAACGAATAGTTAGTACCATTTATGAAAATACGATTTGTAAAATGCTTTGACTCATGTTAGATTCATGGGTTATTCTAAAACGAAAAAACTAATTATGTCAGATCAGAAGACGATTTGGGGACACCCAAGAGGGTTAGCAACCCTATTTTTTACAGAGATGTGGGAGCGGTTTAGCTACTACGGTATGCGTGCCCTGCTGGCCATTTTCATGACTTCCGCTGTTATTGATGGTGGATTAGGTTTTGATGACCGAACTCAAGGAGCCATATATGGATTATATACAATGGGAGTTTACCTGCTTGCATTGCCTGGAGGATGGTTAGCAGATCGTCTTCTTGGATTAAAAAGATCAGTTTGGTACGGAGGTATTATCATCGCATTGGGACACTTTACAATGGCCATTCCTGGCATAATGGAATTAGTAGGTGCCGGTGGTGTTGAGGTTACCTCATTGGATACAAATTCCTTTTACCTCGGATTAATTCTTATCGTTGTTGGGACAGGTCTTTTAAAGCCTAACGTCAGTTCTATAGTTGGTCAATTATACGCTCCTGGGGATGTTAAACGTGACGCAGGTTTCTCAATCTTCTACATGGGTATTAACATTGGTGCTTTTGTGGCTCCTCTGTTAACTGGGCTTTTAGCGACTTATAATTGGCATTTAGGCTTTGGTCTTGCTGGTTTTGGTATGGTATTAGGTCTCATTCAATACAAATTAACTTCTAAAAATCTAGATGGTGTTGGGGATTTAGCACCGGCAACAACACCTGAGGAGGTTGAGAGCCGCAGTAAATTGGCAAAAGTAACTACTTTAATATGTGCGGTTCTTGCGCTTTTGGTTGCATTGATTTTTATGGATGTTATCAGCATTAATGTAGAAAGTATTGCGAATAAGTCGAAATACATTATTGCGATTGTCGCTTTTGCTTATTTACTGTATTTAATATTGTTTGCTGGACTAGAGATAAGTGACAGAAAGAAAGTCATGGCCATTGGTATCGTGTTCATTTTTTCGGCTGTTTTTTGGTCTGGTTTTGAGCAGGCTGGTTCAACCCTTAATTTGTTTGCACAAAGATTTACGGATAGAACTATGTTCGGTTGGGAAATGCCAGCTGCGTGGTTCCAATCAGTGAACGCGGTATTCATAATCATATTTGCTCCCTTTTTTGGTGCAATGTGGATTTGGTTAGCAAGGAAGAATTTTGAGCCTAGTTCACCATTGAAGTTTTTCTTTGGGCTATTTGGGGTTGGTGCAGGTTTTTTTGTGATGTACTTTGCTGCGAAAATTGCGGCTAGCGGTGATTTGGCAGCACCTACTTGGTTGATTTTCACTTATCTCCTTCATACATGGGGCGAATTAAGTTTAAGTCCCGTAGGCTTAAGTTTGATGACAAAACTGGCACCAAAAGGCTATCAAGGTCAAATGATGGGCGTATGGTTTTTGTCAGTCTCTCTCGGTAATTTATTAGCAGGCTTAATAGCAGGAGAGGCTTCAGGAGGAACAGAAGAAGCTTTGGCAGATATGCCAGATCAATATATGACCATTGTTTTAACTACATTTGGTGCGGCACTCTTGCTGCTAGCGCTTAATAAACCATTGAGGAAGCTGATGGGTGATGTGCATTAAAAAACTTAAAGCCCCGAAAGGGGCTTTTTTTAGATACTTAAACGAGATAGTTATGAAATACAATTTAAAAAAACACAGTTACTGGCTCGTGTTGCTTCTCTTGATGGCAACGGCTTGTGATACTGCCAAAGATTCATCTTCTGATGAGTTCAACATTGATTATAAAAAGTACACACTAGAAAATGGTTTGGATGTTGTACTTCATCAAGATACTTCTGACCCTATGGTTGCGGTTGCGGTATTGTACCATGTAGGTTCTAATAGAGAAAAGGTAGGTAAAACTGGTTTCGCTCACTTTTTTGAACACATGCTGTTCCAAAATTCAGAAAATGTAGGCGCAGGAAATTTCATTAAGAATATGAATGACTTGGGTGGAACTTTCAATGGTGGTACTTGGACGGATGGCACTGTCTACTTCGAAACCGTTCCAAGCGATGCTTTAGAGCAAGTGTTGTGGATGGAGTCTGATAGAATGGGCTATTTCATCAATACCGTATCTGAATGGGGTTTAGAAAACGAGAAGCAGGTTGTTAAAAATGAAAAGCGACAAGGTGTAGATAATAGACCATATGGCCATAAAGAGTATGTTCAGTTGACTAACCTTTACCCAGAAGGACACCCATACAGTTGGGATGTGATTGGGAGTTTGGAAGATCTTCAGAATGCTACAATTGCAGATGTAAGAGAGTTTTACGAGAAATGGTATGGCGTTAATAACGCAACATTAGTAATCGCTGGAGATATTAATGAAGAAGAAGCTGAGGCTTTAATCGAAAAATACTTTGGTGAGTTGACTCCGCGTCCTGAGGTAGAGACTATCCAGCCTAGACCTGCAGTACTTGAGGCGAACAAGCTTTTTTATCACGAAGATAAATTTGCTAACCTTCCTGATTTAGAAATGGTTTGGCCTACTGTTGAGAAGTATCACGAGGATATGTGGGCACTTGATATATTAGGACAAATCCTGACAGACGGGAAGAAGTCTCCTTTATATAAGGTGATTGTTGAAGAAAAGAAATTGGCACCATCGGTGTTTGCTTTTAATAGCTCGAATGAAATCGCAGGAACGTTCAAACTAGGTGCTCGGGCTTTTGACGGAGTAAACTTGAACGACCTTAAATCAGCTTTGGATGAAGCATTCGCGAAGTTTGAAAAGGATGGATTTTCTGATGCAGACTTAGATAGAATCAAAATTGGTCTAGAGACAAGTGTTTATAATTCAGCTTCAAGTGTCTTCAGTAAGGCATACCAATTGGCTGACTACAATACTTTTGCAGGAGATCCTGGCTTTATTACTACAGACCTTCAGAACAGTCTCAGCGTTACGCGTGAAGACATTATGAGAGTTTACAATAAGTACATTAAAAGCCAGAGTTTCTTAGCGACTAGTTTTGTTCCAGTAGGACAGACAGATTTAATATTAGACGGATCTTTGAAGGCTTCGGTCGTTGAAGAAGCCATTGTGCAAGGTGCCGAAGGTAACCTCGATAAACTCAATAAGGATGTTAAGTTTGAGAAGACTGCCTCAAAAATTGATAGGAGTAAAGCACCTGCTTTAAAAGGCGAGTTAAGTTTTACGCCACCTTCAATCAATAAAGAAGAGTTAGCAAATGGCTTGGATGTATTACACATCTATCAAGATGAATTGCCAATGGCACAATTTAGCATTCGTCTTAAAGGAGGAATGCTGCTTGACAACCCTGAAAAGGTAGGTACATCTGCACTTCTGGATAATATTATGATGGAGGGCACTGTGAATAGAACGCCACAAGAACTTCAAGAGGCCATAGGCCAATTAGGTGCGAGTGTAAGAATCTTTACTTCACAGGAATATATGACCATTTCGGGGAATTGCTTGGCGAAGAATTACGATAAGGTTTTGGCCCTAGTGCATGAAGTGATTACTCAGCCTCGTTGGGATGAGGGGGAGTTCGAACGAATCAAGAGTTCGGCCCTAAACTCAATTCAGCAGAGTAATGCTAATCCTAATGCGATCGCCTCGAGAGTATTCAATAAAGTGCTTTATGGCGAAGATCATATCCTCGCGAACCCTGTTTCAGGAACCACCACTTCAGTGAGTAATATCACTCTAGATGATCTTAAGGCTTATTACGAAAGTAACTTTTCACCTTCTGTTGCTTCTTTCCACTTTGTAGGAGCTATTGCGCAAGAAGATGTTGTTAAGTCTTTAGATATTTTTAGTGATTGGGAGAGCAAAGAAGTGAGCTTCCCTTCTTACGAAATTAAAGCACCATCTCTTGATTCAAGAATCTACTTTGTGGATTATCCTGAAGCGAAACAGTCTGTGATTAACATTGGACGTGTAAGCATGGACAATGGTAGTGACGACTATGCAGCAGCTACTATGGCCAACTATAAGTTAGGTTCTGGTTCTGGTTCTATCCTTTTCAAGAAATTAAGACTTGAGAAAGGATATACTTATGGAGCTTACTCAAACTATTCAAGAAAACAGAATGGTACTGCTTTTACTGCTGCTTCAAGTGTTAGAAGTAACGTTACAAAAGAGTCGGTGGAGTTGTTTAAGGAGATTTTGGACAATTATGGAACTGAGTTTTCGGAAGAAGATATGAATTCTACTAAGACTTCGATCTTAAGAAGTAATACGCAGTCTTATGAGACATTGGGTAGTCTAATGGGTATTCTTCAGAATGTATCTACCTATGATTTGCCGTTAGATTATGTTCAGAAGGACGAAGCCACGCTTAAGTCGATGGATGTAGCTGAGGCACAGCGTCTGATTGCTGAGTATATGGATCCTGACAAACTGATCTATGTAGTGGTTGGTGATGGTAAAACACAGCTCAAGCGATTGAATAATGTTGGACTTGGAAAACCAATACTTGTGAATAAAGACGACCAGAGCTTAGTGATTAAGAAGTAGTTGGTCTTGAGCATAAAAAACACTCTTTCAGTTTCTGAGAGAGTGTTTTTTATGCTTTAATAATCTTTTGTACTAAGCTTTGAAGCTCTGGAACGACAGCTGATTCGAACCACGGATTCTTTCTCATCCAGATTCCATTCCTTGGTGAGGGGTGAACCAGACAAAAATAGTCTGGTAAGTAAGACTCAAAGTTACTTACGGTTTCTGTTAGAGTAGCTGCAGTTCGTTTGCCTAAATAATATTTCTGCGCATACTGGCCAATTAACAGAGTCAGTTCCATCTGCTCTAGATGGTCAAAGATTTTACTGTGCCATTCTGGTGCACATTCTGGGCGAGGAGGTAGATCTCCTGACTTTCCCTTGCCAGGATAACAGAAGCCCATCGGAACTATACCAAAGAGTTCAGTGTCGTAAAATTGTTCATCTGTGACACCTAACCATTTTCTTAAGTTACGGCCTGAAGCATCATCCCAAGGAATACTAGAGGCATGCACCTTTGCTCCGGGCGCTTGTCCTATGACTAGGATTCTTGAGTTTTCGCTCAAAGAAACCACAGGATTAGGAGTATGAGGGAGCTTCCCTTTACAAATTTGACAGGCCTTTATGTCTGATAATAAACCTGAAATTGATTCTCTCATTTACTGGCAATTGAATTCCTTGAAGCGTAAATAAACGAATACACCTCCATAAATTTCAATTAACAGTAGTGTAGTAAAGTATTGCAGGCGACTTTTTTTTGAAACGTAATATTCCTATGCCTTAAGATGAATTCAGCCAAAAGACTAACTTCGCGCTCCTAATCCATGCTATGAGTAGTGCAGACTTAATCTATATCATTGACCTAACAGGGACATTCGTCTTTGCAGTAAGTGGTTGGCTATTAGCTTCTAAAAAACAACTGGACTTTTTCGGAGCTTCAGTGATAGCCTTTGTGACTGCGATTGGCGGTGGTACTTTAAGAGACCTACTTATTGGTAGTCAACCCGTAGGTTGGCTGATGGACGTCAACTATTTCATAGTGATCGGTCTGGGTATATTATCAGGAATGTTCTTCAAAAAAGTGTTTGAGCGATTGAGAAAAACGATGTTCCTTTTCGATTCTATCGGAATTGGATTGTTCACCATTCTGGGAATTCAGAAGACTTTGGCCTTTGGGTTACCGCCAGTGGTGGCACTTATAATGGGCACAATTTCGGCAGTTTTTGGCGGGGTGCTAAGAGATACTTTTGTGAACGAAATACCTCTCATCTTCCGCAAGGAAATATATGCAACAGTCTGCTTAGCAGGTGGTGGTTTGTACTTGCTACTTGGTCTAACCAGTTTGAATGCTGATTTTCAAATCATTATAACAATACTCTTTATTATAGCCACAAGGATATTAGTAGTGGTTAAAAACTGGTCATTGCCTTCAGTCAAGTAGCGTATTACTCATAGACAATTTTGTCAGGTGACTCGAACCAAGAGGCATACCTATCTTTATGAATGGCTTCAACTCTGTTTCTTTTCACTTTTAAAGTGGGAGTCAGAAGACCATTGTCCACTGACCAATCTTCTTCCATAATGATCACTTTCGCAATTTGTTCAACTTTCTCAAGTTTAGGATTAAGTTCGTTGACTGTTGTCATTAGTGATGTTTCGAGCTCAGTTTTACTTTTAGGTTTACCTAATTCTGAAATCACCATTAAGGCAATAGGTTGAGGAATGCCAGTACCAACAATACAGACTTGATCTATGTCTCCATTTTTTAGCAATTCTAATTCAATAGGAGCAGGGCTTATGTACTTGCCTTTATCTGTTTTGAATTGATCTTTTATACGCCCTGTAATGGAGAGGTAGCCGTCATGATCGAACTCGCCAATATCTCCTGTTTTTAGAAAACCATCTTCACTGAACATCTCAGCCGTTTTTTCAGGCTCTTTATAATAGCCTTTCATAAGGCATCCATTTTGAATCAGTATTTCTCCTTCTTCAGATAACTTAGACGTAACGCCAGGGAGCGGTTTACCTACAGTTCCAAATTTGTTGGCACCAGGTAAGTTAAAGTGAGATAGGATAAGGTCCTCTGTCATACCATAGGCTTGATTAATCTCAATACCTAATTTGGCATACCATTCTTGAAGGCTCTTGGCAATAGGTGCCGCTCCTGAGAAATTTGCTACTGAGGCGGATAGTCCTAGTTTTTGCCTAATTTTCTTCTTGATGATGTTACCAATAATCGGAAGGCCAGTAAGGCGATCAAGTTTCTTTTGTGGCATTTTCTCAAGTAGCTTTTCTTGAAACTTTTGCCAAATTCTCGGTACCCCGAAAAAGGTTTCAGGTTGTACAGAAGCTAGGTCTTCTCCAAATGTGTCGAGCGACTCAGGAAAGCTAACTGAGGCTCCGCGATATATGGCAGAGAGTTCTATACCAGCTCTTTCTGCTATGTGAGTCATAGGCAGGTAAGAGAAATAACGTGGTTGGCTTGGCATTTTGATAGACGCTACAGCCGTATTGATGAGGGTATTGAATGAGCCTACAGTATGCATTACGCCTTTTGGGCTCCCTGTTGTGCCAGAGGTATACATAATAGTCATTAAAGCCTCAGGGTCTTGCTTCGTTAAGCCTTGAAGTGGCTCATGTTTAGCCAGTAACTGATCCCATCCGTACTGCTCTTTAATATCATAGAGTTCAACGCCAATTGTAGGGATGTCCGGAATACCCGACTGCTGTTGACTGTAATCATCTAGCTTACCAATAATGACTGCTTTGGATTCGCTGTGAATTAGGATTTCATTGATGGATTCAGGTCCTAAAGTTGGATAGATCGGAATTGAGATACAACCAGCCATCATAATGGCTAAGTCTGCCATTATCCAGTGTGCACAGTTTTTTGAAAGAAGGGCCACGTGACTTCCATCAGATAGTCCCATATCATTGAGGGCTGTTGCAATTTTACGAATTTCTTGATCGGCTTGATGAAAAGAGTACTCTTTGAAGACTCTATCAAAAGGTTGACGCAGAAAAATTTTGTCAGGTGTGGTATTTACCCAATGGGCAAACGCCTCCAGAGGAGTATTAAATCTATCCATAGATGTCTTAGAATTTGGCTACTAGAAATATAAGCAAAAATCTGAGGAGAAAAAGGTAGAATTATTCAGAAAACCCAACCAACTCTGACATTCAAGTCAAAGTTTAGTGTCAATGTATTTCTAGGTCCATTTGAAAATGTAGATTCATATAGGCTACTATAGAAGTCGTCTCTGATACTTAAATTAGGATCAAGACCACTTACTTCAGACTGCCTATACCTAACACCCACACCAAAAAATCCATCAATGACCAATTTGTTGGTCAAATAATGTTCAAAGCCAACTCGTGGAGTTAAAGAGATATAGATTTTATCAACGTCTAATCGTGATTCGAAAGACGAATTGTTGTATGGATTATCATCAGTGTTAACCTCGGCATTTTTGTCCCAAACTTCGAAATCTGCCAAATGGCTCTTTTGAAAGTATTCTAGGTTAAGGCTTGAATAAAGCCTGAGTCTTTCTCTGTTTTGGAAGTAATTTTTTAGTTCAATACCAGCTCTGAACCCAGTTACGTTCCTTGAGTATTGATTGTCTTTCTGGAAGAGGCTGGTTGCACTCAACTGAATAGCATAGCTGTTTCCGATTAATCTTTGATAGCTTATTTCTAACCCCGGATTGTAATCTCCTATTAACATTGTTGGTGTGAATGATAGCTTATTCTTCTGGCGAATCAATTCAGGAGACATTGGTAGATAGGGACGATAGGTGGGCTCTGAACTCTGAAGGTCTAGGAATACCTTTTTAGGATATACGCTTTTCGGTTTTTGGCTAAATTCATCAAGAATGAAACCAACACCCAAAGAGCCAAAATTGGCCCAATAGTGTGCAGGTCGATAGGGTGTTACGGCTATTTCTTCGCTTGAGTCTTCATTCAATACAGTTATTTGCAGGGGACGTTTATCATTCTCTACATTTAGTAGTGTAGCCTGACCCTTTTCAGCAGATAGTGTGTCACCTCTGACTACTATTTGAGTTGATTCATTGGTCTGTAATTCAATGTCTCGATAAGGCTGATTGAAAATGGAAGCGCATGACGAGCACAATACAATTAATAGTAGAGAACCAAATGTTTTATTCATAAAGGAGTTGTTGCCTACGAAAGTAATGAGTACATCACTATTATCAAATTAGATATATAGAACATTGAGTAAGTTATATATTGTTTTCTGTCTTGCCGAGACTAGAATACCCAACCAATACTAAAGTTGAAGTCGAGGTTAGGGCTAAATCGTATACTAGGTCTGTTTGAATCATATGCAAAATTAAACCATCCTTCATCAGGTAAACTAAGTTCAAAATTGGGGTTGGCACCTATAACGCGTGTTTCACGATACCTCAAGCCTATACCAAAGAAGGCGTCTAAGACCAATCTGTCGGAGAGGTACCTTTCAATCCCAATTCTAGGCGTCAAGGAGATAAACCGCTTCTCAAGGGGTAAAATTTGACTGAAGGTATCGTTGGTAAGATCATCATCATCAAAGTTATCGGGTATGAAAAACTCAAACGCTGCTTCGTGGTCTTTTCTTAAATATTCTATACTTAATGCGGCATATATTCGAGTTACGTCTTGGTTTCGTAAGTAATATTTTGGAAGTATTTCAAATGTGAATCCTCGAGCATTGCGAGCGTAATTATTATTCCTGGGCAGAAAATAGCGGATATTGAATTTTGTGGCAAACTTACCGCCATGTAACCTTTGGTATCCAAAGTCTATTCCAGAATGGTAGTCACTGATTAATGGAAATGGGAAAATAGATATTTGATTTTTGTGCTTTAATCTACTGGGAGACATTGGGAAATATGACAGATAGGGTGTTTCAGGGTCTATTTGATAGGGTAGGTTCAAAATAAGCTTCCAACACCAAGCCGAGCTCTCAGGTTATTGCCTAGTCAATATCACCGGTTTCTATTTGATAATTATATTTGAAAAACCTCTTGCGCGGCTCACTTGAAATCCAGTCATCGATATTATAGATGTTTTTGCCTGTATCATTCATCTTGAAGACTCTAAGTACATCTTCTGCCTGATTTTTAATGATAACGGAATCGTACTCATCGATTGATGGCTCAAGGTATGTGCTACCAATATCAGAACCCTCTTGAAAGAGTTTGATCTCATTTGGGGCTATCTGTAAGGTTTTATTCAAACTACTATTATCTGAAGACACGAAGTCTATTGTAAGTGTTTCAGAAGTCAAATTCTCAACATTTGCTTCCAAATCTGCTATTGGGTCACAACCTGAAAATGTGAGAGTCAAAATTGTAAGTGCCAGTAGTTTTTTCATAATTGATTAAATTTTAAAGTACGTGTAGACTAGAATACCCATCCAATACTAAAATTGAGGTCAAAATTAGCGTCTAGGCGTTTATCAGGTCTATTTGAATTGTAACTAAAGTCGAACCATCCGTCATCATCTACACGGAGATTAAAATCGGGGTTGGCACCGATAATGCGCGTTTCGCGATACCTTAAACCTATGCCAAAGAAGGCGTCTAAGACCAATCTGTCGGAGAGGTACCTTTCAATCCCAATTCTAGGCGTCAAGGAGATAAACCGCTTCTCAAGGGGTAAAATTTGACTGAAGGTATCGTTGGTAAGATCATCATCATCAAAGTTATCGGGTATGAAAAACTCAAACGCTGCTTCGTGGTCTTTTCTTAAATATTCTATACTTAATGCGGCATATATTCGAGTTACGTCTTGGTTTCGTAAGTAATATTTTGGAAGTATTTCAAATGTGAATCCTCGAGCATTGCGAGCGTAATTATTATTCCTGGGCAGAAAATAGCGGATATTGAATTTTGTGGCAAACTTACCGCCATGTAACCTTTGGTATCCAAAGTCTATTCCAGGATGGTAGTCACTGATTAATGGAAATGGGGAAATAGATATTTGATTTTTGTGCTTTAATCTACTGGCAGACATTGGGAAATATGGGAGATAGGGTGTTTCAGAGTCACTCATATCCACAAAGATTTTTTTTGGAAAAGTGAATTTTTTACCACTGATTTCATCTACAATAAGTCCACCCCAATATGGGGTAAATAGGTTGAGACCATACGTCCAACTCTTTCTGGCCCTTATACTCAACGTCCTAGCGTTCGAACTGTTGAAAAGATGCAAATTGATAGGAGTCTTTTCCTTTTTAACGAGAATTTTTATTTCTGTTTGAGGTGTATTTTGTATTGTATCTCCTTTGTATACGTAGCTTATGGGCTCTGTAGACCTTAATGATATTACTTGGTCGCGCTTATTGAAAAGTGTCGCACAAGATGAGCACCCGAGGGTTATTGCTAGAGAGAGCAAAAGTATTTTTTTGTTTTTCATATTAGAGTTGCTCATGCAACACTGTTGCAATATATCTTAATGAACTCTGAATTCAAGTTTTCAGTATGCAGTTAACAAAAACTTAATGTTCACTCCTTGAACCATAAAGCTTTAATGCCTCTAAGTAATTTAGGGCTCCTTTCTTTGTTTGGTCATATAAAAAACCATCTAATTCTGGATGATTTGATTTGATCCAGTTGACTAGTTTTGATCTATTCTCATCCCATGTATCCCAATTGAAGAGGATAAAGTCTCGAGTTTCACTACTATAGATGAGACCATCTTTGAAAGTGAAGCGTTCGCGATAGATGGTTGGTTCTTCGTTAAGGAATAATATTCTGGGGTCAGACTTAGAGACTTTTACAATTAGATCATTGTCTACCTCTTCTATTTCGAGAACTCCATACTTCGGTCGAAATACAGAATCCCATTGGAGTTTGATGTAAAAACTGTCTTTTGATGCCAGGTAAAGATAGTCATTCTCTCTCATTCGAATGCTATCATAATAGTAGTTAGGTATAGCTTCCAGGTCAAAGTTATTGAGTGAGGCAAAGTACTTTTTGATCAATTCTTTTTCCTTGGACTCTTGGACTTTTGAATTACAAGACAAGACAACCGAAGCAATAAAAATAAGTAGTAGGCAAAATCTTTTCATATGAAGAAAGGTTGGAGTTTAAGCAATTTTGCATAAAAAAGCCCACTCAAATTGGGTGGGCTTCTCTTCTAATGTTGTTACAGTGAGCTGGTATTACATCATACCGCCCATGCCACCGCCACCCATTGGAGGCATTGGCATTGCACCACCTTCTTCTTTCTCTTCAGCAATTACAC
Organism: uncultured Roseivirgaceae bacterium; assembly: GCA_964352205.1. Lineage (GTDB taxonomy): Bacteria > Bacteroidota > Bacteroidia > Cytophagales > Cyclobacteriaceae > Roseivirga. The sequence continues at coordinate 109,131 of CAYGQO010000008.1, forward strand.
ACTCAGTAGTGAGTAGTAGGGCAGAGATAGAAGCTGCATTTTCTAGTGCTAAACGAGTCACTTTGGTAGGGTCAATTACACCTGCAGCGATCATGTTTTCGTACTTGTCTTCTCTTGCATTATATCCGTAGTCAGCTTTTCCAGCTTTTACTTCATTCACAACTACAGAACCTTCGCCACCTGCATTGGCAACAATAGTTCTTAAAGGAGCCTCAATAGCAATTCTAATGATGTTTACACCAGTAGCTTCATCTTCATTAGCTACTTCCACTTTGTCAAGTGCTGCACCAGCTCTGATTAAAGCCACACCACCACCAGCAACTACACCTTCTTGTACAGCTGCTCTGGTTGCGTGCAATGCATCATCAACTCTATCTTTCTTCTCTTTCATTTCTACTTCAGTTGCTGCCCCGATATAAAGGATAGCAACACCACCAGAAAGCTTAGCTAAACGCTCTTGAAGCTTTTCTTTGTCGTAGTCAGAAGTAGTGTTTTCGATTTGAGTTTGGATTTCTTTAACTCTAGCTTCGATATGCTCTTTTTCACCAGCACCGTTAACAATAGTCGTATTGTCTTTATCAATGTTGATTTTGTCAGCAGTACCAAGGTACTCAATCGTAGCATTTTCTAGCTTGTAACCTCTTTCTTCCGAGATAACTGTTCCGCCAGTCAATACAGCGATGTCTTCTAACATAGCTTTTCTTCTGTCACCGAAACCTGGAGCTTTCACAGCAGCAATTTTCAGAGAACCTCTGATTTTGTTTACTACTAGTGTAGCGAGTGCTTCTCCGTCAACATCTTCAGCAATGATTACAAGGCCTTTACCGCTTTGTGCTACTGGCTCTAATACAGGAAGTAAATCTTTCATTGAAGAAATCTTCTTGTCATAGATCAAGATGTATGGATTTTCCATTTCTGTTTCCATTTTTTCCGTGTTAGTGACGAAATATGGAGAAAGGTAACCTCTGTCAAACTGCATACCTTCTACAGTTTTCACTTCAGTTTCAGTACCTCTAGCTTCTTCAACAGTAATTACTCCGTCTTTGCCAACTTTGTCCATAGCGTCAGCAATCATTTTACCGATTTCGCTATCGTTGTTCGCAGAGATAGTACCTACTTGTTCGATTTCTTTAGAATCTTTGATTGGTTTAGACTGACTTTTAAGATCAGCAACCACAGCAGTAACCGCTTTATCAATACCTCTTTTCAAATCCATTGGATTTGCTCCAGCAGCTACATTTTTAATACCAGCACCGTATATAGCTTGCGCCAACACAGTTGCAGTAGTGGTACCATCACCAGCATCGTCAGCAGTCTTAGAAGCTACTTCCTTTACAAGCTGAGCTCCCATGTTTTCGATTGGCTCCGAAAGCTCAATTTCTTTTGCTACAGAAACACCATCTTTGGTTACGGTAGGGGCACCGAATTTTTTGTCGATGATGACGTTTCTACCCTTAGGGCCAAGGGTTACTTTTACAGCATCTGCTAATGTATCAACGCCTTTTTTCAGTCGATCTCTGGCGTCATTGTTAAAGAATAATTCTTTAGCCATTTCTTTATTGTTTTAGATGTTTGATTTTAATTAAGAATTGATAATTGCAAATAGGTCTGACTCTTTCATAATTAAATAGTCGTTACCTTCCACTGAAAGCTCAGTACCAGCATACTTGCCGTATAACACAGTGTCACCAACTTTCACTGTCATTGGCTCGTCTTTTTTACCACTTCCCGCGGCTACTATTGTTCCTCTTTGTGGCTTCTCTTTAGCAGTGTCAGGAATGATAATACCTGAGGCGGTTTTTTCTTCTGCAGCAGCTGGTTCTACTAGAACTCTGTCTGCAAGTGGAGTAATGTTTACTTTAGACATTTTTACTTATTGTTTTAAGGTTTTGTGTTTCACAATTCAATTGAGCCTAGAGCACTTAATGTGCCAATTCGTTTTTAAGAACTTTTGTCAGTCAGAAAGTGTGTGGTTGTCAGTATGCACTGTCAGAATTACTGTCATACTATTCAAATACTGACATAAAGGACAAAAAAAACCGGCCACCGAAGAATCGGGGCCGGAGCTTTAATTTTTTTCTGTAGTAACTACTGGCCAGTTGTATCTGGTGTCACTGGCTGAAGCCCACTAGTAGTGTCCGCTATGGCTGGAACAGTTGTACTAGGAAGAGACTGCTGTGCGGCATCTATATTGGGATTAATTGTTTCGCCACTACCATCATTCAGTGTAAGACTGGAGGCTAAACTGAAAACAATCAACGCAATGATGAAAATCCAAGTAGCTTTCTCTAATAGGTCGGTCGTTTTCTTAACCCCTATGATTTGTTGGGCTCCACCACCGCCAAACTGACTTGATAAACCACCACCTTTTGAATTTTGCATTAAAACGATCAAAATCAACAAGATTGCTATGATGATCGCGAGTATAATAAATAACTTAAACATTCTTTTTGGACTTTACTTCCTCAATTTGGCCTGCAAAGTAAGTGCTTTTTTCAGGAAACTTCAAACTGAGTTTTTTATAAATATTAATAGCCTTTTTATGCTTGCCCTGCATGGCCATTAATTTGGCTAAAGTTTCGGTCTCAAAGGCGTCTACCCCCTTTATCGCTTTACTTGCTAAATCTTCTTGATGGCTTGGTAATTCACTTGCCGAAAGCTTTTGCCTTTCTATGGAAGGTTCTTCCTTGATGAACTTTTCGATAATTTCGACTTGACTGACTGCTGATGGTTTTTTCTTTTCCTCAGTTTTAGCCGTGGCTGACTCGGGGCTTGCCAAAAGTGCTTCTATTCTTTCTTTTGTTGCTTTTATTTCGGCAGCATCATCGTCTAGTGTAGATGTTTTCGGCTCGTGGATTTCTGGGGTGGGCTTTTCGGCAGGTGCTTGTACTGCTGCTTTCTCAGGGAAGTCAAACGTGCCCTCTAAAATTTCATTGAGATACTCATGGTTGACGGAGTATGCAGCTGTTTTTTTTACGAACGCTTCAGTTTTAGTATGCTTCCTGTCTTTTAACGCTTTGGCAATGATTACATATAGGCTTTGAAAGTAGGGGTACTTTTTACGATACTCGTTTAGCGCCTTAATGTCCGTATTAGTGACAAGAGATGGGTCTGATAGTAAGGTGTTAAATCGTTCGCGTTCCACAGAAATAGGTTAGAGCATCTAAATTAGAATGAATATTACCACTGGGCAACTGAGGCTTGAAAAATGTCAAAATATAACTGGTCAAAGATTTCGCCTACCAAATCATCTTCTACCGCGTTGAGTGTTGTAGTAGCGGGGTCGTAGTCGGCAAAAAAGCTAAATGCTTGCTGAATATTCGCGTCTTCATTCTTTGTGTTAGTAAAAACAATTTGAACTCTAATGGTTAGCCTCATAAGGCCCGTGCCATCTGCCTGATTGTTATTACCAGAAGAACTAATCGCTTGAGGCCTAACACTATAGTCGGCAATTGAACCTTCAAATTGTAGGTCTCCTTGGCGCTGAACCAGTTCTAGTTTAGTTCTCCTTTGAAAAAAATCTTTAAGCCCTTCTGTAAAAGTGTTACCTATATTGGGCGGCCCACCGCCTGATTCATTCAAGAAATTTTGGAATGATATTGTCTTTGTTTGATCGTAGTCTATGGAAGCGCCACTGAACGAGTAGATACCACATGAGCCTACTAATACAAGACAACTCAGGAAAAGAACAAGCTTAATCGATCTCATACTGCTTAATTTTTCTATAAAGTGTACGTTCCGATATCCCCAAATCTTGTGCCGCGTATTTTCTTTTGTTATTATTTTTTCTCAGCGCCTTAATAATCAGTTCTTTCTCTTTTTCTTCAATGGACAATGACTCGTCTTCTTCGTGAGTGATGTCATGTACGCTATCATATCCATATGGTCCTCGCTCTTCTTCATTCGCAGATAAATAAATAGGCTCAGAAAAGTCTTTCAACTTAGGTGGGTCCGAAAGTTTCTGCTTGTCGTCAAGGTTTCTAAAAAGGTTAGGGTTGTCATTAACCACCTGCTCATCATAAGAGCCGGTCTCCATCATATTATTGACCAACTTTTTCAGGTCATTCACATCCTTTTTCATGTCGAAAAGTACCTTGTAGAGTAAGTCTCTTTCGTTGAGGCTTTCCGAACTTGAGTCATCACCGCCTCTATATATGGCGGGTAGGGTTGAGTTATTCTGTGGCAGGTATTTGAGAAGCGTCTCTGCGGTAATGTCTCGATCCATTTCAAGTGCAGAGATTTGTTCTACCAAGTTCTTGAGTTGCCGAATGTTACCTGGAAAGCGGTACCTGATCAGTATTTCTTTGGCTTCCTCATTCAGTTTAATACTATCCACACGGTACTTTTCAGCAAAGTCAGAAGCAAATTTTCTAAACAATAGGTCTGCATCTTGGCCTCTATCTCTCAGCGGTGGAACAAAAATTGGTACAGTGCTTAGTCGATAATAGAGGTCTTCTCTAAATTTCCCCTTCTCTACGGCTTGTAGCAGGTTAACATTGGTTGCTGCCACTACACGGACGTCTGTTTTTAGCACCTTGGAAGACCCCACCTTAATGAATTCTCCATTTTCCAAAACACGCAGTAGCCTAGCTTGTGTTTGAAGTGGCATTTCACCGATTTCATCTAAGAATATTGTACCACCGTTGGTGTCTTCAAAGTAGCCTTTTCGCGCCTCATAGGCACCAGTAAACGATCCCTTTTCATGACCAAACAGCTCAGAGTCAATTGTCCCCTCAGGAATGGCTCCGCAATTAATGGCAATAAACTTGCCGTGCTTTCTAGGGCTGAGTTGATGAATGATTTTAGAAAAGGACTCTTTTCCACTTCCACTTTCACCAGTAATCAGCACCGTCATATCTGTGGGTGCTACTTGAGCCGCCACCTGTATGGCATGGCTCAGTTTGGGGCTGTTTCCAATTATTCCGAAGCGTTGTTTTATGCTGAGTAACTCGTTGTTGTTCAAATCAAGTTGGTTTATGAGACTACCTTACCGAATAAGGTAGCGGTGGTGCAGTCTTCTATTAGCACATTGACGTATTGACCTTTTTTGAAATTTCCTCTCGGAAAAATAACTACTTTGTTTGCCGTATTTCGGCCTTGAAGCTGTTCTTCAGATCTCTTAGACCTTCCTTCAATAAGAACAGTCTGTGTTTTGCCGATATCAAGCTTGTTTCGCTCTAATGAAATGGCTTGCTGTTTATTGATGATCTCTTGGAGACGCTTTTTCTTAACTGCTAAAGGAATATCATCTTTGAACTTCTTAGCAGCCAGTGTGCCTGGTCTTTCAGAGTAGAAAAACATATAGGAGAAGTCGTATTGCACATAGTCCATCAGGGTTAATGTTTCTTGATGTTCTTCTTCAGTCTCTGTGCAGAAACCCGCGATCATGTCAGAGGAGATTCCGCACGCTTGTCCAAGAATTTCTCTAATGGCATCCACTCGATTGATATACCACTCGCGGGTATAGGTTCTATTCATTAGCTCTAGTACACGAGAGTTTCCACTTTGTGCTGGTAAGTGGATGTATTTGCAAATGTTCTCATAGCGCTTCATGGTATGAAGCACTTCATCTGTGATGTCTTTTGGATGAGATGTAGAGAAGCGCACTCTCAGGTCAGGAGAGATTTTTGCAACTAGTTCAATTAGGTTGGCAAAATTTACAACTTCAACGTTTTCGCCTTTATTCTCTTTTTTCTCCAACCAAGCTTTGTTGTTTTCGTCTTCAGACCACTTGTAGGAGTCAACGTTTTGACCAAGGAGGGTAACTTCTCTATAACCATTATCAAAAAGTTCCTGAGTTTCTCTAACGATGGAATGTGGGTCACGACTTCTTTCTCTGCCTCTGGTAAATGGAACTACGCAAAATGAGCACATGTTGTCACAGCCTCGCATAATGGATACGAAAGCCGTAATACCATTTGAGTTAAGTCGAACGGGGGAGATGTCAGCGTATGTCTCTTCTCTTGATAGGAAAGTGTTGACAGCTTTAAGTCCTTCTTCGGCAGTTTCAACCAGCTGTGGTAGGTCCCTGTATGCATCCGGTCCTACTACAACGTCTACAAGTTTCTCTTCATCTAAGAGTTTCTCTTTGAGTCGCTCTGCCATGCAGCCTAAAACACCAATGGTCAACTCAGGTTTTTCTTTTTTTATTTTATTGAATTGGCTAAGCCGCTTTCTGACTGTTAATTCAGCTTTTTCTCGAATAGAACAAGTGTTAAGAAACACAACATCAGCTGCCTCATAGTCAGATGTGGTATCATACCCATTGTCTTTCATGATGGATGTCACGACCTCGCTATCCGCGAAATTCATCTGACAGCCATAACTTTCAATGTAAAGCTTCTTCTTCTTACCAGTATTTTCTTCTTTGGAGGTTTTTACGGTCTCCGTAGCCTCTTGGCTATTTCTGTCTAGAATGTCTATATCCTGAATGATATTTTCCATCAATCTGTCTCCTCAATTTCGATCGGCAAATATAGTGCTTTTAGTCCTAAGATGTGACAGATTGGCAGGCTTACTTTTCTTCATATGGGCTCTTCTAGCTGGTTACAGCCATTTTACAAATTCATTTGCGTTAAAATGTATAGGTTATGTATCTTTCCTAAGACCAAATACACATACTTATGAAAAAATCAACCCTATGCATGGCGCTCTTCGGTGCCTTACTTTTTACCGTTATCTCATGTAATAAAACTCCAAAAGAAGAGGCTTATCCAACCAACTACAGTTATGATGTCTCAGTAAGTCTTTCAAACCTCAAAAATGCTCCGGCTCTTCAGTCCTTTGTCCATGGTGTTGATGGGAACGTTTGGCTCCTGTTTGCGGGAAGAACAAACCGAATGGCCGATGATGGCGGATTACATGGTATAACAAGTGGCAATTATGGGTCTACTTCATTTGTGCCGCTATCTTTTAATGAAGACATATTTGTGTATGACGTAGCGCAAGATACAATCACAGGAATGTCTTATTCAGACATGGTTAATGCCGTGGAAAAGGCGCAACCCAACAATACAGAACTGATAAGTGCTTTGAAGACCTATGGCACTGTTTTCAGGAATTCTAACCCTTTGGTTACTCAAGAAGGAGAATATCTTTATGTAGTAGGAGGCTATGGTACTCCACTGGGTCAAACGACATCAAATGGGGCTTATCAAACATTTGATCATGTGGCTCAGATTCATATTCCTTCCATGATTAATCTAGTGAGTAACAAGCCAAAGCAAGTAACTTGGACGAAGCTCTTTAGTGCATCAAGTAACACCACGTTAAAAAGTACAGGTGCCGAAATCTTTATACTAGATGATACATTTTACTTGGCAGGAGGGCATGATTTTGGATTAAATGCCCTTGGTGGACAAAAGTACTTAGATGCCGTTTACCCTTTTACTATGAGTCCAAATGCTTCTAATCCATATCAATTGGATATTACAGTAAATGCCCCAATCAGTGACATGACCGTTGCTCAATTAAAGACTACTTACTCCGATGCCAACTCTAAGTTTAGAAGACGTGACGGTCCAGTAGTACCTTCTTTGTATAAAAATAGTGAGGGTGTGCTACAAGAGGGTTTAACATTCTATGCTGGAGTTTTTCGACCGGATAGCGTTGTTGGTACTGGTAAGAATAAGGTTAATTGGCATTTGGCATGGAATAGCGCGATTTATGTTCACCCTACCATAGGGCAGGAATACACAATTGATAATGCCTACAACCAGCAAAATAAGAATGTCTATGCTACAGCAGATTTCACCCTTTATGATGCAAGTACTGATAAAGTTCATACGTTTTTACTTGGAGGAATAGGAGACGGTCAATCAGCTGGTGCACTCCAATTATCGGGCTTTACGAATGCAGCGATGCATATAGAATTTGATGTCAATGGAATGAGTAGTACTTGGACAGACAAAAGAAATATTTTCGATTCTAGTAGCTTTTTCGGAGCGGAGTCTGCCTTTGTTGAGAATGCTCAGAGTAATATAAAACCATTCGTTTTGGCGAGCGGGAAGTCAACGGAGTTGATAGATGCTGCTAAGACATTTGGGAGTAATAATTCTGTAGACCTAGGCTACGTCTATGGAGGGATAGAAGCTTTTCAAGCTAATCCAGGAACTTTTGGGCCGGGAAATTCCACTGCCTCAAATAAGGTCTGGAAGGTTACTTTGACTAGGAAGCCGCTTGAATACTAACTGAAGTATTGATAAACGTTTTTGGGTGGGCATCTCTTGGTGTTCACCCTTTTTTATGCCTTACAGAATCTTTGCTATTTTTGTCGACAACCTTATTATTATGTTCAAGAAATCTTTCAACCTATTATTCACTTGTTTCGTTGTTTCAACTGCGATTTTCTTAAATAGTTGTTCTGGAGACAGTACCTCGGAGTCTACCTCGGACACTACCTTTTTAGAGAGTGGTGTCAAATTCATTTACCTCGAAAGAGGTGACGGCCAGCAAATTGATTCTCTAAGTCATGTATCGGCACACATCAACTTGATCGTTGAACAAGATACTGTTTGGTCTACCTATAATGAGGGTGAAGTAATTTTTGAATTTGATGCGAAAAGGACATCGCTGATTGCTGGTTTTGATGAAGTGGTAATGTATGGAAGGCAAGGTGATCGAATTTTAGCCATAATACCACCAGAGCTTGGGTATGGTGAACGAGGTTCGGGTGACGCGATTCCACCAAATTCAACTTTACAATTCGATTTGAATATGGTGAAAGTAGATGAGCCTAAAATCTTCATATCAGATGTATTGCATATTATTTATTTAGAAAAAGGTATCGATGAAATGATTACTGAATACCAAGCGCTTGACGTAAGCACTGAAACTCACGCCTTAGGCGCAAGCGAGTGGTATGACCTAAGTGCTAGATTAATGCGAGCAGGTCAGTTTCAAGACGCGGTTACGCTCTGGGACTTTAAGTTAAAGGAGACATCAAGTCTACAAGGGTATTACATGCAAGCCACTGCGCTAGAAAAACTCGATCAACCCAAAAAGGCTATTGATGCTTTGAAAAAAGGTTTAGAAGTTGCTTCTGATACTACCGGTACCGAATTCGTAAATGGTTATTTAGTCCAGCTTGAGGCAAAACTAAAACTGGGTATGTAACTAACTGATTGGTTAGTTATCATTAACATTCATATAGGTATATCCCATTTGATCTAGTGTAATCAATGCCGTTTTTGCAGAAACAGCCACGTTAATACTACCGAGGACCTTGTCTTCTGATATGTTTCTGAAACTCAGAATTTGTGAGCAAACATAGAATTCTATGCCTTCCTTTTTAAGAATATCAATCACTTCCCTATTAGGGTTAGGTATACCAAATTTCTTTTGATATGCCTCATCACTTAGTATGCCGTAAATAGCACTTCCGTGAACTACAACGGCCATGTTCATCTTTTTTTGAGGTACCCCGTTGGCAATATTCAAGTTATAGCTTCTAGCAACTTCATTGAGCGTTCTCATCACAGCCGAAGAGTCTCTGACACCATCAGTTACATCTATTACTACCTTGTAATCAAGCTTCTTATTATACTTTAAGACTTTTGCGTCTGATGCTACGACACCAACCCATGGGTCAAAATCGAATACAGGGTAGGTCATTTTTCCTTCTAAATGTTCTGGCATTTGTGCGAGTAAAATGCTGCATTGCAGGATTAGGGCTAGGGTCATCAAGGTCTTTTTCATTTGGGAAAGATATGATAATTCATCTTAAAAGGGACGACCGTTCAAATGAACATTGATGAAAAGGGGTTTTGCCAAATGATCAGCTCATGAGGGCTGTTTTGTGGCGTTGATCAGTTGAAAGATGGCCTTAGCCTTCAACATACATTCCTCATATTCCAATTCAGGGACAGAGTCATAGGTAATGGCCCCACCTACTTGGAAAGAATAAGCATTGGTTTTTTTGTTTACAAAAATGCTTCTGATTAAGACATTAAAATCGAAAGATGCTTTGCCGTTAATATAGCCTGCAGCTCCAGAAAACGGCCCTCGCTTGGTATTCTCATAACGCTCGATCAGTTCCATGACTTTCACCTTCGGGGCGCCTGTCATGCTGCCCATAGGGAAAGCTTTTTCAATGACTTCAATCCGATCCATTCCATCCCGCATTTCTGAGCACACAGTCGAAATCATTTGATGTACTTGTGGAAAAGAATAGATGCCAAATATCTCCTCGACCTTTACTGATCCCATTTTGGCAGTTCTTGCCAAGTCATTTCGAACAAGGTCTACGATCATCATGTTCTCAGCTAATTCCTTTGGGTCGTTTCTTAGGTCGGTTTTTAGGCGAATGTCTTCGTTTGAATTATCACTTCGCTGCCTTGTTCCTTTGATGGGCTGTGAAATGATGGTGGTGCCCTGCTGCTTCATGAAACGTTCGGGAGAGGCAGAGACTATATAGTGTTCATCGAACTTTTGGAGACAAGAAAAAGGGTTAGGCGAAATTTCATTCAAAGATCGATAGAGTTCTATAGGGTTGAAGCTAATAATCTCTCCATGAAATTCTTGACAATAATTGATTTCGTAGCAGTCGCCTTCTTCGATATGCTTTCGTAGTTGCTGGACATTTGCCAAATAATCGGGTTTTTCCACGGAATTGATCGGTGGGCTCAGCTTGTTCTCGGTGCTATTAAAATCAACAGCTAGTATAGTATCAAATAAGTCGGTTTGATCGCTGTGTACCTCAACTTGATCAGCATGAAAAGTTAAGACATGTTCAGGGTTGAAGAACTGCGCTTCAGGAAACCCTAAGCCATCGTGATTCTTGCTCTCTAATTTTTCGGTTTCATTTTTAAGATCATATCCAAGGTATCCAACTAACCAGTCGTTCATTAGATCGCTTTGCTCAATTCTCTTTTGTAAAGCACTCAATTCATCAAAAAAAGTTCCTTGGTGATAGCCCAGAGTTTCTTTTGCACCAATGGCTAAAACATGGCGAAATCCATTTTTAGGGTAGGGGATGTCATTTGAATTGAAGTAAGCAAAATGACGTTGTTGGTCAGCCCAAGTTAAGGCTTTAAGAATGAACTCCTCTTTGGAGAGTTCTTCATAAGGAAAATTGATGATCGCCATATTTAGAGGGTGCAATTTAGCAGAAAGCACAGGGCATAAAAAAGCCTCGAGTAGAGATACTCGAGGCTTTGATGCTTATTCAAATGTCTTACTCCATAGAAGTAGTAGTACCAGCTTCTATTTGGAAACCAACATTTACAGTATTGTAGATGAAGTCATCTTTTAATTTATCTGCTAATGAAGCTCTCTCCTTGAATTTTAAGCCCCATTCTGTTCTATCAATATTGAAGTTAGCGATCGCTTTGATTACGCCATTTTCTAAAGAAACAGAAGCAGGAAAAGAGATGTTCTTAGTCGTTCCACGCATGGTTAAGTTTCCAGAGATGATGTGTGTAGGATTATCTACCATCACATCAGAAAGAGAAGCAGGCGTGTAATCAGTTTTCGGCTCATCAATATCTGCCACTAGGTTGCCAGCATTGAACAGTTCTGCTCCAGTAATTTCAAAACTTGCAGTAGGGAAGTTTTCAGCTTCGAAGAAATCGGCAGACATTAGGTGCCCTCTAAGTTTGCCATTCCACTCAGAATCTGCAGGTAAATCTAGAACAACCAGTGACGTGATGTCAATTTCAAAGCTTCCGCCAACAACAGTATTGTCTTTCACTAGTACTTCACCGCCAGCAATGCCAATGGTTCCGTTGTGTTTTCCTGCTGGTTTAGAACCAATCCAAGTTACCATACTGTTGGAAGTGTTTACTGCAACAGAAGAAGCTTCTGCACTAGAAGTTACTGCTTTAGCATCTGAAGTCTCAACAGTACTTCCTTTAGGGCCACATGCCCAAGCCACACTTGCTACGAGTGCTAAACTTAGGATCGTTTTTAAATTTTTCATTTTTGTCAATTTCTAGGGTTATTTTCTTTTCTTTAATCGAACAAACCTTAAACTCATTTTCAAGATTTTTGTTTCGAATTGTGAGGATAACTTAAGGACTTTTTAAAAAGTTCAATGTATATACATTTAATCTAAATATGGCTATTGTAAAAAGTGTAAAAGGAGTTCATCCAAAGATTGCTGAAAGCTGCTGGCTTGCGGAAAATGCTACCGTTGTCGGAGATGTAACGTTGAAAGAAAACTGTAGCGTTTGGTTCAATGCAGTGATTAGAGGAGATGTCTGCTCTATTGAGATGGGAGAGAACTGCAATGTCCAGGATGGTGCCGTAATTCATGGTACACTTAATCATTCGAAAACTGTTTTCGGAAATAATGTATCAGTTGGGCATAATGCAATTGTGCACGGTTGCACAGTTGAGGATAGTGTTCTGATTGGTATGGGAGCCATTGTTATGGACAATGCAATCATTAAGACAGGTTCAATGATTGCCGCTGGTGCAGTTGTCCTAGCCAATACCCTCGTTGAAGAGAATTCTTTATATGCCGGAACTCCGGCTAAGAAAATAAAAGATATCGATCCCAAGCTCAGACAAGTCATTGACAGAACTCCTGAGCACTATATTATGTATACATCTTGGATAGATGATTAGACAACGTTTGTACTTTTTTATAAATTGAAAATATGATTCAAAAGCCAGCAACTTCAGAATATAACCCATTCTATGAACCTTACATTAGCCGTATTACGGATGAAGATTTGGTGAATACATTAAAAGCTCAGTTAAATTCTGTCGTTGATTTCTTCGGTAGTTTATCAGAAGAGCAAGCCAACTATAGATATGCTAAAGGTAAGTGGTCCATCAAAGAAGTTCTAAATCACTTAAACGATACAGAGCGAGTTTTTGCTTATCGAGCATTGAACATTGCAAGAGGTGATCAGAGTGAACTGCCGGGCATGGATCAGAATACATACCAAGACAATAGTCGTACTGAAGGCAGGTCTATGTCTTCCTTGATTGAAGAGTTTAAAGCAATTCGCTTATCAACCATAGCGCTATTTGAACCGTTGACAGCAGAGGATAGCATGAGAAGTGCAGTCGCAAGCGGTTCCATCGTTACGGTCAGGGCCTTAGCAGCGATGATAGCAGGTCATTATATTCACCATATTGAAGTTGTGAAATCAAAATATCTATAATGTTCATAGTTGATCCTCATAGAGAGTACGCTAAGCAAACTGAGTCTCGTGTGGTTATCCGTTTTCAAGACTGTGACCCACTTCGGCACCTTAATAATGCCAAATACCTAGACTACTTTTTCAATGCGCGCGAAGACCAAGTACCTAAGCTATATGGAGTGGAGATCATGGATTTGATCAAGTCCTATGAAGCATTTTGGGTTGTTTACAACCACCATATCGCTTATTTGAAGCCTGCAAATCTAGGTGAGTGGGTAAGGATAATTACACGCCTAGTCTGGTTTGATGATAATACCATTGTGGTTGAATACCTGATGCTAGATGATTATAAAAGTCACTTAAAGACTTTAATGTGGACTACTTTCAAGTATGTTGGTATGAATACCAGCAGAACGATCGTACATTCGGACGAAGTCAAAGCCTATCTAACGGCAATGCAGTTTCAAGGGGTGAATTATCACCCGACTCTATTCGATGATAGAGTGAAAGAAGTAAAACAACTCATCCAAAAAGATGTTTTGTAGACAAGTATTTTTAGCGAATAGCGCACTGAACAATTTTTAAGAAGAAATTATGATGATGAATGATGGATTTGATCCAAAAGAAATAGCCAAAATGAAATCTGAAATTGGCGAGGATCAATCTTACTTAGTGATTGAATCTGAAGACAATTCAGAAGATTTTATGAATTTCTATTTTGTTGCTAACTACCAAGGTAAAGAGGTAATCTGTGATGCTGCCATTTACACCCTAAGACTTCAGCATAGCAGTGAGATTCATGAACTAGCAGAACAGAAAGTCACTGAAAAGTTTCCAAATTATCAATCAATCTCCTATGAGGAAGATGAAAATGGAGACATCGCACCTCTCACTGATTTGGAAGAAGAGATCGGTTTGTACCTAACAGAAGTCATGGACGAACTCGAAGAGGAAGAAGCGGTAAAAGTTCAAGAACATGTAGACGTGGATGAGAACTCTGATTTTGGAATTGGCCTTGATGTAGGATTACACGTAGACGCCATTACACCTCAAGTGATAGAGAAATTCATCAAAGATTTCAACGCAGATACGTTGAAACTTGATAAGACCTCATACTCTTTTCAGTTTGATCTCGATGAAGACTAATTGTATTCAAAAATATTAATCTTAAAGGCTACCAATAAATTGGTGGCCTTTTTTATGATTTAGAGATTACTGGTGTTGAAACTGGAAATTGAAAACAACTTTCTTCAGTTTTAGCTTTTACGCTAAAAGATTCTATGCTTAAGATTGCCTGGTCCGAGATTTATGCTCATCCCTTGCCCAAGAACCATCGTTTTCCGATGGAAAAATACAATCTACTGCCTGAGCAGTTGCTCTATGAAGGAACAGTTACCCAAGATAATTTCTTTGCCCCTACATCCTTATCGGATAAACAGGTCATTAGAACACATGAGGCCAGTTATTGGCAAAAACTGAAGGATCAAAACCTTACAAGACAAGAGGAGAGAAGAACAGGGTTCCCTTTGTCGGAGGAGCTCGTAGCTCGAGAAATTGTCATCATGCAGGGTAGTGTTCAGTGTGCTGAATACGCACTGGAGCACGGTGTGTCTATGAATGTGGCTGGCGGCACACATCACGCCTTTACGGATAGAGGAGAAGGTTTTTGCTTATTGAATGATATTGCCATAGCTGCTCATCACTTACTGGATAGAGGTTTAGCTAGTAAAGTTTTAGTGGTAGATTTAGATGTGCACCAAGGAAATGGTACCGCACAGATTTTCGAAAATGAGGATAGCGTATTCACCTTTAGCATGCATGGGCAATCTAATTACCCTATGCATAAAGAGAAGTCAGATTTAGATGTAGGGCTATTAGATGGTACGGATGATCAAACCTATTTAAAGTTACTCGATCGTTATTTTAATGAGGTTTTAGAAGGTTTTCAGCCAGATTTTATTTGTTTTCAGTCTGGGGTTGATGTTTTGGTTACCGATAAACTGGGCAGGTTAGGAATGACACTGGACGGATGCAAAACAAGAGATCGTTTTGTGTTGGACTTATGTCATAGAAATAAAATTCCGGTGATGGCATGCATGGGGGGAGGCTACTCTGAGAAGATCGCTCATATTGTGGAGGCGCATGCTAATACCTACCGACTCGCACAAGAGATATACTTTTAGATTTGTCCTTGATCGGCATAAATGAATGCTCTGTTATTTGTCCAACGATCACACTCTTAAAAGACAACTAGCCTTTCTAGTTTCATTTTATTTAATTTGTGCTTGGCTGGTTGTAAAACCTATTCAGATACGGTTTAACTATCTGTGTCTCCGATAAATAGTATTTAATTCGACATATCTAATGTACAAACGCGTTGCGGTAATTTCCTCGTTGATTTTTTTCATCTGCTTTGCACTGCCTGCACAGGAACTGGCACATATTCGAATCGAAGGAATCAACTCTTCTTATGACGAGCATAGCCCAATGTTGAGTCCAGATGGCCAAACGCTTTATTTCACACGGGCCGGACACCCAGCGAATGTGGGAGGTGTTTTGGATGAAGGTGACATATGGGTTAGCCAAAAGACGGATAATGGTTGGTCGCAACCCGCACACGCTGGCAATGACCTTAATCACCCCGGCTTAAATGGCGTTGTCGGCTTTAGTGCCAATGGCCAAAGAATGTACTTATTGAATTTCTTCGATCCAGAAGGAAGGGGTATTAGTAAACTTCAAAATGGTATTTCAGTCTCCTCCATGAAAGACGGACAGTGGCAAGTGCCTAAAAAGTTACCGATAAAGTTCTTTTCGAATGAATCTGCCCATATGAGTGCAACAATTTCTAGAGATGAAAAAGTGATCATTATGGCCATACAGTCTTATGAAACTGAAGGCAATGAGGATTTTTACGTTTCAATAAAGGATGAAAATGGGGATTGGGGTCAACCAAAAAATATTGGTAATACACTTAACACGTATGCTCAAGAATGGGCACCCTTTCTTTCCGATGATATGAAGTCTTTATATTTTACTTCTAATGGTCATGGCGGTGAAGGAGGGCGTGATTTATTCATCAGTATCCGCCAAAATGATACGTCATGGCTTGATTGGTCATCGCCTAAGAACCTGGGAAGTGCATTGAATACAGTAGGAACGGAGCAAGGCTTGTCTTTTATCAGCGGAGACAAAATTGCCTACTTCTCTTCTACTCAAAATAGTGAAGGTTTCGGTGATATTTTCGCCTACTCGATGCCAGAGGATATTCCTGAATTGCAAGAAGTAGAGGTTGAGCCAATTGTAGCACAGGCTCTGGCTGAAGAAGAGAAACCCGCTGAGCAACCGAAGGAAGAAGTCAAAGTATTAACTAAGGTAGACACACCTATTGAAGTGCCGAAAAAGCAAATTTTAATGACTTTTGAGGTATTAGATAGTCGAACCGAAGCGTTGGTCGATGCCGAAGTAGTATTGACCTATAATGGCGAAGAAAGAATTATTAAAACCGCTGATCTGACATCTGAGTCAAAAAGGTTTGAATTGACTTTAGAGGAAGATACTGACCTGAAGGTATCTATTGCGCTAGATGGTTATCTGAAGTATCAAAAACTATTTAAAGCTGGTAAAGCTTCTGCAAATGACGAAGGAGGGATTCAAAGACTTCTATTAACTAGAGAGGAAGTTGGGACCACCGTACAAATTGAGAATGTATTATTTAATCGTGCACGCGCCTCGTTTGCAAACCCTGAAGTGGCTACGCGTCAAATCGATGAGTTAGTTCAACTCATGAAAGATAACCCAGGAATGGCGATTCGCTTAGAAGGTCATACCGATAATAGAGGAGACGAGAGACTACTGCAGCAATTGTCAGAAGAACGCGTGAAAACAGTCAGAGAATACATTTTATCAAAGGGAATCAATGGAAACCGAATCGAGTACATTGGTTATGGTGGAACAAAGCCTTTGAGCGATAACAAAAGTCCTGAAGGAATTGAAATCAACCGAAGGGTAGAGTTCGTGATTATAAGATAGCGTTCGCTTGGCTATGAGTGGAATGTTGTATGCAACTGATTAGTCAGAGAATGCTTCTACCATCTCTTTCAACACCCTTGAGGGTTTATTGGTAAGCCTATCTATCATGCACCAGTTAGTGCTTGATTGTACAATCAAAGTACCTGATACTTCATTGGTTATCCTGACGAGCCGATTTGATTTTACTCCTTCAAACGAGTGGACATGCGTTTGTAAGCGTAGTTTATCACCTAGGAAAGCCGGTTTCTTGTACTCAATAAAATGGTCTAAGGCCACCCATGCATATTTTTCTAACCAAGCTGGCGCTGCTTTTAAGTCCCAATGATGTTTTGCCACATCTTGAATCCATTGCAAATATTGAACGTTATTGACGTGTAGCAGCTCATCTAAGTGACCTTGAGTAACAATGATCGACTCTTGATAAATATTAGGGTTGTCCATCGTTTAGTAGATAATTGTCCTTTCCTCCTTTTTAATGATAACACCGTTTGAGTAAGTAGTTTTATTAATCCAGTTACTCATTTCATCATATTCGTAAAAGGTGGTGAACCTATCTACATAAGTACCTCTAAGGGTGCGGCTTTCATATTCCACCAAGTCGCCATAGAGATAGAGTTCTTTGAAACGTGATCTATAATTTACTGTATCGCCATTCTGGAAAAAACCTCTGACCAATACCTTAAGCGAATCTTTTTCCACTTTTAAGTGCCTTTCATTAGGAATACCATCAAATCGATAAAAAGTAGTTTGCTGAACGAGCGAGTCAGGATAATAGACATAATCTGTTCGAGATTCTAATTGGTTAGATCGGTAGTCGTGCCGAGAGATTTTTCGATTTAGATCATCATATACATACTTGATATGGAGTGAGTCAGAAGGTTTCTCGGTGCTGTAATAGGCATCATAGAACTCATCAGCAATTAAATCGTGATGCTCATTGTAGTGATACTGCCAGTATCTATTCAGTTTGTCTTTTCCTCTATACTCTTCTTTAGCGATTAATTGATGTTGTGCATTGTATTTGAGTACTGATTTCGAGTGAACACGATCTCCAATGCGGTAGATGGTCTCAGTAGCTCGATAATCGTCATCATCATATTCATAGGTGATTTTGGGCATGTTCTCTTGAAACCCAAATCGTTTTTGCCCTATAATCCGACCGTGCTCATCATAGTAGTGAGATTTGAGCACTTCATTACCGGCCTTAAATTGGACCTCTTTTAGTTTGCCATTGGCCAAAATATAGTAGGGGGTAATTGACTCCCTTATAAGGCGAGCGGAGTCCTTGTTGTATTCATAAATCTTAATGAAGTACAGCTTAGGTTGATTTCTCAAGTCCTGATCAATCCATACCGATTCTACCAGCTCTGATTCAAAGCTAGGTAGCAATTCCTGACTATAGAGTGTTGAACTTGCGAGTAAAAGAAATGCAATTGAGAATCGCATATCTTAAAGATAACCAAAACTCATTTACCGAAATAACTGAATCGTAATATTAATAACCTTCTGCAGTATCATCACCTCTCGGGTCAGCACCGGCTTCTAGTTGTCCGTTAGGGAGTACTAAAATGGCATCTACTCGGCCGATTGTGCCCCTAGTCCTCAGCTTGTGGCCCAAAGCTTCAAGTTTTGAAACCGTTAAACTATCCAAGGCATTTCTTTCCATTTGTAGAACATCTGGTAACCACTGATGATGAAACCTAGATGCGGCAACCGCCTCTTGCATAGTCATATCAAAATCAATGACGTTAATGATGGTCTGAAAGACAGATGTGATGATAGTCGATCCTCCAGGAGTACCAACAACCATAAAGAGTTCACCATCTTTGGCCACGATAGAAGGTGTCATCGAACTTAGCATACGTTTCTCAGGTTGAATGGCATTTGCTTCACCACCCACTAACCCATACATGTTGGGAGTACCAGGTTTGGCACTAAAGTCATCCATCTCATTGTTCAATAAGAATCCTGCTCCGCCAACAAATACCTTACTACCCATTCCACCATTCAGTGTAGTGGTTACAGAAACAGCGTTGCCCCATGGATCTACAACGGATAGGTGTGTAGTCTCTTCGCTTTCTTTTGGCGCTGGAGTGCCGGCATCAATTTCATCACTTGGAGTAGCTTTCTGAGGATTGAAGGATGCCATTCTGTTTTTTGTATAATTCCTATCTATCAGACCTGAAACTGGTACATCATAGAAATCAGGATCGCCCAAATGCGCTGCTCTATCAGCATAAGCCCTTCTTTCCGCTTCTGCTATCAAATGAACTGCCTCTGGACTATGAAAGCCCATTTCGCTGAGATCGAATGGTTCGACTGCATTGAAGAGTTGTGCAAGAGCAATACCTCCACTAGATGGTGGAGGCATAGATATAAATTCATATCCTCTGTAATTTCCAGTTACAGCAGTTCTCCATTGGGCTTGATACTGTCCTAGGTCTTTTAATGAGATGAGTCCATTACCTCTTTGCATTTCAGCAACAATTAATTGGGCCGTTTCGCCTTTGTAGAAACCATCTCGACCATTGTCACGAATACGTTCTAATGTTTTTGCAAGGTCTGGCACGCTTACCATATCTCCCTCATTCCATTTCGAGCCTTCTGCTGCCAAGAAGAAGTCAGGCTGTACCGTATTGAATTCAATAAATACTTTTCGATTGCCATTTAACCCAGAAGCTTCTCTTGCTGTTAGTTTCCAGCCATTTGCTGCCAAGTCTATGGCGGGCTGTACTAAGCTGGCCCAATCGAGTTTTCCATACTTCTTGTGGGCGGCTTCCAAACCTGCTACAGTGCCCGGTACACCTGCGGCTAAATGTCCTCGAACACTCGCCATGGAAATGACCTCTCGATTTGCATCTAGGTACATGTCTCGACCAGCGGCCAATGGAGCTTTTTCTCTGTAGTCGAGTGTTGCAATTTCACCATTGGCCATTCTGCTTACCATAAAACCACCACCCCCAATATTACCCGCTCCGGGGTAAACAACGGCCAGGGCAAATTGTGTAGCAATTGCTGCATCTACCGCATTTCCTCCTTTTCGCATAATTTCTTGTCCTACTTTCGATGCAAGAGGGTGGGCTGACACCACCATGGCTTTATCAGCAATCTTCCCCCTATTCTCATAAGAGACTTCAACTGGAGATTGACAAGCTAAGACCGTCAGTATTAACAATAGGGATAGAAACTTTCTCATAATACTTGAGAGTAGGTGGAATTACTTTTTGCCAATTGTGTTTTGAAACAGTTTGAAAATTCGCTTGTATTCGTCAGTCCAACTGGATGGCGTTGTAAAGCCATGGTTTTCCACTGGGTACAAAGCCATTTCCCAGTTGTCCTTGCCTAATTCAATAAGTTTCTGAGCCAAACGAACCACATCTTGGAAATGAACATTTGTGTCTACCATTCCGTGCGCAATGAGTAAGTCTCCTTTAAGTCCATCAGCGAAGTAGATTGGGGAACTTCTTTTATAAGCAATTGGGTCTTCCACAGGTGTATTCAGTATGTTGGACGTATAGCCGTGGTTATAATGTGCCCAGTCTGTAACTGATCGAAGCGCTGCACCAGAACTGATCACGTCAGGATGTTGGAACATGGCGAAAAGGGTAATGAAACCTCCATAAGAACCTCCATACATTCCAATTCGGTCGGCTTCTACACCGTGTTCTTCTTTTAAGTATTTAGCACCATCAATTTGATCTGAAAGGTCTTTTCCACCCATGTGACGGTAAATACCTGTTCTCCAATCACGTCCGTAACCCGAGCTTGCACGGTAATCAATGTCTAAAACTGTATAGCCTTGTGCCCTTAACAGGTTATTGAACATAAACTCTCTTTGGTATGTGCTCCACCAGTAATGTACATTTTGAAGATAGCCAGCTCCATGTACGAAGATTACACCGGCTCCATTCGGTTGTTCTGGCTTGTAGAGTCTTGCATAGACAGTAGCACCATCTTCTGCTGTAAAAGTCACAATTTCAGGCTGATACCAATCATACTGTTTAAAGCCATCTTGTAAACTTTCTGTTAGTTGTGAACGCTTAGCATCTGGCTTATTGGCCTGAACGAATAATTCATTTGGCCTATCAATGTATGAGTAAAGTATAGCTAGGGTTTTCTCATCAGGAGAAAGTGTCACATCGTTATTACCGTCTTCGGTGGTGATCTGAGTAATTTTGCCTCCTTTTACCGGCATACTGTAGAAATGTCTAATTCCTGGGTGCTTCATGTTGGCAGTGAAGTACCATTTTGAGCCATCCTGAGAAAGAAAAGGGCTGTAAACTTCGTAGTTACCGGATGTCAATTGGGTTTGAACACCGTTAGAGAAATCATGCAGGTACAGGTGAGCGTAACCAGACTTCTCAGACTGAAAATAGATAGTTTTATCATCTGGCAAGAAACCAAAAGTACCAGAACCAAATTCACTTCCAATACCAGGGCCTGCAATCCATGCTTCATCCCTTTGTCTATCTACCTCTATTAAGTCACCAGAGTCGGGCAGAAGGCGCATGATCCAGCGGTCTTTGTTATCATGCGAAGCAAAGTGTACAGCAGTATATTTGCCATCTTTCGACCAAAGAATATCATTCGCAGAAACAAGACGTGGTTTCGCTTCAAACTCCCTATCAGGGTAGTCTTTGACATAATCTGGTAGGTCAGAAATTCCTGGTAGTTTCTCGGTGTCGAGCATATAATGCTCATCATCCTTAATATTATAAATGCCTATTTTGCTATGGCCTTGTTCTCCGCCTACTTTTGATCTGGCACGTATGTCGGTGGTATAGCCAGTTTGAGTTACATAATTGGGAACAATAGTATTCTTAGCGCCCTTTTCAGGAGAATAGTAAACACTAAAGCTTACGTATTTGCCATCAGGTGATAATTGAAGGTTTCGGACATTTGGAAGTTCAACTTGACTTCTTCTGCTATTTGCGCCTTGCGATTGGTTTGAGAATTCACGGAACCTATTTCTATTTAGGGGCCTCTCTCTCTGTTCTTTTAAAATACTCGAGGTTTCTATTTGATCGCCCCTCAACCAACTGTCTTGTTCACGATTACCACTGTTTTGGTTACCAGCTCTTCTAGCGGAAGATTCTTCATCCGTTTCTATGCTAATATTCGTCAGTTGCGTAATTAAACCAGTTTTGGTATTGACAGAGAATAGGTTGTTGTCCGATACAAAAGTTATAATATCGGTTGTGTGAAACTTGGGGCTACTTTCTCTAGCATTAGTAGCAGTGATCTGCGTTTCTACCTTAGACTTTACGTCCATGGTATACACGTCTCCACCCTTTACAAATACAATTTTGCTTTTATTGTCATTATATACATATGAAGAAGGCCATCCTTCATTTCGGTTATCATCTTTGGTTGCATCACCACCGTTCTTACTGATTTTATAAGTGGTTGCATTTCCAGAATCCTCAGGATTCCAATTGAAGAAAATATGCTTACTGTCTTTTGACCAACTGACTCGTGACGGAGGAGTACCCACAAATTTTGTTTGGGACTGCATGATTTCCTCGACTGTAAGTTCAGTAAGAGGTTTGGTCTGAGCAAAAGAGAAGGTTACCCAGAGAGTAACTGATAGGGATAAGAGAATTTTACGCATATTTTTTCTGAATTATTCTGTCAAACATAAATAAAATCGGCATCAAATTAATTGCAATTCGTATGGATGGTTGAGATAAAAAGCTTCCCCATTTGGGAATTTATTTTTTCAATATGGGAGAAAGCGGACTAATTATTCTAAATGAACATACTTGCTTAAATCGAAACAGCTCTATTTAGGACGATAATTACCTCTTTGTGTGTTTTGGTACGCTTTCGGCAAAGGATAAATCAAAAACACGTAAATGAATAGGCGGCTGTTAGTAGTAGATGATGATCAAAGTACAAGAAGGTTGTTAGAGTTTCTTTTAGCCCCTTACTATGAAGTGGTATGCGTGAGTAATGGAAGGGAGGCTTTAGCGTGGCTTGAAGCTGGGAATGATGTAGATGTGGTGATAACAGATTGTGAAATGCCCGTGATGAATGGGGTTGAGTTGGTAGGTGAGATGAAGAAGCGTTCACAATTTAAGACTATACCGGTTATTGTAATATCAAGTGAAAAAGCTGATAATCTTACCATGAAATTTAATCCTTTGGATGTGGATACAATCCTCAGGAAGCCCATTGAGCCTAAGACACTTTTTTGGCGAGTAGAAGAAAGCCTGAGTCGGCTAGCATATTATTAAACGTCTTCCATTTCTTTCAAATAACGGTATATACTAGACTTACCGATGTCCAATTTATCGGCTACAAGTAGTACGTTATTGTCATATTTATCCAAGAAATGCTTGATGATTTTGAACGTATAATCACGTAGAGTCATTTCTTCCAATAAGAATTGGCCTTCTTTCTGAAGTGCATTAAAGGTGATGTCTTCAGCTTCAATTGTATTATCATCACACATTACAGCCGCTAACTCTGTAATTGACTTTAGCTCTCTAACATTTCCAGGGAAGGGGTAATTCATGAGTTTGGATTGTGCTTCCTTACTCAGCTTTACATTACCCATCTTATTCTCCTTAGCAAACGTATTTAGAAAATGAGTGGCAATAAGCAGAATGTCTTTCCCGCGGTCTCTCAAAGGAGGAAGCTCGATGGGAATACCCAACAAGCGATAATATAGGTCTTCTCTGAAATTTCCAGCTTTTACTTCTTCGGCCAAATTTCGATGTGTTGCTACAATAACACGTGTCTCAAATTTTACTACCTCATTGCCGCCAATTCTCGTTACCTCTCTTTCTTGTAGCGCACGCAAAAGTTTGGCCTGAAGACTCACGTCCATTTCACCGATTTCATCAAGAAAAATGGTTCCAGTGTTGGCTTCCTCAAACTTTCCTTTGCGCCTAGCCAGTGCGCCAGTAAAGGCACCCTTTTCATGTCCAAAAAGCTCGCTTTCAATCAGGTTCTCCGGAATTCCCGCAATATTAACGGCTACAAAAGGCTTCTCCTTTCGGTCAGAATTATAATGAATAGCTTTGGCCACCACTTCTTTTCCTGTACCTGTTTCTCCAGTGATGGAAACGGTAATATTGGTTTTAACAGCCTTGGTAAGTAGTTTGAAGATCTTTTGAATGGCAGGGCTCTCGCCAATAATGCTGTTGTCGAATTCGTATTTTTGACCAACTTCTTCTCTGAGGTGAATAACCTCCTTCGTTAATGAGTCTTGCTTTTTTGCATTGTTAAGAGAGTTAATCAGTCTATCTCTGGTCTCATTGTCTTTAGTGATATAGTCATAGGCACCGTGTTTCAGTAATTCAACTGCTGTATTAATACTTTCTTGAGACGAGACTACAATAACGGGGATATCAGAATTGTATGCCTTAATTGATTTCAGCACCTCTTCACCAGTGGTGTCAGGAAGAGAATAATCAAGTGTGATAATTGCCGGGTTTTCATGCAAGTGATCCAAAACATCTTTACCAGTAGAAAATGTTTTTACAACATGGTCAGGATTCAATTCTGCAACATATTGGAGTAGTTTTAAATAAACGGGATCGTCTTCTACTACAAAAATCTTTACTGGTTCAGGAATGTATTCCATCTATAACAATTGATTGAGGACTAAGGGGTGAAGATATCAATAATTACATGTTTAAAAAAGGACATCAGAGAAGGACTCAGGCGTTTTTCATTATTTTAATTCTGATATTTAGTTCATGTCTATTCAAATACTATCTACTGAAGAGGTAAGGTCTATTACGAGAACCCGAAAAGGGGAAACAAAGATCGGTGAGTGCGTTAAGCTGCTTCCGTCTTTTGACGCCAAAGTGTTAGCGGAATTCAGCAAAAGCGGTAGTAAGTTCTGCCTTGTAGGCATCCCTGAATGTATAGGAGTTTTGGGTAACCAGGGTAATGCTGGAACAGAAAATGCATGGAATGCGTTTTTAACAGCATTTTTGAATGTTCAGAGTAATCGTTTCTTATCAGGGTTTGAGTTTGTAATTGCTGGTCAAATAGAGGTAAGCGACTTGCAGGCACAAGCGATGGAGATAGATAAGGGTGCTGACTACTTTCTTCAAAAGATGCATGTGCTTTGCGAAGCGTTAGACGCTAGCGTAACACCGATTATAGAGACCATCGCAAAGTCAGGATTAATTCCAATAGTCATCGGAGGTGGACATAATAATGCATACCCCATTATAAAAGGAGTGGCTCAGGCACTAGGCCGAAAAAGAGGTATTCACGCAATTAACCTTGATGCGCATGCTGATTATAGAAGCCTAGAAGGCAGGCATAGCGGGAATGGTTTTTCTTATGCGAAGCATGGTAGGTTCTTAGATAAGTATTTTGTTTTCGGTTTACACCAATCTTATAACGGAGAACAAATGCTTAAGGCCTTAGATACAACTCAAAATGTTCGTTATCATTTCCTAGAAGATATTGAATACATGGATAAGGATTTGTCTGAAGCACTGAGTTTTGTCTTCGATGAACATGTACCGTGCGGTATTGAATTAGATATGGATGCTATTAGATTAATGCCAAGTAGTGCGATTACACCTTCGGGCTTTTCTCTTGAACAAGCCAGGCAATTTGTCAGGAAATCTTCAAAAACACTGAATAGCGCATACTTGCATTTGCCCGAAGCAGCACCTAAATCATCTGCTGAGCAAATCTCGGTTGGAAAGTCATTGACTTACTTAGTGACAGACTTTGTAAAGGCACAAAAGCAAAAAATCCCAAAGTAAGCCTTCGGGATTTTTCATTCAAGAAGGTTTAGCCTTCTATGATTACGATCTTTTCGATCTTATCACCTTGTTTGATTTCATCTACGATGTCAACACCTTCCACAACTTTGCCGAAACAAGTATGGTTTCTATCCAAATGGGCAGTGTTATTTCTGCTGTGGCAAATGAAGAATTGTGATCCTCCGGTGTTTCTACCTGCATGTGCCATAGAAAGCACGCCTCTGTCATGGTATTGGTTTTCTCCGTCTAGCTCACAATCAATTGCGTAACCTGGGCCTCCGTTGCCAATTCCATTTGGACAACCGCCTTGGATTACAAAATCAGGAAGTACTCTGTGGAAATTTAGGCCATCGTAATATCCCTTTTTTGAAAGGTCAACAAAGTTTTTCACGGTATTGGGAGCGTCCTTTTCGTAAAACTCCACTTTCATTAAACCTTTTTCAGTATGGATTTCTGCTGTCATTTTAATTTTGTTATTTGACGCAAAAGTAACCCTTTCAGTAGAATGTTTAGACTATCAAGGCGACAGAAAATTAAGTTGATGAACTTTTACCCACCTTACGTTGGTGCGGGGATTCGTATCAGGGACATCAGCCCGGATTTTATGCGTGCTGAAATTGAGATGAAGCTAAGGTGGTGGAATAAGAATTTGGTAGGTACACATTTTGGAGGTTCACTGATGTCCATGTCTGACCCATTCTATATGCTGCTTTTAGTTCAGAATTTGGGCCGAGAGTATATTGTTTGGGATAAAGCATCCACTATCAAGTTTAGAAAACCGGGTACAGGAAAAGTGACTTGTGTGTTTGAGATCAGCCATGAGTTTGTTGACCAAATCAAATCAGATGTAGCCAAGTCTGGTAAAAAGGATTATGTATTACCCCTAGTAATTACCAACGAAAAAGGTGAGATCATCTGCGAATTGGAGAAGACGATCTATGTTAGAAGAAAGTAATTATTTAAAGTGATATAGGAAAATGAACTCTCCTGTAAAGGCTGGTTTTGGGTTATCCTTAATCTCAAGCTTTACATTCAACTGGCACTTGGTAATTCCTCTAAGGTCAGCAAGAGCACTTAGTTTAACCCGAAGCCTCACTTCATGATCGACTAATACCGGCTGATTGAATTTTAATTTTTCAATGCCATAGTTGATCATCATTTTGATGTTGTTGATCTCGGCAATCTGTTCCCAAAGGTAGGGTAGAAGAGAAACAGTGAGATATCCGTGGGCTATAGTGCTACCAAAGCCACCTTCATTAGTCGCACGTTCAGTGTCTAAATGAATCCACTGGTGATCAATAGTAGCATCTGCAAATGCATTTATACGTTGTTGATCAATTTTTAAAAAGTCAGAAACGCCCAGCTCTTTGCCAATGTACTGTTCGAATTCTGCATGACTCCCAATTACAACCTTAGCCATTTCCTTGTGTTATTAATATTCAAAGTTAAATCTAAAAATCTAAAGTCAATTGATGACCTTCTTTTATCTGTTTTTCTTCTTGCTTGTCATAGAAGTTTGAACAGGTTATACCTAGCAACCTAATGCCCGAAGGGTACTCTTGCCAATTGATTTGCTCTAAAAGGTCAAAAGATAGTGTAACCAATTGATCAAGTGTGCGAATTTCTTCGGTAAGTGAGTGACTCCTTGTGATTTGTGAAAAATCTTTGAATTTGACTTTTAAGGTGATCGTTTTGCCAAAGGTATTTGCCTTCTCTAATCTTTTCAACACTGTAACAGCAATAGGCTCTAAGGCTAGCTTCATGTCCGCAAGCTCAATTAGATCGTATTCGAAGGTGTTTTCCGCCCCGAGAGACTTCCTGATTCGGTTTGGGTTCACAGGCCTATTGTCATTACCCCTTACTATTTCGTAGTAAAATCCACCAGATTTGCCAAAGTGCATTTTTAGATCCTCTTTAGACCAAGCCTTCAAGTCTATACCAGTATTAATACCCAGGTCTTTCATCTTTTTGGCAGTGACTTTTCCAACACCAAAGAATTTTTCTATTGGCAATTGCTCTAGAAAAGTCTCTGTTTTTTCAGGACCCACCAGAGTAATGCCATCAGGTTTGTTGTAGTCGCTGGCAATTTTTGCGATAAATTTATTTGTGGATATACCTGCAGAGGCTGTCAGACCAGTTTTTTCTTTTATATCTGATCTAATGGCCTTAGCAATTAAGGTGGCGGATTGAATGCCCTTTTTGTTTTGAGTTACATCCAAGTAGGCCTCATCAAGTGAGAGTGGCTCAATTAAGTCTGTGTAACGATGAAATACCTCTCGAATTTGGTTAGAGACTTCTTTATACCTTTCAAACCTCGGCTTTACGAATATAATTTTCGGACACTTCTGATAGGCCATGGAGGAGGGCATGGCTGAACGCACGCCAAATTTTCTTGCCTCATAACTGGCTGCGGCTACAACACCTCTTTCTTTACTTCCGCCAACGGCCACTGGTTTCCCTCTGAGTGCTGGGTTGTCATATTGCTCAACGGAAGCATAGAATGCGTCCATATCGATGTGTATTATTTTGCGATGACTTTCCAATGGTTTTTTAAACTAGGATACCGAATTTAGTAGGGAATTGCTGAAATTTGAGTGTCGAAGATATGAAACGTAAGAAGAAAGTTTTTGTGATAATCGCGGTATTGTTTTTTATAGCCACCATTATTGTTGGATATGACATCTCAACCAAAACGTCATTCCCTGGATCTAAGAAATATTTAAAGGAATCTATAGCGCCTTCAGAAAAAGAGGTGAAAGATTCGTTAAAAACTGAAACAAAGTAGTTGGTAATCGACTTTAAGAAAATAAAAACAAAAGTGAGCAAGCCAGGGAAAAAAATAGACGTAGAGCAAATTGATATGGAAAGGATGGCCGAAATGACCACGCCAAACCCAGGCACGCTCGAGTTTCCGCATAGTGTAGGTGCTGCTATGATTAAACCAGAAGATAAAGGTAAAATCAAAGGCCGTTCGCTGTCAGCTATGTATGAGCAGACGGACATGGATATGAAGCAAATCTATGATCAGATGCAGTTATTGGCTACTCAAGCTAAGACCATCAAGGACCGAGTTGACGTTTCGGAAAGAATCTACCAAGCCCAAATGTCTTTTCAACCTCTGATAGGAAAAACATATCACTTGTACATGAAGAGTGATCAAACAGATACTTTATCACTCGTTGGCCCTAAAGAATGGGGTAGGTCAAAACCTTTTGAGAAGTTTATTGCTACGGTCAAACTGTTAGCAGACCATACTTGGGATATCCTTGAAAAAGGCGATGGGGAAATCTAATCTGTGATCAAAAAAAATGTCCTGTCTGTGATAATCATCACGAACAGGACTGGATAAGTTTCGATTAAAAAGTAGAGTGTTGTTAATACTGGAACTAAGGTAAGGAAATAATTTTATTCTCTTTGGTCCGATGACATTAAGAAAACAGTCCATTCACTTCGAGATCCACCTTTTCTAGGATGTGAGCTTCATCTTCGACATTTTTTACAAAGTCCATTTCATTTACATCAATTACCAACAGTTTACCTAAGTCGTAGTTGTTGATCCAGTCATTATAGTGTTGGTTCAAGTTTTTTAGGTACTCAATCCTAATCAGTTCTTCATAGTCACGACCTCTTTTTTGAATGTTAGCGACCAATCTTGGTATGTCTGCTTTTAGATAAATGAGCAGGTCAGGGGGCTGTACATGTTTGATCATTGACTTGAACAGCTCAAGGTAATTCTTATAGTCTCTTTCAACGATGTAGCCAGACTTGTACAAGTTGGCAGCAAAGATGTAACAGTCTTCGTAGATGGTCCTGTCTTGTATGGTGCCGTTTTTTGACTCGCGTATTTTTGATACTTGGTTAAATCGGCTATTGAGAAAGTAGACCTGCAGGTGAAAAGACCACCGAGACATGTCCTCATAGAAATCTTTCAAATAAGGGTTGTCTTCAACTGATTCTAGTTGCACATCCCAATTGTACTGCTTGCCTAGTTTTTTGGCGAGGGTGGTTTTGCCTGACCCAATATTTCCTGCTATTGCTACGTGCATCGACTATTTTAAATTCGGAAGGCAAGTTATATCATGTCAGGAGTTTTGAGAAGAAACTCCATAAAAAAAGCCTGACGAACAGACCTTTTTTATTAACACCCAATAAATATGATTCGATAAGAATCAGGATAAATATATAATCGTCATTTGTCTTTATGATAAAGCAAAGATTAACAAAGTGTTATGATGCTAAAATACAGCTCTGAGCGATAATACAGCATTAAACCCTGGAGCACTAATACCTGATGAATAAGGTCTATAATGCGTGTCTAGTAAGTTTTCTATGTTCAGATTAATTGTGAGTTTGTCATTTAATCGATAAGAGTTATTAATGTTAAATACCATCCAGGGCAAAGCACCATCAGCTGTATAAAACTCTGGCTTGTTTTGTTCAGAAGGGGCAAGGTCTTCAAAAGCAAAACCACCGCTGTACCTAACCATAAAACTAGAAATAAATTTTTGCTGCTTTAGACTGATGCTTGTCTCACCAAACAGCGGAGTAACATGTCTTAGCGGGAGGTTCTCAATTGTATCTTCTCCTTCCGTGTAAGTAATGCTGCTGCGCAGCGTAATGTTATTGTAGATTTCCGCTGAGAGGTTTAGGCTAAAGCCCCAAATGAAAGCTTCGCCTACATTTACCTCGGCAAACACATCACTCAGTGTTCCATCGTAAGTAATTTGCGACTGTCCATCAAAGGTAAATGGTCTTCTGACCAAGGCATTTCTCAAAAAGGAGAAGTAGTTTACAAACTCCACCTTTAACTTATTTACCTGCCGACTTATACCGTACTCTACATTGTAACTCGTCTCCGGCTTCAAGTCTGGATTAGGCACTACAACAGTTCCAGGTTCTGAATCGAATACTTTTCCTGCATCATCAACATTGGGGGCTCTAAATCCACTTGAAAGCATGGTGTTGAATTTCCAGCCTTGACTGGGTAGGTACACCAAACCAAGGTTGCCAGTCAAACCACCATTCGCAATTGAGATTTCGTCAAATGGAAAGTCAAAGAAGGTATTGTCGTCAAATTGAGCGTTCAGCTTTACATAGCTATAGCGAAGGCCAGAATTAAAGATTAGAATGTCGCTTAAGTGGTTTTTTGTACTGACGTAGGCAGCAAAAGAGTTGTAATCACTGCCACCATCAGGGTATCGCGTGCTCGTTGGATTTTGTTCGTTCGTGTCAATATTGGTCGTAAATGCACTTGAGTTTACACGATTATTGATCGCTTCTAGTCCGTAATAAAGCTCACCACGTAGACCGAAAACTTTCTCGAAATCAAGGTTAAAGGAGAGAACATCTACTTCTTCAGTTCTACTTCTCAAAGTATTTCTACCAAACCTTCGATCATTTCGGCTTTCTTCAATCTTTTGAAAGGCCGTTGTCATTTTCATTTGATCAAATATTTTGTTCGGATAGAAAAAGCGAGTCTGTAGCGCATGCATCTGCCAGGCCTGTGGACCATAGTACCATTCTGCGTTTCTCAAACTTCCATTCTCTCTTAGTGTTAGTCTGTCATAACGGGGTATGTCCGATGAGTTGGAATAGTGAAAGGCGTAAGTGAAATCTGAGAATGATCCCAGTCTCCACCTGAATTTCTGGAGTAGGTTGTATTGATCATAACCAGAGCCAACCTGACGATTAACATTGTCGTTTTGAACAATCACATCTACACCGTTGATGCGCTCAACGTATTCGAATCGCTTTCCAAAATCAGGGAACTCATCAGTTCTATTAGCACCAGTTCTTAGGTCCCCAAAATTGCTGAAGGTAAAGCTCGTCAGAGAGGAGAATTTGGGCTGATTAACCTCAAACTGTACATTGCCTGTGCTCGCATTAGCTGCCGAAGCATACCTTGCAAATGCTGATCCTTTAAAACCTAATCCATTATTAGAGAAACTTGGTGTCTTTGTGTGAAAATCCATAACACCACCTAGGGCATCACTTCCATAGATTACAGAGCTTGGTCCAAATACCACTTCTGCACCTTGCAAGTTGTTAGGATCTAGCGTAATGACATTTTGCAGGTTACCACTTCGGTAAATGGCATTGTTCATTCTTACTCCATCTATAACGATCAAAACAGAATTGGCCGAAAACCCTCTAATCATTGGACTACCACCGCCTAACTGACTTTTTTGGACAAACACTTGCCCGTTCATACTTAAAATGTCGGCAGCCGTTGCAGGCTCAGCTAAGGCAATTTCTGCTGCTTCATATTCAGCGATTTGTTGTGGGATTTCAACTTTGTTCTGTTCCCATTTGTTGGCTGAGACGACTACATCGTCCATCTGATAGAACTCTTCTACAAGGGATATGATGAAGTTAAGTCGCTGAAGATCGGTATACTTAATTTCTCTTGGGCGGAAAGACGGGTGTCTTATAAGCAGTGTACTTGACTCCGAAAAACCTTTCAGGTTGGCGGTTCCATTGGCACCAGTGATCGCACCTCTGTTTGAATCTTTCTCTTGAATTGTCGCCTCACTTATGGGCTTATTATCCGCTCGATTTACGACTTTTATGGTCTGACCAGAAAGCGAGATCACAGTTGCCAAAAAAATGACCAATCCCCAAAAAAATCTCCAACTCAAAACTCCCCCTGTTTTCAATAGAATTATAATCAATTAACTTTCTCGACAAGTTTATTATTTACTAATAACCCCAAATATACCTGATAAAACATGCCAGTTGTAGCTTCCAATTATAAGGGACCGCCATTTTTTTATTTGAATGGACATTTTGAGACCATCATACCTAGCATGTCTCGAAAAATTAGAGGTGTTGATTATCAAAGAGAACAAATTGAGACTCCAGATGATGACTTTTTAAACCTAGACTGGATCAAAAATGGGAAGAAGAAGTTGCTCATAATTTCTCATGGTTTGGAAGGTGGCTCAGATAGACACTATGTACTGGCCATGGCAAAACTCTTCTCGGAAAATGGTTGGGATATTTTGGCATGGAATAATCGAAGCTGTAATGGAGAGATGAATCGTCAAAAAATCTTATATCATCATGCAGCTAGCTATGATGTCAGAACGGTTGTAGATCATGCGATTGCCATTGGAGATTATGAGGAAATGGCCATGGTGGGTATGAGTATGGGTGGTGGTCAAACCATTCGTTACCTAGGTGAGGAGAGGGAGCATGGGCTACCCGATGTAGTGAAAAAAGCAGTAGTTATATCCGTTCCTTGTTCTTTACCTGAGAGCGTGGACACTTTGAGCTGGCGTAGTAATAGAGTTTATGAGAAGCGTTTCTTAAACAAGCTAAAGGTAAAATTGAGCCGTAAGGCCGAACAGTACCCTGAAATAGATATTTCAGGGCTTGATAACATCAAAACGCTGGAAGCTTTTGACGAGAAGTATTCAGCACCGCTTCATGGTTTCAAAAGCAGGGCTGACTTTTATGTGCATTGTAATCCTTTACCATTCATTCCAAAGATTTCTAGAGACTTGTTAATTCTCAATGCCCTAAATGATCCATTGTTAATAGGTAATTGTTTTCCCTATCAGTTGGCTAAGGATTTACCTAACATCTATCTCGAAACACCAAAAAGAGGTGGGCATGTGGGTTTTATGGTTCTAGGTGAAGCGTATAGTTATTCAGAGTTAAGGACCTTGGAGTTTTTAACAACTCCAGTTTAGATCACAAATTGAGTAAGCTAGAACTTCGCTTGAAGTAAAACAGGCAAATGGTCTGAAACCCAAAGCCCATTTTTTCTTCTGTCGTCAATATGTGTAAGACTGATAGGAAGGACGTTGAGAAAGAAGATGTAGTCGATTCTGTTTTCCAATTTAGCGTCAGTGTCAAAGCCACTAAATGTGCCTAAAGGACCGTAAAATCCTTTTTCTGATTTAGAATAAGCATCATGCATATAGCTGTTCATATTAGCTATGGGTTCACTATCAGGCGATGCATTAAAATCTCCAGTAAGAATAACGGGAGATGTTGATCCAGATATTTCACTAATTTTTTTAACGATTAGACTTGCCGAGTTGGCTCGCGCTACTTTTCCAATATGATCGAAGTGGGTATTAAAAAACCAGAAATTTTTCCCTGAGTCGTTGATTTTGAATTGTGCGTATGAACAAATTCTTGGCAGTGCCGCATCCCAGTCCTTGCTTACTACTCCGGGTGTTTCAGATAGCCAAAAGGTACCCTCATTAAGTAGCGTGAGTTTCTCTTTGTTATAGAATATTGCGGTAAACTCACCTTTCTCTTTTCCATCATCTCGACCTACTCCACTATAATTATAGCTGCCAGATTTATTCTTGATGAATTGGACTTGCTCTAAAAGTCCCTCTTGAATACCAAAGACGAGTGGCTCATAGTGTTTGATTAAATCAACTACTTCATTTTTCCTTTCATCCCACCTGTTTAGGCCGTCATTTGGGTTATTATAACGAATGTTATAAGACATGAAAGTGTGTGTCTGTGACAAAGCAGACTGACCAATTGAAACATATAACAATAATAAAGTTAGCATCAAGAATTTCTTCATGCCTCAATATATCTATTTTAAGACATTCCTAAATGCTTTTGGAAGGTTCTCTACGGTGTGTCAGGAGTAAGTGTAAAGCCCAACTTTTGAGCAACTCTAGAAGAGATATCCCCAGACTTATCGGAGGTGTAAACCACAGCGCTGCCATACGTTAATATGTGGGTGTATCCATTTTCTTTGGCTACCTGTTCGATGGTGTCACTTAATTTTTTCTGCAAAGGCTTCAATAGTGATGCGTTTTTTTCAGCAACAGATTGCTGGGCATTGGCTTCAAACTGTTGAATCTGTGTCTGAAGGTTTTGTAATTCAACCTCAGTATCACGTCTTGTTGCAGCATCCAAGCTTGTTCCAGTTTCCTGATAGCTGGCATACTTGGTTTGGAAGTCCTTTACTTTGGCCTGAAGTCTTGAGTTTAATGCTTTTTCATAATCCTTTAGTTCAGTGTTTGCATTTCTAGTCTCTGGCCATTCTGCAAACACTTTTTCTAATTTGACATAACCAATTTTTAAGTCCTGTGCTTTTGCATGGAAGGATAGCAATACTAAAAGTGTTGCTAATGCTGATAACCTAATTTTCATTTTTCTTGATTCGTTTCTTTGGGGGAATAAATCAAAAAAATACTGAATCTAAAAATTCTGGCTTTGGTTTATCCGATCAAATAGACCTAGAATCTTTTAATCACAAGATCACTTACGGTGTCGCCTATTGACAAAGAAGAAGTTGCCGCAGGTGAAGGCGCATTACAAACATTTATAGCGTGTTTGGCTTCAATGATTGAGAAGTCGTCCAGCAGACCACCATTACGGTCACATGCCTGGGCTCGAACGCCCGCCCCACCATCTACTAGGTCTGATGCTTGAATTTCAGGAATAAGCTTTTGCAAGGCATTGGTAAAAGCGGCTTTCGAGAATGAACGATAAAGTTCACCAAAGCCAGTTTTCCAGTACTTTTTAGCAACTTTTTGGAAACCAGGCCACATGAGTGATTCAGCTAATTCACCCAGATGGATTTGTGACTTTTTATAGCCTTCACGCCTAAAGGCAAGTACAGCATTTGGTCCTGCTTCAATGCCACCCTTCATCATTCTTGTGAAATGAACACCCAAGAAAGGGAAGTTTGGATCAGGGACAGGATAAATCAGATGCTTTACTAGGTATTCTTTTTCTGGAATCAACTTGAAGTATTCACCACGGAAAGGAATAATTTTCAAATCGACTTCATTTGATGTTTTACGAGCCAGCCTATCGGAGTACAGTCCACCGCAATTGACTACCAGTTTAGTTTCTAGCGTTTGCCTGGATGTTTCTACGGTAGAACCAGAAGCAGTTTCATGGATGTCTAAAACTTTCTCTCCTAAGAATATGTCGCCTCCAGCTTCTCTGATTTTGTCTCCGTATTTTTCCGCAACGGCTACATAATCAACAATCCCTGTATAAGGAACCTTTAGGGCTGCGATGCCATTGACATGTGGTTCAATTTCCTTTAGCTCTTCAACACTGATCTTTGAGATTTTGTCCAACCCATTTTCTAATCCACGATTATAGAGATTTTCGAGTAAAGGTTTTTGAAAGTCGTCTGTGGCAACTACAACTTTGCCGCACAGGTCATATTCAATTTCTTCCTTTTGGCAGAAATCAAGCAGCATGTTATAGCCATTAATACAATTGGTAGCTTTTAAACTTCCCGGTTTATAGTAAAGGCCTGAATGAATAACGCCACTGTTGTTACCTGTTTGGTGCTTGCACAATCGATCTTCTTTTTCGATCAAGGCAACTTTTAATTTCGGATTTTTTTCTAGGCTTTTATATGCCGTAGCTAGTCCTACAATACCACCACCAATAACAACTAAGTCGTATCGCATTAATTAAAATGGTAGGTCATCAGATTCGTTGGCGTTTAGCCAGTCAGGTTCGTCATTAGAAGCAGGGGGGGGAGGTGTAGCCCCAGCAGGTGCTGCGCTTTGACCTTGGTCTGCTGTAATTCTCCAAGCTTGTAATGAGTTAAAGTATTTGTCAACGCCTTGTGGATCAGTCCACTTACGGCCTTTTAGGTTGAAACTTACATTGACTTCTTGTCCTTCAGCAAAACCATCAAGCTGATCACATTTGTCTTGAATACACTCAAATTTTATGAATTCTGGATATTGGGGATTATCGGCATACTCAACAACAAACTCTCTCTTTTTGAAGCTGGCTGTTACTTGTTGCGAAGGAAAGATTTTTTGGATTTTGGCTTTAATTTCCATGGACTAAAAATTTGCCCAAAGCAATTGAATATTCATTGAAGAAACAAATTCATGAGCATGAGAATGTGACTTTGATCAAACTTTTCGTTATTCAAATTGTCATAGAATTGATCAACCTGATGATTTGCTTCAACAAGTCATTTGAGAAAAAGAAAATATGACCATCTTTGATTTCTAGTTTTAACTAGTCGACCGACACTAAATAATTTGAGGAGATTACTAATCATTATTTTTATTGCATTTAGCAGCATCACTGCTTTTTCGCAAATTACTACCGAGGGAAGGGATTTCTGGTTAGGTTTTATGGAGAATGCCGGGGCGACTAATCTTGAAATATACTTTAGTTCAAGCGAGGTAGCCGATGTTACAGTAATGGCGCCATTAGAGGGCTATACTAGAAATTTCGTAGTGAGTCCGGGGGTTGCAACTCGTCTGACCATTCCACTCAACTTTATGCCTTTAGATGAAGGCGTAACGAATCTTGGTCTACACATTGTCTCGGATGTTGATATTTCGGTTTACAGCTTAAACAAGAGGAGAAATAGTGCCGATGCTACCGTCATACTACCTACACCTGCCTTAGGAAAGGAATACTATGTCGTTTCACACATCGAACCTATAGCAGAAAGAGAACCGCAAGCTCGAGAGGCCTCTATGCTGATTGTAGCTACAGAAGATAATACCCTAGTAGAAATAACGCCCTCGGAAGATACTTTTGAGGGGCTACTTAAAGGTGTGACTACACAGGTTACACTAAACGCTGGAGAGACATATGAGCTCAGGTCGGCAAATGATTTAACAGGAACATATGTGCAAGCAGTTGAAGGTCAAAACGGCTCTTGTGGACGTATTGCTGTTTTCGGTGGCAATCCGTTTACTAATGTTGGAGGCTGTGGCGGGTTCAGGGACCACTTGATAGAACAAATGTTTCCAGTTTCTACATGGGGTCAAAACTTTCTATTTGTTCCCTATGAAACAAGACAAGGCGGGGATTATGTAAAGATTGTTGCTTCTGAAGATGGAACTACCGTTACCATAGACGGTGAAGATCCAATCTCTCTTGACGCAGGAGGTTATTACATCAACAAAGCATTGGATGGCGTAAGAAATGTAAGTGCAGATAAGCCAATTACTTTTGCGCAGTTTAGCCGAAGTCAGTTGTGTGATGGTGTAACTGGTGATCCTTTTATGATTTTGGTGAGTCCAATAGAACAAAGAGTTAATTCTGCCACTTTTAATGCTTTTGTAGTCGATGAGATAGACCGATATTATTTGACACTAGTAACCACAGCATCATCTTTAAATAATATTTTGCTAGATGGCGTTGAGATATCGAACCTGTTTATAGTTACAGGAGACAAAGCTTATTATTCCCAAGAAATCGCTCGAGGCAATCATACGATTACAGCTGAAGATGGTGTTATCGCTTACGTGTATGGGTATGGAAATGCCGAGTCATTTGGCTACTCTGCTGGTGTTAGCTTAAAAAATTTAAACCTAGATATAGTTGCTGATGATGAGGATATCGGTATTGTAATTACTCAAGCCTGTGTTGGCTCTTTAGTAGATTTTACAGCGGACTTTGAGGTGCCTGCAGGGGAAGATCCAAGGTTTAACACTTTTGAGTGGGATTTTGGAGATGGAAATTCTGGTACAGGAGCAAATATTACATATACCTACACACAACCAGGTGAGTATACTGTTGTTCTTGTCGCTTCAGACGGTGGAGGAGCTTGTAGCAGTAATTCTGAGACCATAGAGAAAATCATACAAGTTGAGGATATTGTAGTGAATGATATGATTGGACCGCTATCCGTTTGTCCTGATGTAGATGGCATTTCTTATCAAGCAATAGGCCCTGCCGGTAATACATATCAATGGATAATAGACGGAGGTGACATAGTCTCTGGCGCCAATTCTGACGAGGTGATCGTCAATTGGAATAGCTCTAGAAATGATGCTTCTTTAAAACTAATCCCTACGAATAGTATTGCCTGTATTGGTGATACCATTACTTATAATGTAGTCATCAATAAGCTCTTAGAACCAGCTGATCCTAAATCTGACAGCTTTATTGCCTTTGATAGTCGACTGTCTGAGGTCTGTTATTCTGACCGCAATAGAGTAAGGTATTTTACAGACCAAACGAATGGATCGAATTATAACTGGACCGTCATAGGAGGAACATTTACAGCCGATACAGACCCTGCTAGTAATGAGGTATTTGTGGATTGGGGTAATTCAACCAACGGACAGATTTTCTATTTAGAGTCAAACACATTGATAGATGATTGTGATGGCACCTCGGAAATTACTAACGTGATTATATACAACCCAATAACAGCTACACCTACGATCAGCAATGTACTTTGTAATGGTGAATCTAATGGGATAATTAGCTTGTCAATAGCTGGTGGTAAACCAGGAGATTATACCGTAAGCTGGAGTAATGGAGAAACAGGTTTAGAGGTCACAGGATTGGCTATTGGAGACTACACAGCTACTATCACGGACGAGCTTGGTTGTCAAACGGTAGAAACCTATACGGTTATGGAACCAGACGTACTGATGGTTACTGACGTTCAAACCAATGATGTGAGATGCTTTCAAGAGTCAAATGGAACAGCAGAAATTGTCCTTTCGGGAGGTACAAGATTCCCGAATGGAGATTTTGTTTATAACTGGACAAGCCCTAATGGTTTCTCCAGAAGTACAAATACCGGATTGGTTACTGATTTTCCGGCAGGAAGCTATGAGGTAGATATTCGTGATGCTAACGGTTGTGAAACATCAACAAGTTTTGTAATCGGACAGCCTACCTTATTGGAAGAAGATATTCAAACACTAATCAATGAGCCTATTTGTCCGCAAGCATCAGACGGGACGGCATTTATTGATGCTAAGGGTGGAACTCCAGATTATCAGTTTTTCTGGAGCAATGCGTCATCAGACGATAACCCGAATGCCTCAAACTTGAGCAAAGGTGCTTACACTGTAACGATAGTAGATGCCAATGGGTGTACGGATTCGTTTAGCATCGAGGTTACAGAGCGCTTTCCACGAATCTTTATCCCTAATGCTTTTAGTCCAAACGGAGATGGTGAGAACGATGAGTTCAAACCAGTTGCAGATTGCTCAATTACTTTTTCAATGCAGATTTATAATAATTGGGGTTCGGTGGTCTTCTCAACAGAAGACGTAGATACCGGGTGGGATGGCAATTTTGGAGGAGCTCCAGCGCCCAATGGTAAATACTCCTATGTCGTCTTTTACGCTGGTTCTCTTAATGACGTAGCTTTTGAGGAAACTTTCAGAGGAAGCATTAAGTTAATTCGGTAATTCCTTCTGATTCCTTCGGCATTGACTAATTTCATATTTGGTCTAAATCAAAGTCGAATTGCCACTAACCGTATACAAATCTTCAGCCGGATCAGGTAAGACGTTTACCCTTGTAAGAGAGTACCTAAAGCTCGTATTGCTCAATCCATCTGACTTCAAGAACATCCTTGCCATCACCTTTACCAATAAGGCGACAGAGGAAATGAAGCGGAGGATTCTAGATGCCTTGCTTGAAATTGCTGAAGGGAGCGAAGAGGCCATGTTTCAGAGCATCAAAGATGCATTAGGTGGACAGCTTGACGATAAAGGAATAAGGTCTAGAGCCAACGAAGCCTACGAATTGATCATTCATAATTATGGTCGATTTGAAATTTCTACTATAGACAGCTTTTTCTCTAAAGTGTTAAGATCATTCGCTCGCGAGCTCGATTTACCCATGAGTTACGAGCTCGAGATGAATGTTTCCCTGGCGCTGAAAGAATCCATAGATCAGCTATTTCGAAGCCTAGATGATAATAAGCAAGTTCGTGATTGGTTGGTATCCTTTGCCAATGAGCAAATGGAGAATGATAAGTCGTGGAATGTTGATCAGAACATGGAGAAACTAGGTAAGAGCCTCTTTTCTGAAGCATTTCAAGATGGATTTCGTGATGTAGATCTAGACTTAGTTAGACTGAAAGAACTCATTCTAACCATGAGTAAAACAGTCAGGGGTTATGAAAACGAGTTAAAAGCCTTCGGCAACGAAGCTCTCGATCTTCTGACGAAACATGGATTGGTTACGGAAGACTTTAAAGGTGGATCACGCAGTGTCGCCAATACATTTAAAAAACTTGTTCGGGGCGATCTAGAGCTGACCAACACCTTTCTAAAGACTGCGAATGGAGATGATACTTGGTATACAAAGACCTCTCCTAAAATCGCTGAAATTGATGCTCTGGTAGCCGGAAGGTTTGGCGAAATAGCGCCTGCTATTGTCAAGTATATAGAAGATTATCAAGTCGATTACAATACGGCTAAAGTGCTGCTAAAGAACATGTTCTCTTATGGCCTATTAGAAGAACTCAATAAGCATTTGAAGGAATACCGAGACGAACACAATGTGATGTTAATCTCGGATAACAACCTGATATTAAAAGATATACTAGCCGAAGCAGACGCACCATTTATCTTCGAGAAGCTAGGCAGCTTCTTCAAGCACATCATGATCGATGAGTTTCAAGATACCTCCAATTTCCAGTGGAGTAACCTTCAGCCCCTTGTGGTCAATGCGCTTTCTGAAGACAATAACGTCCTCATTGTTGGAGATGTAAAGCAATCTATCTATCGGTTTAGAGGAGGCAATATGAATTTGCTGCTAACCGAGTTGAAAAATGATCTTGGTGCCTTCTACACAGCAGACTCAGACAAGAACTTGGTAGATAATTATCGAAGTTTGAGCCAGATAGTCAATTTCAATAATCAATTGTTCGAAAAGCTACCCATTGCCATTAGGCAAAATGAAGCCATCACCGATACTGATCTTTTCGAAAGCGCTTATGCCAATCACCATCAAGAAGCCAAAGGCAAGGCCGGTGGCTTTGTACGGGTCAGGTTTTACGATAAGGATGAGACCTTATGGAAAGCTTCTGCACTAGTAGACTTATTGGATGCGATTAAAACGAATCAGGCGCAAGGTTTTGAATTCAGTGACTTTTTGATCCTCGTGAACGCCAATGGCGAGATTCCAGATATTGCGAACGCACTTTTAGCCGAGAATATCCCATTCATCAATGGAGAATCGCTCAGGATTACACAAAGTGATTTGGTCGTCTTTGTATTAGAAGTTTTCCGATACCTGCAATCAGATTATGATGAAATACTGCTTCTAAACTTAATCAGGCTCTATCATCAGTTGAGCGGCCAGGACAATGAACGCGTACTTTTCAGAGGAAGAGATAATAGAATGTCCTTGGAAGAAGCTGCTTTCCCCAAAGAATTTCTAGAACAGAAGCACCACCTGAAGCAACAATCACTTTTCGATCTGGTAAGCGAAGTACTGCTGATTTTTGACTTTACCGATCATGCAGACGTTTACATTCAGCAGTTTCAAGACGTAGTGCTCGAGCAAACCCAAAAAGGAATCAATTCCATCAATACCTTTATGGAATGGTGGGACAATGAAGGCATTGATACTACGGTTTCCGCCAACGAAAAGACCAATGCGGTAAGAATCATGTCCATTCACAAGTCCAAGGGCCTAGAGGCTCCGATTGTCTGTATTCCATTTGCCCATTGGAGTATTCTGCCACCAGTGAGGCATCAGTTCTGGACACGAGACCTGCCGATAGATTATCAAGACTTAAAATTCGTTCCGCTAGATTACTCAAAACGTTCTTTGGCAAACTCTCATTTTGCTGAAGCCTTTTATCAAGAGTCTAAAGAGTTTGTGCTGGATGTGTTGAACAAGACTTATGTAGCCTTTACTCGCGCCAGAGAGAAATTATACATCTCTGCACCAAATGGTGAAATGAAAGGTAAAGCAGCCGCTCCATCGAATATTCAATCTTTGCTTTGGCAGATACTCCCAGGCTTAGAGAGTCAAGAGCAAGCCGAAAGTGGTTATGTAGACTACACTTTTGGTAATTCTGCTGATAAAGTAGGAACGAATGAAACGAAAAGTGATGCCATCGGAATTAAGGTCTATCCAAGTTCTTCATATCTACAAAAACTAACGATTAGGAATGATTCTGAGCGATTCTTTATGCTTCAAGAGACACAAGACGCAGAGAACATCACCATTGGTAATCAAGTACACGAAGTACTGTCAGCCATCAATACTGTAGAAGATTTAGAGCCAGTGCTCAAACAAATGCAACAGGCTGGTGAACTCGATGAGAAATCAGTTTTAGCCGTGTCATCAAGAATTACGAAGCTCTTTGAAGATGCTAACATCGCTCCATGGTTTTCAGATGGCTTCGAAGTGCTCAATGAGCGAGAGATTTGGTATGACAACCGAATTCACAAGCCAGATAGAATTCTCACACAAGGCAAAAAAGCCATTGTGATTGACTACAAGAAGGAGAAAGAGGGAGAATCACATCATGAACAAGTGAGGCGCTATATGAAAGCGATGAGAGCCCTAGGCTTCGAAGAAGTGGAAGGGCATTTGATTTATGTTGAACCAGTTATCGTAAGAGAGGTGAGCTTATGAAAACCTTCCACGAATCACTAGTCGATCACATTGACGAAAGTGCTGTAC
This sequence comes from uncultured Roseivirgaceae bacterium, assembly GCA_964352205.1. Taxonomy (GTDB): domain Bacteria; phylum Bacteroidota; class Bacteroidia; order Cytophagales; family Cyclobacteriaceae; genus Roseivirga. Next base: position 152,365 of record CAYGQO010000008.1, read on the forward strand.
AAGCACTCAAGGGACATTGCTATGTCTTTCCGACCAAACGGGGAGGCGTATTCTTCAAGCGCGCGTTGCTGAACCGTTTTGGAGACCAGAACTTCATCTTACCTACGATCCTGAGTATCGAAGACTTGGTACAGCAGATGACGGGTTTCAATATTACAGATGAGTTAACCCTGCTTTTCAACCTATTCCAAGTCTATCAAAAACGCGATAAAGACCTTGAATTCGATAAGTTCTACGCTTGGGGTAAGGTCATCTTAAAAGATTATGACGAGATAGATCGCTATATGGCAGACGCCAAGCAGATCTATTCGGCTTTGCAAAACATTAAAGAAATAGATCATGTCTTCGGGTATAACGATGAACTCCGAGGCATCATAGAACGCTATCGAACCCTAACAGAGAAGAAAGAGAAGACCAAGCTGCTTACCGAATTTCTAAAAATTTGGCAAGAGGTAGGTAACGTCTATGTGGAATATCAGGACACCTTACTCAAAGAAGAGAAGGCTTACGGAGGAATGCTCTATCGAAATCTAGCCGAAATCCTTAAGCAGGAACACTTCGATCATAAATATGATCATTACCATATCTGTGGGTTTAACGCCCTTTCTAAATCTGAAGAGGTGATTTTCGATGCTTTGGTAAAATCGCAAAGAGGCACACTTTATTGGGATGTTGACACCTATTATCTAAGAGATAAAAAAGAGGAGGCTGGCGATTTTATCCGAGATCATGAGCAAAAATGGCCAGACTCAGTTTGGATTAATGCCAACTCATTAGAAGCGTCTAAGAACGTTACTGTTCATGCGGTTCCGCAGTTAATGGGACAAGCACATCTGGCTGCATATCTAATGGCTGAGGCCATTGCCTTAGGCTTCAAGCCCGAAGAGTCTGCCATTGTGTTGGCAGATGAGAAACTACTGTTGCCGCTGCTCTATGCCATTCCTTTGGAAGACCAGAAGCTCAATGTGACCATGGGTTACCCTATGAAGTCTACAGTCGTCTATGACTTTGCTTTGAGCTATCTAGAGTTGATGAGAAGAACCAAAGTAGTGGGAGGTGACGTAATCTTCCATGTGTACGACCTAAGACCATTTCTTTCCAATGCCTATACTGCCATTTTCCATGAAGGCATCTATGATCACTTGAACCATTGGTTTGTTCAAGAAAAGAAGAATAAGGTGGGATTGAAGGCGCTGATGGAGCGGATCAAATCACCAGAGTTAAGGGCTTTGCTTGGCTCTAAGGCAGATTGGGAGATCTTGAGTCAATCCTTTAAAACCTATCTGACAAAAGTATTCTATCACTTTAAAGGATCTGAAAGTGGAGTTGCTGATCGTGAGTTTATTTACTTCTTCTTGAAGTCACTCAATCAGTTGAACGACTACTTGAAAACACGAGATGGCTTCTCCCTTAGGCTGATCAAAAAGATTATTCAAGAACACTTTAGATCTATTAAAATACCATTTGAAGGCGAACCGGTTCGTGGCTTTCAGATCATGGGTTTCCTAGAAACAAGAACGCTTGACTTTAAGAATGTTATCGTCCTTTCTACTAACGAAGGAAAGATTCCCGCAGGGCGAAGCCTCAATTCATATATACCTTACGGTTTGAGGCGAGTCTTTGAACTCCCGACTTTCGAAGAGCAGGATACCATTTACGCCTATCACTTTAAGCGCCTGATTCAACGTGCTGAGAACGTCCATTTCATTTATGATAATACCGTTGCTGCAGATTCAACGGGTGAGGTAAGTCGCTTCGTTTTACAACAGTTAAGACTGTATAAGCAGCTGCCGAACTACAAAGTAAAGGAGAAGACCTATGAGGGGATTATCCCTCCTCAGTCAGACAAAGGGACGATTAGCATAGACAAAGTTCCTGAAGTGATGCACATGCTAGAGCGTTACTTGGAGGGCAACGAGGCCGAAAAATTCCTTTCGCCTACCTCGCTTACCACCTATGTCAGTTGCCCGCTAAAATTCTACTTCCAATATGTGGCGCGTTTTAGTGAACAAGATCAAGTGGAGGAAGATATTGATGCTCGTAACCTGGGTATTGTGGTGCATGAGGTACTTGAAAAACTTTACACGCCTTATCTCGGTCAAGAAGTCTCGAAAGACCAGGTTAAGCTATTGAAAAGCGTAGTCGAAAAACAGCTCATCGTTTCGCTGGAAGAAAATAAGATCATTCAGCCAAATCAGCAATTGGCTGGGCGAGACCTTGTTACCAAGCGCGTGATGGAGCAAATGGTCCAGAAAGTTCTGGACTTAGACATCAAGCAAGCACCATTCAAAATGGTGGGGCTAGAAAGAAACGATTTCCAATACTACGTTTCTTTACCGAGCGGAGAGAAGGTGAAGATTGGCGGAACCATTGACCGTATCGATGAAAAGGATGGTGTCACCCAAATCATTGATTATAAGACTGGTAAGGTAAAGCTTTCAGCAATGTCGCAGTTGAAGCTTCCGGCAGAAGAATACACGCAAGCCTATTTCGAGAATCCAGAATTGAAGTCTGGTTTTCAAGGATACCTGTATTCATTGCTTACACGGGGTCATTTATCGGATCAGGTGCGCATTGGTATCTTGAGTATGCGACACTTAAGTCAAGGTACACAATGGTTAAGGGCAGGGCAGCTAGTACCGGAGGAAGTCATTACCGCCTTCGACACAAGATTAAAGGAGATGGTACAAGAGATTTATAACCCTGAAGTTCCGTTTACCCAAACCGAAGACCTCAAGCAATGCGAGTATTGCGCTTTTAATCGAGTGTGTAGGAGGGTTTGATGATCCCCCGCTTCGCACCCCCTTAAGAAGAGGGGCATTAACGAAGACAGTTGATCTTTCTTTTTGTAGCGTTTCAACCCGATGTAGATTTCTTTGTAGCGAATTGTCTTCTTTACAACGATCAGAATTAGCACTAATTCCCCCTTTGGCAAAGGGGGTTAGGGGGATTCGACACCCCATGATAAAACCGATTAAAGATTCTCCTTCTCCCAATCCCCCGCTTCGCACCCCCCTTAAGAAGGGGGATTTTATCGAAGGCGAGCAGCGCATTTAATTTAACTTTAATACCCAGGATTCCTCTTTTGTAAACTGGCGTTTGGCGAAAAAATTCAATAGTCTTTTCGAAAACCTTACTGCGTAGAATTTCCTTTGGTAAAGAAGGCTAGGGGGGATTCGGATACGCACGATTATGAGAGAACTCCTTGCATGCGATTATCCACAGCGCTCAATGTGATGGATGTGCATTTTAGGGATGGTTATAATCCCCCGCTTCGCACCCCCTTGGAAAGGGGGACTTTAACGAAGACAGTTTATCTTTCTTTTGAAGCGTTTCAACCCGATGTAGATTTCTACGTAGCGAATTGTCTTCTTTTCAACGATCTGACTTAGAACCGATTCCCCCTTTGGGCAAAGGGGGCTAGGGGGATTCGGCACCTCATGACAAAAACGAGCTAAAGATTCTCCTTCTCCCAATCATCAATGAACTCTTCCAGAACTCGGATCACGAATGAGATGTTCATTTTCACATCCATATCATCGAACCTGAGAAACTTGAGACCCATTTCTTCAAGAATATCCTGCCGTTCTCTATCTCTAATTGGCGCATCACCAACAAAGTGACTTTCGCCATCCACTTCGATAACCAGATTCAGTCTCTTACAATAGAAGTCGACAATGTAATTGTCTAGCGGTTTTTGTCTATTGAATTTATAGCCTCTGATACGACCTGCTCTCAATTGTTGCCAAAGTAACACTTCCGAAAGGGTACTGTTGTTCCGGAGATTCCTTGAAAACTGCTTGAGGTTCTTATTGTAAGGGAGGTAATACACTCAATGAAAATAAAGAATTCCCCAACCATTTTCTATTCTCATGGTATTCAGCTATAAAACTATGGGAGATTGGTTTCTAAATTGAAATACCAATAAACACACACAATTATGTCTAGCACTACACTCTATGCCCTGCAAACGGCAACGGCCGCAACGGACGGTCAGTTCTCTGCGGAGCCAGTCGATCCCGGATTGCTAAATAGTTTGCCCACAGGTACTTCAGCCATAGCCAACTTCCAATTGAATGGCGAGACCTTCTTAGTAGCCTTTGATGCTACAGGCAAAACAGCCACTACATTTCAGGCCTTTGATGCAAAGAGCGGGAAGTTCTTTATTCAGGTTGCCACTCAGTCTATTGATTTCGGCTGTGCCATTGTAGAGCCGTTCTACTTGGCTAACCAGCCAATGTTAATCTGTTATGACGGGACTAGCTCAGAGTATGCAGACTTTATTCAAATTGGTGCTGACTTCAGTCTAACGAAGGTCTACAGCGCTAAAATTGGAAAGGGAAATACTACTGTTAAGCCTTTTTCATGGCGGTTTGGGCTATTCTTCATTGCCTATAATATGGAAACAGGTGATGTAGCTAAGTATCAATTGTCAGTGCCATCGTCACAAGCTCTTTACTCAGAAACCGTATGGACAGACAGCTGGGCACAAGGGTGGACGCGCTTTTCCTTCTTTCAAATGGGAGGAGAGAACTTCTTTATTAAGACCAATGTCAAGTACAACAAGGTGAATGTAGATCATTTTATGGATGGTGCTGATGAACCTTCTCACCCGGTATTGAACATTGATGCGCCCGATCAAATGAGAGGACTTACGGCAGTTTCGGCCTTTACGGATGCTAAAGGCTTTCCATACTTCGCAACTTACCGAGATACGGGCGAAATGACTTTCAACGGAATCCATGGAAACGTATTAGGATGGGATGTTGCTGGCAATGTTACAGCAGGCAAGAGCTTGAGCGTACTCAATACTTTCACCGTCAAAGACCAGAATTACACATTAGTTTGCTAATAAACCACACACCAACATGTCTAGAATTACAACCAAAAAATATTCACACGATGCTTATTTACCTGATTTACCAGTAGTTGACTGGAAGTCAATAGGCGCGTCTGCACCAAAAATTATCCCGTTTGATTATAGTGGTCCGAGTGCACCCTTGCCATCAGCTGATATAGTAGTCATCACTTGGACAAGCGCTGAATGGGCTGCTTTTGATCACGTTTTCGTAAATAGTGGCACTTCAAGAGGGCCCTACGATCCAACCACATGGAGAGACGCGTGGAAGCTTTATAGCCGAAATGTGCCTAGCTCATCAGCTGAAGACCTTTGGGGTTATTATCTGCTGGTAGGAATAACCGATAAGTCCGGGAAGGAAAAGAGGGTATTGTTGTTTAAGTCGGAGACACATTTATCTCACCCACCCTATATCACTGGTCTAAGTCAAATGACAAAGTGTATCATAGAAGATGCCAAGCCAGATCAGGTATTCTCGATTGGTACAGCAGGAGGGCCCACTACCAAAACGGTTTTGGGAGATGTGGCATTGACCAACTCAGGCCATATTGAACTGAAGTTACCTCAGAATACTGGGGTAGATTATAACAACCAGACTTTTACATCATCATTCTATCCTTATGTAGACATGATTCCTGCTGCAGAGAAGCTGTTTATTCCATTGAGTTCTGTCATGACCAAGAGCGAGTTGACTTACCTGATTGGTAAGCTGCATGAAGAGAAAAAGGACGCAGCGCCATTTGGGTACAAGGATCTAGTCAATTTTCCACTAGAGCCATCGAATACCGATAAACCGAAAGTTATTGAGGCAAAGGGAATTCCATTACTCACGACAGATTACTATTTCATAGCCAAAGGAAATGATTCCTCGCAATACTCCGCCTTAGAAATGGACGATACCGTCATTGGGCATCAAGCCGGATTAATGGATGTAGACTATTGCTATGTTAGAAATATTTCGGACCCTGTAGTAGCTGATACTGCACAAGACGGAACCGCTATCCCTGATGATGTCAGAGAAGAGTGGTCAAGCTTGATTTATGAAACTGCTGGATTCTATACCAGTTATAATGGCGCCCTGACTGCATGGGCGGCCATTTCCGGCCAGTAAGCACGCACATGCAAGAAGCCGACTCGTATAAGACGAGTCGGCTTTTATTTCTAACTCCAACCATACACGTACATGTCGGTAACCGATTATAACCCAGCAAGAGCAATTAGTGTTGATTCAAAAGACCCTTTAGAAATAGACTTGGTCTATAACGTCAGGTCATGCGGAACGTGCAAGTTCTTTTGGCCTGATAACCCAATGAAACAGCCCTATGGACCTTACCCCGCATTTGATTTTGATAGCAATATTCCAAAAGAAAATCAGCCTAATGGAAGCCCTGAGGATTATTTGTGGCTGAAGGGCACAACCAAAGAAGAAGCTTTCCCCAATGGCGAAGTGATGGATGGCTGTAGAAAAGCACCGATCATGACGATTGGGATTAACCCAAACATGACAGCCTTCGCTCCGGGGCAGCAAGGTGCAAGTTGGGCTTATCCCAACTTTACAAGTGATGATAAAACGGACGCTTGGACCAAGTATGCCTATTACTATCGCTATCGATCGGTTTACCAAGAGCACTTGAATCTTGACTTTATCAAAAAACACCTCCTAGCTGAAGGACAGATAATTGCTGAAAAGGATGGCAAAGTTGTAAGTGCCGAGCGAACCAATGCTGATCCTAGCTATTCAATCGAAGTGCTCTACGATGGAGATAAGAGTCATACGGTTATTCCTGTCAGCTGGAAAACAGGAACACCACGGTATGTGCTTTTATACAATCACTATGGGCCAGATAATGTGTTCAAGAAAGGAGATGTCATTGCAGCGCGATTGAATGTGCCTGCTGGAATTTCCACCGATGTGTATCAAGAACAGATTGGGTATTACGAACAGTTTGTGCCAACGCTTAATATGTTTTCGGCTTTTTTGAAGTCCAAAGGCATGAAGGATGCCGACATTCAAATAGGAGAGGATGTGGGTCAATTGGATATGGTTGCCTGTGCTTCGCCACATTGGAATGAAGACTATCTGGGAGGGCAAGAGAAAAAGATTGTCGGAAACTGTGTTTCTAAGAATGCTTGGGCCATAAAGCAGATGGTGCAGACCAAGCCTGCTGTATTGTATCTGGTGGGAGAATCATCATGGAATATGTTCAGAGATGCCTTTGATGGGTTGATAGAGCAGAAATATCCAATGCCGGAATATCCGAAAGACGGTGCCTTTACCCTTTTCAGTGAGACCATTGACAACAGTAATCCATGTTACTTCAAGTTCTCTACCGAGATTGGTGGGCTGAAATATGAGCTCAGCACACGCCTGATCGTTACGCCTCATTTTTCCTATAACACGAACTTTTTGCCACAGTTTAGAATGAGCGGTGATGACTTTGCAGCATTTAAAAAGAACTATGCCGATTGCTATAAGTATTTCGATAGTAGTAGTGACATCGAGATAGTACTAGGAGAGGAATCTGAAGATTTTACTGCCATTCAGATCGTTTCAGACACTTATTTGGTTTTTGAGACTTTGGAGAAGCAGTTTTCCGAAGCACTGAAAGTATTGAGTCCAGACTACTATAATCCGCACAAACAGATGGCCGATGTTTTGGAAGGGCTATATGATAAGGGCGACTTGAGTTATGTGAAGTCGACTTCAGACGAAAAGGGATATCTCACTCGAACAGAAGGGGCATGCAGTTTTTGCGTGAACGACCATTGGAAGTTTCCGCTAGGCTGCCCTTACAAGAAACCAGAAGTGAAAGCACCCCCAGTAGGATTTTTGAAAAAAGTAGCTGCTGAAATTGTCGCTGCGGGTAACGCACCTCAAAAGAAATAACCATGAAGAAACACACACCACCACCTCCGAGTGCTGTTAGAGTATGGAGAGGATACAGATCACCCAGTTTGGCAGTAAAGGACTTCTACGATAAACTATCGACCGTCTTCGTACCAGCTACAGTCGAAATGCAAACTCCCATTGGGCTTTGTGCTTATATTCCAACCATCCCTTGTGATTTGGCAGGTAAGCCAGATACAGTGCCGGATGAAACGGCCATTCTGTATTGGGAGTCGCAAGATACTTATCACAACGGGTTTAATACCCTAGCGGTCAGAACCTACACGTTAACGCATGGTTCTGTATATACCGATCAAAGTCGGGCAGATTTTCCAACACTTTTTAAAGGCAGTCTTATTGCCGAACAGCCTTATTACTTAGTGGATAAAGCCGTTGAATGGATGGGAGGCAATGTACGTCACTTGGTGGCCGCAAAGCCAGATGGTATGAGTTACCAGTCGTTTCTTACACAAGTAGCCGAAATCATTGGTGAAATTCAGTCTGAAGGAAGTATAGATGGAGGAGTAGTTTGTGTAGGAAAAGATTATCTCGTCTATTGGGAGCTGGGTAAACAAAGTCAGGGCTATTCGAAACTTCAGGCTTTAGTGGGTTGGAAATTAGAGGCTGAACCTGCTTCCAATACCTTGGCAGCCAAGCTTTGGGACGATTGGCCCGGAATGGACATTAAGCCCGGCAGTAGTTTCAACATGGAGTTTCAAAGAAATTCTTATGCATACGCATGTCCAGATGAGACAGGGACTTAGATACCCATGGCTATTCTGGCCATATCTAATTCTTCGAAGTTACTGGTAACCTTTTTGATTTTACCATCAGGACCAATGATGTGATGTGTAGGGTAAGCCAGGTTGGTTAAGTTGTTATAAATAAAATCGTCCTGATTGGCAATTACGATATAATCAAACTGTCTCTTGGTCAAAAACTGCCTGAGGGCTTCTGGTTCGTCTAATGCTAAACTAATGAACACCACGTCATCTCTGTTGGCATATGCCTTCATCATGGCATTGAGCCTCGGCATCTCTTCAATACAAGGAGCACAAGCGATAAACCAGGTTTTTAAGAAAATCGTTTTTCCCTTCAAACTTTCATTCGTGAGTTGATTTCCTTCCAAATCATTGAAAGTGAATGCCGGAAAATTCTTTCCTTCTTGTAGAAAGTGTTCTAGGGCCACATAGGCATCTACCTCAATCATTCCCCTGATGCCCTCTGCTGCGCTGTCAGAGACTGGCAATATCTGATAATACTTTTGCTTTGCTTCATCCTCAACTTCTAGGCTGATATAATCCCCAGTATTTAATTTTTCGAGGAAATCCCTTTTTGATATTTTATTTCCACTAGGATCTAAAGCATTGAATTCGGTCGATAAGATGATGTGTTTTTTGTGATATGTCCACAAGGTCATTTTATCTTTTTCTAGGTGGGCTTGAAGGGCGCTTACGGAGCCGTATTCGGTACTCAGCTTTCTTTCCTTCTTTGCACCACTGCAAGCCATAAGAGCAGTGGAGAACAGAATGAAAATCATGGACTTATAGTGCATTGTTGTATCAGGGTTTACCGAAGGCCTAAAGATAATCAACGAAATGGAAGTCGAGTTTTCTTTGATGAAAAGACTATCTTAAAACGGAAAATCAATAGACCATGCATATAAACCCTACACCGGTACAGCAACAACAGTTTATGGAAATGCCAGATATTGGCCCTCTGTTTATGATAAATATGCTCAAGTTTAAATCTGACGGTTATAAGAGATATCAAGCATATGTAAAGACTGTTGCGCCATTGATCCAAGAAGTAGGAGGCGAACTCGTTTGGTCAGGTCAGCCGATGTTTACGCTCATTGGCCCACATGATGATGTCCTGTGGGACGCAGTTTTGATTGTTAAATATCCCACTAAGATGGCATTGGCTGCACTGGGTAGTCACCCCGATTATCCTGGACACCTAAGAACCGAAGCGTTAGTGGATTCACGGCTGATTGCTAGTACAGAAATAGAATTGATATAAGAAGACCTCGATTAAATACTAATCGAGGTCTCTTAATGAAATATTTTTGAGTGGATTACCTCCGCATATCTACCGACACTGACTCAGTTTTATACTTATCAAACCAGCCTAAGATGGCCGAAACCTTAGCAATCAAATTACTAGGTCTTGCCGCAATGCCGTGATAGGCACCGGGAATCCTTACCATAGCAGTTGGTACACCTTGTAACTTCAATGCTGTAAAGTATTGTTCGGACTCATGAATAGGTGTTCTTAGGTCGGCCTCACCAGTTAATAACATCGTTGGGGTGGTTACATTAGCGATGAGCGAAATGGGAGAGTGTTTCATGTACTTCTCTGGGTCTTCCCAAGGCTTCTTCTCGAACCAATAACGTGTGGCGAAAGCCGACATATCCGAATACAATGCCCAACTGTACCAATTGATCACAGGCTTGGCCACTACGGCTGCTTTAAAGCGATCTGTCTTCCCAACGATCCAAGATGTTAAAACGCCACCGCCAGAACCACCCGTAACGAATAATTGGCTTTCATCGATATAGCCTCGGCTGATCACCTCGTCAACACCGGACATCAAATCGTCATAGTCTTTACTTGGGTAGTTTTTGTCAATTTGATTGCCGAAATCATATCCATAGCTGGTACTACCTCTTGGGTTAGTATAAAGCACTACATAACCTGCAGCAGCCATTAACTGTATTTCGGCAGAGAAAACGGGGCCATAACTTGAGAACGGCCCGCCATGTATTTCTAGAATCAAAGGATATTTTTTATTCGAGTCAAAGTCTGCAGGAGTGACAATCCACCCGTTGATATCTAATCCATCAACTGACGACTTGTACCAAATCTCTTCAACCTTACCGAGCTTCTTGTAGTCGAAGATGTCTTCGTTAACTTTGGTGACTCTTTTATTCTGACCGCCATTGCCTACACCTAAATCGGCTGGTTCATGGGTTTCGGCCCAGGTATAGGCGTAGTTACCGTTGTACGCGATGGAGAAGGCTCCTGAAGTATAAGGACGACCCAATGACATGCCACCTAAACCTTCGGTGATATCAGAGACTTTACCCTTAGTGGTGATATAGGCTATTTTTGTGTGCGCTTTATCCACATACTGGAAGTAAAGCCCTTTGCCATCTGCTGCCCACTGAATGTTGGCTACGTCTCTATCGAGGTTGCCAGATATTAATTGACTATTCGATCCATCTACATTGGCGATATAGAGTCGGTTAATTTGATATCCCTTGTAGGTGTCATCGAAACCGAAATAGGCCATTTTCTTGCCATCAGGAGAGATTCTAGGGTTGCTATCAGGACCGTATCTCTTGGTGAGTTTAGTGAGCTTTCCATCGCTAAGCGCCAGACTGTAAATATCAGAGTCAGTACCTTCTAGTTCTCGGTCTTCCCTCATGTTGGCACTGAAGTAAAGGTGTTGGCCATCTTTACCCCAAACTGCATTTCGATGGTCAAAAGCACCTTCAGTAAGCTGCCGAGGTGTTCCGCCAGAGACTGGAACTGTGAAGAGTTGCTGATTGCCAGGTGTGACTTCACCCACACCATCGCTTCTCCAACCTAATTCGTCCACATACTTAGGAGGGGCGTTCCATGTAGCACCGGTTGGTTTAGCTGGCATCTTAATCGGAGAAGGTTTCACTTTCGGCACAAACATATTAAAAGCCAAGTGTTTATCATCTGGCGACCAAGTGATGCTTGATGGTGATTTCTCCGAGTTCACTAAAACCATTTCGTCTCCTGAATCCATCCACCTTAAATAGATTTCTGATTTACCAGACTTATTGGAAGTGTATACAATGCGCTTGCTGTCATGAGACCATCGTGGCGATCCATCACTTTGCTCGCCTGTCGTCAGTGGCCTGTTTTGGCTGCCATCAAAGTTGGCGATCCATAGATTGGATAAGTTCTTATCCGTCATGATATCTTTGAAATTACGGACATAAATGACCTTTTGTCCATCGGGAGAAATCTGTGGATCCGAGACATATTCTAGGTTGAATACATCGAGCATTTCTAGTTGATTGGATACTTGGGCTTCGATAGAAAAGCACCAGCAAAGTAGAATGGTGAAAGAGAATGGCTTAAGGAGTTTCATAAGGTTGAGGTTAATAATTGAAAGTAAGATAGTCAAATAGAAGATTACTTAATAGTTGTAAATCATCATGAGGATTAGTTGCCCCATTGAGCTGAGCGGTATATCAATTATGCTTAGTTTTAATGTAATGAAGAAGTTTAGTTTATGCCTACTGATTGCCTTTTGTGGTTTGACCTCTTGTACGCCCGTGCTCAAAGAACGGAAGGTGGCTTTTATCCTCTTGGACGGCATTCCAGCAGATGTACTAGAAGCCACCCATACACCTTTCCTCGATGAGATTGCAGGCGAGACAGGTTTTACCCGCGCTTATGTAGGCGGGGAAAAGGGTGGAGTCTCCGAGTCACCCACTATCTCTGCTGTGGGTTATAACAGCTTACTAACAGGCGTGTGGGCGAATAAGCACAACGTTTGGGGCAATAGCATCAAAGCACCAAACTACGACTACTGGAGCATCTTCAGGGTGGCGAAGGAACATGACCCTAGCCTCAAGACTGCTATCTTCTCTACTTGGCTGGACAATCGTACCAAGCTGATCGGAGAGGGGCTTCCCGAAACGGGCAACCTCAAAATGGATTATGCTTTCGATGGCTTTGAATTGGATACCGTACGCTTTCCACATGACGAAGAGCGCAGGTACATCTTAAACATTGACGAAATGGTGGCTACTGAAACTGCCGATTACATCGCTAGTGATGCACCAGACCTTTCTTGGGTGTATTTAGAGTATACAGACGATATGGGCCACCGCTATGGTGACAGTCCTCAAATGACGAAGGCTGTGGCGCTAGCCGATGCACAGGTAGGTCGTATTTGGAAGGCGATTCAAGCCCGGGAACAAGCCCATAATGAAGAGTGGCTGATCATCATCACCACTGACCATGGCAGAACAGCCGAAACGGGCAAAGGTCATGGCGGTCAATCAGAAAGAGAACGCACCACTTGGATAGTCACTAATTACCCAAAGCCATTGCCATCCTTCTATCAAAACCCAGGTATTGTAGATATAATGCCTTCTATCGCCAATTTTATGAGCTTAGACATGCCTAAGGAAATTGAAGAAGGGATTGATGGGAAGGCATTTATAGAAAGGTGAAGCTATATCTAGCGCTCACCTGTCTGCCAACAGGCAGGCTTGCATTGAGTGCTGGCGAAGATGGGACCGCACTGAAAGTGCGCACCAGTGCAAGCCTACTTTGGCGTAATCAACCCAACGGTGTTGCCAGCGATATCTTGAAACCAAGCAAAGCTTCTACCGTCAGGCAACGAGATCGGACCGACAAGTTTTTTGCCGCCCTTATCTTCAATGGATGCTAAATCGGCCTCAAGGCTGTCCGTTTCGATGTAGATGTTAATGTAGTTTTCTGGTTCACCTGGACCTAGCTTATTAATATGCCCTGGAATACCACCCGCATTGCCCATATCGATGGCAGCTGAATTGCCCTGAGGCGTAATGTCCCATTCGAAGATGTCCTTATAAAACGCAACTGTTTCGGGGATGTCACTACACCCGATTTCAAAATGTACGACTGGCTTTTTCATAGCGGATGATAGTCTACAGTTCTTCTACAATTTGAATGTTATTACCACAAGTGTCGTTGAAGACGGCATATTTCACCGTGCCCATTTTAGTGGGTTCAATGCTGAACTCAACGCCAAGCGCCACCAAGCGATCATATTCGGCTTGTGCATCATCTACATCGAATTGGGTATAAGGATAACCCGCTTCCATCAAGGCGTCTTGATAGACTTTGCTAGGCTCAAAGTGAAGGGGTGCGGGTTCTAATACCAATTCAGGACCTTCTTGTGCTTCTGGGGAAACCACGGTTAACCATCGGTTGCCGCCACCTAATGGGGCATCTTTCTTTTTGATAAAGCCGAGTTTCTCTGTGTAGAATTTTAGGGCTTTTTCTTGGTCTCGAACGGGGATACTGATCAATGTTACTCTCATGAATTTTGCTTTTGTTGATACAAAATACAATATTCTGAGTTTTACATACTTCTTGAAAGTTGCTCTTTTCGAAATAGGGAAGGGGATTGACCCACTTTGCTTTTGAAGAGTACGCTAAAGGACCCTGGACTTTCAAAGCCAACCGCAAAGCAAGTTTGCGTAACGGACATGCCATTAGAGAGGTGCTTCTTAGCTGCCTTTATGCGTTGGTCAATCAAGTATTGGCGAGGGGTTTGGCCATAATACTTTTTGAACAAGCGCAAGAGGTGAAACTTAGAAATGCACTGCGTTTCAGAAAGCTCTTTAAGGTTGAGATCAGTAGCATAGTGGGTATTGATATAGTCCCGCACTGCTATCACCGCATCAATCTGTGGCTGGTTATTAAAAACCACTGCTTTTACCTCTTTAAGTTTGTTCTGGTAAATGGTCATCTGCAATGCTATCGGTATCTTGGTTTAGTCTTAGCCTGCCAAAGGCAGAGAAACGAGACGCTAAGACTAGTGGGGTCTGATTTATTAGGTTATGCCCAGTATTTAATTTCTTCACTTTAATCTAAGAAGATGTTTCGTTCTTTACCAGAACCAGAAAATAATAGGCCTTTCAATATTAGTTCAGCGGCTAAATCATGTTTGTCCGTAAAACCAATCAAATGAGCCCATGGACTCTTTTGTGCAACAGTGATTTTATAGTGCTGTTTTTCATCCACCATGGTTACTTTGACCATAACTTGCCAATTAGCGTAATCATCCTTATTCGTGAACATTAATTGATCATGTGAAGTAAATACCCAAACAGGCTCATGTTCTATTGATTCCAATGCGGTTATCAATTGACACATCATTTTAGGCATTTTGCCCCATTGCGATGGCCATTCTTGTGGGGAATAAAACTCAAGCAAAGTCCTGCTCTTTTGTCCTGATATTCGATTCAACTCCATTTTCTTATGTATTCTGGGGTTATTATTAAAGGAGTCTCAGCGAGACGCTAAGACCAGTGGGGGCATATCTGTTCATATTGATTCCAAAGTTACTTTTTCGAAATGAAATTTGCTCATAGCTCAGTTTGCTCATTGAGCTTATCATTTGTTAGAGGTACGTTAGGTTAAACTCCTCTAAAGTCCTCTGGCTCAAACCTAAAACCATTATGACCGTATTGCGATTCGTTATTATCATACCATTCTGGGGTTGCCATTTTGCTGAAAGGTAGTAGTTTGTCAATAAAAGTATCTCTATCGTGTAAGAGATATTTGTTAAGTTCCAAACCTACTGGAGATAGTCTTTTAGTATTGTCAGAAAAATTGAAAACTTGTCCGCTAAGAACGTCCTGCTTCAATTCCTGGAAATCCATGAATTTATGAATGCCAAGTAATCCGGAGATTTGTTTAAGGTCGAAAAAGGTGTTTTTGATTATTATTTCTATTTCATTCCAATTTTTTTCCTTATCGTAGTGTTTGAAATAGCTCTCATATCCGGCCTTGATCAAAATAGGATTCATGAATTTTGGAATAGATGATCCACTGAATTGATAGTTCTGTATGCATCTGACCATTGTATTTAAAAACCTACAAATTGGAGAGGGGTATTTTTCCATTACCCTATTGCTTTCAATAGAAGCCTTTTCGAAAATTAGACTTACAGTTCCAATAGCACCAAAAAGAATACGCATTATTTCTAAATGATTGTGATACTCTTTTTTTGGAATTTGTGACGTAATATGTTCGGCAATACGTAAAAAAGGGAAAAATAAGTTGGAGACTCCAGCTTGGTCAGCGCCATGCTCCATAGCTTGTCTTTCAAAATCTGATATGATATCCGCATTTTCGGAAAATTCTGCGAACCTTAATTTCTCCTTTTGATTTCTTGCGATTGCTTTCCTATAATGAGTATGTCCTCTTGTAAAATGCCCTACTTCGTGACTCACAATAAACCAAATTGATAAAGTTGTATATATCTCCGCAAGAAAAGATCTTTCTGGTGTAGTAGGTATTTCAGAAACAAAATTGAATACAAATTCTCGATCATTCAGATCTTTCAAATGGCTGTAGTCAAAAAAACGATTGGCATTCTCATTTCTTTTGACTACAAATCTTCCCTCTGATCCATAAGCTTCGTGAAAATCTCGGTAAGAAACTGCAGTGTAAAAAAGGTCAAACAATGACAGAATTGTACCGAAGTTAATTCCAATGTTTATGTTGGTTCCATCAAGTTCAACATAGCCATTGATTTTATAGTTGTCCTCGATTTTTACATTGATTCTATCATGCAATTGGGTTAATCCGGGAACATCGCTGTATGCAACCCTTAGATATTCATTTATTGTAAATGAGACACTTTCTTTTAAATGTTCTCGAAACTTTTTCTGGTCACTAACTATACCAAATTGACTTGGCCCCAAAAGAAATTTGAAGCCGAAAATCGATGCAACGTTCCAGTCATTCTCCACTACAAATCGTTTCTAGTCCTTCAGTTACAACTAAGCTTGCAATTGAAAGAACTGGTTTTCCTTCAAAAATGGGAGCAAGTACATCGCCAAGAGCAGAGATAATGATAAATCGATTCTTGATTCTTTCTGATTGCAGATATGCTTTTATGAAATAAGAAGAACAAATAGCTTTTCTAATTTTATTAGAATTTTCTTCATACCACTCTCTACCCCATGAAGTTAGTTGATCTTTGTCATCATTTGGGTCATAAGCGAACAACCTGTTTTCAGCAATAGCCTTACCAATTTCAAAGAAGTGGTCATCTTCTGAAAGTTCTATTATATTGTTCATGTGCATTCAATTTATTACCTCTAACGGTCTCGTGTATGAGTAGTAGCGGATTTTTACTCACAAACCTTTCGGTTTTGCACTGACCTTTGTTTTATGTTTATACTTCGGTTATATAATTTAAGCCGCTATTACTTATACACATTGTTAGCCTTCGTTTATTTTCTCAAAGATTTCATTCAATTCTTCGTTCATTGCTTCCGGATTTGAAGCATATTCTTTAATAATTGAATTTTGAAAACTTATGAGATTTGAAATCCCTAATTTTTTAGCCAATGTTTCTAGTAATTCCTTACCTGGAAATAAATTTAACCATTCATCATTTTCAAGGCTGTTTTTAACTTCTGTTTCGCATTCCGAAATAATTGCTTCTATAGATTCTGTTGATAATGCAGTTGATAATGATGTTCTAATATCATCCGAAGTTGTTGTAAATTTAGACTTGATTATTTGGCTTTTATCTTCAATTACTTCACAACTATTTTCTTCTTTGGAAAAGTATGCATCTCCGTTAAGCACTTTTCCAATGGAAAAATCTTGTGGGTTTAAATTTAAATTAAGCCTAAAACTAATCATATCTCTAACTACTTGAGAAGAAAGCTTAATAGCAATAGAAAAAAGCAATTCTTTTATTTCCTCTGCTGATTTTGTAATGTTAAAAATTTCTTGAAGTACTGTTGAAATAATATCAAATTCTAAAAGATAATTTTCTATTTCGTGTTTCTCTAGAACAAAAACTTTACCTGAAGAATGAGCTCTGTATTTTGAAACCATTGCAGGTGTTAAATAATCTCGGTCTCGAATTAGATAAAAGTTCATCCATCCTAAATTCGCATCCATAATAGATAAAATGGCTGCATTTATTTTGTTCAAATTATCACTTCCACTAGATGGAATTAGCTTGAAATTAGAATTGTCTTTAGGGAATAATGTGCTATAAAATTTCCTATCAGGACTAGAATTATCACCTTCAAGAAATACGAGATTTTTAGCAACCCCAATATATCCCGAATAACCAAAAAGATTTTTTAGTTGAATAATTACATCATCTTCATTATCTCCACTAATAAACTTTGCCTTTCTGGTTGCCAAATCTCTTGCGACATAAATAACTCTGTCTCTTCCTGCTTCATCTATAATTTCTGAATTATGTGTTGCAATCCAAATTTGATTCCCTTTTCTAATTGACTTTATATTTCTAATTAACAACCTTGATAATTCAGGGTGTAGGTGAAGTTCGGGTTCATCTATAACTATAATTGCATTTTCTACATTGTGTCTTATGAAAAAAGACAAAATGAAAAACACTTCTTTTTCACCAGAAGAAAGGTCGTTAAATGTTATTACCTCTTTGGAAGGCAGCTCAATGAATAAGTTTGACGGTATTGACTCATTCTTATCTGCGAATTTATAATCCGGAAAAATACTGTTTAATAGATGTTCATAGGGTTTTATTGGGTCAGCTGGTTCTTCGCCAACATCTATACCTTTATTTTTTTGATTATAGTAATTACCTAGTTCTCTTAAATAATGATATCTCTGCTGAACTAGAAATTCGTACATATCGAGATATTGAATTTCACTTGTATTAAACGCCATTTGCCAGAGATGTTCTTTTCTTTTAACATTATCAAATGAAAATATCTTTTTTCTATCAAAACCTTTTTGCGGATAGTTTCTGTCAGCTCTTAAAAAAAAGCCTAATGACCTTTTAAGTTTATCTTTTAATTCTCGTGTTACATAGCTATGTATTTGATTGTGAAGAGTAGGATTCTTGGCATATTCCCCAGTATTGTATTCAAAAGCTCTATAATAAACATCATTTATTTTTAGATAATCGAGAATATCATATTTGTTTTTATGGGGCCTTTTTAAATTTGCTATTAACTGACTTTTTTGTGCTTCTTTAGTTTCAGGTGTTAATCCTTCTTTTTCATCAATACTCTTGATACCTTCTTTAATTGAATTTTCTACAGCTTCTAATTCATTTTTAAGTGAATCAATAATAATTGTTTGTTCATCAGGACTCAAACCGATTGCTGTTTCAAATGAAAACCCATTGAATGTCCTACTTAATGACCATCCTAAACTGTAAGAACTTGAGAGAGCATATCCAATTAATTCAAGTACTGAACTCTTTCCACTTCCATTTGGTCCTGCAAAAACAGTTAATTCCGATATCTTATTGTTGAAATGAAAAGGACCAAGTTTTTCATTTTCGAGATGTCTGAATTTTTCAATTATTATTTCGTTTATGTACATATTTTTTCAAATGAAGGCTAACGATGTATAACGTGCACTTTTATGCACGATATATCTCATATAATTTGATTTTATGCACGTTAGCCAACCAATATGGTGTGCTAAACGCACCTCTTGTTTTTTTGAAAGTACAGCCTAATAATAAAGGGAGCTGTGTGTGTTTCTTTTCTAAGGTAAATATAATACTGATATAATGCCAAACGAAAAGGAATGAAGGCTGTGTGTGTAGTGTGGGTGGAAGGTTCTTCAAGAATGTTGAATGATGAGTATTGAATGAGGAATGAGGAATGATCAATGATGAATGTTGAATGTTGAATGATGAATGTTGAATGAGGAATGGGCTTTTGAAATGTTGAAGGTTGAATGTTGAAGGTTGAATGAGGAATGGGCTTTTGAAATGTTGAAGGCCTTCATCAGCTTTTGCAAGTTCTTTTCTATTTGGGCGATGTTCATGCTA